>NZ_JBXDSE010000005.1:0-433804 GCF_056844665.1 Chryseobacterium sp. FR048 | reverse complement strand
TTTAAAGACTACCTTTGAATTACTTAACACACAGCAAATTAATCAATTTGCAAATATTAGGAAAGCAAAAGCTTTCCTTTTTTTATGCTCAAAAAAAAGACTGCCTCACTTTTGAGACAGCCTCTTTTTATTGATAATATTTCTCCAAAAACCAGAAGAATTCTTTCATCCTAAGCAGATTGTTGCATAGAAGATAAAATAACAAAATTCCCACAATGAACATCAGGATAAACAGTGCTCTGGGAGATGATCTGTAGGCGTAAAACAGCCATCCTATCAACAACGGATACACGAAAACAAAGTGCCCGCCGTAGATGTATGACGTGTGAAGTCCAAACCTCATCAAGCAATGGATAATGATGTCAATAAAAAAAGAAATCATAAGAATCTGAACCCATTTATTTTTGAAATTTTTATAATAACTCCAACTTATCAATAGCAATAATATGGCTATGAAAATATAAGAAAACACAGACGAATACAATTCCATATAGATTCCTTTGAAATCAACCCCTTTCATATTATGCTTATCAGAAATGATAAAGCTGGGGAAAAGGATATTGCCACCAAAGAAGAAAGAAGCAATCATGTCCCATGTGGGCATAGATTCTACATTAGAGAACTTTTCATACTGCTGGTTGGTCTTAGAAAAGATGGCCTGATATTTAAAGTCAATTCTGTTCAGATAGAGAAGTACATATACGATAGCGGCTAATATTACTCTGAAAGCGGCATTTCCCAATTTTTTCCAGCTTCTGAAGATGTTTTTTTCAAAAAGTATGGGAATAAAAACTTTTACAAAATTAGTAATGGTAAGCCCTCCAATGGTAATGCCTGCGAGCGTTAAAGCCGAAGCAGGTATTTTATCTTCATTCTTAATTTTTATGGCTGCATAATAATTGTAAATACTTAGGAAAAATAAGGTATAAGTAAAGTTTTCCGGTGTAAAAGACAGGATGATATTGGTGGAAAACAACCCAAAAAAGAGCACAATGAAAAGGCTGAACTCGATTGGGAGTCTGATGATGTTTTTTAAATATTTAAATATTTGTACAATATTCAAAGTAATCACAAGATTGCTCAGCCATGCCAAGGTAAGTCTGAAGGTTGTATCCATTTTTCCTCCCGAGATGAGTAACGAAATTTCTCTGATCCCGTTAAAAAAATAATAGGAGAGTGGGTGTCTTTCAAAACTTCCGCCGCTCATGATGATCGATTTATTATCAAAGCTGAAGTAAGCGTCCCATGGAATTCTGCTGTCGAATATGATTCTGTAGTGGCATGCGATATAAGATCCCAATATTCCGTAGCAGGTAATGAAAAATAGAAAAACTGCCAGCTCGCTATAGGATGAAGGAAAAACTAATTTTAAAAAATTAGTGAATTTTGTTTTGATAAAAGACACGGGTCATATTTTTTGCAAAAGTAAAAATAAAAAGCTCACCATATCTGGCGAGCCTGGAAGATTATTTTAATTAAAATTTACTTATTCTTTTATTATTTGTCTTGTAGATGAAGTTCCGTCTGTGAAAATAACCTGTACCAAATAATTTCCTTTTGGTAGAGAGGAAATATTAGTTTTTTCACTGTTGGCCTGCAATAGTGATTTTCCTGCCATATCAAAAACGGTTGAAGATTTTATTTTCTTATCTGTCCTGATGCTTATTTCTGCTTTGGCAGGGTTTGGATAGATTTCCAAAGATATTTTTTTTGAGGTGGTCTCATGGGTTCCTAATGTAGCACTTCCAAGAACCTCTACATCATCAATAGAAACAGCGTCTGCGTCTGTTGCTGAGTATTGGAATCTTATTTTGACATTGGCCTGGCCAATATAAGCTGATAAATCTTTTTGTACAGATACAACATTGTAAAAGTCCGTATTTGGATTTCCATCATTGTCGTCTGTGAAACCTGGCTCTGTATCTTCAGTCCATAATGTATTCCATACTGTTCCTCCATCGGTTGAAATTTGTGCAAGAAGATTTCCTTTGTTTAAACCTATCATGTATGACCATCCAACGATCACTTTGAATTTTAATAGAGGAGATGTAGTACCTGCCAAACTGAATGCCGGGCTTACAAGGTTTGCAACATTGCTGGCAGAGGCGTAATCTATTGCAGCTGATTTTGTTCCGCCAATGGAATAGGTAGTGATGGCAGCGTTACCACTTGATGGAAATGTTGAAAGAACATTTGATGGTCCCCAGGGATTGGTGCTGAGCGTTGCTGATCTTGTCCAATTTGATGGAGGAAATGTAGCTCCGTTAAAATCTTCAGACAATAAAGTCTGTGCATAACTGTAAAAACCTGCTAATAAAGCTGGAAATAATAGAATTCTTTTCATTGTGATATTTTTTACTAATTTAATAAAAAATACAACATGTTGATGGATATTTAATAAAATAGTAAGATTATATCGAATCTGTTATGAACTGCAAGAAAGTGTTGAGCATCCGGCAATGTCGTCATAACCCGGTGGTCTTTTAGCAGAAAACTCAGGGAAGAGCTCTTCGTAAGGGCTTTCCAGAGCTTTGGTTAATTTATTCAGCATTTCTCTCTTACCATTGCTGATCTCTTCGATACATTCATACAATAAATAATTTCTGAGTATGAATTTGGGGTTTGCTTTTCTCATCATAGCCAATGACTCTTCCTTTGATATAGTGTTAGAGTCTATCCGGGATTCGTAATGACCAATGAAGTTTTTCAGTTTACGAAGTTTTTCCTCGTTCAGTAAAGTATAAGAAGTGATACCGAATAGTTCTTTCAGATCATCACCAGGTCTTAATTTTTCCAACTGATTGAAAAATAAAGTGTGATCAAGCTGCAATTCCTGCATTAAGCCCTGCCAGTTGGTAAAAAATTCCTCATCATCTTTTCGCAGTTCATCAAAACCAAATTTTCTGCACAGCATGGCATCGTGAGCTTCCCAGAAATAATTTCCGTAGCGGTTCAATGTGTCTTCCAGGAACTTTTCATCTTTAATGAGCGCGTGAAGAGCATTGGCAAGCTGCCAAAGGTTCCATTGGGAAATCTGTCCCTGTTTTCCAAACGCATATCTTCTTCCGGGAAGATCGGTGGTATTGGGGGTAAAGTTCAGATCGTATTCATCCATCATAGAGTAGGGGCCATAATCAATGCTGAGTCCCAGGATAGACATGTTGTCTGTGTTCATAACACCATGCACAAAACCTACTCTGAACCATTCTACCATAAGATCTGCGGTTCGTGTACATATATTCTCAAAAAAGTCCTTGTACTTCTGGGCTCCGGATGATGTGATTTCCGGAAAGTAATTTTCAATTGTAAAATCGGCAAGATCCTGTAATGTTTTGTATTCCCCTTGGGCAGACATCAGTTCAAAATGTCCAAAGCGGAGAAAACTGGCTGCTGTTCTTATGACAACGGCTCCCTTTTCAAATTGCGGATTTCCGTTATACATGATGTCACGGACTACATCTTCTCCTGTAAATGCCAAACTGAGAGCCCGGGTTGTAGGAACTCCCAAATGATACATGGCTTCACTCATCAGGTATTCTCTTACCGAAGATCTCAATACCGCTCTTCCGTCTGCATGTCTGGAATAAGGAGTCGCACCGGAACCCTTCCATTGAATTTCCGTTCTCTTTCCCTGTTCATTGATGATTTCTCCCGCCAGAATAGCTCTTCCGTCTCCAAGCTGTCCTGCCCAGTTGCCAAATTGATGTCCAGCATAAGCCGTAGCATAGGTTTGAATGTTTTCCGGAAGGTTATTTCCTACCAGAAAATCCAGGTCTTTCTCTTCAAATGTACCAAGGCCTATTTCCTCTGAAAGAACCTCATTAAAGGCAATCATTTCAGGTTTGTCAAAGCCGGCGGGTTTAGTGGTGGCAAATAAAACCTTGGGGGTGTTTCTCTGCATAGGATTATCTGAAAAATCCCCCGGAAATTTCTTGATGAAAGGTTGTCTGATGCGTTCGATATTCATCCTTCAAAGGTATTAATTATAAAAGAAAAGACCTTTCAAATTATTGAAAGGTCTTGTGTATTTCTAAAAGAGAAATTATTTATTGAAATCTACTTCATCATTAGAATGAAGGTTTTCATTGATATTGTCCTCTTTCTTTTCTGTAGGTTTCTTCGGTGTAGGATCTACAGGTCTTGGGTTTTTGATTTCGTCAATCGTTTGAAGGCTTCCATCATCTCCATAACCTCCGCCGAGACCTTTTAGGTTCGAGCAGCCGTCTTTCCAGTCTGAAGGTTTGATAAACTTATCATCAGGAGTAACTCCTAAACTCTTGTCTGCCCATACTTTTTTCATAAAGATAGCCCATATCGGAAGTGCCATTTTCGCTCCCTGACCTTCTCCTGTTCCAAAGAAGTGGGTGGCTCTGTCTTCCCATCCTACCCAGGCTCCTGTTGCCAGTTTTGGAGTGATTCCCATAAACCAACCGTCTGAGTTGTTCTGTGTAGTACCTGTTTTCGCAGCAATTTCAACAGCTTTTGAGATTCCTCTTCTTCCTAACTCTCCTGATGCAGTACCATATTGTGCAACACCTTTCATTAGCTCGATCATGGTGTAGGCGTACATAGGATTCATTACTTCTTTAGGCTCTACGTTTATTTCTTTAATTACCCTACCGTTGGCATCTTCAATTCTCCAGATCATTTCCGGTTTGTTGTAGTTTCCATAGTTGGCAAAAGTACTGTAGGCACCAAGCATTTCATAAATTGTAATATCTGATGATCCTAGTGCAATGGTATTGTTTCTTGGAATATCTTCCGTTACTCCTAGATCTCTTGCTGTCTGAATTACGGCATCTACTCCTGTCATTTCAATAAGCCTTGCTGCAACCGGGTTTTGAGAGTGTGCCAATGCGTCTTTCAATGTAAGCATTCCGCCTCTTCCCGGTACGTGCCATCCGTTATGATCGTAAGTTCCGTTAGAAACAGTTGAACAAGGAGTCATACCTAGTTTCATAATAGCCGTCGCATATACGAAAGGTTTGAAGGTAGATCCTACCTGTCTTTTCCCTTGCTTGATGTGGTCATACTGGAAGTGTTGCCAGTCGATACCTCCTACCCATGCTTTGATCTCTCCGGTTCCCGGAACCATAGACATAAGGCCTGCCTGTGCAATCTGTTTGTGGTATCTGATAGAATCCCATGGAGACATTTCTACCTCTTCTTCGCCAGCCCATGTGAATCGTGAAGTTTTGATAGGCTTTTTGAATTCCATCATGATAGAATCTTCAGGCATTCCATCTGCTTTCAACAGTTTATAGCGGCCAGTTCTTTTCATGGCTTGAACCATTACGTCTTTGATTTGTTTATCATTAAGATAGTAGAAAGGTCTGTTTTTTCTGCCTCTTTGCTCAGCATCAAATCTTTTCTGAAGATCCGTTAAATGTTCCTTGATTGATTCTTCTGCATACTTCTGCATTTTAGAATCAAGGGTCACATATATCTTTAAACCATCTTTATAAAGGTTCAGCTTTTTACCGGTTTCTTTTTCATTCGCTTCAAGATACTTATCAATCTCTTTTCTCAGATAGAATTTATAATAAGCCGAATATCCGTCAGTAATACTTTTAATAGGGTGGAAGTCTACTTCAATAGGAGTACTGATTGCCTTTTGATAGGTTTCTTCATTGATGTATCCTGTTTTCTGCATCTGATCCAATACAACATTTCTTCTTTCCTTTGCTTTCTCAGGATACCTGTAAGGATTGTTTTTTCTTGGATTCTCAAGCATTGCCACAAATGTAGCGGCTTCAGGAAGCGTAAGTTCCGAAGTTTTTTTATTGAAATAAACTCTGGAAGCCATTTCTATCCCGTTAGCATTGAAAAGGAAGTCGAATTTGTTGAAATACAGGGTAATAATCTCTTCTTTGGTATATCTCTTTTCAAGACTTACTGCTACTACCCATTCTTTCAGTTTCTGGAACCCTCTTTCGAACTTGTTCTGTGAAGCATTACCGGTAAAAAGAAGTTTTGCCAGCTGTTGGGTAATGGTAGAACCACCACCACGTCCGCCACCATAAGCTACAGCTCTGGCCACAGATTGAAGATCAATTCCTGAATGTTCCTTGAAGCGTTCATCTTCTTTAGCCTGAAGGGCATAGATCAGATAAGGAGGAAGGTCCTTATAAACAATAGGCTGTGTTTTTTCTTTTTCAAACTTACCTAAAACGACTCCATCTGATGAAATGATCTCAGAAGCGACGAAGATATTTGGGTTTTCAAGTTCTTTTACATCCGGCATTTCCCCAAGGAATCCTTGAGAAACCGCAAAGAAAAGTCCTGAGATTCCCAAAACTACCGCAATGAGTCCTATCCAGATAAACGAGACCCATTTTTTCCAGGAGTTGTTTTTCTTTTTGGGAGGGAGAGGGAACGTTTTTCCCTTATTTCCCGTGTTTTTTTTGTTCTGTTCCATTATTGATGGTTTCGTTTTCTATTTTTACCCCAATATCCTCTATTCCAGGAAGGTTGTCATTTCTCATCGCCTGAGTAAGGGCGATTTCATATTTTCCTTTTTCCGGGAATGTGTAATTTAACTTATACTGAAACAATGTTTCCTTCGTGTCACCAAAACCTGTACCAAGCCATTCTCCGTTTGGTTTTGCCAATACATAGTTCAGGGTATCGGTTTCCTTTTTTTTGTTTTGAAGGTTGGTGAAATTCACAATAAACCTTATGTTGCTATAAGGATAATTGTTATTGTTTCTTACGACAAATATAATATTTTTAGGATTCTGCGGATCTGAAATTTCAAGATTAAATTTTTGCTCACTTTTCATATTCCATTTGTTATCAACGGAATTCATGATAACTTCTTCGCCTGAGGAAGAGTTACAGCTAAAGAAAAGGATAAGGGAAAATAATCCTAAAATTTTACGCATCTTTATCTTTTTTTGGAGGGTATTTCTTTTTAAATTTCTTCTTGTTCGGATTGCTCTGTGGCTTTTTCTCAGCATCAGAAGCCTCTACTTTTTCTACAGGTCCTTTTTGTTGAGGATGCTGTTTCTGTTGTTTTGGCTGGTTTCCGGAAGGAGTATGATTGTTTGGGGTGTCCGGCTTTTCAGATCTGGCTGGTCTTTCTTGTCTTTCCGGCCTGTTTCTTTTTTGTCCTTGTCCTCCCTGTCCCTGTCCTTGATGCTGTTGACTGTTGTTTTGTTTGTTCTGATTGTTGGTTCTGTTCTTGTTCCCTCTGTTTTTCTTTTCAAAACGATCTACATTGTTTTCCTGAATCAGGTCAATACTTTGAGAAGGAGTGTCAGGTTGTTTCAGATCTTCTAAAGGAAGTGTTTTTTCACCTCTTTTATTTTTTGAGATCAGCTTTTTGACAAGATCAATGTCGAAATCATACCAGGCAATAGAGTGGTCTACATAGGCAAACCACATTTTCTTTTTGAAAACGTCTATTTTGATACAGAATGCTTTTCCTTTTTCTGTTTCCAGAGTAGTTGAAGAAGAAGGGAAGTTGCTGAGTGCATCCAGGTAGCTGTCAAGTTCATAGTTCAAGCAGCATTTAAGCTTACCACACTGTCCTGCAAGTTTTTGAGGATTAATACTCAGCTGTTGGTATCTTGCCACGTTTGTATTTACAGATCTGAAGTCTGTTAACCATGTAGAGCAGCAAAGCTCACGTCCACAAGATCCTATTCCGCCTACTTTTGCAGCTTCCTGTCTGAATCCGATCTGTTTCATATCGATTTTCGTACGGAATGCGCCAGCGTAATCTTTAATCAACTGTCTGAAATCCACACGGTTGTCGGCGGTGTAATAAAATGTGATCTTTGAAGAATCACCCTGATATTCTACATCTGTGACTTTCATTTCAAGGCCTAATCTTTGGGCGATCTTTCTCGCTTCAAGCTTTACGCCGTCTTCTTTTTTTCTTACGTCCTGCCATACCTCAAGGTCTTTTTGGTTGGCTTGTCTGTATATTTTGAGTGCCAATTCTTCAGAAAACTTTTTCTTTTTCATCTGAATCTTTACTAATTCTCCCGTAAGGCTTACTACGCCTACATCGTGTCCCGGACTAGATTCTACTGTGACTACACTACCTATATGTAAAGGAATATTATTTACATTCTTATAAAACGATTTTCTGTCATTTTTAAATCTAACTTCTACAAAATCACACCTGTTTGGCGTTGGATTGTTGATGTTAGAAAGCCAGTCAAAAACACTTAATTTATAACTATTCCCGCAGGTATTTACATTTTCACAGCCATTTGCAGTTTTTTTAGGACCGCAAGAATGTGCAGAATCGCCGGATGTTTTACATCCACAACTCATATTTACTATTATTTATAATCTTGCAAATTTATGTATTTTTATTCTTATGCGATTCTAAAATACTCAAATAACCTGAATTCCGGCCAAAACATTTTAATATTAAAGCTGATCAGATGCTTAAGGGCGTGTTTTGTAGGTTGTTGTAGCAAAAAATCTTTTTGAAAATAGGGTGTGTTTTAAAGAGTCTTATGAAACCGTTTGCTATACATTAACATTTTGTTAGACTTTAAATCATTTTTCTGTTGTCGGCGTCTTTTTTATCCACGACTGTTTAATTGTTAAACGATTGTTTAATGTTAAACGATGTAATTCTTATAATTTTGAATAATATTTAAAACTTTAAAAACGATGTATTTAAGGAATCTTTTATTTAAAGTGTTATTTTAAACATAATTTTCTTTTGGTATATTGTTTAAAATATTGGGAAATATTAACAGACGTATTCAAAATAATTTTATATTTGGATTATATAATAATAGTCTATGAAAAAAATATTAGTATCAACTGCTTTATTGGCAGGCGTTCTATCTTACGCTGGAGGCTTCAGGGTTTCTCTGCAAGGGGTAAAACAATTGGCAATGGCGCATACTAGTGCTCATGCCGAAGATGCGAGTGTGACATTTTTTAACCCGGCGGGTATGTCATTTATCCCTTCCAAGCTGAGTGTAGTGGCAGGAGGATTTGGTGCAGGTAATAAAGTTACTTTTCAAAACTTAAATACTTTGCAGAGTACAGAGACGGATAATCCTATCGGAACTCCTATCTATGCAGCGATTACTTATAAACCTATAGAAAAACTTTCAATCGGGTTCAGTTTCTCTACGCCATTCGGAAGTACAATCAAATGGCCAGACAATTGGGAAGGTAGAGAAATGGTGCAGAAACTGGAGCTGAAGAGTTATTACTTCCAGCCGATGGTTTCTGTGAAACTTGCAGATTGGGTATCTTTCGGGGCAAGCTATATCTATGCAAGAGGAAAAGTAGATTGGGATAAGGCTGTTACGCAATTCAACGGGCAGGTTAATATTAATGATGAAAAAGCAAGCGGACACGGATATGGGTTTGGTTTCTATTTCAGACCTGATCCTAAATTGGATGTGAGCATTGCTTACCGTTCAGCGGTTGACATGAAAGCTAAGAATGGAACAGCAACATTCAAATTCCCTACACAGTCACCTTATTCTTTATTAAAACTCAATGCAGCCGGACAGGATGGGTTCACGGCAACTCTTCCACTGGTTGAGGAATATACCATTGGTCTAACCTATAAAATTACTCCGAAATGGTTAGTTTCTGCAGACTTTAATTACCATGGATGGGAAAGATACAGTAAACTTACTCTAGACTTTGATAATGCTCCGATCGGAAATAATCCTTCAGATCCTACCGTTCTTACCAATCCTAAAAACTTTAAAAACTCCAAAACATTCAGATTAGGAACTCAATATGCATTTTCTAATATGATTTACGGACGTTTAGGAGCATATTATGACGAAGCTCCTTATACAACCAACAACTTTATTCCGGAAACACCATCCTTTGATACTTATGTAGTGACAGGTGGGGTTGGATTTAAGTTAAAACAATTTGGAATTGATATAGCAGGAGGATATGCAATGCCTAAGTATAGAGATGTAAACAATGCTAATCTTGGTTTCTATGGGCAATCTAAGGCAACAGCGTTCTATTTTGGTCTAGGTTTATCCTATAACCCTTTTTAATTGAAAGACTATGAAAAAAATTATAATGTCAACAATCGCAGTATCTGCAGTTCTTTTTACTCTAACCAGTTGTAAAACAGATTTTGATACTGACGTAAAAGATATTCCGGTAACGAAAGGAGAAGCAGACTTTTCAAGATATATTTCTTTAGGAAACTCATTAACGGCAGGCTATAGAGACGGAGCTCTTTACAGCAGCGGACAAAGTGAATCTTATCCTAGCATGATTGCCGGACAGATGCAGTTAGCAGGTGGAGGAGCTTTTAAACAGCCTATGATGCCTAACGATGTAGGTGGATTTATCGGAATACCTGGCTTTTCCGGAAAGCTGACTCTTCAGATGGTTAACGGATCACCAACTCCTGTAGAAAGTCCGGCAGCTGCAACACTGGACATTATCGCTGCAGGCGGACCATACCAAAATATGGGCGTTCCGGGAGCAAGAGTAGCGCATTTACTAGCTGATGGATATGGAAGCCCTGCAGGATTGAACCCTGCGGCTCCTACTGCAAACCCATATTTTGTAAGATTTGCATCATCTGCAACGACATCCGTAGTAAAAGATGCGTTGAAGCAGGATCCTACATTTATTTCTTTATGGATTGGAAATAATGATGTCCTATTATATGCAACTTCCGGAGGAGCAGATCCAAATGCACCTATCACTCCGGTAGACGGAGCTGTTGGAGTTGGATTTACGAATACCTATGCTTATTTGGTAGATCAGTTATTCCCGGCAGGAACAAAAAGAAAAGGAATTATTGCCAATATTCCGACAGTTACCAATGTACCTTACTTTACAAGAGTACCTGCGATGCCACTTACAGGGTTAACGGATGCTCAGGTGACACAGCTGAATGGAGGATACGCTCAATATAACGCAGGATTGCTTCAGGCTAAAACATTGGGAGCAATCAATGATGCAGAATATCAGAAAAGACTTATCAAGTTTACTGCTGGAGCTGTAGCTAATGGGGCAGTGATTGTAGATAAGGATCTTGCAACAGTTCCTGGTCTTCCAAAATACAGACAGACTACAAGTAAAGATCTGATTCTTTTACCGGCGAGCAAAGTCCTTACTCCACAAGCCGGAGGAGGAACTTCAGTTCCTTTAGATGATAAATATGTATTAACTGAAGCAGAAACGGCAAAAGTATTGGCAGCAACTACTTCTTATAATGCCGCTATTAAAAAAGCAGCCACAGATAAAAATCTTGCATTTGTAGATATGGATGCGAAGATGAAGGAATTAAATTCTCAGTCCGGAATTATCTGGGATGGGGTAAAGTATACTGCTGCATTTGTTACCGGAGGAGCTTTCTCACTTGATGGGGTACACCTTACAGGTAGAGGATATGGTATTGTAGCCAATGAATTTATTAAGACAATAAATGCCAGATATGGCTCTACATTACCACAGGTAAATCCTAATAAATATTCAGGAGTTACATTCCCATAATAATTGATAAAATAAAAACTTAGAAACCACAGGAGTAATTCTTGTGGTTTTTTTTTAAATTTGCAAAATCTTTTAAAAAGTAAAAATGGCCGATCAGTTAAGTTATCTATTTTGTACAAGAACCAGCAGGGACTTGGCAGAGAAAATTGCCCAGAGTTATGGGAAAGAATTAGGAAAAATCAACTTTCAGGAGTTCAGCGACGGGGAATTTGAGCCTGTATTGGACGAATCTGTAAGAGGAGGAAGAGTTTTCCTAATCGGATCTACATTCCCTCCTGCAGACAATCTTTTAGAGCTTCTTCTAATGATTGATGCAGCGAAAAGAGCTTCTGCAAAGAGCATTACCGTTGTAATTCCTTACTTCGGACTTGCCAGACAGGACAGAAAAGACAAACCAAGAGCGCCGATCGGTGCTAAGTTAGTTGCTAACCTTCTTACAGCAGCAGGAGCAACAAGAGTGATGACAATGGATCTTCACGCAGATCAGATTCAGGGGTTCTTCGAAATTCCGGTAGATCACCTTTATGCATCTACGATCTTTGTGGATTATATCAAATCTCTAAACCTTGACAACCTTACCATTGCTTCTCCTGATATGGGAGGTGCAAAAAGAGCGAAAAACTACGCAGGTCACCTAGGTGCAGAAGTAGTAATTGCTTATAAGGAAAGAAAAAAAGCAAACGTTGTAGAAGAAATGTTCCTTATCGGTGATGTTACAGGTAAAAATGTAATCCTTATTGATGATATGATTGATACTGCAGGAACACTTTGCAAAGCTGCAGACATCCTGATTGAAAAGGGCGCAAAAACAGTAAGAGCAATGGCTACTCACGGAGTGCTTTCAGGAAAGGCGTACGAGAATATTGAGAACTCAAAAATTCTGGAAGTTATTGTAACTGACTCAATTCCTGTTAAAAATAATTTGTCATCTAAAATAAAAGTGCTATCTTGCGCCCCGTTATTTGCAGACGTTATGACGATGGTTCATGAGCATAAATCAATCAGTAGCAAATTTGTTATTTAATTGATTTTAAATAGTTTGCAAATCAAATTAAGAACAAATTTTTAAATTTTTTATAAATGAAATCTATTACAATTCAAGGTACAAAAAGAGAAAGCGTGGGCAAAAAGTCTACAAAAGCTTTACGTGATGCTGAATTAGTTCCTTGTGTTGTTTATGGAGGTGAAGCACCTTTAAACTTCTCTGCTGAAGAGAAAGCTTTCAAAGGGTTAGTATACACTCCTGAAGCACACACGGTATCTATTGAAGTTGACGGAAAAACTATTCCAGCAGTTCTTCAAGATATTCAGTTTCACCCAATTACTGACAAAATTCTTCACGTTGACTTCTACCAATTATCTGACGATAAGCCAGTAGTTATGGAAGTTCCTGTAAGAATTACTGGACGCTCTAAAGGTGTTGTTGCTGGTGGTGTTTTACGTCAGTCTTTCAGAAAATTGAAAGTAAAAGCTATCCCTGCTAACTTGCCAGATGAGATCGTTGTTGATGTTACTCCATTAAGAATTGGTAACAAACTTTATGTAGGAGGTATCAAAACTGAAGGATATTCTTTCATGCACCCGGACAATGCAGTAGTAGTTGCTGTTAAGATGTCTAGAAATGCAATGAAAGGTGGTGCTGCAGCAATGGATGATGAGGATGAAGAAGAAGCAGAAGAAGTTGCAACTCAATCTCCTGACGTTCCAACAACAGAAGAGAAATCTGCAGAATAAGCATTGCTTATCCGAACAATACAAGACCTGTCAATTTATTGGCAGGTTTTTTTATTTAATGAAAGTGAGGCAAAATCGTAAAAAGGTTTGAAGGCAAAAGAAAGGGCAGAGTTTATTTGGGGCCTTTTCGCTCTTCTACGATTTTGCCTTTTACCTTATCGTCTTTCTTTGCTATTGATCATTGAATATTTCTATCAACTGACAAGTATCAGGGTCACCCCGGATGCTCCCTTTCGGAAAAAAAGCCGTAAATTTGAAGAGTTCTAAATAAGGACAACTTAATTTAAAAAATAAATAAATGTTTGACATTCAGGAAATAAGAAGCCAGTTTTCTATATTGGACAGAGAAGTGAATGGTAAACCTTTGGTTTACCTGGATAATGCAGCTACATCTCAAAAGCCAAATTCGGTTTTAGACGTCTGTCACGCATATTATACAGAGCTTAATGCCAATGTTCACAGAGGAATTCATACATTAAGTCAACTGGCCACTGAGGAAATGGAACTTTCAAGAAGAAAGATTCAGAAATTCATTAATGCTGAACATGACTTTGAGGTTATTTTTACCAAAGGAACTACGGAAGGATTGAACCTTATCGCCTATATTCTAACGCAAAAGCTGCAAAAAGATGATGAGATTATTATTTCATATCTGGAGCATCACTCTAATATTGTTCCCTGGCAGATGCTTTGTGAAAGAACTGGAGCTAAACTTCGCGTGATTCCTATTGATGAAAATGGAGTACTTCAGCTGGATTATCTTGATCAGTTTTTAAGCGAAAAGACCAAAGTCGTTTCTGTAAACCAGGTTTCCAATGCATTGGGAATTGTAAATCCTATTGAGGAGATCATTGCAAAAACCAGAAAGAATTCCGATGCTTATATTGTGATTGATGGGGCTCAGTCTGCTCCTCACTTCAATATTGACGTTCAGAAGATGGATTGTGATTTCTTTGTGTTCTCCGGTCATAAGATGTATGCACCTATGGGAACCGGTATTTTATACGGAAAACAAGAGATCCTGGAAGCTTTACCACCATTTCATGGGGGAGGAGAGATGATTGCTACATGTTCTTTTGAGGGAACTACCTATGCAGGGCTTCCGTTTAAATATGAAGCAGGAACACCAAATGTAGGCGGGAATATTGCTTTAGGTGCCGCTGTTGATTTTATGAACAGGGTAGGACATGAAAATATTCAGAATCATGAAAATGCTTTATTGGAATATGCCCAAAGACAGCTTTTAGAAATAGAAGGTCTTAAAGTGTATGGTGAAAAAGCTCACAGAACTGGGGTTGTTTCTTTCAACCTGGAAGGAGTGGGGATTGCCTCTGATGTAGGAATGATCCTTGATAAAATGGGGATCGCTGTAAGGACAGGACATCACTGTACACAACCCATTATGAACTTCTTTAATATTGCCGGAACAGTAAGAGCAAGTTTTGCGGTTTACAATACTTTTGAAGAAATTGATCTTCTTGTAGAAGGGGTTAAGAAGGCGCAGCGCATGTTGAGCTAGTATTCTTTAAATATAAATTAAAAAGCAGCTATCTAAGCTGCTTTTTTTAGTCGTTAGGGAAACAATAGCATCTGCCATTAATAATTACCTGATGATAATCGATAGCACATTCAAGGCAGATTTCACCTCCTGCCATGATGGTTTTCATTTTGTTTTTGTTTAGTTTTTTCATAATAAATGATTTACAGTGTTATATCAAATATAGAGATAAAAGGCTGATAAAGTGACAAGATAAAGTATTTGCGGGAAGAATTAATTGTATATAAATTGAAAAAGTCCCTGCCAGAAGATGGCGGGGACTTTTATATTTTACTGATTATAATTTTTATAGGTTGGGCTTCCAGTCAACCACTGCTCTGATGAATGCTTCAGCATTTTCAACAGGAACATTGGGTAAAATACCGTGTCCTAAGTTAGCAATGTATCGGTCTTTTCCGAAACGGTTGATCATTTCATTCACCATTTTCTTGATCGTTTCAGGTGTTGAATGAAGTCTTGCAGGGTCAAAGTTTCCTTGCAGGGTCATTGTATGATTGGTCAGAGTTCTTGCGAATTCCGGTTTGATTGTCCAGTCCACACCAAGAGCGGACGCTTTAGACATCGTCATATCTTCTAATGCAAACCAGCATCCTTTACCAAATACGACAACATGAGTAAGTGGGCTCAGGGCTTCAACAATCTGATTGATATACTGCCATGAGAACTCCTGGTAATCCGTTGGAGATAACATTCCACCCCATGAATCGAAAACCTGTACTGCAGAAACTCCTTTTTCTACTTTTCTCTTTAAATAAGCAATCGTAGTATCTGTAATCTTTTGAAGTAAAAGGTGAGCCGCTTCAGGCTGTTGGAAACAGAAAGATTTTGCAATATCAAAAGCCTTGCTTCCTTTTCCTTCCACACAATAGCAAAGAATAGTCCATGGAGAACCGGCAAAACCGATCAAAGGAATATCATTGTCTAATTTCTGAAGGGTAAGTTCAATAGCATCAAAAACGTATCCTAAAGTATCATTCACATCCGGAGTTACGATATTCTGAACCTGTTCCATTGTTCTGATCGGAGTGTCCAGCCATGGTCCCACAGATTCTTTCATTTTGAAATCAATTCCCATTGCTTGTGGAACTACCAGAATATCAGAAAACAGAATCGCTGCATCCAGAGGAAATCTGCGGATAGGCTGTAGTGTAATTTCAGCAGCCAGTTCAGGAGTCTGACATCTTGTAAAGAAGTCGTACTTGTCTCTTAAGGCAATGAATTCCGGCAGATATCTTCCAGCCTGCCTCATCATCCAGACAGGAGGTCTTTCAACGGTCTCTCCGCGAAGTGCTTTTAAATATAGGTCGTTTTTAATCATAATCTATTTTAAACTAATATATTACCGCTCCGAGGCGGCAAAAGATATTCTAAATTTTACTTCCGATCTCTCTCCTGATCAGGTCAAAGATGGAAGTCAGCGTATTTTCCTCCGAAGTGAAAATCTTTCCCTGAGTATAATTTCTCAGTTCACCCGAAGTGGTTTCTCCGATTGAAAAAAGCTTCATGCCTTCCAGAGAATTTCGCCTTGCAAAACTACGAACTCCGCTCGGACTAAAAAAGACTGCAGCATGATATTTTTCAGGTATTAAAGGATTGATTTCCTCGGTATTATATATGGTGATCTTTTTATACTTGATGTTTTGCAAAGGAAGATCTTTGTCCAGAACATTAATGGCCAGGTTGCCGCAGAAATGAAGAAACTGTTCATGCTGGCAGTTGCCGATAATAAATCTGGAAAGGGTCTCCGCATTTTTCAAAACCTTAAATGTTCCGAAACCATACTTCCTCAGTGCTTTCTTGGTCTTCTCGCCTACACAATAGATTTTATTGTAATTTTTTGCTGTAAAATTCTCGTTAGGTTTGAACCTGTTTCTGAAAAATGAAGCCACACCGTTGACGCTGGTAAAGATCAAAGAGTAGTTTTTCAGCTCAAACGGACTGATCATGATGGGTTTGGTCTTAATTACCTCAATACAGTCAACCAAAATATCCTCTCCTAATTCTTTGGATATTGTATTCTGGTCTATATTTTTGGTAAATAAGATTTTCATGTCTGTTACATTAAGAAGATGAAAAAGTGGTTGAAAGGAATTTTAAGAATGTAAAATAACCTTAGATCTGGCTTTTGATTTCAGCCATTAGCTCTTTTCCGCCATTTTCAAGAACAACTTTTGCAAACTTTTCTCCAAAATTTTCTGTGGAATTGTATTCGAAGTTTTCATCAATGGCAATGCAGTTTTTACCATCTAAAGAACAAAGTGCCGCCTTGAAGCGGATCTGGTCTCCGATGATTTCTGCGAAAGCCCCGATAGGTGCAGTACAGCCACCTTCCAAAGTACTTAAGAAGTTTCTTTCGATCTCTACACAGATCTGAGTTTGCTGATGATTGATCTGGCGTACAATTTCGTTGATCTCCGGTTTATCTGTATGTCCGGCAACAGAGATAACCCCCTGCGAAGGAGCAGAGATCATTAATGGAAGCATTTCGTAATCGATTTCCATTTTCATTCTTTTGATTCCGGCTAATGATAAAATAGTGGCATCAAAATTTCCGTCCTCCAGTTTCTGAAGTCTGGTCTGGATATTTCCACGGATGTCTGAAAAATCGGTAGCCGGATAATTTCTTAGCCAGAATGCACGTCTTCTCAAACTGCTTGTTGCCAGTTTAAGCTCATGGAATTCTTTATTTCTCGCAGATTCTTTTCTGATCAGAATATCCTGTGGATAATCTCTTTCCAGATAAGCGATCATCTCAATGTTTTGAGGTAGTTGCGTAGGAACATCTTTTAAAGAATGTACGGCAATGTCAATCTCATCATTCAATAGGGCAATGTCAAGGTCTCTTGTGAAAACCCCGGTAATTCCCAAAGAATATAATGGCTGATTCAGGTTCTTATCGCCAGAAGATACGATAGGAACAATTTCCGTTAAATAATTGTTGTTCTGAAGGTGCCTCGCAACCTCTCTAGCCTGCCAAAGTGCAAGTGCGGAATTTCTCGTTCCGATTCTAATGCTTTTCATTGAATTCGTTGTTTGGTTGTTCAACTAATATTTCGTGCATTAATTTACTAATTTCTTCGGCTTTTAAAGGGTTATCGATGATATATTTTGCAAAACGGTTGGTGATTTTCTGGATCATCTTGTCAGAAAGTTCCATATCCGTGATGTCTATATATTTATTCTTTTTATAAAAATTGTGCATTTCGTTGCGTTCCATATTCTTTAAGACCGCTTTGAAATGATGAATGTTTGGTGCCAGCTTTCTTTTTTTCTCCCACTCGATGAAATCTTTCATCAGTTCCTTAATGATTTTTTCCGCTTTAGGAATTTCTCTTTCCCGTTGCTGGATCGTTTCCTGGATCTGTTTTGAAAGTTCATCAACGTCAATCAGAGTTACGTTTTCATTTTCGGTAACGTTCTTTTCAACATTGTGAGGGATAGAAAGATCGATCACCAAGGTCTCTTTTCCGTTCGGGAAGTGAGACTGGTTGACAATAGGATGTTTGGCTCCTGTTGCCACAATCAGAATATCTGTATTTTTTAATTCCTTGTCAAAATCAGAATAATCAACGTGAGGAATATTATATTTCTGGGAAATCTTTTCAGCCTTCTCCTGAGTTCTGTTGGCAATTTTGATCTTCGGCTGATAAACATGTTTTACCAGGTTCTCAACGGTATTTTGCCCAATTTCACCCACTCCTAAAAGAAGAATATTTTTTTCAGTAATTTTCTTTTGGCTGTTTAAGATATAATGAACCGCTGCATAAGAAACAGAAGCGGCACCATTGGAAATACCGGTTTCATTTTTTATTCTTTTCGAAATCTGAATTGCAGCATTGATGGCTCTCTCCAGATAAGGATTAGAATTTTGTCGTTCTTTTTTAAAGCGGCTGTATGCTTTTTTGATCTGGCCGATGATTTCAAAATCCCCGATGATCTGGCTTTCCAGTCCGGCTGCCACTCTGAAAAGGTGAATCAAAGCTTCCTCTTTGGTCAGGATATTGGCAAACTGAAGAAAGTCCGTCAGATGAACTCCAATGGTTTTGCAATACTCTTCAGCGACTAAAAGATAATTGGGAGATGTTGTGTAAATCTCGGTTCTGTTACACGTGGAGACCACGAATGCATCACCAAGATCTTCCTGATGGACCCGGGAAACAAAATTTTTGATGTTTTCATCAAAAAATGCAAATTTTCCTCTCGTTTCTACATCAGCCTTTTCGTAGCTTATGGAAAGCACGGCAAAATTTGATGTTTGATGGATGTTGGAATACTGTAACATAAGCAGTCGCAAATTTACGCTTTTTTTAATTAATGAATCTCAGATACTGTATATGATAATTATCGTAAAAAACTATAAGGTGATAAGAGTGTTGAAAGGGCTCAAAAGGGCTCAAAAGGGGTGAAAGGTAAAATCATAAAATCGCAAAATGGTCTCATAAGACCAAATGAGAATTGCTTTTTTTTGTTAAAATCTCCGTTTTCATCAGCCTTTTTGCCCTTTTACGAATTTACTTTTCCACACTCTTAACATCCCATTAATTTTGGTTGAACTCAAACTCTGTAATTATCTAAACTGAAAGTTAATAAAGAATTATAAATTTTAATAAAATTTTAACCAAATTAAGTTGGTGGGAAATTTCTTTAGTAGTCTTAAATTTATATCTTTGTAAACTTAAAATCAGAAGAAAAATATGAGTTTATTTGATATGTTTACGCAAGAAATTGCGATAGACCTTGGAACTGCTAATACCCTAATCATCCATAATAATAAAATTGTTATAGATCAACCTTCAATTGTTGCAATTGAACGTTCGTCGGGTAAGCCGATTGCCGTCGGAGAGCAGGCCAAGCACATGCAAGGTAAGACTCACGAGGATATTAAGACCATTCGTCCTTTGAAGGATGGGGTTATTGCTGATTTCCACGCTTCTGAACACATGATCAAGGAGTTTATCAAGAAAATTCCTGGCATCAAGGGTAAATTCATTCAACCGGCATTACGAATTGTAATCTGTATTCCTTCTGGTATCACTGAAGTTGAAAAAAGAGCGGTAAGAGACTCTGCTCAGAAAGTAAACGCTAAAGAAGTAAGATTGATCTACGAACCAATGGCAGCAGCTATAGGGGTGGGGATCGACGTACAGAAGCCTGAAGGAAACATGATCATCGATATAGGTGGAGGTACTACAGAAATTGCCGTAGTAGCTTTAGGAGGTATCGTATGTGATAAATCTGTGAAGATTGCAGGTGACGTATTTACCAATGATATTGCTTATTACTTAAGAACACACCATAACCTTTATATCGGAGAAAGAACTGCTGAAAGAATTAAAATTGAAGTAGGTTCTGCAGTAGAAGATCTTGATGTAGACATCGAGGACATCCCGGTACAAGGTAGAGACCTTATTACAGGGAAGCCTAAGGAAATTATGGTTGGATACAAAGAGATTGCCCGTGCATTAGACAAATCGATCATCAGAATCGAAGATGCTGTAATGGAAACACTTTCTCTTACTCCACCGGAGCTTGCCGCGGATATTTACAAAACGGGTATTTATCTTGCCGGAGGAGGTGCCTTATTAAGAGGACTTGCAGACAGAATTCACAAAAAGACAGGTCTTCCTGTATTTGTTGCTGAAGATCCGTTGAGAGCTGTTGTTCGCGGAACAGGTATTGCCCTTAAGAATATGGATAAATTCAATTTCTTAATTAAATAATTTTAACTTTTTACGACTCTATATCTGAATGGGATTTTTGCTGAGATTATTTTCGAAGAACACTCTTTTCGTCTTCTTTATATTCCTGCAAATTATTGCTCTGGCTCTGATATTCTCCAGAAATGCCATGCAGAGATCCTGGATTGCGGGCCAAACGGCTGCGCTGAATTCCTGGGTGTCCGGATATATCGATGAAGGAGTTTCTTATCTGAAGCTTAAACAGATCAATGAAGATCTTGTAGTACAGAATAAGGCTCTTATGGCTGAACTCTATGGAAAGGATGGAGCAAAGATTCCTGTTTTCAAAAGAGTGCATGATACCATTGGAGGCGGTCAGATCTATACTTTTGTAGATGGTGAGATTGTTTTCAACAGCATCAACAGAAGAAATAATTATTTTACGATCAACCGCGGCCGCAGAGACGGAGTATTTCCACAAATGGGAGTGATGGCTCCGAGAGGTATTGCGGGGATCGTTATCAATTCTACAGATAGCTATGCATTGGTTCAGTCTGTGCTGAGTGTCAGCAAGATCAGAATTAATGCAGCACTTAAAAATTCAGGATATTTTGGTACTTTAACATGGAATGGTGATAATTCCAGGGTGATGCACCTTGCAGATATTCCGAAATATGTTGCACTAAAGATAGGGGATACTGTTGTTACAGACGGAAAATCAGCTATTTTCCCTAAAGGGGTGACTATCGGTACCATTGCCGGATACTCTGTTGACAACAAGACAGGTTTCTGGGATATATCGGTAGAGCTTAGTGAGAAAATGGGAGCGTTGAATAAAGTATACGTAGTGAAGAATCTTAAAAAAGCAGAAGTGCAGAAGATTCAGGATACTATGCAGGCTGTAATAAAAAAAGAAAATGATTAGCAGAACTTTATTTACCGATATATTGATCATGATTTTTCTTGTCGCATTACAGATTGTTGTACTGGACAGGATTACTATTTTCGGGAAATATACACCGGTGCTGTATCCAGTGTTTGTCATGTTCTATCCTTTTTTCAGAAATAAATTTCAGTTCCTAGCATTAAGTTTTTTAATAGGTCTTTCTATTGATGGATTCCACTATTCATGGGGGATCAATGCATTTGCAACCACGTTGATCGCTTATTTCAGAACATTGATTTTCAGGACTTCTACAGATACGTCTACAGACTTTTTTTCTTTTCAGTCCCTCCAATGGGCGCAGTTTTTGCTGTTTTTATTTTCAAGTATTTTCTTGCATCAGCTTTTAGTACAGTATATTGAGTTCTTTAAGCTTAGCAGGTTTTTTGAAATATTATTTAATGTGTTGGTGACCAGTGTAATTTCATTTATCTTTATAGTTATTTACGCATTAATATTTAAAATCAAACAAAAAGTTTGAACACACGTTATTTAAAAATTTTTTCCATCCTTGTCGCTATCGCCCTTATTTTTGTGGCGAGGCTTGCTTATTTACAGCTGTTTACAGATCGTTATGCATTGAATGCCGCGAATACTTCCATTAAAATCGAATATGTAATCCCGCAGCGTGGGGTTATTTTCGACAGGAATGGAAAGATCATGGTGGGTAACCAGCCTGCCTATGAGGTTTCTTTTACGCAGGCCCTGATGAAACCGGATTTTGATACCCTTGGATTCTGCAGCTTGATGAAGATTAGTAAAACTGATTTTATCAACAGGATTAATGTCATTAAAAAAGAGAAGTATTATTCTAAGCTGACTCCAATGACGTTCCTGAAGGATCTTAGCAGGGAAGATATCGCAAGAGTTCAGGAAATTATCTTTAAATATCCTGCCTTTAATATTGTACAGCGTCCACAACGTCAGTATGAAGTTTCTACTTCCGGTAACCTTTTAGGATATACCAGTGAGGTGAATGAAAGAGAAATAAAAAAAGACTCTATCTACTATCTTCCGGGAGATTTTATCGGAAAAACAGGAGTGGAAAAGTCTTATGAAAAGGAACTTCGCGGGGTAAAAGGGATGAAGTATATCCAAAAAGATATCAGACTCCGAAATATTGGCTCTTATAAAAACGGATCTTTAGATAAAGATGTCATTACAGGTAAAGATATTACACTCACGATTGATTACGATCTTCAGAGAACAGCTGAGGAAATGCTTGTTAACAAACACGGTGCTATTGTAGCGATAGATCCTAATAACGGGGAAGTATTGGTTGCAGCAACAGGACCGGATATTGATCCGAACCTTTTCACCGGACCTTATAAATCCAAAAACTTATACGCTCTATCAAAAGATACGCTTTATGAAAATAAGCCAACTTTTGACCGTTCTTTACAGGCAGGATATCCTCCCGGTTCAACATTCAAATTGCTAACAGCTTTGGCTGCAATGCAGATGGGAGTAATGGATGAAAAGACTATTTTCCCTTGTGGAGGAGGATTTTTCTATAAAGGTAAAAGGATTAAAGGTCATGGTGGAGCAGATCCGCTCATCCCTTCCATTCAGGTTTCCAGTAACTGCTTTTTTACCTATGCATTTATTGCCATTATCAAAAAATATCCTGGAAATCCTTCAAAAGGGGTTGATGAATGGAAAAAGATCATGAGCAGCTTTGGTGTGGGTGAGTTCTTAAATAACGACTTTGCCGTAGGAGCAAAAGGAAGAATTCCTTCCGGAGATTTTTATGAAAAAAGGTTTAAAGCCATCATGAAAGCAAGCGGATCCCAGAGAACTGATTTTAAAAACTGGGATGAAATGTCAACCGGAGCGATCTATAATGGGATGGGACAGGGAGATGTTTTGGTAACCCCTATTCAATTAGCCAATTATGTGGCTG
Organism: Chryseobacterium sp. FR048; assembly: GCF_056844665.1. Taxonomy (NCBI): domain Bacteria; kingdom Pseudomonadati; phylum Bacteroidota; class Flavobacteriia; order Flavobacteriales; family Weeksellaceae; genus Chryseobacterium; species Chryseobacterium sp. FR048. Next base: position 410,522 of record NZ_JBXDSE010000005.1, on the reverse strand, counting down.
CCATTGCAAACAAAGGATGGTATTATACCCCTCATATCGTAAAAGCTATTGATGGAAAACCCAATCCGGATCCAAGATTCAAGGTGAAACATCAAACTTTAGTAGATCCAAAACATTTTGATCCTGTTTTAAAAGGGATGGAAGCCGTAGTTTTGAGAGGGACGGCGAGAGGATTGAAATCCAATGACTTTACACAACTCGCTAAAACAGGTACAGCACAGGTTCCGCAAGGAAAGGATAATTCTATTTTTGTATTGATTGCTCCTGCTGATAAACCAAAAATTGTTGTGGTTGCAGTAATGGAACATGCAGGTTTTGGGGCGACCTGGGCAGGTCCGGCTTGTACGGTGATTGCCGAAAAATATATTACCGGTGATCTGAAAAGAGAAAATCTGTATAAAAAGATGATTACCTCGAGTTTCATGCCGGAATATAAAAGACAGTGGATTGCAGATTTAAAGCGTAAAGGACTTTACAAAGACCCTAAGCCTGATTCAATTAAACAGAAAAGGATAAAGGATAGTCTGGAACTTGTGAAACAGCAAAAGGCCAAACTCCAACAGAAAATAGAGGAAGAATCAAAAAATAATAAAACTGCCAAAAAACCTGTGAAGCAATGAAATGGACTGAAGGAATAGATAAATTGGGCCTTGGGCTGTATTTCCTGCTTTGCATTTTTGCGATTGCAAACATTTACAGTGTTGACCAGAAATTAGGAGAAAAACAATTAATATTCTTTTGTATTTCTGTATTTGTGGGTCTCATCATATTTGTGGGAAGAAGTAAGTTTTTCGAGAATATGGCTGGGATTATTTACATAGGTGGAGTGCTTCTATTAATAGGGCTTTTCCCATTTGGTAAAGAAATCCTTGGGCAGAAGAACTGGTATAAGTTCGGAAGTTTTACCATGCAGCCTGTTGAATTTGCCAAAATCGGAACAGCTCTGATGCTTGCGAATTATGTCTCCAGCCCTGATTTTAACCTTAAAAACAGGAAATCTCTGCTTACAGCACTTGCCATTATCGGGATTCCGGCTGCGGTTGTCCTTATGATTCCTGATGTGGGATCCATGCTTGTATTTATTGCTTTTTTCATTGCTTTATATAGAGAAGGATTGAGTGGTATGCTGTTTGGCATTGGATTTATTTTCGCAGGGGTTTTTCTCATTGCTTTAGCAGTACCTCCCGTATATGTTGCGGTAGCTATTCTGTTGATTGCGGGGGTTCTGATCGCGATGAATTATCACAGAATGTCCTGGGATGTCATTACGATTTCAGGGATTTCGGGATCTATTCTTTTGCTGTGCGGACTGGCTTTTGGTTCTCCTTATATTCTGGAAAAGCTTCCTAAGCACCAGAGAGAGAGAATTGAGGTTCTTTATAAAGGAGAAAAAGCGTTTCGGGATACTTCCGGGTATAACTTATTATATTCTAAAACAGCGATCGGTTCAGGTGGTCTTACAGGTAAAGGCTATCGTGAAGGATCAGTTACCCAGGGCAAATTCGTTCCTGAGCAGGAAACCGACTATATTTTCTGTACCGTAGGAGAAGAGTGGGGATTTATAGGGAGTGCTGCCCTTATTCTTTGCTATATGATTTATATTGGAAGGATCTACTATCTTGCGGAGAAACAGAAATCCACTTTTAACCGTGTGTTCGGGTATTGCTTTGCATCGATTCTTCTGATGCACTTTTCTATCAATTTAGGGATGGTTATGGGACTTTTCCCTACCGTTGGGATTCCTTTGCCGTATTTCAGTTACGGAGGTAGTTCTTTACTGGCTTTCTCAATGATGACTTTTATTTTCTTTAAGCTTAATTATTCGGATAAAAATAGCTTGGTGTAACTATCTTTTAAGCGAAAATGTAAAATCGCAAAAAGAGTAAGCTTTTACTGGTGCTTAAGAATCTGTCGGAGGATAGAGCATGGTTTCATTTATTAATCATAAAAATATGAAAGAGGTTTATATTCTGGATCAGACTTTCGAGAATGTCGATTTTTCCAACTTTGAAAAAGGTGAATACGAAAACTGTACCTTCAGAAACTGTAATTTTGAGTATGCAGATTTATCAGGATTCAGTTTTTCAGACTGCGATTTTGTAGAATGTAACCTCAGCATGGCAAAACTTGTAAAGACTGCTTTTCACGATGTGATTTTCAAAGACAGCAAAATGTTTGGGCTTCAGTTTAACGACTGCAACGCATTTGGGCTCTCATTCAAATTTGAAAGTTGCGCTTTGAATAATTCCATTTTTTATCAGACATCTATCAAGAAAACCATTTTCAAAAATACTAAACTGATCGAAGTGGATTTTGCAGAATGTGATCTGTCTAATGCAATACTTAGTAACTGTGATCTGTCAGGAGCTGTTTTCGATAATACGAATCTTGAAAAAGCTGATCTAAGGACTTCGTTCAATTATTCTATAGATCCGGCCGTAAACAGGCTTAAAAAGGCCAAATTTTCGCTTTCAGAAGTATATGGACTATTATATAAGCTGGATATTGAAATCGACAGGAATAGCTAGGTTCTGGAGATGGTATTAAAATGCTGTCATTTTTATCGGAGGAATGAATTATAATAATAAATAATAAAATTCAATACAAGCGGGCTTTAGTCCGCTTTTTATATGAAAATACATTCCATTGGCTTTAGTCAAAACTTAACAGGGAAATAAAGGATATAAAAAAGCCATCAAAATCTTGATGGCTTCATTATTTAAATCAATTATTTATAAAATTAAAAATTTGCGGGTGTAGCTGGAGTTACAGCGGCTAAGTTATTGTAAGCTTCTCCTTCTTCGTTGATCACTCTCTTCGCAAATCTGAATTTAGGACCCCAATAAGAGTCATTCAGTGAAGAGACCATTACTCCTTTTGATGTTGCTGCGTGGATAAACTTAATCTCACCCTCTTCAGTAACACTTTCTACAATACCTACGTGAGAAATCCTTCTTCCATGAGAAAAGAAGATCAGATCTCCTTTCTGTAAATCTCCTCTGTCAACACTTTCTCCTTCCTGAGCCTGAGATGCTGCTACTCTTGGTAAGCTAAGGCCTGCTGCTGCTCCGAATACAGAAAGAACGAAAGCTGAACAATCAATACCTCTTCTTGTAGTTCCTCCATATCTGTAAGGAGTTCCAAGGTATGTTTCAGCTTCTTCAAGGATACCGTCAATGGTTTTATTATGTTTGATTGCTTTGGCAATCTCAGAATTCTTAATAGATTTTTTAGCATTCGCTATAGATGACGCCTTTTCAGCAAGGAAAGAGTCGATCAATTTCTGCTTATCCTGCTCCATCTTTTTGTTATCTATAGAAGCTAGTTTGGCATCTGTTTTGTATTCTTTTGTGTAAGTTGCTGGTTTTGAAACTACATAATTAGTAGCACACGATTGCAATGAAACTGTAGTAACTAAAGCAACTAAATAAAACAAAACTCTTTTCTTCATATATATTTGATTAACCGTGTTAAAATGGAATATTTATTTTCAAAAGCATTACAAAAGTAGAGATTCCGAGCAAAAGACCCCTGATATGATAATTGTCAGGATCTTATTTTAACACTATTTAACATATTGTTTGCATATGTTAAAGAAAAATAAACCGCAACTGCCTATTTTTGGTAAGCCTGCGGTTTTTTTTATTAAGATTCTTTAACAAAATATCTCGATATTCTTCTATGAATCACGTTTCGTAATTTAAAACTCTAATTTTCAAGGGTGTTAAAAAAACAAAATAAATTTTATGAAAACCTCGAATTAATGGGGCATTCGGGATTATTCATGAATTGCTTTAAATGATACCTCACTTTTCTTAATAGAGTGGAAGAGGGAAAAATATTTTTATTGAAAAAAGTCTAAATCTTAGCAAAAAGAATTCATCAGCTTTAAGATGAATCATAAAAAAATTCCTCAGAAAAACTGAGGAATTTAAACTAATATGGAACTTTACAGATGTTATTTTGTGAACAACATTTCTCTGTATTTTGTCATCGGCCAAAGCTCATCGTCAACCATCATTTCAAGATCATCAGAAGCGTCTCTGATAGGATCAAATAAAGGTTTTACTTTGTTGCAGTATGCTTCCGCCTGTTTTTGGCTGTCTGATATGTTTTTTGCCGCTTCTCTGGCTTTGATAAGATCTTCAACACCAAGCTTGATTTTAGAAACATTTTCTGAAATACTGGTGATTAAGCTCATTTGTTCTTTGGCTAAAGACTTAAATTCCTTGTCACCAAAGATTTCTTTAAGACCTTTTACGTTTTCAATTAATCTGTTCTGGTAATTTAAAGCAGAAGGAATAATGTGGTTTCTTGCAATATCACTTAGTACTCTTGCCTCAATGTCAATCACTGTAGAGTATTTTTCTAATTTGATTTCATTTCTTGCTTCAACCTCTCTGTGATTGAATATTCCCATCTCTTCATAAAGATCCAGGAACTTCTTATCCATTTCCTGCTTTAATGCTTCAGGAGTTGTCTTAAGGTTGTTCAATCCTCTTTTCTTAGCTTCTTTTGCCCAGTCATCAGAATATCCGTCACCTTCAAACATAATGTTTTTACACTGCTTGATGTATTCTCTCAATACATTAAAGATAGCTTCATCTTTCTTAAGACCTGTCTCAATTAAAGCGTCAACTTCTTTTTTGAAATCATTAAGCTGTTTTGCTGCAATCGTGTTCATTACAGTCATAGATTCTGCACAGTTAGCAGAAGATCCTACTGCTCTGATCTCAAATTTATTTCCTGTAAATGCAAATGGAGAAGTTCTGTTTCTATCGGTGTTGTCTAATAGAATTTCAGGAATTTTTCCAACTACGTTTAATTTTAATTCTGTTTTTTCTTCCGGAGATAACTTTCCGTTAGTTACTTTTTCAAGTTCTTCCAATACGCTGAACAACTGGCTTCCGATGAATACGGAAATAATTGCAGGTGGAGCCTCATTAGCACCCAATCTGTGATCGTTGCTTGCAGATGCGATACTAGCTCTTAAAAGGTCGGCATATTCATGAACCGCTTTAATCGTATTCACGAAGAATGTTAAGAACTGTAGATTTTTCTTAGGGTTTTTTCCTGGGCTTAAAAGGTTTTCACCAGTGTCAGTCGCTAAAGACCAGTTGTTGTGCTTTCCACTTCCGTTTACCCCTGCGAATGGCTTTTCGTGGAATAAAATATGGAAATGATGCTTGTGAGCAACTCTCGCCATGATGTCCATCAATAAAGAGTTGTGGTCTACAGCAACGTTTACTTCTTCAAACATTGGTGCAAGCTCAAACTGGTTAGGTGCAACCTCGTTGTGTCTTGTTGTGGCAGGAATTCCCAGTTTCATACACTCGATCTCCAACTCTTTCATGAAGTTCATTACTCTTGTAGGAATAGAACCGAAATAGTGATCATCTAATTGTTGTCCTTTTGCAGGAGAATGCCCCAATAAGGTCTTACCTGTTAATACAAGATCCGGGCGGGATTGGTATAATGCTGAATCAACAAGGAAGTATTCCTGTTCCCAGCCTAGTGTAGGTGTTACTTTTGTTACATTTTTATCAAAATACTGCATTACATTCGTTGCAGCTTCATCCACAGCGTTCAACGCTCTTAAAAGAGGAGCTTTATAATCTAAAGTCTCTCCAGTATAAGAAATAAAGATCGAAGGAATACATAATGTAGTTCCCATGATAAATGCTGGAGATGTAGGATCCCAAGCTGTATATCCTCTTGCTTCAAAAGTATTTCTGATACCTCCGTTCGGGAAAGACGATGCGTCAGGCTCCTGCTGGATCAGCATATTTCCGCTGAATCTTTCGATAGCTCTGCCCCCTTCAATAGGAGTGAAGAAAGAATCGTGCTTTTCCGCAGTAGTTCCTGTCAAAGGCTGAAACCAGTGCGTATAGTGAGTTACTCCTTTGCTCATTGCCCAGTCTTTCATCGCCACAGCTACCTGGTCTGCGATGTGTCTCTGGATCTTTGTTCCTTTTTTGATGGCATCCATAATAGAGCTGAATGCTTCTTTTGTTAAATATTCTCTCATTGTTTCTTCTGAGAAAACATTTTTACAGAATAGTTCGGATAACTTCGCAGGGATTTCAACAGAATTGTCTTTTCTGAAATCCTTAAACGGTAGGGTTTCTAGTGCTTTGAATCTTAAGGTTGACATATTTGGGTGAATTTTGATGGGGCAAATTTATATAAAAAACATGAAAAAACAAAAACACCCCTAAAAAAATAGGGGTGTTTTTGTTTTATTTTATTTTTTTAAGGATTCTCGGGGCAGATTCCTCCAGTAAGACATAAACAATCACAGGTTGATGCATCAAATTCTATAGGGCAATTTCTTTGTTGCCATAAACTCATATAACACCATTGTCCGCAATAAGCAACTGGTTCTGCAGGGCAAGAATTACCTTTTCCTGATACTGAGCGTAAATGCTCTCTTGTTAATTTTTTTAGATTTTTCATGGTAAATTGTTTTTTCTTGGTTACCAAATGTAATGAAAAAGTAAAGAATAATTAGCAGCATTTTTAAATAATCATTTGTGAATGTAGTATATTTGTGTGAAATTTATTTTATGACAAATTCTAGAGCAAGAGAAACAACAGAGGCTATTGAAAGATTATACATCTCTATGAGACACTTATTTTATAGAGGATTTTTCAAGCCGGGAGGTGTTTCAGGAGAAAGTATCAGAAGTTTGTTGAAAACCATCAATCCGGAAATTTACGGAACCATGAATATTCCAAGCAAAGTGGAACTTGACGGGTTGATGTATGTTTTAGACAGGCTTCCGGAAGGGATTGAAGAATGTGCTTTTATTCATCTCACATCAGATGAAGGGTTTGATAAAGGAAGTTTCGAACCTATTGTTCCAAAGAAAAGAAGAAGAAACTGTTATAGAATAGACGAACACCAGATGAATATTGAGGTTCTTTTGGGCCGTTCCGAAATTTATGACATTCTTACCCACCTTACCTTCCTATTTATAGAAGCTGATAAAATCCGCAATCTGGCTTTCATCCAGGATGAAAACTGGAAGCCGACCCGCGCCTTTAAGATTATCGAAGAGGTAGTGAAAGGAGAAAAGAAATTCAGCAGAAGAGAAAAAGAGGTGGCATTGATTCATCTTTCTTCTCTGATAGGAAGATCTTTTGACGAGACATTGAGAGCGTATAATACTTTTGGGGACGATCATAACCCTGACCGTTTGTTCAAAATCATCTACAATCTTGGAAAAGTAAGTCTTGAAGATGCTAAAAGCAGTAGAGAAAGAGAAATTCATTTCAGTGCGATTTTAAAAGAAAGAGTAGGACACCACTATTTTGGTGAGAAATGGGCGAATAAAGTAAAAGAGGTTTTATTTGAAAACAACCTGCATATGCGTCCGTTACATATTATCTCTGCCAATATGCACTCAGTAAAAAATATGCTGTATGCTAATAATGCGCTTAAAAAGAAGCAGAATAATGAGGTAGATTATACATTGTACGAAGAGATTTCTAACAAGAAAGAACTTCGTGATAAAGTGTTGAAATATGCTTTGGATGAAGGGATGATTCATATTGCAGACAAAAGTGGAAGTAATATTGATGTTCAGATCATCGACCTCAGCAAAACAGACCTGAAAAATACACCGTTTGCAGATGCCAAGTTTTCCGGAGATGATGTTGTAATGGTATTCGACTATGCCTTCGGTGAGCAGGCTTTTGAGGTAATGGATGAGCTGTTGAAGCCTTTCGAGCACAAAGGAGAAGTATATATGATGCATGTGAAATCTGTTTCCATTATGGGGAAAGCAGGGATCCTTACCGGAGAGAAAGGAGATATTATGATTCCAACCTCCCATATTTTTGAAGGAACTGCAGACAATTATCCTTTTGAAAATGCATTAAAACTTGATGATTTCAAAGATGATGAGCTGAAAGCATTTGAAGGACCTATGATTACGGTGTTAGGAACATCCCTTCAGAATAAGGATATTCTTTCTTACTTTATGAACACTTCGTGGAAGGCTATCGGTCTTGAAATGGAAGGTGCACATTATCAGAAAGCGATTCAGGTAGCTTCGAAGATCAGACATCATATTTCACCGGATCTTTTTGTATGCTATGCTTACTATGCATCGGATAATCCGCTGGAAACAGGAAGTACATTATCTTCTGGAGGTTTAGGACTTACAGGAGTAAAACCTACTTACCTGATCACGTTGAGAATCCTTGAAAAGATTTTAAGAAACGGAAAGAAAGAAGTTTCGGCAAAAAAATAAGGATAATCTAAAATTATCATATAACCTCAGGCGTATTTTGCATCTGAGGTTTTTTTTGAAAAATAAAAAAACGTGTCTATGAGTTCAGTATCAGAGTTATCGAAAAGATTTCGGGAGGTCTTATTAAATGGTCTCTGGATCGCCAACACCAATTTTAAGGACCAGCTTTCAGGTGTGAGCTGGGAGCAGGCAGTAACGAAGGTAGGTTCTTTGAATACCATTGCCATGCTTACTTTTCATATCGATTATTATATTGCAGGGATTGTGAATGTTTTTGAAGGCGGATCTCTTGATATAAAAGACCAATATAGTTTTGATCTTCCGCCCATAGAATCTCAGAAACAATGGGAAGACTTACTGAATAAACTCTGGACAGATTCTGAAAGATTTGCCGCACTATTGGAAAAGCTACCGGATTCTAAACTTGATGAGGTTTTCGTTGATGAAAAATATGGAACCTACAGAAGAAATATTGACGGAATGATCGAGCACTGCTATTATCATCTGGGTCAGATTACTTTAATCAGAAAACTGTTGAAAAATCGATAAATTGGTTGATAATAGATGATCTTAAAGAGCCTGTGCAGATCTTTTAAGGCACCTCAAATAGATAAGTAAATTGTTTGTGAAAACCGGCGGTACAAAACCATCGTATTTACCATTTAACAACTCGGAAAAAAAACCATCTAAAATCATATTAAAAAGAGAAAAACCTCAAAATAACTCCATTTTGAGGGTGTTTTTAAATTACCTACCTTTAGAAAAAATAAAATTTTAAATGAGAAAATCGGCTGCAATCATTTTTGCGTTTATCATTTCACAATTTCAGGCTCAGCAAGGAGCTTATTATCAGCAGGCTGCAAAGTACAGGATGGATATAGATGTCAATGCTGAAAAATTTACTTACCAGGGAAAACAGACTTTAGAATACACCAATAACTCACCGGATGAGTTGAATGTGGTATATTTCCACTTGTATTGGAATGCTTTCAAACCCAATTCCATGATGGATCAGAGAGTTGCCTCTCAGGGAAAAAATGGAGACTCAAGATTGCAAAAAGACGGAATCTCAAGACTGGCTTCTATTCCTAAAGATCAGGAAGGAGCTCAGAATATTCACTGGATCAGGCAGAATGGTAAAGACCTGAAATTTGAAGTTCAGGAAACCATTATGAAAGTATATCTGACAGAACCTATCAAACCGAATTCCACAACGACTTTTACAATGGATTGGGATGCTGTGATTCCACAACAGATCAGAAGAAGCGGAAGAAACAACAGAGAAGGTGTAGACATGACCATGACGCAGTGGTATCCGAAAATTGCGGAATATGACTATGATGGCTGGGCTACATTTGACTATCTTGGAAGAGAGTTCCATGCGCCGTTTTCCGATTTTGATGTTACCATTAAAATCAACAAAGATTATGTTGTAGGAGCGGGCGGTATTCTTGAAAACCCAACGGAAGTAAAAGGATATGATGCTGCGGCTAAGATCAAAACTGAAAAAGATAAAAAAGCAACATGGAAATGGACTGCTAAAAATATTCTTGACTTCGCATGGAGTGCAGACAGAGATTATTCTGTAGAAAGCTTTAATGTTCCGGAAGGTCCTCAGGTATATTTAGTGTATCAGAAAAACGATAAAACGAAGGTATGGGGAGAAGCTCAGCCTTATATTACCAAGTATTTCCAGATTATGAATTCTCATTTCGGGAAATATGTATATCCAACATATGCTTTCATTCAAGGAGGTGATGGCGGAATGGAGTACGGTATGTGTACCATGATCCTTGGAGAAGCTAAAAATATTAAAGACTTAATGGGCTTAATGGCGCATGAAGGTTCTCACTCATGGTACCAGCAGATGCTTGCTACCAATGAATCTGTTCGTCCGTGGATGGATGAAGGTTTTACAAGCTATGCAGAAGGATATACGATGTATCAGTTATTTCCTGAGCAGTTACCTAATCCTTTTGTTGAAAGACTGGATGCTTACAGAAAGTTTATTAAAAAAGGAATTGAAGAACCGGCTGTATGGTTAGGAGATCATCATGATAACGGAACAGCTTACACCTATGCTTCTTATGTGAAAGGAGAATTGTATCTGGTCCAATTGGGATACATCATGGGAGAGCAAAACCTTGCAGAAACATTAAAACAATATTACGATCAGTGGAGCATGAAGCATCCTTCAGACAGGGATTTCCTGCATATTGCTCAAAAGGTTTCCGGAATGGATCTGAAGTGGTTCCACAATTACTGGATCAATACAACTAAAACTATTGATTATGGAATTAAGGATGTAAAATATGATGAAAAATCTACGACGATTACTTTGATCAATAACGGGCAGGTTCCAATGCCGATTGATTTTAGTGTAATGACTAAGGATAAAAAAGTAGTGACTTACCAGATCCCATTGAACATGACCCATACCTGGAAAACAAAGGATGTATATGGTGAGTTTAAAACAATGCCTTACTGGCCTTGGACTCAGAAAGAATATACTCTTACGGTTCCTTACACAAAATCTCAATTGTCTGTACTGGGAATTGATTTCAGCCAGAGAATTGCTGATGTGAATATGGAAGATAACTTCGTAGAAGTAAAATAAAGAAAGAGGGGTATTTTTATACTCCTCTTTCTTTTTAATATCCCGGGAAATATTACCAGATAACCGGAGATCCGCAATCTTTAACAGAAACCCTGCAGGTAAGTACAAGACATGGATTAGGTGGACATACGGTTCCTGGACAAAGTGCATAAACTCCGCTTGGCATAGGACATCTTACATCTCCGCCTATGACAAATTTTAATGATTCTCTTGAGATTTTTTTCAAATTTTTCATGGTGATCTGATATTTTATTTTTAATTAAATAATATTCATGACAACATTTTCAGCCTGATGTTTTTAGCTACCAGGGGCTAGATGTACCACAGTCATCAGAAGATCTTAAGCATAAAGGGACCGCTTTACACGGATCATGAGGACACACGGTTCCCGGACATAATGCCGGAGTTCCGCTTGGCATAGGACAGGATACATAACCTCCTCCTTTGATGGATTTTAATCCGTTTCTTGAGAGCTTTTTTAAATTTTTCATATGAGATGAATTGATTGGTTGCCCCAAATGTAATCCGAATCTCCTATGATGGGTAGAATGAACTAATAAGTGTGATTTCTTATTTAATAAATGTGTCAGGTATACAGTTAAGTGAGATAAAGATTTGAATTCTATTTAAATTGATCTAAGTTTTTATTAAACTTTTTGGTAGGAAAGGGTTGTACACGATTTGTACCTAAGCAGAAAGACGTTATTTTAATGATTCTTTAAGCGGAATTTCAATTGTCTGCAGTCATAGAATTGCCGATGTGGAGATCGAGAGAAGCTTTACAAAATAATATACTATTCTATAAAAAATGAATCCCACAGATCAATCTGCGGGATTTTTTTATTTTATCTCAAACTGTTGTACCATCCAGTGATTAGCGTGGTTCTTTATCAGGTCATTTTTTAAAGCTTCATCTTTAGTATTTAAATAGCTATAGACTTTTAACGGAACTGAGTCCGGATATTCCTTGAGCCCTTTTGCAACGGTCAATTTTACTTCTTCTTTATTCTGGGCACCATCCAGTGCTTCTGCTTTATAAATGTATATAATAGCCGGAATTTTCCCATAAATATCTTTAGTCTCGTTCTCCAAAAGATTGATGGTTTCGATTTGAAATTTAGGATCAGGAGCCTTTTTTGAAGCAACTGTCCGGCTGAGATATTGCTGATACATCAGAAACAGCATCAGGATATGAAGATTTTTGGTATTGGGATCCGAAGCCAGCTTTTCAATCTGTTGTACAGTTTCGGGAGTCATTTCATCATTTTCAGCCTGCAGACTCTTCTGATAAAACTCGTCCAGCAAATTGTAAACGGCTTTATCATTAGGGTCAGTTTTTGATTGACTTTTTATTTTCAGAAATGTTTCTTTTACGGACGGGCCCGACTGTGCAAAAGCATGAAAGCCAAAACATAAGAACATGGCCAGAATCATTTTTTTCATAAGGGTTTCAACAGTTTATAGCTTAAATATACTCAATTGTTTTAAAAGAGAAAAAAGAAATGAGCGGGACATCGTAATTTAGCAGATAATGGCAGATTATTTTTCGCAAAATGATTAATTTTAGAGCTGCAAATTAACATAGAATTTCTTTTCTTTCTATTGTAGAAAGATCAGGAATATCTTTTGAAAAATAGGTCAATGAATTCAATTGTAATAAACGTAGGAAACAGTAATATCAGATTTGGTCTTTTTAATGGTGATAACTGTGATATTTCATGGGTGATCAATACCAAACCTTACAGAACGGCAGATGAACTGTATGTACAGATGCTGATGCTTTATCAGACGTATAAGATAGAACCTAAAGATATTGATAAGGTAATTATAGGCTCAGTAGTCCCTCAGCTTACCAAAGTAATGAGTTCGGGGATCAAAAAAATTCATGGCATTACTCCTGTGATTGTTGACCGGGCGACTCCTTCCGGGGTTCAGGCAAAATCTAAGCAGATGGGAACAGATATTTATGCGAATCTTGTAGCAGCACACAATTTATATCCGAACAGAAAGAAAATTGTCATAGACTTCGGAACGGCTCTTACGGCAAGCTGTGTGGCAGAAACAGGAGAGACATTGGGGGTAATTATTGCTCCGGGTATTGTAACTTCTCTCAACTCTCTAATCAACCAGACTGCTCAGCTTCCGGATATTGAACTGAAAAAACCAAAATCCGTACTGGGGCTTGATACCGTAACCTGTATGCAGAGTGGTATGGTATATGGTTTTCTGGGAATGGTAGAAGGCTTTATCAACCGGATCAATGATGAGGTAAATGATGATTGTTTTGTAGTGGCTACCGGCGGTGTTTCACATGTATACAAGCCTCTCACAGATAAGATTCATGTGATGGACAGACTTCATACTCTAAAAGGACTTTACTTCCTAGGAAAAGATTTATAAAAATATAATCCGGAACATCTGAGTGAAGCTTATATCTTAGTCTCAAAAAGTAGCTGAAAACCAATGAAAGAATTAAGAGAATTTCCAAGATTAGAAACCGAAAGATTGATCCTCTCCCAATTGGAAGAGAAGGATATTCCTTTTATTGTAGAGTTTCTTAAACATAGAATTTATTCAGATCTTACCTCTAATATACCTTATCCCTATACCGAAAATGATGCAAAGTTCTGGTTGAAAATATCTAAAGAAGCCTTTGAAAATAAGACGGGCTATACCTTTGGGATCCGAAATAAGGAAGAGGAACTGATTGGTGCCATAGGGCTTCATGACAGAGATGATGATAAAGCTGAACTGGGATATTGGATCGGAATTCCGTACTGGAATAAAGGTTACGTTACGGAAGCTGCAAGAGCTATTGTAGATTTCGGTTTTAAAGAATTAGAGCTCAATAAGATTTATGCAACCCATTTCCTTCATAATCCTGCTTCAGGTAAAATTATGGAGAAAATAGGAATGAAGCAGGAGGCGATCCTGAAGCAACATGCCAAAAAAGATGAAGAATATTTTGATCTTGCAATGTATTCTATCTTTAAAGATTAATCTGACGATCACTTAATAAAGCAAAACCGGAGAATAGTATCATATTCTCCGGTTTTATTATTTTCTGAATGATTATAAATTTTACATCTCTTCCGCAGTATCACATGGCGCACAGCTAATGATGGGATATACCCAGTTCCCACTCGCATCCTGAAAAGGGAGGCGTCTGCATCCGATTCTTTTTACTCCATTACTGTCAGTGTAAAAACATTGGTCAGGAGTGATTCCGCCATTAATTTTTGCGGTTTCTTTTCTTGATAATTTTCTCATGGTATTTTAGTTTTGATTTTATCAAATATAACTAATTATTCCATTGATTATATGTTTTTTATGAAAAATATTCAGGGTTTTCTGACAGCCCTGGAAAAGTTACCTTTTGCTCTTAAAAAAGTCTTTAACGATGGTAGAACATTCATTTTCCATAATCCCTGTGATAATCTCTGTTTTCGGGTGCAGGGAAAGATGCTTGTTGATAAATCCTCTCTGTTCGTCTCTGGCTCCTATCACTACTTTTGAAATCTGTGACCAGGATAGGGCACCGGAACACATGACACAAGGTTCCATCGTTACATAAAGTGTACAGTCTTTTAAATATTTACCACCAAGAAAATTGGCGGCAGAGGTTATGGCCTGCATCTCTGCATGGGCAGTCACGTCATTGAGCGTTTCGGTAAGGTTGTGGGCCCTTGCAATAATACGGTTATTGGAAACCACTACGCATCCGATAGGTACCTCATCTTTTTCTAAAGCGGCTTCTGCTTCCTGCAGGGCCATTTTCATATAATATTCGTCAGTAAACATTTTAGTCAAAATTTATTGCTACGGGAAAACTCATATAAGAAACTTCCGGTTGATTATTTTTTGTGGCCGGCTCCCATTTTTCAGGAGTAAGGAGTACCGCAAGCTCGGCCTGTCTGTTAAAAACTTCGTTTTTACCTATGGCTTTTACTGAAAGAATCCTGCCATCTTTTTCAACAACAAAATAGACTTTGCATTCAATTCTTCCTGTTCCGGAAATGATGTCTGTATAAAAATTATCTCCAATTTCACTTTTAAAAAATTCAAGACCTTTAGGGTGTATAGGAGAAGTTACAATTTCATTTTTCTGATCACCGGTTCCAGACTGAGAAAAGGAAGGTTTATAAGCTGCTTTTATTCTGTCCATTTCTTCCAGGTATTCAGTATTTCGCTTAAATTTTAAACTAGCGATATGACTGTCTTTCTTCAGTGTAATCTTGGAAAGTTTTTTAATTGAAACTTTTTTTACAGCCTCTGCATAATTATGGTGTATGGTCTGAACCTTTGCATCATATTTTTCTTTAATGAGTCTAAGGCCATCTGTTTGTTGAGAAAAATAAAAATTAAGAGTCAAAAGCAGTAAAAAACTGCAGTATTTCTTCATTATTCAGTCAAGGTTAATGTTAGTGGAATTTTAAAACGGTATACGGTGGGATCCCCTTTGAAGGTTGCCGGAGAGAATTTTTCGGCCAGAGAGTAAAGAGCAATTTCAGCCTGTCTGTTGAAAGTGAAATTATCGCCCTGTGCATGCACATTACTGATACTTCCATCTTTTTCCACAATAAAGGCAACATCGGTCTTTACCGTTTTCTGTTCAGAATATACCCCATCAATATATAACAGATCTGCCACTTCCTGTCTCAATGTATTAAGTCCGCCGGGATAATCGGCCACCTTTTCCACCTGAAAAGAATTTTCAGAAAAAGGTTCCTTTGGTTGTTTGATTTTCTGAAGATCTTCAAGATTTCTTACCCTTAGCAAAGCTCCTATCAGCGCTGTATTTTCAATGCTGTCCATCTTTTTCATGAAAAAAAGAAAATCACCCTTTATAGCATCTTTTTTTAAAACATTGGATTCTGCATCAAATTTTTTCTTAAACTCTTTATTCAGCATGCTTCTGTGCTGATTATAATAGTTTTTTACAAGTTTAAATTCTTCTTTCTGCTGTGACAGGAAAAAGGAAGAAATAAAACAGCTGAGACAAATAAATACAGTTCTCAATAGGGGTATATTTATGTAAATATAACCAAAAAATATGAGATTGAGCTATGATGAGTTAACTCTCAAGATAGCGGTTCAGAGACTCCTGCAGATGGTTGCGGATGTCATCAACTAAACATTTCGGTTCCAGAACGGTAACCTCTTTTCCGTAAGACAATATTTCCTGCATAAAGTCGTAAGTAGGATGGAGGAAGAACTCAAAATAGATCTCTTCCGGTGTTTCTTTGGTCTCCTTCTGCGACTGATGAAGCGGAAAACTTTTGATATATTCTCCCTGATGGCGACTGCATTTAAGAATGATTTTTTCAGGCTTTTGTTCAGTCAGGTTCATCACCCCGAATGCATTTTTAAAATGCTCTCTGAAATTGTATTTATATTTTTCTCTGAACTGATTCTTTGCCACATCCAGATAATTGATCCTGTCAAGACCAAATGATTTTAAAATTTTGTCTTTGGTATCGATGGCGATGAGGTACCAGCGGTCTTTAGATTCTTTCAACGCCAATGGATGTACCTTTCTGGAGGTCATCAGTTTATTCTTGTAGTTGTAATGTTCGAAAGTCACCACTCTCTTATTACGGATGGCAAAGAACAAATCATAAAAATGTTCCACTCCTGTTGGCTTTCTGCTTTCGAAGAAAATAAAATCGGAGAAATCCGGGTGAAGATTCAGGGCGTTGCTTACCTGAAAAGACTCTAGTAATTTCTGGTTGTACTCGTCCACTTCCATGATCGGGCGGCTCTCAATATAATAGCGGTTATCTCCTTTTTTCTTATTGTGAATGGAAAGATTAAAAAGATCGGAAATCTCACGAATATCTCTCTGCAGGGTACGGATAGAGTAGCTCTTGATCTCCGCATCCTGAAATTCAAAAGAGTTCAGAAGGTAATGTTCCAGCTGCGAATAGGTAGCGGGAGAACTTTCTAATCTTTTGATAATTAAGGCATATCGGGTAAGATAAAAATCTTTCTTCATTTCAATATATTTATGTTATTAATTTGGGTGTTCAGTAGCCTGAAACACCTGCTTTTCATAGTAAAGTTTTGTACCACAAATATATGTGCTTAATGCGACAAAACGTGTCGTGTTTTATTTTTTGTGATCAAAAAAGCAGACATATCTTTTTTGAGGAGTAATAAAATTCTGAAAAACAATCTATGTTTTAAAGCCTGGTATTAATCTTTCAAAATCATGTTTCTGTATCCTGTGAATCTCGTCGGCGGATCTGGTGAAAAAATAGTCGTTATGGTCGCTCTGTAATGAAAATATTGTGATCTGATCAATATTTTTATCATACAATGAAAGAACATTGTGAATATATATTGTTTCTTCCACAATGGGGATCAGATCAATATGATCAAGATAGTATTCGCCATCAATATGAAAGTGATTCTCAATTTTCAGAATATCTAAGCCTTTCTGGGTTGTCAGAAGCTGAAAAGTTTCATGGCCTTTTAAAATGATAGAATCTTCAAGAATAAAGAGATTACCGTCTTCCCATATGGAGATTCTATAGATCCCATTGAACGTTTTATTTTTTAATTGATCCATGTCTCAAAAGTTGATATAAGATTTTGGAATAAGTTGCATTATACATCTATTTTTCTCTCATAGGATTCTATACGAGGGTTGCCAGACTCGAAATCTGTGGTTGTTGTGAAAATTGTTTTTGTAAAAGGCAGAAATTCTCCGGTTTCTACATCCAGATAACGCAATTGTGAAATCCCAAAATCATGATAGTTATTTTCATATTTGGATACTTTTACTGTTAAATATCTTTTACTATTGTATTCAAAATAGTCATCAAAACAGTCAAAAATTGAAGGGAATTTGAAAAAACTAGCATGGAAATCTCTTTTCTCATACTCTTCTGATTGGATGAAATCCGGAGGTCGGATGATGAATCTTTCTGTACCATCGGGATTACAGATAATCAGCCTGGTTGTATCTTCCCTGCCAATAAAAGCAATTCCATTAAAGTCAGGAAAAGGCATGTGCCGGACCAATTCTTTGGTATACATATGTTTTCTATCATTATTCTTCCATGTAACAACAGACTGGTAGTTATAAAAATATCCTGGAAATATATGGTGATTCTTTTTAGGATTTTCATAGAAATCTCTGTTGAAGAGAAAGTAATCGTATTTTGAAGAAAAGCATTCAATATAATCCATGGTCTATATAATATGTTTAGTTATTTTTAAGATGAGTATTTTGTAATGTGTAGGGTATCAATTATTTCACCGTTTTTATAGATAAAGACACCTCCTATTTCATTCCATACTCCGTCTTTTTTATGCTCCTTATTGAAGACTCCGGATCCTATTCCATACTCCAGCTTAGGTTTTACCGGGATGCTTCTGCTGTTGAGTAACTTGTCGTTATTATCCCATTCTTTTAAAACATATCTCCCAACAGGTAAATTATTTGTATAAGTACAATAAAAAAGCGTGTCATTTTTCTCTCCGAAAATTTCAAAAACACCATTAAACTTACCTCGTTTCATAGTGTATCGGGTCTTTAAATTGGGATAAATAAAAGTTCCGGTCTTTTCATAAGCTCTGTTTTTTCGAATATCCCTTTCTATCACCCAGCTTCCCTCCGAAATAGGACTGTTGTTGACAATTGTTTTAGAAGAACAGCTTGTCAAAATAGAGAAGATGATTATAATATAAATTCTTAAACAGGTCATTGCTATGAAGGTGTTGTTATTTAATTTTATTTAGAATAAAAATTTGAAAACTGATTGAATTTTCTTTGAATTTGTCCATTATCGGCCATTCTCCTCCAAAAAATCTTTAAACTCATTCATAAACTGAATAAACCTTGGGGTTGTCCATATAATATCTGCTCTTGTTTGAGATTCATTAAGAAGATTAAATAAATGAGTTTCTTCCCTATCTACTACGATCAGTAAGTGCCCTCCTTCAACAGAGTATTTAAAATCATCATCTGGAGTGAGTGAGTTTACCTCATTAATTATATTCTGTACTTCTTCCGATGTCCAGCACCAGGATTCTATTTGCTCCAGAGCAGAAATTGAATGATAGGACGTTTCTACTCCAAATTGCCATAAAGGCTCAATATGAGAGGGACTATAGCTTATTTTTCTGAATGTATATGCCATTTTGTAGATTTAGATTACCTTTCTTTGAAGCAAATAAATGGAAATAATAAAGTTATTGTAAAAAATAGATATATTTCCATTCCAATATGCCGGGAAAATAGACATTTTTATAACTTTCCGGAAGCTCCAGTCTCAAAAATTGCTCTTTCTGAGTCCGTGATTAGTTGTTCGGTTAAAATAAAATGTTTTTTTTGTATTATTCATTTCCATAATAAGCTTCAACAGCGTCCTGAACATCACTTTTTAAAGTTACATTCTCAGGGAATCTGACCAGGATGTCTTTCAGACATTCAATAAATTTTTTATTTTGAAGTTGGTAGGAGATTTCCTCAAACCGGGAAGAGATCCATTCTAAAGAATCTTCATCAAGACTATTAATGGCAAGAATAGATTCCTCTACATTGTGCAGTATCATTTCTGTGATTTGATCTTTGTCCTCTGAAACAGTGGGATCATTCACGTGTTTATTTTTAATTCTCTGAATTATTTCTGTAATTTTTGTTTTCATGGTATTGTTTTCAGATCTATTCAGCTTCAAGGAAAACTGAATGGTCCTATCAAATATAGGCTTTATAGCGATAATAATGCCTGTATTTAAAAAATAAAAACTGCAAAACTCTGACGCTTTGCGGGGTGTGAATTTCGTTTATTGTATTTGGTATACGGTCATTTTTCCGTATGCCAGATCTTCCCGACCATTATAGGATTCGGTGAATATAAAAAGTTCAGGAATGTTGTCGTTGTTGATGTCCATACTGTTGAAGGTAATCCAATCCATAGATTCATAATGACGGACGGGTAATTTCAGGTCATTATATCCTTTTTTAGAGAGGAAATAATCTTCTCCTTTTTTTCGGATCTGATAGTCTTTGGTATCCCGGTTGACCGTTTTACTGGAATATTTTTTGAAATCCAGATTCATAAGTTCCGATTGAAACTTATATGTTCGGAACACTTTGGTTGAATCATTATTTTTAATCAAAGGAAGAATTTCTTTAGGCTCCTTCAGGGCAAAACCGTTTTTCCAGACTTTAATATGGTGATCATCAGAATAGATGCAAAATAAGCTGTCATTGGTGTAGACCATTGCAGTATCATCATGAGTGTCTTCTGAGAAAATTTTATTTATTTTCAATGGCTTGGGAGCTTCTGAAGCTTTCTCTTTCTGGCAGGAAAATAGGATGAGAAAAAGAAGACCTGATAAAATCAGATGATTCAGTTTCGATAGGGAATACTTTTTTGAAGCTGACATACACATTGAACTCAAATTTAGTTTTTTCTAAATACCAAAAGACATAAAAAAATCAGCAGCAATTTGCTGCTGACTATGAATAGTACTAATTTTTAGAATTTTCTAAGATTTTTTTACTGATGCCTGAAAGGACAATCATTACTAAGACCATTATTGACATTGGCCATAAGAAAAAGAGCTGATACATCGGAAGTGTTCCTAAACCAAGGCCTCCTATGTATAAAACCCCTAGTAGGATTACATTAATCAATAAAAAAGTAAGGATCAGCCTGAAGCATGTTTTTAAAAAGCTTTCTTTTAAAAGCCATTTATAGGAAGCTAAGAATAAAATAAAACTTATAATAGAATTGAACATAAAAACTAATAAATCTTTTATATCAAAATTATAATAGATATTCTGGTGCAAAATAAACTTTCTGAAAATACGTCCTAAAGGAGTATAAAGGTTATCATATTTTAAACCAAAAAAATTGATTAAGCACTCAAAAACAATATGATACAATATGAAATAAATGATTATATTTTTTATCAGCAATTCTTTTTTCATTATACTGTTTTAAATTGTTCTACATTTCCAACAAAGTTCACGGGCTTATCAGATCTGAATTTTTTAAAGAAAATATTAAAATTAATTCGTTTTTTTTCTGCAGGCATAATGGTTGTTTTTCCCCCGTTATCATTAATAAATTTGGATACATTTCTTATTAAATTCTCCCAGGTAGCATCTGCTATTGTTAAATAATCCAGTACAGTACATTCTTTTCCATTTACTCTGGAAATAAGATTTGCTGGCCAGATTCTATCAATAGCACGGGCATAAAATCTATAATGTCCATCTTCATCTTTATGAATACCAAACTGCCTATGACCTGAAAAAGGCTGTGTATCACTTGCTGGAGTAAATATTGTTGTAAATATCCAGCTATTTTGAGATGTTTCACTTTCTAGTACCGCTCCATGATCACCTAGTGCAGTTTCCACAAGCCCTCCTCCTGCTTTAATTTCAAAAATAGAAAAACCTGATTGTTTCTCCCATCGTTTGAGCTCTTCTTTATAATTTTTTGGATAAGGAATAAATTCCCAACTTCCTTTTACTGTATTGGAAAGGAAGCAATTGGATTCGAAAGTTACCTTTCCTTTTGAAAGAGTCAAAAAATTGTCACGGATTTTTTTATACAGCATTCCTGCATCAAACGGATACAAAGCAAAGTTAGGCATTTCATCAATACGAACAGAAAAATAATCCATATTCACATTTTTACTTTGCCTCTCATCATTACCTCTGATATACTGTACACTTCCATCTATCTCCTTCAAACGGTCAATTCCTTTTTGTGGGACCTTAAAATTCAGTAATTTTACATAAATCTGTTTAGTCTTTTCATCAACGTTCAGAAGCTCTTTATCATCCTTAATAATTTGATCATAGAATTCTTTTAAGCGGGCAGACTTTATATTAGGGTTTTCTTTTACAATGGTGTTGGCCAATTGTGAGAAAGATCTTTCAGTTCCATAGATATGATTTTCTCTCTCTTTTTCCCGTTTTTCTCTTTCCTCGTCTGCCAGTGTTTTGGCCGAATATATTCCTACTGGTGTGTAATTATACATGATTTTGGATGTGTTAAAATCAGGCGGCTATAAGTGCCGCCTAATTTTGTTATTATTTAAAAATTGATGTTAATTCTCTAGGAAGTGTCGTGGTTTCTCTTCCTCCCTGAAGCCTTGCTTTATCATCCATATCGAAACTTGTTTCAAACTCAAGTTCTGATGGGTTTTCGCAATTCTTAGGATCATTTTCCGGGAAGATTGGTAAAGGTTCTTTCACTGGAAGTCCTGTAGATTTATCCTGAAGAATCGTAAGGGTAGTAGGGATTCTGGTAATCCAGTATTTCCCCTGAGGTTCGCCTGTAGGCTGTCTCATTTCGTCTACGATACTCATGTACATTGGATCTCCGATCACAGGAACAGAACCTCCATTCCAGATCAATCCTGTTTCAAGGAAGAACTGAACGGCAGCTTCAAAGCCAGGTCTTACTGTAACGATGATTCTTGCCATACCTGCCTGAAGGAAGCTTCTGAACAAAGGATCGATACTTTCGCTCAGGTAGAACTCCTGCCAGCTCTTACGGTTTGCCCAATAATAAGGGTAGAAGGTATAATCCATGATTTCCCATTCAAATGCCTGTTCCATAAACTTGGCAAGAGCAGTATATTTATCCAGTTCATCTCTGAGATATACCTGGAAGTTATCCATCGTTGTTTTGTCATCGGCCCCATTGGTTGTTTCCTGGCCTAATGTATAAAGGTAGTCCTGCAGTAAATAGGCGATACAGTTATGCTTTAGAACATCATGTTCCATATAACGGTAGAAATTCCCTTGTCTTTCTTTAAGCTGTTCTTCTTTTTCCTTTTGCTCTGCATCCAATCTTGCCTGGTCTTCCTGGAATTTTACATAAGCAGCTTCATAGGCTTTGATGATAGCATTGAAATTCTCGGTTTTCCATTTTTGAATAAATGCATCAGAGAGTCTGCAGTGTAAGTTTAGGTTGATAGAAACCAGATTCAGATAATTTCCATTATAAGGTACTTTTACAGAATTCTCTAATAAGAATCCGGATGCTCCGATTGGCCCGTCAGGATCACTGTTGTAATAGATTGTACTGCTGTTGGTAGGGTGATACACCCAAATTTTAGCATTATGCCATCCTTTGCTACGTTCATAATGTACCCCTCCATCAAAAGAATAACAAGCATAGTTTTGCGGAACAGAATATTCAAAGACTCCGTCTTCACCACCGGATCTTGTATCTGAAACCGTTTTGTTCATTTCAGGCAATTCGGTTAAATCTACTCCGTAAATTTGTGCCCAATGCTGGATCTGCTCTATAGTTGCAGACTTTGGATCCGGCATTGTCCAGGCTCTGTCGGGTGCTGTTCTAGGATCTACAGGAGCGGTAAGTACTTGAGCTTTGGCAACATGAAGAGCCAAACGGTGCAGCCTTGAAGGTTCAGGAACCATAAATTCAAACATGGTACGTTTTCCATAGTTGTAGATCTGGTTCTTCATTTTCTTATCAATCCATCGGTAAACACCTGTAATATGCTTAGGCTGTGCTGCATCAGGATTCTCAGTGCTGGTTACTTTTCCTCTGTTATCATATTCATGAACATTCGTTTCCGTATATTCTTTGATGATTTTCTGTACCCTTTCTTCCGAAATTTTGGTAAGAACTCTTTCCATAGCTTTTTCCGTAATTTCCTGAGATTTCATTATAGCTTGCCTTGTGCTGTCATGTTGTGCCGTATTGTTAGCATAATCTGCCCCGATTTCAAATTTCATGGCGTTATCATTTCCATAGCTGAATCTTGTATAGGCGGTGATATTTTGCTGTTTTTCAATTTCTTTAGCAACCTCAGTCTGCATATCCGTTCTGGAAGTTTTTGAAGTGTCAGACATCTTCTCGGTTTCCTGGGACTTAGAGGTGGTATCTGTAACTTCAGAATATTCTCTGGCTACGGAAGATTTATGTCTCAACTCACTTGCCATAACATTTTCAATATTGGAAACCTCTCCAGGAACATAAGCATGAACACTTTGTACTACTTTGAGATAATCTGCAACTCCAAGTCTTTTTATTCCGAAATTTTTACGTTTCTGAATGGTTCCCGGTTCAGATGTCCCCGGATTTTCAACAGCACGTTTCAGGGTGAGCATTCCTGTGA
The DNA here is from genome assembly GCF_056844665.1 of Chryseobacterium sp. FR048. Taxonomy (NCBI): domain Bacteria; kingdom Pseudomonadati; phylum Bacteroidota; class Flavobacteriia; order Flavobacteriales; family Weeksellaceae; genus Chryseobacterium; species Chryseobacterium sp. FR048. The sequence goes on along the minus strand of NZ_JBXDSE010000005.1, from coordinate 386,525 downwards.
GACTAATATCAGTATTCATAAACTGAACCACAGTATCTCCATATGCCTGGCTGCCATTATCAAAAATAATCTCTATTCTAAAGGTGAAATTATTCCGGAACTTATTGACTAAGCATGTTGGTAAAGTAATTTTATTATCTACAACACTCATATTGCTGTAGTTTTCTTCAATATTTCCGGCAGTATCTGTAGTCGCAATAATCTTAGCATTGGTAACACTCCATGAGACATCCTCTACCTCAAAAGAAAAATTAGCAAATCCTCTGCTTCCCCCTAATCTTGAAGATCTGTGGGCTTGTAGATTATATGCCATTGGAGTTCTGTCAGTATTTTGCATAAGAGGGACTGAAGCTCCGCCAAGATTGGCATACTGCTGCTGTTGAAGAGGGCTGCTCTGTAAAGCGGTTTCCATGGATGAAGAAACATTGTTTTGTACAATCACCAGGGCGTCAGCATAGGTTTGTATTTCATCATCAAGAACAATGGTCTCTGCACCCATTCTCAACGTAGTCTCTGAAATGACCTCAGGTACTTCTGTGGGAGCCGTTTTGGAGTTTACTTCAGTAGCCGATTCGCCGAAAAGTTCCACAAAAAGATCGAAAGATTCCGGAGAAAGCTTTGTCTGCAAATCTTGTAAATTAATTTCGTTTTTGTAAGTAAATACAAAAGTGGGTACTTCATATTCTTTTAAACTGTTATAAAGACGTTCTTTTTCTTCTTCCGTGGTTTCCGGAGTGATTTTGCTCTCTACTTCAGCCAGCTTTCTGTCGTAGAGGGCAATACGCTCTCTATTTTCATTCATATACTTTGAGTAGGACTCCTGATATGTCTGATAACGTGATTTATGGTATTTTTTCTGAAGCTTTTCCAGCTCAGCATTCAGTTTTTCCAAAGCTTCTTTCTTTTGAATTGCTTTGTTGGTAACCAATGCAACTCTTGCTTCTGCTTCCAACCTTTGAATGGTTTTTGTACTCAGAGTAGGTTCAGAAGCTTCAGCGGCTCTGGAGGATACTGAAGAAACCGTTTCTACACTCTCAGAGAATAGAGTGGGTGGCAAGATGATCTTTCCATCCAATGCTTTTTCTAATGGCTTTTCACCATTGATCCTGATGATTTCCTGATCAGTAAGGTCCTGAACACTGGCAAAACCAAGCTGGATAGCCATCAGTACGTGGCTGATCGCCTCTTTGGTATAGAAATCTCCCTGAGTAACGACCTGATAAATAAAGTTATTCCAAAGAAGGGAAAATGTTGCAATCCCTTGTGGATTAAGTTGTTTGTTGGAGTTGATAAGACTTTTGTAATATTCTGTAACGTAAGTCCAGTCATTATTTTCTAAGGCCTCTTTCTTAGAAACTTTTCTTCCGATGGTAAGAAGATCTTTGAAGGCTCCTTCTTCAATCTTCTTTTCAGTTTCGAATCCCGCATTGCTAAACTCACCGGCAGCCCTTTTCATTGCTGCAAATTTTAATGTTTTGGCAGGTCTTCCGTTAACTGCATTATCAAAAACACCCGTTACGCCTTGAGGCCTGTGGATAAATCCTAAATTTTTATCTTTAGTTTCTGTTAATTGTGGGTTTCTTAAACTCACAAATCTGAATAATGATTGTGCAGCATTGCTTGTTGTACTCATGGAATTTGTTTCTTTATAGTTAATAATACCTTCTCCTACTAAGGATTTTCCGACCGTAAATGCGGATTTTGTTGTTGTATTGTTTGTTGGCATTTTGTATTTATTTTTTTGTGTACTCAAGAGTAAGAGTAAATGAGTTGATAAGAGAATAATCATAATCAGGAACATTCATCAGCTCTATTCTGGCCATGTCTCTTTCGATGGTGATGTAGGCCTTAGTACGCCATTGATTGCCTGCAAATGCAGCTTTCAGATCATACCATTCTGTAAACATCTCGTTGGAAATAATGGTCTCAAGTTCCGGGAATTCCGGTCTTAGATCAATTTCCCCTGTTCTTGGAATCTGGTTTAAATACAGTGTCTTTTTGTAAACAGGCTTACCGTCGATCCAGGTTCCTCCTGTTAGTTCTTCTTTGGTCGTATAAGAATGCTGCCTGTCAGCATACTTTTTCTGGATATAATCATTTTCCTGGGCATAATCTCCAAAATACGTTTCAGAGCTTAAACCTCTTGCGTTGGGTGATTGGTGCTCAACCATAACTGGTTCATCAGAATGGTTGCTGACACTAATTCCTTTCCTTGTCGCACGATCTGAAAAATTCATTAAAGAAGCCTCCGTATTGTTTAAACTCAGTTTTGCACCATAAGCTGACGCCAATACCCCGGTATCATTGCTCACATCAACAGTTGACCGTATGGAATGGTCTAAAGTACTTGATGTAATCAAAACACCACCCGGGAAAAAGCCTACCTGGTTTTGAATTCCGTCTACTGTATTGGTTTTGTACAATAGGGATTCAAATTCTTCTCCTTCAGCATGCTCAAACTGAATATGTCCTGAAAAAGGTTTGTTGACTTCTGTCCCTGTAATAGGAAGATAATTCTGAAAATCAGAAAGGTTTTTGTAACCAATCGTATTATTGGCATTCATTACGGCTACCTTCGAATAAGTTCCATCTGCCAGAGGGGTTCTTTTGGCACTGATTACAGCATCAAAATTCAAAGTCCTTGCAGCAAAATCACCCAGAATAAAAGGAGTTACCTGATCATGTCTTTGAGGAGTTGTATAAGAATCAATAACCAGCTTATTGAATGTAGAACCTCCTAATGGAGCGTTACAGCCGATAACGACGTTATTGTCTCCCCAGACTCCCATAGCATGGGTCGTTGAGGCCGCATTATACCCTACAAAAGTATTGTAACCCCATGCTCCTGATCCTGTTGCCTTACCATGAATATTTCCGGCAAAAGCTCCCAGGAAAGTATTTTTAGTCCCGTTTGTTAAAGAATATCCTGCTCCAATACCAAGAGCGGTATTATGAGTTCCTGTGATATTTTTATTCCCGGATTCATCTCCGATGTAAGTATTTCCGATTCCGGTTGTTGTTTCAGTTCCTGCCTGGGTTCCGAAAAAAGCATTGAAATCTCCGGTTGTTAGTTTGGTTCCACTTGAAACACCGGTTGCCGTATTCCATCTTCCTGTGGTTGTTTCATTTAAGGCATAAGAACCCACTGCAACATTATTTGAACCTGTGGTGAGCTTTGATAAGGCATTATAACCGATTCCTAAAGCATAATCTCCGGTATGAGCATTATTTAGATTTCCCCAATAATATGAATAGGTACTTTTGTTAAAACCCAATTCACCGGCTCTGCCTTCAGAAGGGCTGAATACAATAGGTTTGGTAGTCGAGTTGCCTCTGTCAATAACAGTCTGTAAAGTATCATTACCTGTAAAAGAAGGCTTGTCTTTCAGATCATTGTAACTTCCGGAAACAGCCACTTTGTGTAAGATCACTTTATCCTGGCCTTCCTGAGCCAATGTCACACTTCCGTCAGCATTGGTGGTTGAAATAATACTGAATTCCGAAAGATTAATATGAAAGGCAGATCCGTTAGTCTGGGTAATTGTAATAATATTCTGAGAAGCATCATATACTGCATTTTCAATGCTGATGTCCCGGGTAACCAGATTGCTGAGGTCTATCGATTTGCTTTGCTGAACTCCATTCTCACCTGTATAAAATACGGTTAGGATATTTCCATTCAGTTGAGGATTCTGAATAGAGGTCTGAGTTTCGATTTTATCTTTCCAAAGCTGTACATTTTGCGGATTCAAATTCGATGCATTGGTATTGGCCTTTTGGGAAAAATCATAATCGATATTGTCCAGAGGAAGTTTTTCGCCCTTATGCCAATAGGACTCCTGCCACTCCCAGAATTCTTCCTGTACCGGGATGTCTCCGTTTTCGAAATAAGTTCTTAGTTCTTGTTTTGTTTTCATTTGTTGGATTTAGATTTACATGTCAGCGATAAGAGTTCCTCCGGTAACCTGTGTGCCGGGATCAAATGCATCTGCATAATATTGGGTATACTTGTCCAGTTTTACGGCTGTCAGATTCGGATTATGGCTGAATGCCTTAGGGTAGATTTTTGAAACGGTAGGCGGAATGTACAATGACGTAATCTGGTTGTATTCGAAAGCTGAGTCTTTGATTTCTTTCACACCGTCAGGAATGACCACCGAAGACAGGTTGTTGACCATGAAAGCACGCTCGCTGATCGTTTTCAATTGCTTGGGAAGCGTAATGTTTTTTATGACATTGTTGCTGAAAGCATCTATACCTATGCTAATGATACTGTCTACCAGATATACTTCAGACATATACATATTGAAGGCAAAGCGCTCCGGAATATATAATGTTCCGGCTTGAATAAATATTTTTTTGATCTGTAAATGTGCAAAAGAGGCATTTCCAGCTTCATCTATTCCTGCATAAAAGTCATTAAAACGGGGAAGTCCATTCTCCAGGCCGGCAATTTTCGTCATCTCAATTTTTTCGTCTTTATGCCAGTACGAATTCTGCCATTCCCAGAAATCTTCCTGTGTTGGGGTATCTCCATTTTCAAAAAGGAGTTTTAATTCTTCTTTTGTTTTCATAAAAGGTTGTGATTAATAATAAGTTAATAGCTGAAGCTTGATAAGACCGCTTCTTTAGTCTTTTAAAAGAAAAGTATAGTGTGTTGTGATTGGATCCGGGATTTTTAAACACAGTTCTGGCTGTCCAACATTTTGTGAATGGTGAATTCAAAGGATTTGAGAAAGGATAATGAGACTGCGGTATGCAGATTATGGAAATGTCATGGTTATTAGATGGACAGCCAGAACGTGTTGTGTTTAAAGTTTTATTTTAAAATGAGTCTTCTTCAAGGATGTCGTCTTCAAAATCCTCTCGGAAGAAATTTTCAATATCATCGAGATAGTTTTCATAGTCTATCTCTGCATGTTCAATGTCGCTCCATTCTATCGTATAGAGATCTTCATTGAAGACTGGGTCTATGTTGTGATGGGTTGCTTCCATGTTTTGTGAGGTAAGGTTTTGGTGATATTGTGAACATATTTCGGGCTGTTCAGCACGGACGAATGTTGAATTCAAAGGCTTTTTAAAGTTTTATGGGTTACTGTTTTGTTGCTTTGTTTTATACTCCAAAAGTAGTGGGGCGAAGCGACAAAACTTGACGTGTTATAAAAATATTTTTACTTTTTTTCGATATAATCTCACAAGCTTATATGAGCTGATTATAAGGTTAAAAGCTTATATTTTGTTTTTAATAAGTTTCTGAACAATCTGGTTCAGAGTTTCTCTGTTATCATCAATATAGCTCAGTCCGGCCTGGATCAGATTCTCAATATTGGATCTTTTTACATTATCCATTGCCGGTGAAGCGTTTTTCAGTGACGGATTCAGGCGGTAATAGTTTTTTTGATTTCTTAATCCTAAAGTCTGGAACATCTGGCAGAGCTGATAATCTACAGTTTCTGCATTGGCAGACATCAGAATGTCGATAATAGGGCTTACCCAGCCTATTTTTCCTGCTTTTTCAAGCTTTCTGAACGGATAAGGTCGAGCTTCAATTCCTGTTCCGATCGAAATAATGATCATATCATTCACCGCAGGATGATTGGCTTTCTGATGATTTTTCAAAACCTCTGCAAAAGGAATTTTTCTGGCTTCTGCATATGCACAAAGGGCCGGGTTATTGGCAAACATTCCGCCATCGATCAGGCTGAAGATCTGTCCATACATCGATTTAATCTGTACGGGACTGAAATAGGTAGGGGCCGCGGAAGTTGCTCTGCAGACATCTTTCACATAGAAATTATCCGTGCTGAGGTGCGCTTCCCACGAATTGAAAAGTTTTGCCCTTCTGTTTTCTATATCATAACTTGTTATTAAACATGGTTTTATTAATTCTTTTAACTCTAAATTTCCAAAAAAATCATTCAAATTTTTCTCAAGCGCTTCCTGAGAAATTCTTTCATTCAATAATCCAAAAGGATTCACCAGTTTTTCCCAAAAGGAAACCTGGAAGATGTCTCCGCCCTTTTCAGCATACAATTCCAATCCTTTCCGAATAGAATATTTTGCTTTCCGGGTTTCATCGGGGCATAGAATAATAGAAGCAATCAGACCTCCTGTGCTGCTGCCTGCCACCAGATCAAAATAATCTCCGAGTTTTGCGCCCGGTTTATCATAATGCTGTAGCTGCTCTTCTATGTAGCGTAGAATAATACAGGTGATGATTCCTCTTATTCCGCCCCCGTCCAAAGAAAGAATGGTTGTTTTTTTCATGTGATATTTTTAAGTTTTTTTTTAAAAGGACACATGCAATCTTAAATCTGCGGAACCATTTGTTTTTGTAAGAAAACCGGGTGTTCCGTATTTAGATTTTACTGCTTTTTCGTTGTTTTCTTGTAAAGTAAAGGTAGGGCGGAGAAGCGACAGAACTTGTCGTATTATAATTATTTCGATCAATTTTAATGAAAAAATACAATTGTAAATCAGTGGGTTGTAAGTTTTTTTAAGAATGGTATTTTGAGAGTATTATTAAAAAATCAAGTGGTTTTTCTTCAGAATTTTTGTGAAATTTACATGCTGATGATGTTAAAATAGTTTTATCATTTACAGTTTAACATAGCCCTCCTTATCTCTCGGCATTTTTAAAAGCGTTCTCCAGCTGGTTTTAATGGATCCTTTTTCCGACGGAATTTCCTTCTTTTCGAAGTGAGGAAGGTCTTTAAAGGTTTTCCAGTTTCCGCCCCAGTCCCAGCCGTGTCTGGCAAAGATTTTTACACATTCGTACCAATCGGCAACTTTATCATTGTCCCAGTCTTTTGCCGTGTCCCAGCTTGCAGTTTTTCTATCGATGATCAGGCATATATCTACCGCAAGGCCATAATTGTGAATACTTTGTCCCGCCTTGGCATTTGTCACTTTTTTTCCTGAAGTAAGCCTTCCGATAGCATAGAGCCTTTCCTGTTCCTCGAATGATCTCAGTCCCTGGGTAATTCTTATTCTGGCTCTTCCTGTAAGTGCTTCGTCACATTCTTTAATAATCTGTTTCACTTCATCTCTTACCAACGGGTGAAGTTTCTGAATTCGATCTGATGTTACTTTATCCATAATATTTTTCTTCTGTATAACAAAAGTATAGCACAGATGCGACGAAACTTGACGTATTTTAATTAAAATTTTAAAGTAGTACAGAGTGGTGTTTCATTAAAAAAATAATAAAAAAGTGGCTTTAAATTTTTAAAAATCAAATAGAAGTAGTAAATATGATTGATAAAAAACACATGATTAAATGCATACGATTTTACCTTTCTTTCTGGCAATGATAGCGGCCATTGTGCTCCTGAATATGTGGGCTACCAAATTGAAAATTGCTTACCCTATTTTATTGGTTGTATTTGGACTGCTTGTGAGCTTTGTTCCCGGCCTTCCAACAGTAAAGATCAACCCTGATCTTATCTTTTTTATCTTTTTGCCTCCCTTATTATTTGAAGCTGCATGGTCTATTTCTTTTAAGGAAATGAAGAGATGGTGGCGCATTATTGGAAGTTTTGCCTTTTTGGTAGTCTTTTTTACAGCGCTGGCTGTTGCGGTAACGGCCAATTACTTTATTCCCGGATTTACTATTGCATTAGGATTTCTGTTGGGTGGAATTGTCTCTCCTCCAGATGCGGTAAGTACGGGAGCCATTATGAAATTTGTCAAGATCCCGGCAACCACATCTGCCATTCTTGAAGGAGAAAGTTTACTGAATGATGCCTCTTCACTGATCATTTTTCGTTTTGCCCTGATTGCGGTGGGAACCGGACAGTTTGTGTGGCAGGAAGCCTCCTTGAATTTCTTATGGATGATCATTGGGGGCGCCGGAATAGGTTTCTTGCTTGCCTGGATTTTCGTACAGGCTCATAAACGCCTGCCTACGGATGCTTCTTCAGATATTGCTCTGACGCTCATTGAGCCTTATCTGATGTATTGGGTGGCAGAGCAGTTTCATTGCTCCGGGGTATTGGCGGTTGTATTTGGCGGTTTATACATGTCGAATAAACGGATGATTTTTTTAAACAGCACTAGCCGTATAAGAGGATATAGCGTTTGGGAGAGTTTTGTATTTATCCTGAATGGAATTGTATTTCTGATCATCGGTCTGGAACTTCCTGAGATTGTAGGCGGATTACGTTCGGAAGGTATTCCTCTGGGGACGGCCATCCGGTATGGAGTCTGGGTAACGGTTATTCTCATTGCTGCAAGAATCGTGAGCTCATATGCGGCGATGATCGCAACGATTGTCTTCCGTCCAACCGTAGCGCCCAGGGCTTCTTCAACGAGGAGGCGCCTTATGATGCCGCTATTGCTTGGATGGACAGGTATGAGGGGTGTGGTGTCATTGGCTGCGGCATTAGCGATTCCCGTAACCCTTGAAAATGGAAATCCTTTTCCCTACAGGAATCTTATCTTGTTTATTACTTTTGTGGTCATTCTGCTTACTCTTTTGGTACAGGGACTTACGTTGCCTTATTTTATAAAATATGGGCATGCATTTGATGATTTTATAGACGAAGAAAGTGACCAGAAGGCAAGACAGGAAGTTAAGCAGAAGTTGAAACAGCATGTTTATCATTTTCTAAAAAGCAAACACGAAAGTGAGCGGCACAGCCATGCAGGGATTGAAAGGATATTGAAACATTGGGAAGAAAAAAATCAGGATAATAATACAGACTGGATGGATGACAAGATTAAAGCCGTTCTTTTTGAAATGCTGGAAAGCCAGCGGCAGTTCCTTACAGATCTTAATAAAGATATTTCGGTCAATGAAGAGATTATACGACACCAGCTGTACCAGATCGACCTGGAAGAAGAGCGTTTAAGGATGATTTGAGAGCATTCATAAAATGTTTTTGAAAACAAAGTTACCAGCCTGATGCGACAAAACGTGTCGTATTAAAAAAATATTATTTATTTGTTTTTCAGAATGTTAAATATGGTGTTAATTCTAGTCTAAAAGATTATTTTATTCTTTAAAAACAATAATTTTGTGTAGATATTTACTATACAATTGCTATGTATGCGCTGGTAGATTGCAATAATTTTTTTGTTTCCTGCGAGAGGACTTTAGATCCCGATCTTGAAGGCAAACCCGTTGTGGTTCTTTCCAACAACGATGGATGTGTTGTATCCCGCAGCAAAGAAGCAAAAGATTTGGGCATTCCTATGGCTGCTCCGGCATTCAAATATAAAGAGCTGTTTCAAAAACATGATGTAAAGAGTTTTTCTGCAAAATTTGAATTGTATAATTACAAAAGCCAGCAGGTCATCAACATTGCAAGTTCATATGTTTTGGAATATGAGGTCTACAGTATTGATGAACTGTTTTTGGATCTGACAGGTTTTAAATATATTGATATTCACGAATATTGCCTTAAAATCAAAGTAGAGATCCAGGAGAGAGAAAATATTCCTGTAAGTATCGGTATTGCTCCAAGCAAGACCTTATGTAAAGTGGCCAACAGGATCGTAAAAGAATTCCCGGAGAAATTTAATGGAGTTTATATTATGGATACTCCTGAAAAAATAGAAAAAGCATTGAAATGGCTTAATATAGGAGACGTTTGGGGAATAGGAAGAAAGCTGGCTGCCAAAATGAATGACAGCGGAGTCTACAAAGCCTGGGATCTTCTTCAGAAACCCGAAATGTGGGTTCGGAAAGTGATGGGCATTCATGGAGTAAGGATGATCAATGAACTGAGAGGGATTCGACAATTGGAACTGGATGCTCCTTCACCCAAAAAATCTATAGCAGTTACCAGAAGCTTTATGCAGATGCTGACGAAAAAAGAAGAGATCCGGGAACGGGTGGAAACCTTTGGAATGTATTGTTCAGAAAGACTGAGGAAGCAAAATACCTGCTGCAAAATGATTACCGTATTTGTGCAGACGAACCGTTTCAGAAAAGATCTCCCTGAGTACAGAAATGCAATGACCCAGATCCTTCCCAATCCTACCAATTCTTCCATATTGATAGGAAGAGTGGTGAATGAGCTTTTTGAAGCTATTTACAGAGACGGATTTCATTATAAAAGAGCAGGCGTGATGGTGAATGACTTTGTTCCTGAAGATCAGAGACAGATCAGCCTTTTCGAAGAAGATATACAGAATCAGCATCTTCCCGTGATGAAAGCAATGGATGCCATGAACAGAAAATTCGGGAAAGATAAGGTACGCCTTGGAAGCATGAGTGGAGAAAATACTTTTGGCCGTGCCAAGCTGTCTCCGGAATACGAGGCATTTCTAAAAAAGAATACATTGCCGGAAGCGAATTTCAGGTTTCATTAAACTTTCAACATTATAAAGCTATCTACTACGGTTTTGATAATCGCAGGTTTCTAATATGAGAAATATTTTAAATGCAACTTGTTTTATATCAGTGTTTTGCGTGTATGACCATGAAGTCTTTAAGTTTTAGAAGATAAAAACTAAAATTCGGAATGTGATAAAATTCACATTATTCCTAAGGGGTAAATTTTCTTATGAGGAGATAAAAAGAATACTTTTGCACTCATTTTAATAAGAATAGCTCAAAAACAACACCCAGTAACACCTGTTTTTGTGAGAATTGATGACAATATAATATATAATCAATATGGAATACATACATAAAAATAAGACCTATATCCTGTTAAAAGCAATACTATACACCATAGGATTCCTAAGTTTATTATTATTGTCAAATCTTTGGATGGGTACGGCAGAAAACTGGGATGAAATTGTTAAAGATGAATTTATTCCTGCTCTTATTACAAGGACTATTTTTTCAACAGTTATAGGATTATTGTTTTTAGGACTATCTTTTGGTGTAGATTATAGGTATAAAAAGAAGACTAACTTTTCAAGAGAATTATTTTTTTTAATAATATTTTCTCTTCTTCTGAATTTAATCATGATGTTGAGGTAATTGGTGAATTCTTACAGGAAAATAATATAATGAGTCATCCTAAAATAGACCGTTATCTCAATGAGTTTCGGTTACTTCTCAAATATTATTTTCTCTCATACTTCCAGTTTCTCCCTTTCCCCTCTGCAATCCACTCCAGAGCCTGTTCCATTCGCTTATTGCGGGTCGTCTCAGTTTTGGCATCTGTGATCCAGCTGATATATTCCTTTCTGAATGACGGGGATGCTTTTTCAAACACCTCCAAAGCCTTTACATTGGCATCTAAGGCCGCTTGAAAATAATCAGGAACCTCCATTTCCGTTTTGGAAGGAGCTGCTTTCTTCATAGTAACCCCCATATCGGTAAGGTCCATTGCTTCTTTAATCGCTTTTTTAAGCTGAGGTTTAGATGGAAGATCTTCAATTCGGGTAATTTTTCCTAAACTGAACATGGCATTTTTTTCAATATCCTGGGTGATTTCCTGCATGGTTTTCATTTCCTTTTCCAGCCAGAATCCAAAAGTACAATGCTGTTTGAAAGAAGCCATAGCACAAAGATTTTTTCCTTTGTAAATGAAATGGGGAAAACTCCACTTCATGGTTTCTTCTGCATCAGGACAGTATTCATGGACCATTTCACGGATATAGTTAAGAATAGGTTTTGCAAAATCCTGGGATTTTTCAATATAAGCATCAATTTTCGGACTGTATTTCTCCATCGTTTTTATTGGAATAACTGGGTGATTTCATTGACAAGGAATTTTACCTGATCCGGCCTTCCTCTGTCATTTTTAGGGTTATTAGAATAGCTTCCCGTTTTTACAATAACCATATCATATTCTGGGACCATGATGATATACTGACCCTGCAGCCCAAGGAAATAATAATGTTGAATTGGATTGTCATGATTGATCCAAAGGCCCATTCCATAGATGTTGTCAGATTTTTCGGTAGGAGTTCTCATCAGTTCGATAAAATCGGAATTGAGAAGCTGCTGATCTCCTATTTTGCCATCATTAAGGAATAAAAGGCCCAGTTTGGCAAAGTCTCTGGCATTAGAATGAATACAGCAATAGGTTTTTTCCATTCCGTGATCATCTGTGCTCCATTTGGCATTCTGTTCCATTCCCAGCGGAACCCAGAATTTTTCAGACAGATAACTGGCCAGCGGTTGATTCAAAGCTTTTCTTATACCAAAACCCAAAAGCTGGGTGGCACCGCTTTGGTATTCGAATCTTGTTCCCGGCTCTTCTTTAAACTTTCTTGAGAATACTGCTTTTACCAGACTTTTTCCATAATAGGCTTTAGCATTCGGTAAAAACGGATTGTTGTAGTTTTCGTCCCAATCCAGACCAGATTCCATTTGAGCTAAATTTTTAAGCGTAACATGATCTCCGAAAGGCTTTTCTTTAAACTCAGCATAAAAATCTGAAAGCCTGTCGTCTATTGACGAAATGATACCTTCTTCCAGGGCTTTACCTAAAAGCATTACCGTGACCGCTTTTGCCATAGAAAAAGAATTGGTCTGGGAAAGCTGGTTATAACCGTTCCAATATTGCTCATGAAGGATTTTTCCATTTCGGACGACTACTAAAGCAGCTGTTCGGGAATGGGTTAAATCATCAACTAAATGTTTAGGTAATTCTTTTTTGTTGTATTCAGAATCTTCTTCCCATAGTTTAGGTTCCTCTGTAGCAATGGGATTGCTAGGGAAAAGATCTCCGTCATCAATATAAGCGCTTGATTTTCCCTTAAGGTAAGTTTTGGAGATGCCGCTAAATAAATAATCGTATCCCAGAAAATAAGCAGCGGCTGCACCTACCACAGCTCCGCCTATCATATACTTTAATATTCTCATTGTTTTATGAATCGGTCTCTGACAAATTTAGAATAATTTGAGTATAAAAATTAACATAAAGGAGCAAATAAGCTATTTTTATATTTATTCATGAAAAATATATCTGAAAATCTGTTTCAGTACAGGGTTTTTTACCCATTTTTTTCAATCCGATCATTAAAATATAAAAGCCCCGAATCAAAATTCAAGGCTTAATTTATAAAATAGGGTTATGGCTAATAATACTCGTAAAGTGCCGTATTGGTACTCGTTCCATAAGATGAAATATCATAAGTTTGAACAGTCTTGGTAGGATAGTTGTCACTCCCGATCGTATGAACTGCCGTAAGTTTGTTGATCCCATTCGTTGTCCCCGAATATTTTTCGGTCTGGTTTAATAAATTATTAAAGGAGATCTGACCATCACTCGTATTAAGCATATTGATCTGTATATAACCTTTTGCCCCTTTCATCGGATGGTTGGAATTATCATAAGAATTGGTAATATTATAGGTCGTTCCTCCGTAAGTGTAATTGGCCGAAGCAACATTCCCGTTATTGGTTAAATAGGCATCCACCTGGGCAAATAAAAGATTGGAATACGTTCCTGTTGCTGGATTGTACGTTGCATCTCTATATTCATTAAACTTAATATGAGTATCGCTCACGTACTGGTAATTCTGGGTGTAAACAAGGGTTCCTTTCTTCTTGTCCGTTACCTTTTCTGCAATAAGTTTTCCATTAGAATAAGAGAATTCTCTTGTAAGGATCAGTACACCGCCGAGATATTCCTCCGTTTTGGCAATATAATCTCCATTATAGGTGAAAATGATTTTTTCATCATCCATTGCACTATAGGACTCTGTTATTTTGTCTCCGTTATATTTGAAATCTACCACATAAGGCGGATCGCCTTGTACAAGTAGGGTTGCTTTTTTGAGAAGGTGGGAAGAACCGTTGTTTTTTTTAGTATTGTCTCTGTGGTCCGCAGGATTATCATTGGATACACAACTCACGATCGTTGCCATCGCCAGTGAGGCAATAAATATTTTTTTCATGGTTATTATTATTTTAGTTTTTAAATTTTGCTAAAAATAATAATTTCTATACTATATTTATGTATAATCGATAAAAAATAAAAAAGCCCTGAGTTTTTCAGGGCTTTTTGCATTATATCTTAGAAAGTAGATTTCTGAAGTTGGTCTTTTCATCGATAATTCTTCTCAACTCTGAAACAGGAACTCTTTCCTGCTGCATCGTATCTCTGTCTCTGATGGTTACTGTATGATCAGTAAGAGAATCGTGGTCAACGGTGATACAGTAAGGAGTACCAATAGCATCCTGTCTTCTGTAACGCTTTCCGATCGCATCTTTTTCCTCATAGAATAAGTTGAAATCGTACTTCAGGTCGTTGAAGATCTTCTCCGCATACTCTGCTAAACCATCTTTTTTCATTAATGGAAGGATCGCAGCTTTAATCGGAGCCAATGCCGGAGGTAAAGATAATACTGTTCTTTCTGAACCGTCTTCCAATACTTCGTCTCTTAAACAATGTGAGAAGATAGAAAGGAATAATCTGTCTAAACCTACTGAAGTTTCCACTACATAAGGAACATAGTTTTCATTTCTTTCAGGATCGAAGAACTGAAGCTTTCTTCCCGAATGCTCTTCGTGAGCTTTTAAATCGAAATCTGTTCTTGAGTGAATACCCTCCAATTCTTTAAATCCGAATGGGAAGTTGAATTCAATATCAGCCGCAGCATTCGCATAGTGAGCTAACTTTTCGTGATCGTGGAATCTGTAGTTCTCATCTCCTAAACCTAAAGCTCTGTGCCAGTTCAGACGCTTTTGCTTCCACTGCTCGTAGAACTCAAGTTCCGTTCCCGGAGCTACGAAAAACTGCATTTCCATCTGTTCGAATTCACGCATTCTGAAGATAAACTGTCTTGCAACAATCTCATTTCTGAATGCTTTACCGATCTGTGCAATCCCGAAAGGAAGCCTATGACGAGAAGTTTTTTGTACATTTAAGAAGTTTACAAAGATTCCCTGAGCCGTTTCCGGTCTAAGGTAAAGATCCATTGCACTGTCAGCAGAAGCTCCCAGTTTAGTTCCGAACATCAGGTTGAATTGTCTTACCTCTGTCCAGTTTTTAGAACCCGTATCAGGATCAGCAATTTCAAGCTCTTCAATCAAAGCTTTTACATCAGCAAGATCTTCATTCTCTAAAGACTTGGCCAATCTTGAAAGAATAGCTTCTCTTTTTGCTCTGTATTCAAGGATTTTAGGATTTGTAGCTACAAACTGATCTTTATCAAAAGCCTCACCGAATCTCTTCGCTGCTTTTTCGATCTCTTTGTTCTCTTTATCTTCAATTTTAGCACAATAGTCTTCTACCAAAACGTCTGCTCTGAAACGTTTTTTAGAATCTTTATTGTCAATCAATGGATCGTTGAAAGCGTCTACGTGGCCTGATGCTTTCCATGTCGTTGGGTGCATCAGAATTGCCGAATCAATACCCACAATATTCTCGTTAAGCTGTACCATCGCTTTCCACCAGTATTGTTTGATATTATTTTTTAGTTCGGCTCCGTTCTGTCCATAATCATAAACAGCGGATAAACCATCATAGATCTCACTGGAAGGGAAAATAAACCCGTATTCTTTAGCGTGAGAAATTACTTTCTTGAAAACATCTTCTTGCTTTGCCATAATTTTTTTACGTCTGAGGTGCAAAAATAGTGAAAATGTGGGAAGATGGAAGCGTGAAGATGGAAGTTTTTATAATGCAGCAATTTAGGAGCCGGGAACCTGCTTTCGCTACTCGCTTTTTTTATTTTCGGCGGCGGCAAAGCCGCCGCCGAAACCAAAAAAGAGCTCAGACATGCCGCTCAATCAGGGCTAATAAAACCTAACGGGTTTCAAAAAACCATTAGGGTTAGAAAATAACTCCCGGTTAAAACATTAACGTTCCGGACCTGAGAGAAGAATCAGCAGAAAATCTTTACTTTTGCCCCATGTTAGAAATTCTTTATCGTGACGAGCATATTATTGCGATCAACAAACCCAGCGGACTGTTGGTTCATAAATCTTTTTATGCCGGAGAAGCCGATACTTATGCTATTCAGGAGTTGAAGAAACAGATTGGGCAAAAAGTATATCCTGTACATCGGTTGGACCGAAAAACTTCAGGAGTTCTTATGTTTACTTTAGATAAAGATACCCTTAGAATCATGAGTGA
Organism: Chryseobacterium sp. FR048; assembly: GCF_056844665.1. Classification (NCBI taxonomy): domain Bacteria; kingdom Pseudomonadati; phylum Bacteroidota; class Flavobacteriia; order Flavobacteriales; family Weeksellaceae; genus Chryseobacterium; species Chryseobacterium sp. FR048. The sequence goes on along the minus strand of NZ_JBXDSE010000005.1, from coordinate 370,533 downwards.
GCAGTTTGCATCGCGTGAAGTGGAGAAGAAATATCTGGCAATTCTTCGGGGTTGGGCAAAAGAAGAAGAAACGATCGATTATGATTTGATCAATGAAAATGAAGTCAAGCAAAATGCTGTTACAAACTATCGCCGTTTGCAGACTTCGGAAATAGATTTACCTTTTTTAAAACATCAGACTTCGAGATATTGCCTAGTGGAAGCGATTCCTGAAACGGGAAGATTTCATCAGTTGAGAAAGCATTTTAAACATATTTTGCACCCTATTTTAGGTTGTAGAAAACATGGTTGTAATAAACAGAATAAGTTGTGGCTTCAAACATTTGGCATCAATAAAATGACGCTCCATGCACATCAGTTGATTTTCAATCATCCTGTTTCTAACGAAAGAATTACGATAAATGCAACGATAGATGATGAGTTTAAAAGAGTAGGAGATATTCTGAAATTTGATCTGAGCCAGTATCATTCTTCTCAAGGCTTAAAACCTTGACAAGGATGATAGCGCTCCCTTCGCTTAGTGAAACGCCCTTGCGAACAAAAATATTTTCAGGATGATCATATTTCTCTGCGATCGTAGCGTTAAAATAGCTCACTCGTTTGCAGCGTATACAAATTCTTACTGGCTTATAGATACTATATATCAGGCATTTTGATAAAATATCATAGGTTAACGAGAGATTAATTTTAAAATGAGTAATTTTGTAAAACTTTTTTTCAATGTACAAATCGCTCATTCGTCCGATTCTTTTCAAATTTGATCCTGAAGAAGTACATCACTTTACTTTTTCAATGCTCAAGAATTTTGGATTTCTTACCAGATTATTTTTCCCAAAACCTGTTGAAGACAAACGTCTGGAAAGAGAAGTTTTCGGATTAAAATTTAAAAATCCTGTAGGACTGGCTGCCGGTTTTGATAAAAACGCTGTTTTGTTCAACGAATTGGGAGACTTAGGTTTCGGGTTTGTTGAAATTGGGACAGTAACTCCGAGAGCTCAGGCTGGTAATCCTAAGAAAAGACTGTTTCGTCTTATAGAAGATGGAGGAATCATCAACAGAATGGGATTCAACAACGATGGTCTTGAGGCTGCTATTGAAAAGCTGAAATCAAACAAAGGAAAAATAATCATCGGTGGGAACATCGGGAAAAATACCGATACAAAACCTGAAAACTATACCCAGGATTATCTGGATTGTTTTGAAGGCCTTCATCCGCATGTAGATTACTTTGTACTGAATGTAAGCTGTCCGAATGTGGGAAGCCACGCCAAGCTTGAAGATGTGGAATACCTGCGCGAGTTGATTACGGAAGTAAAGAAAATAAACGAAACAAAAGCGGTTCGCAAGCCGATATTACTTAAAATAGCACCGGATCTTAATAACACTCAGCTGGATGAGATTATAGAACTGATGGCAGAAACAAAGATCGATGGAGTGATTGTTTCCAACACATCCGTCAACAGAGAAGGATTAAAGACTTCACCGGAAGTTCTGGAACAAATAGGAAACGGAGGTTTAAGCGGAAAACCGATTCGTGAGCGAAGCACAAAAATGATCAAATATCTTTCCGACAAAAGTAACAGAGCTTTCCCTATCATTGGGGTGGGAGGAATACACTCAGCAAAAGATGCTATGGAAAAACTGGATGCCGGAGCAAGTCTGATCCAGCTATACACCGGATTTATCTACGAAGGCCCGGAATTGATCAACGAAATCAATAAAGAACTTCTGAAAAGAGCAAGCAGACTACCAAGATAAAAGCAAACAGAGAGTTCAGTAACGGACTCTCTTTTATTTTGATTTTACAATGGATGCATTTTTTATATCTACCGTAAAGGTATATGCCGGTGTAGAATCAGATTTACCTACTTTATACTGTATGGTGCTTTTGTCTTTAGATTTTGTTTCTGTAGTATCATAAATATTATCCCAACAGCTTTCGGTCAGAAATTCTTCATATTTTTTATAATTCCAGTCTTTGGTAAAATAAAGAACACGGTAGCCTTTCTCACCGTCACTCGCTCCACACTGGCCGCAGGCGTTAAAATTTGAAGTTTGTTCAAAATAAAGCAGCACCCGGTTTCCGTTTTCTCCAGAAGAATATGAAATCAGTTCATTCCCCCCGGCTTTGTTGATAAAGTCATAAGTATTGATTTTTTTGTTATTGGGTAAGAACAGGTAATTGTTGTAACGGTATATGATAACATCACCGGTAAACAGTTTTATAGGCAGAACTTTTTTATCCCGGTAAAAATGTCCCGGAATAGGATTTTTATTGAGGCTGGGCTTTTCAAATATTATAGATTCCTGTGGCGACAGCTTCTGTGCGATTTCATTTGTTTTCTCTATATTCTGCAGGGAAGTGATCTGTTCTTTTAGATTTTTGGATTTCTGTTTTTGCTTGCTCCCGAAATTGTACAATGACAGGTTTCCATAATAATCATAAATTCCGGTGAGCGGAATCTTCTTTTGATATTTATCATAATAGTACCATCCATCAACGTAATGCTGGTACAGATTGCAGTCTACAACACCCGTGTAATTTAAATGAATTGTGATGGGAAACCCTCCGATCTCCCCGATAAAGGTTTGTGAAGAATCTGTTACTTTCTTTAATTCAACCTTTTGACAGAAGAAAAATGTGAGGGATAGGAAGAAGAATACGGTAAAGCTTTTTTTCATGGTGATTAGTGTGGTTAGTTTTTAAAGAAAGAAGTGAGCAATGGTATAGATAATGAGCCCTACCAGTCCTCCTACCAATGTTCCGTTGACCCTTATAAACTGAAGATCTTTCCCTACTTCCAATTCCAGTTTTTCACTTAATTCCTTGCCTTGCCAGTTGCCGACAGTATTACTGATGAGGTTTCCAAACTGATGGGTATTTTTTAAGATATATTTGTATGCTGTTACACGAACCCAATGATCAATTTTATTCTGAAGATTTTCATCGGTCTTTAAATTCTGGGCAAACTCATTCAGATTTTTAGAAAGATAGTTTTTCAAGGCAGAATGCTCTTCCTGTAATTCTTTCATCAATGTTTTTTTGATAGAAACCCAGATGTCATTGGAGTATTCTTCCAGTTTTTCGTTTTTCAGAAGTCCGTTTTTGATGGTTTTAAATTCCTCGTCCCATTTCGGATCCTCTTTAAGGTCAACAGAGAATTCGTGGATTTTCTGAGTAATCAAAGTTCTGACCTCGTGTTGCGGGTTTTCTTCTATTTCTTTGAAAAAATCAGAGAGTCCGTCTGCAATTTTATCTGCAATTTTATTGTCTACAAAAGAAGGGATGAAAGAGTAGCTGCCTTTCTTTACCCGATCTTGAATCATTTCATCATTCTCTGTAATATATTCTTTGATCTGCTTAGAAAGGTTGGTAATGATTCTCTGGTGATCATTCTTCTCCAGAATATATCCGATCCCGTTTCCTACCACTTTATTGAGTTTTATATCGCCTGTCATTTCAGAAACCTTTTTGCTGATAAACTGGCTTACGGTAGAATCGTCCAGCTTATTCAGGATGTCCAGAACAATATCCGATAAATTTTTGATCAGAATATCCTGATTTTTCTCTTTAGCCAGCCATTCTCCTACGAAATTCGAGACTTTGAGCTTTTGAATATAAGGACGTATATTCTGAGGCGAAAGAAAATTGCTGACCACAAAACTTCCCAGATTATCTCCCAATCTTTGTTTGCTGTTTTCAATCAAATTGGTATGGGGAATAGGAAGTCCGAGAGGATGACGGAACAGAGCTGTTACTGCAAACCAGTCGGCCAAAGCACCTACCATGGCAGCCTCTGCAAAAGCACGTACATAGCCTATCCAGTGAGAATTGTTAGATTTCTGTAAAATGGTCGTAACAATGAAAATAACGGCCATCAGGACAAATAATCCTGTAGCAAACGCTTTGTATTTTCTGAGCTGTTTTCTTTTTGCTTCGTCATTCATATTCTCAAATTTACTAAATTTGGTTATCAAATCATCCAATATTTGAACCACAAAAGACACAAGAGTTTTATTTGAAACACTTTAAGGAAGTTTAATAGGATGTTTCATAAGTTACTTCTTAAACTTAAGTATTTTAATATGCTATTACTTTTGTGGTTAAGAAATAAATAATTAAAATTTACGATGAAATTTTTAATTTCAGCCATTATATTAATTGTTCTGCAATCATGCACGCAGAAATATCAACCTATTAAAACCTCTTCTATGGAAAATACAGAAGCAAAAAACAATCCATACTATTCCAGAACAGACACTGCCAAACTCAACATTTCCAATGAAGAATGGAAAAAAATCCTGGCGCCGGATCTTTATGCAATATCCAGAGAAGCTGCAACAGAAAGAGCTTTTACCGGGAAATACAATGAATTTGATGAGGTAGGCGATTATTATTGTGCCGTTTGCGGAAATCACCTATTCCGCTCTACTTCAAAATTTGCAAGCAGTTGTGGCTGGCCGAGTTTCTTTGAAGCTGATAAAGAAGGTGTTTATTATAAAAGAGATACCACTTATGGCATGGAAAGAGTAGAAGTTCTTTGCAAAAGGTGTGATTCCCATCTGGGACATGTCTTCGATGACGGTCCGAAGCCTACAGGATTGAGATATTGCATGAATTCGATTAGCCTGGAATTTGTTCCGGATGCGCAAAAATAAGCGTTTAATTCACAGAATCAGGACGTTAAAGTTTCTTAAATAGCGTTAAACTTTTTTCGTTTTTACCCTGTGCGTAATGATGTTTTTATAATTTTGCCCCACTAATTTGGAATTATATATTATTGAATGAAAGGATTTTATAGCGTAATAGGCCTTGTTTACATGGTTACGACCTCATTCTACATTTCTCCAAGAGGGGCGGAAAAGAATGAAAATTTCAAGACAGCAAAGACTGAAAAAGTAACTGTAGCTGACGACACGAAATCTGAGAAGAATACCACAACCGTATCTTCATCAGAAGCATTATACCAATCGATTGCATTTGATCCGGAACATGAACTGAACTATGAGGTATTCTCAAAGGCACTGACAGGTTACGAAAACTTAAAGAAAGCTGGATTGCTTACTCAGGATTCGCATTTATTGACTATCTGCGATTTTTCTATGTCTTCCAATACCAAAAGATTGTGGATCATTGATCTTAATGACAAAAAAGTACTGTTCAACTCATTGGTTGCCCACGGTAAAAATACAGGCGAAGAATTTGCCACGAATTTTTCTAACACGGAAAGTTCGCGACAGAGCAGCTTAGGATTTTATATCACAGATGCAACTTATCAGGGAGATAACGGATACTCATTGAGGTTACTGGGGATGGATAAAGGATTCAATGATGCAGCCTATAGAAGAGCTATTGTAATGCATGGAGCAGATTACGTAAGCGATTCGTTTGCCGCAATGCATAAGAGAATCGGGAGAAGCTGGGGATGTCCCGCAGTGCCCAGAGAACTATCACAATCCATGATCAATACGATAAAAGGAAGAAATTTACTATTCATCTATTATCCTGATCAGAATTACCTTTCCTCCTCAGAGTGGTTGAAAGCACAAGTATAAGATAGAAGCAGTCAGTTTTGGCTGCTTTTTTTATTTAAGTACTACCTCCTTCTATGATCAGAGTACCTCCATCAATTGACAAAAATCGTTGATTATGGGAAACTAAAGAAATAAACAGTGTCTTTGCCATTCTGGAAGAATCTCAACATCATTTATTGAATTTAGCACACTGAATTATATTAATTATGAAATTTATTTGAAGGTAAAACCCCTGTATGTTTTTCATACAGGGGTTGTATTATCTTTATTTCCGCTCTGATTAGCTAAACTTTTTGAAAACTAATGTCGCATTGTGCCCACCAAATCCGAAGGCGTTACTCAATGCAAAATTAATTTCCTTCTCCTTAGCTTCTCCAAAGACGATATTAATATCCTTAGGAATACTTTCATCAATACTGTGAAGATTGATGGTAGGCGGAATAATACTGTTTTGAATTGCTTTGATGGAAAGAATGGCTTCAACAGCTCCGGCTGCCCCCAATAAATGCCCGGTCATAGACTTTGTGGCACTGATGTCAAGGTTTTTACTTCCTTTAAATGCATTATTGATGGCTTTTAGCTCGATCAGATCTCCCAGTGGAGTAGAAGTAGCATGTGGATTAATATAATCAATATCTTCCATATTGGCTCCTGCTTCCTTCACTGCCAACTGCATGGCTTTGATAGCGCCTACACCTTCAGGGTGCGGTGCCGTCATATGATAAGCATCTGCTGTCATTGCTGCTCCTGCCAGTTCTGCATAAATTTTTGCTCCTCTGGCAACGGCATGCTCATATTCTTCCAATACCAAAGCTCCTGCCCCTTCACCCATTACAAATCCGTCTCTTTCCGCATCGTAAGGACGGCTGGCTGTAGCAAAATCATCATTTCTGGTAGACATGGCTTTCATAATAGAAAAACCTCCTATAGAAGCCGGAGTAATAGCCGCTTCAGAACCACCGCTGATGATTACTTTTGCCTTTCCGAGACGAATATAATTGAAAGCATCCATCAATGCTGTATTTCCTGTTGCACAAGCCGAAACAGTAGTATAATTGATTCCTTGCAGTCCGTATTTCATGGAAATCATTCCCGAAGCCATGTTGGCAATAAACTTAGGCACAAAGAACGGATTGAAACGTGGAGTACCATCACCCTGGGCGAAATCCATTACTTCCTTTTCAAAAGTCCACATTCCGCCTTGTCCTGTTCCCCAGATTACTCCGGTATCAAACGGATCCATATTCTCCAGTTCCAGCCCGGAATCCTGAATGGCTTCTGCCGATGCATACATGGCATATTGGGTAAACAGATCACTTCTTTTGATTTCATTATGATTCAGATATACTTTAGGATCAAAATTTTTGACCTCACAGGCAAAGTGTACCTTAAATTTTTCTGTATCGAAGTGGGTGATTAATCCTGCACCGCTGATCCCTTTAATACTGTTTTGCCAAAAATCTTCAACATTGTTTCCCAAAGGTGTCACAGCACCTAATCCTGTAATGACAACTCTCTTCATATTGTACTTACTAATTTAAATCGATTAGACTTTCATGAGATAAACCCGGTTTATCTATGCTTCATTTTGCTCTTTTCTTTTGATCATCTGAATTTTCGTCTGCAATATTATCGATTTTCTTTCGCTGCAGACGAATAATCAATCATATTATTTGATGCATAATAAAAGATTTTACTTTTTGAAGCTGTTTTTTCTTTATACTATTTACTTCTCTAAAATCATGGTAACACCCTGTCCACGGGCTGCACAGATTGAAATAAAGCCTTTTCCGCTGCCTTTTTCATGGAGTAACTTCGCCAGGGTAGCAATAATTCTTCCGCCGGTGGCCGCAAAAGGATGGGCTGCAGCGAGGCTTCCCCCTTTCACATTCAGTTTGTTTCGGTCTATTTTTCCCAGTGCCTTTTCAAGGCCAAACTTTTTAGCAAGGTCATCGTTTTCCCAGATTTTTATTGTGGCTAAAACCTGTGCGGCAAAAGCTTCATGAATTTCATAATAATCGAAATCTTCCAGATTCATGCCTGCCTTTTTAAGCATTCTTTCAGCTGCAACAACGGGGGCCAGAAGTAAATTTTGTTTGTTTTCAACATACTCTATTCCTGCCAGCTCTGAAAAAGTGATATAGGCCAGCACCGGAAGATCATGAGCTTTTGCCCATTCTTCACTGGCGAGCAGAACCGCTGATGCTCCATCCGTAAAAGGAGTAGAGTTTCCTGCCGTTAAAGTTCCGTTTTGTTTATCAAAGGCGGGTTTCAGTTGTGATAATTTTTCTAAACTGGTGTCTCTTCGCAGATTGTTGTCTTTATCCAGACCAAAGGCAGGTGTAATCAAATCATCAAAAAAGCCTTCATCATAAGCTTTGGCCATATTCTGATGACTTCTGAAGGCCAGTTCATCCTGTTCTGCTCTTGAGATGTTGTAATATTTTGCAGTGATCTCAGTATGTTCACCCATTACCAGTCCTGTTTTCGGTTCCTGCCCTTTGTAAGGGATAGGCATCCAGTCTTTCAATCTCGGACTTAGCAAGTGTTTCAGTTTTCCAAAAGCAGATTTCTCTTTATTGGCTTTTAAAAGAGCTTTTCTTAATCGGGGTGAAGACTCAAAAGGAATATTGCTCATGGCTTCCACGCCACAGGCGATGCCGCTTTCGATCTGGCCCAATGCAATTTTATTTCCGATATAAATAGCCGCCTCAATACCTGTATCGCAAGCCTGCTGAAGATCACAGGCCGGAGTAGCAGGATCAAGAGAAGTATTCATTACAGTTTCTCTGATGAGGTTGCTTTCGGAAATATGTTTGATGACGGCTCCGCCGGCCACTTCACCAAGTCGTTGTCCTTTCAGGTGATAACGATCTATCAACCCGTTAAGGGCTGCCAGTAAAAGGTGTTGGTTTCCTTGTTCTGTGTAAGCAGTGTTCATTCTGGCAAATGGGATTCTGTTGTATCCTATAATAGCCACTCTTTTTGTTTCCATATTATGAAATTTATGATGGAAGAATAGTTAATTCAGTATCAATCATTTTCCTGACCCTGTCTAAAGCCTGATTCAGAAATTTTTCATCATCCATAGTTTTTGAAAGTAGGATTCCGCCTTCTATAAGCATGACAAAAAGTGATGCATATTCTTCCGCATTGATCTTGCTGTTCAGTTCTTCATTTTCCTGCCCTTTTTGGATGACTGCCGTTATTTTGGCGGTCCATAGCTCAAAAGATATTTTTACCTGCTTTTTAAGAACAGGGAAGGAGTCATCAGCTTCTGTTGCTGCATTCATCAGCGGACAGCCTCCGTTTGAAAAGACCGAGCGCCAGTTTTTTCTGTAGAAATCCGCAAAAGCGTGGAGCTTATCGATAGAGGTTGGGTATTGATCTCCAAAAGAACGGCTCATGACCTGGCTCAGCAATCCTGCGTTGTATTTGTATACTTCTATCGCTACCTGATCTTTATTTTCAAAATTTCCATAGATACTGCCCTTTGTCAATCCTGTTGCCTGAGTAATGTCTGACAATGAGGTTGATAAGTAGCCTTTGGTATTGAATAAAGTGGCTGTTTTTTCAATGATAAACTGCTTGGTTTTTTCGGCCTTTGACATTTTAATAATTGTGTATCTGATGCAAAGATACAAAAATATACCAATTGGTATATTTTATTTGAAAATTAAATCTGAGCAGGATAGCGCTCAGATTTAATGATGAATTTTTATTGTTCTAAAGTAGCATTCAAGGTGATCTCAAAGTTGAATGCCGCACTTACCGGGCATCCTTCTTCAGCAATCTTAGCATATTTCTGGAACTCTTCTTCAGAGATTCCTGGAACTTTAGCCGTTAAAGTAAGCTCAGATTTTGTTATTTTTCCAATATTGGGATCAAGAGTGATGACAGAAGTCGTTTTCAGCTCTTCCGGATTGTAGCCTGCCTGAGAAAGCTCTGCATCCAGTTTCATGGTAAAGCATCCTGCATGAGCTGCTGCCAGCAATTCCTCAGGATTGGTTCCCACGCCATCAGCAAAACGGCTGTTGAAAGAATATTGGGTATTGTTCAGGGTTGTACTTTGTGTAGTCAGATGCCCTTTACCTTCTTTAATAGTACCGTTCCAAACGGCTGTTGCGTTACGTCTCATAATGTTTGTTTTTTTGTTTTAATATTGTTTGATTTTTGATGTTACAAAGATAGATCGGTGAGAAAGTTGATTCAATAGATAAAAAGACTTAAATATTGTACTTTTTTCCCGACAGGTAATTTTTCTTGAAATTGGCAGGAGTACTTCCGGTTTTACTGGTAAAAAGCCGGTTAAAATAGGCCGGATCTTCATAGCCCAGGTCATAAGCGATTTCTTTGACAGGTTTGTCGGTGTAAAAGAGAAGCCTTTTAGCCTCCAGTAAAATTCTGTTGATGATAAACTGGTTGGGAGAGTCAAGATTTAAACTTTTAAACTTATGCGTTAACGTTTTCGGGGCAAGATGAAGCAATTCTGCATAATCTGCTACATGGTGCTTCTCTCTGAAATGAATTTCCAGATGCCTGCTGAAATCCCTGAAAATATCAAGTTCGTTGCCGGGTATTCTGACCATATCATTATCCAGATTCTTTTTTTTCCATTTTCTGGTGGCCCGGATGATGATCTGTTTCACATAGGTTCTTATCATTTCTTCTGCTGAAGAATCCCTGGCTTCCAACTCGCTTTGAATATGCTGAAACAGACTTTTAATAAGGATGGCCTCGGCATCATCAAGCTCTACGAAAGGAATTTCAAATACATTATGGAAGAGAAGCCCGTCACAGGCAACCTCTTTATCATGAATCTGAATACAGTAGAAATCACGGTTATAATGAAGAAGCACAGACTCTTCTTTTCCATTTTCTATATTCAGATGCTGATTGGTAAGAAAAAACAGGGAAGGTCTTTCTGTTTTATACTGATTAAAATCTACGGCAAGTTCATACCCTGAAGGAACAAAAAATACTTTGATCTCCGTTTTAAACTGATTATTATTGAAGTTCTTCAGATTTTCTTCTGAAAAAAATTCCAGTCCGAGTCTTTTATACTGATCTTCAAAAATAAGGGGTTGCGGCATCTTTTAACTTTAGCTTAAAGATACAAAAAAGCATGATTTCAAACAGATTAAATTAAGGTAACTCCGGTTTCTGATGGATGGCATGCAGAATTGATGGAAAATAAATTGAAAATTTGTTTTTACATTGGTATTATTTTATCAATTTTACAAATATTTGTACTGCTAACCCCTATTTTTAAATCTTTTCTAAAACTACCTGTATGAGCGAACTGGAAAATATTCTCAGAGAAATAACTCCACTATCTCCTGAAGACAGTTTTCTGGTATTTGACAGAATTAAAGCTTCCTTTGATTTTCCGTATCACTATCACCCGGAAATTGAAATTAACTTCGTATACAAAGGAAAAGGGTACCGCAGAATGATCGGAGACCATACAGGAGAGATCGGAAATATAGAACTGGTGCTGGTAGGACCTAATCTTCCGCATTGCTGGGCCAATTACAGATGTAAGAACAGAAAGACGCACGAAATTACCATACAGTTTAATCAGGATTTCTTTACCCAGTCGATGATGCAGAAGAATATCCTGAAACCGATCAGCAATCTGATGAAAGATTCTATCCGGGGAATTCTTTTTTCTACAGAAACTGCCGAAAAATTAAAAGATTCTTTTCTTAATCTGTCGAAGATGAACAGTTTTGAATCTTTCATTGAGATCATGAAGATTTTGAATGAACTGGCTATCGCAGAGGATAAAACCCTTTTGTCATCCTACAGCATAGAGCTTGAAACCTTTGCTGATAATGATAAAATGAAAACGATTCATGACTTTGTACACAAGAATTTTGAAAACAAAATCACGCTGGACAAAGTGGCTTCACTGGTGAATATGAGCAATGTAACCTTCAATCGGTTTATTAAGAAAAGAACGGGCAAAACTTTTATCAACTATCTTAATGAAATAAGAATCAGCTATGCTGCCCGCTGGCTGATGGAAAAAAACCTTACCGTCTTTGAAATTGCTTTTGAAGCGGGTTTCAACAATATTGCCAATTTCAACAAAGTTTTTAAATCGATCAAGAAAACCACTCCTACAGAATTCAGAGAACAGTTCAAGGGAGTGAAAAAGATTGAGTAATTATACTTCACCTTTCTTTATTGTTATAAAATAAATTCTGAACAATACTTCTTATTCATTTTTAACAGAATTGGAAGATAAATCCCTTTTTTTTAAATGTTTTAAATTGATTTATTTTATTGATAAATAGTATGTTGTGTATTGTTTGTTTAATCTACTGAAAAAATAATATCGTTTTATGATAAAATAGTATTATATCAGACTGGTTACAAAATTTAGATTTGTTAATGTGAATTAAATTTTAACAAAACTTTAAATAATTTAATACATAAGCAGCAAAATATTGCTGAAAAAACAATAAACTCTATGTATTGAAAATATAAAGTAATGTCATTGATTCTCAATTAAATCTAACTAATCTAAACCTTATGAGAAAAGCAGTTATACCGGTTCTGTTTGTTTTTTCACTTTCTGCCAATGCACAGGAGAAAAAAGCGGCCGACACTACGAAGACAACCAACATTCAGGAGGTCGTAGTCACCTCTTTGGGGATCAAAAGACAGGCTCGCTCCCTGACATATTCCAGCCAGCAGATTGGAGGCGATGAGCTTACAGAAGTGAAAACGCCCAATCTTTTAAACTCGATCAACGGAAAAGTTTCCAATGTACAGATCAACAGAACCAATGGCGTAGGAAGCTCCGTAAGGGTGATTATGAGGGGGAATAAATCAGTAAATAATACTCAGCCACTTTATGTCATCGATGGAATTCCTATTATCAACGGAACAGGTAAGTCAGCAGATATAGGGCAGTATTCAAATATGCCGGATCCTGGAGATGTTTTAAGCTCTATCAACCCGGATGATATTGAAAGCATTAACTTTCTGAAAGGTGCTTCTGCTTCAGCGCTGTATGGTTCTGCTGGAGGAAACGGAGCTATTTTGGTTACTACTAAAAAAGGACGTGCAGGTAAAAGTATAGTTACTTACAGCTCCAGCCTTACAACAGAAAGAGCATATGGTTTACCAAAATTACAGCACAGCTATTTGTCTTATGATCCTAATGTATCAGGACAGGCACCTGGCCAGTCTGTATATAGCTGGGGAGCAAAAGGGTCTTCTAAAGATTATCTTAATGACTTTCTGCAAACCGGTACAACTTGGGTAAACAGCCTTTCATTCCAGTCTGGAAATGATAAATCAACCAATTATTTTTCTATAGGAAATACGACGAACAAAGGAGTCGTTCCACTTTCTTATTTTGACCAGTATAATATTTCTTTCAGGAATTCAAGTAAATTTCTTGATGACAAATTAACGTTAGATGCTAACTTCATTGGTTCCCTACAGGAAAGTAAGAACAGACAAACTCCGGGAGCATCTTTTTCTCCTTTGACCAGTTTATACTGGTTGCCAAGAGGTGTTGATTTTGATCAATATGGTCCTAATAGTTACTCTTACTTAGATAAAACCAGATTTTTACCCGCTCAAAACTGGTGGGAAGTAAATCCGGATGGAAGCTTCAAAGGTAATCCTGTTACACAAAATCCTTACTGGATCTTAAATAGAAATCCGGTTACAGTATCCAATAAAAATGCCTATGGTGCCCTTGCACTTTCTTATCAGATTAACCCATGGTTGTCTGCGAGAGTAAGAGGAAACTACAGCTGGAATATCTCAGATAGCCAGCGTGAAATATCTGCCTTTTCAGCGCCAAGTTTAGCGGCTAATGGTATTAATGGCAGGCTGCTTAAGAATACTTATGAAAATTCTTCCACATATGGCGATGTTTTGCTTATTGGTAGTCCTAAAATCAGCGAGACTATTTCTTTAGACTTTACGGTAGGAGGAAGTATCAATACAACAAGAAATAAAATAACGCAGATTGATAACGCTTATCTGGCAAATCCTAACCTTTTTACATTGAATAACCTTCAGTGGAATATCAACAGGGCACCGGGAGATGGGTATCATAATACCTATACGAATATGAAGAAGCAGGTACAATCTGTGTTTGCAAGTGCTTCCATAGGATATAAAAATATGTTTTATGTTGATATGACCTTCAGAAACGACTGGGATTCCAGTTTAGCTTTAACCGGGAGAACAGGATTTGATTATGAATCTGTAGGTGCCAATGCCATATTGTCTTCTGTATTCAAACTTCCGGAGGTTATTAATTTCTGGAAAGTAAGAGGATCTTATGCAACAGTGGGATTGGGGCTTCCTACCAACATAACGAATGCAATGATCGAATATAATAAAGGCTATGTGTATGAAGTAGATGCAGGTACGATTGTATATCCTAAGAGTAATTTTATTATAGATCCAGACTATAAAGAATTGTTTCCAAAACCGGAATTTAACAGAACTTTTGAAGTCGGTACCGAATTAAGAATGTTGAACAACAAGCTAACTTTCGATATAACATACTATAATTCGAATACGAGTAACCAATTACTGGAAACAAAGATTGATTCCTATTTTGGAGGACTGAAACCAGGATCGTATTACGTTAACGCCGGGAAAATCCGAAATATAGGGTTTGAATCTTCACTATCTTATAAAATCTTTGGATCAGAAAAATTCGGATGGACAGCTACAGTGAATGCTTCAGCCAACAAAAATAAAATTGTTGAATTATTCCCGAGCAGACTTCCTATTCCGGAACAGCAACTGTTCTCATTATCGGGAGGTGGTGACTATACCAGACTTAAATTGGGAGGGTCATTTGGAGATCTTTATGGAATCAAATTTAAGAGAGATGATCAGGGACATATTTTAGTGAATGAAAAAGGAATCCCATTAGCAGATAATATTCCCACTTATCTAGGTAATCCGAACCCTAAATTTATTATGGGTTTCAATAACTCCTTTAATATTGGGAAACTAGGGGTATCTTTCCTTATAGATGGGAAGTTTGGAGGAAAAGTACTTTCTCTTACTGAAAAAGCAAATGATCTTTATGGAGTAAGCCAGGCGACAGCTGAAGCAAGAGATAGAGGTGGAGTGTCTGTTCCGAATGCAGTGTATGCACCAGGAACTCCAAATGCAGGCCAGGCTTATACCGGATTGACTAATCCTCAGGATTATTATAAAGCAGTAGGAACTACAGAAGGCTATGGAAAAGGAATTGACGAAGCTTATTTGTATAGCGCTACAACGGTGCGTTTACGCCAGGCTGCTGTTTCATATACTTTTGATATTAATTCAAAATATATGAAAAATGCAACCGTAAGTCTAGTAGGAACCAATCTGTTTTTCTTCTATAAAAAAGCGCCGTTTGATCCTGAACAGGTGTCAGGAAATACGCCTGGAGGGGTAGGGGTAGATTCATTTGGACTTCCGGTTACCCGATCTCTTGGATTATCACTAAAAGCAAACTTCTAACTTTTACAATTACTAAAATGAAAATCAATCATATTAAAACATTAGTATTCGGAGCTGCAGTGCTGCTTTCTTCCTCAGGATGTACTAATGACTTTGAACAGTTTAATCAGGAAAAACTGGGCGGGCCTGAAAATTTTTATGCAGACTTTATCGCTGTTGTGAATCCTATGAAGTCTATGCAGAGAGGGTTGCAGTCTGATTATCAGCTGTATCCCAATCTTAGTGCAGATATGTATAGTGGGATGTTCAGTACAGCTACCCAATTTAATGGAGGAGTAAACAATCTTACTTATTCTATGATGGATGGGTGGAATAACAGAATTATTGCAAGGCAACAGGATATTTTCAACTATTCTCTCATTATTGATAATGCTGCTAAAGGTAATTATCCGGGAGTAGATTTTACAGGAACATTTGCTGTTAAGAAAATATTGAAAGTTATAACGGCAGCAAGAGTTGCTGATAGTCATGGACCTGTAGTCTACAGTAAATATGAAAAACCGAATCCTAACGGAACCACTGATTTTGATTCGCAACAAGATGCCTATAATTATTTTGTAGCTGATCTTACGTCTGCTATTACTGATTTGCAAAAAGTAATTGCAACTTCCGCAAATCAGAATGTTGAAGATAAAACGTCATTGAAAAATGCTGACTTAGTTTATGGCGGAAATATGGCTCAGTGGGCAAAGCTGGCAAATTCTCTGAAGTTGAGGCTAGCCATGAGAATGAGTTATGCTGATCCTGCAAAATCAAAACAATATGCAGAAGAGGCTTTGGCATCACCAGCCGGACTAATTACTGATAATGCCGATAATGCTTTGATTAGCGTAGGACAGTCTGAATTGAGTTTTATCATCTATTCGTGGGGAGACTGCTTGATAGGAGCACCGTTGATGGCTTATATGAACGGATACAATGATCCAAGACTTCCTGCATATGCTATTCCTGCAAAAGATGTTGATGTTCAGGGAAAATATATAGGAGTCCGTCAGGGAATTGATTTACTAAATGGTAAATCAACCTATGGTGCATTTTCACAGCCACAGGCAAAATCAGCAACTGGTGATTATTTTTCTGGTACCGATGGTAAAATGAAACTATTCACTGCTGCAGAAACATGGTTTCTGAAAGCGGAGGCTGCATTAAGAGGATATTCAGGAGCGGGAGATATTCAGACCAATTATACAACCGGAGTTCAGCAGTCTTTCGGCGAATGGGGGAAAAGTGCTAATGTTGGGGCTTATCTTGCTGACAATACTTCTACGGAGGCACCTTATGTAGATCCTAAGAATGCAGAGAATAATATCCTGACTGGAAATCCCCAGTTAAGTACCATTACCATTGCATGGAATAACAGCGATACCAATGAAAGAAAATTAGAAAGAATCATTACTCAAAAATGGCTTTCCCTTTATCCGAATGGTCCCGAAGCATGGGCAGAGCAAAGAAGAACAGGTTATCCTGTTTTGTTCAAGATAAGAAAAAATGATAGTGGGGGAGCGATCAGTACAGAAGCAATGATCAGAAGAATACCTTTCACCATTGATACCAAAACCTCATTGTACAATTATCAACAGGCTGTACAAACACTTAACGGTCCAGATACCGGAGGAACCAAGTTATGGTGGGATAAAAAATAATAACCCAAACAATTTTTAATATATTACAGAGACATCTCAGAAGTCAGATTTTATCAGATGTGTTCATAAGGGACAGGAGTGTAAAACCTCCTGAAAAATTTATAGTTTCGTTTATTCCCGGATGAAATTTTGAGATGTTCTCTTTTTCTTTAGAATCTTATTTTTTTAAATATGGGAAACAACAGCTCCGGAGTACGTCGGATTCAGCCAATTCTTTGGATTTCTACATTATATTTTGCAATGGGGGTTCCCTTTGTGACCATTAATGCAGTTTCCGGAATCATGTATAAGGATATGGGTGTTTCGGATTCGAAGATTACTTTCTGGACGGCCTTTATCATGTTTTCCTGGACCCTGAAGCCTCTTTGGAGTCCTTTTCTGGAAATCTATAAAACCAAAAAATTCTTTGTTGTTTTTACCCAGTTTGCCATAGGAATTCTGTTTGCTTTAATTGCATTAAGTCTTCCTTTGCACGACTTTTTCAAATACAGTATTGCACTTTTTGCGGTAGTAGCATTTTGCGGAGCCACTCATGATGTGGTGGCAGACGGAACGTATATTGGGTTTCTTTCCAATAAAGAACAGGCGAAATACATTGGCTGGCAGGGCGCTTTTTACAATCTGGCAAAGATTATAAGCAGTGGTGCACTGGTCTATTTTGCAGGCGTTTTAGAAAAGACAAAAGGGGTGACCAATGCCTGGATGATCATTATGGTGATCTATGCTTTGTTGTTTTTCGCGCTGGCTGTCTATCATTATTTCATCCTTCCGAAAGAAGAGAGAAATGAGGTTCCGAAACAGGAAAAAACAGCCGGAAACGTACGTAAAGAACTGTTGGAAGTGATTACCTCTTTCTTTACCAAAAAGAGCATTCTGTGGTCGGTACTTTTCATTATCCTATACCGCTTTGCAGAAGGTTTTGCCATTAAAATTGCACCGCTATTTTTTAAAGCTCCAAGAACGTCAGGAGGATTAGGATTATCAACATCCGATATAGGATTGATCTACGGAACGTATGGTTCTGCAGCATTCATTTTAGGATCTGTTCTGGCAGGTTATTTTATCTCGGCCAGAGGCTTGAAAAAATCATTGATATGGTTGTGCTGCGCTTTTAATATTCCGTTTGTGGTCTATGCATTACTGGCCCATTACCAGCCGGCAGATCTTCTGCCTGTAGGGATTGCCGTTGTAGTAGAATACTTTGGCTATGGATTCGGTTTTGTAGGGTTGATGCTGTATATGATGCAGCAGATTGCTCCCGGAAAACATAAAACAGCCCACTATGCCTTTGCGACAGGAATTATGAACCTGGGGGTGATGATCCCCGGAATGTTCAGCGGAATGATCAGTGACTGGGTAGGATACAAAATATTCTTTATCTGGGTACTGGTTGCTACAATTCCTGCATTTCTCGTCACCCTATTCGTTCCTTTCCCTTATTCAGAAAATAAACAAGAACAACATTAAAAAGTACCAAACCTGCAAGGTTTAAATACAAAATAAAACAATTAAATAAAATAAAAAGTAAAAACTACTTTATGACAGCTCAATCAGTAATGATCCCTTGGCAGGATCGCCCGGAAGGTTGCAATGATATTATGTGGAGGTTTTCCGAAAACCCGATCATTAACAGATACGCAATACCTACATCCAACAGTATATTCAACAGTGCCGTAATTCCTTTTGAAGACGGATTTGCAGGAGTATTCCGTTGTGATAATAAAGCGGTGCAGATGAATATTTTTGCCGGTTTTAGTAAAGACGGAATCAATTGGGATATTAACCATGATCCTATTGAAATGAAGGCGGGAAATACAGACATGATCGAATCTGATTACAAATATGATCCCCGTGTTACCTTCATCGAAGACCGCTACTGGATCACATGGTGCAACGGGTACAACGGGCCTACCATCGGAATCGGGTATACTTTTGATTTTAAAGAGTTTTTCCAGTGCGAGAATGCATTTCTTCCTTTCAACAGAAACGGAGTTCTTTTTCCTGAAAAGATCAATGGTAAATATGCGATGTTGAGCCGTCCGAGTGACAACGGGCATACACCTTTCGGAGATATTTATATCAGCTATAGTCCTGATATGAAATACTGGGGAGAGCACCGTTGTGTAATGAAAGCAACACCGTTTGAAGACAGTGCATGGCAGTGTACCAAGATCGGTGGTGGGCCGGTTCCTATTAAAACGGAAGAAGGATGGCTGCTTTTCTATCACGGAGTGATCAATACCTGCAGAGGGTTCAGATATTCTATGGGAGCTGCTTTGCTGGACCTTGAAGACCCTACGAAAGTATTGTACAGAACGAAACCTTATCTGCTGGCTCCTGCTGAAGTGTATGAGCTGACAGGAGATGTTCCGAATGTGGTTTTCCCTTGTGCCGCCCTTACAGAAGGTGACAAGGTAACCGTATATTATGGGGCTGCCGATACGGTGGTTGCGATTGCCTTCGGGTATATCTCAGAAATTATTGATTTTATGAAAAAAAATTCAATCTAAGTAATGATAAAGTTTTTAAAAAATAGGATCATTAGCTTAATTCCCTTTATTATTGGGATTTTTGTAATGGTTTTCCTATTTTTAAACCAACTTTTAAATTAAAAAATCCTGATACCTCTTATCATGAAAAAAGAATTGCTCATCTGCTTTTTTACCACTTTGGTTTCCCTGTCTCATGCTCAGCAAAATAAGAATGATGTTCTTTCCTGGGTAGACCCGTTTATCGGAACAGGCGGTCACGGTCATACCTTTCCGGGAGCTACCACACCATTTGGAATGATTCAGCTAAGTCCGGATCAGAATACTAAGAGTGGCGACTGGGACTGGTGTTCCGGCTATCATTACAGCAGTAAAACGATCATGGGATTCAGTCACAATCACCTTAGCGGAACAGGTTGGGCAGACCTTGGAGATATTCTGGTAATGCCAACAGTGGGCCAGGTAAAAATGGTTCCGGGGCAGGAAGATAAGCCGGAAACAGGCTATCGTTCAACATTCAGTCATGATAAAGAAACAGCATCTCCGGGATATTATTCTGTAATGCTGGACAGCTATGGAGTAAAAGCGGAGCTTACTGCTTCTCCGAGAGTAGGATTTCATAAATATACCTTCCCGAAATCTGATGAAGCCAATATCATTATTGATCCTACCAATAAGATCTTCGGAAATATTTACCACACTTTGGTAAGCATAGAAGGGAACAATAAGATAAAAGGCTATTGCTACAGCAACGGCTGGGGTGGAAAACGATTCGCCTATTTTGTAATGGAATTTTCCAAACCGTTTAAATCCTATGGAGTTTATGCTGAAGGAAAAATCAAAAACAATGAAAAAATTGCGTTGGCCAAAGATGCAAAAGCCTTTGTAAGATTTGCAACAGAAGCCAATGAAAGCATTGAGGTAAAAGTGTCTTTATCTCCGGTAAGCACAGAAAACGCACAGGAAAACTTCGATACAGAAGCTAAAAATGTGGACTTTGCACAAGCAAGGGAAGCAGCCCAAAAAACATGGCGTGACCTTATCGGCAGATTCCAGGTAACGGGAGGTACGGATAACCAGAGAAAGATTTTCTATACAGGAGTATATCATACCTTCATTGCACCTAATCTTTATATGGATGTGAACGGTGATTATGTTGCTGCTCAGGAAAATATGAATACCAAATGGTTTACCAACTACAGTACTTATTCTTACTGGGATGGTTTCAGAGCAACACACCCGTTACTGACCATTATGGATCAGAAGCATACGAAAGAATTTGCTAATTCTTTAATCAGCAGGTATACAGATCGTAAGGATCATATGCCGATCTGGGAACTTTGCGGATACGATAACTTCTGTATGCTGGGGTACCACAGTGTATCGGTTATCTGGGATGCTATTTCCAAAGGAGTACCCGGAATAGATGCAGAAAAAGCTTTTGCCGCAATGAAAGATGCCTCTCTGACAGATAAAATGAGCAGCAGTGATGGCGGTGGCGGTCTTAATGACTATATTAAATTAGGATACAGCCCGTCAGAAAATGGAGCTTCTGTTTCTGCCACCTTAGAATATGCTTATGACGATTGGTGTATTCAGCAGCTTGCCGAAAAATTAGGGAAGAAGGACGAAGCGGAAGTGTATAAAAAACGTTCCATGAACTTCCTGAATACCTTTAACAAAGAAAATAACCACTTCTGGCCAAGACAGAAAGACGGAAAATTCTTAGCAGATTTCCCTCTTAATGATTGGAAAAAGTTACAGCCACACTGGGTTTCCGGAAATATCTGGGCTTATGATTTCTTTGTGCCGCATCAGATTGATGAAATGATGAATCTTTACGGTGGAAAAAAAGGATTTGAAGAAAAACTGGATAAAACGTTCACTGAAGCATTGAATATGCAGGGAGAACAGCACGTGGATATTTCAGGATTCATCGGTTCTCTGGGCTTTGGAGATGAGCCGGGACATCATGTACCGTATTTATACAATTATGCAGGAAGTCCTTCTAAAACTCAAAAAATGGTAAAATATATCAGAGACAATATGTACGCTGCAAAACCTGACGGAATTGTCAACAACGAAGACTGCGGACAAATGTCAGCATGGTATATTTTCTCTTCACTAGGATTCTATCAGGTGACTCCAGGG
This sequence comes from Chryseobacterium sp. FR048, assembly GCF_056844665.1. Classification (NCBI taxonomy): domain Bacteria; kingdom Pseudomonadati; phylum Bacteroidota; class Flavobacteriia; order Flavobacteriales; family Weeksellaceae; genus Chryseobacterium; species Chryseobacterium sp. FR048. The sequence goes on along the minus strand of NZ_JBXDSE010000005.1, from coordinate 349,214 downwards.
AAACCAGTGTATGCCATAGGAGCTCCTCAGTTTCCAAAAGCTTCTTTACAGCTGGAAAATGGGAAAACCTTCACAGTGATTGCCGATAAAATTTCAGATAAAAATATCTATGTACAGAAAATGTTCCTGAACGGCAAAGAGTACAAAAGCTGGGAACTGAGCCACAGTGACATCATGAACGGTGGGGAACTGAGATTTGTAATGGGAAGTAAACCTGTAAAATAAGACTAATAAAAATAACGAAATAAAAGTATCAATGGAAAGGAGAAATTTTATTAAAACAAGTGCACTGGCAGGAGCCGGATTGCTGTTTACTCAAAATGTTTTTGCTAAAAGCCTGGTCGGCGGAGATTTTCCGGTTGTCCGTGTTCCAAAAGAGAAAAGACATTTTACCAGTGAGTCCGTAGAAAGTGCCATCGCCGCTTTTAAGAAGAAAGTGAACAATAAAGAACTGTCCTGGCTCTTTGAAAACTGCTTTCCGAATACATTAGATACCACCGTTTTCTATAGCGAAACCAACGGTACTCCTGATACTTACGTCATCACGGGAGATATTGATGCCATGTGGCTTCGTGACAGTTCTGCACAGGTTTTCCCTTATCTGCAGTTCTCCAAGAAAGATGAAAAGCTTCACAAACTGATTTCAGGGGTGATTCATAAACAGACCACATTTATTCTTAAAGATCCTTATGCCAATGCTTTCTATAATGATGACCAAAAGATCAGCAAGTGGAAAGAATATGATCACACCGATATGAAACCGGGTACCCATGAGAGAAAATGGGAAATCGATTCATTATGCTATCCTATCCGTCTGGCTTATCATTTCTGGAAAACAACAGGAGATACCAAACCTTTCGATGCCAATTGGTTGAAAGGAATAAAGCTGACCCTACAGACTTTCACGGAACAACAGAGAAAGAAAGATCTTGGGCCTTACAAATTTGAGCGCACAACTGCATGGGCTACCGATGGAGTTCCTATGGGAGGTTACGGGTATCCTACAAAGCCTGTGGGACTGATCAGCTCCATGTTCCGTCCGAGTGATGATGCCACTATTTATGGATTCCTGATTCCTTCAAATCTGTTTGCTGTAGTAAGTTTACGCCAGGCAGCAGAAATGGTTTCTCAGATCAAAAATGAAAAAACTTTGGCTCAACAGCTTACCAGCCTTGCTGATGAGGTGGAGGCTGCCATTAAAAAATACGGAATTTACAATCATCCTGAATTTGGGAAAATATATGCTTTTGAAGTAAATGGCTTCGGAAGTTATAACCTGATGGATGATGCAAATTGCCCAAGCTTGCTGGGATTACCTTACCTGGATGCAGTGAAAGCGGATGATCCTGTTTATCTGAATACAAGAAAATTTGTATGGTCAGAAAACAACCCATTCTTTTTCAAAGGTAAACTGGCAGAAGGAATAGGAGGTCCGCATATCGGACTGGATATGATCTGGCCAATGAGTATCATTATGAAAGCGCTCACTACAAAAGATAAGAGTGAGATCAGATGGTGTATCGATACCTTACAGAAAACGCACGGTGGGACAGGCTTTATGCATGAATCCTTCCATAAAGACAACGACAAAAAGTTCACCAGAGAATGGTTTGCATGGGCCAATACGTTATTTGGCGAACTGTTGTGGAAAACCTTTAACGAAAATCCTGAGCTACTGACATAGCCTACCTTTTTATATGATGTATTGATTTGAGGTATTTTCCTAAAAAGAAAGTACCAGGGGATTGCTATATAAAATTCAGATACCAAAACACCTTAAAAAATTTATACAATGAAAAAAAAATCCATCTTTACCGCACTGGCGGCAGTGATGCTTCAGTCTGGTTCTCTGCTCAATGCACAGCAGCTTAATCCTACAGGAATATGCTATGTGGAAGTGAACAACAACAACATCCTGAATGCAGGAGCGTACAAACTGCAGACATCAAACAGCTACCTGTTTAATGTTGTCAATATTTTTGCGGCGAATATCAATTATGATACGAGCCGTGGAAGGGCTTATCTGTATTCTAATAACAATGTGACCAAAGTTCTTACCAATGCAGATACTTACATAAAACCCCTTCAGCAAAAAGGGATGAAAGTAGTATTGACCATTCTGGGAAATCACCAGGGAGCAGGAATCTGTAATTTTCCTACCCGTGAAGCAGCCAGAGATTTTGCCCAGCAGCTTGCCAATACCGTCAATACGTACGGTTTGGATGGAATTGATTTTGATGATGAATATTCTGAGTATGGGAAAAATGGTACAGGGCAGCCTAATGACAGCTCTTTTGTAATGCTTGTTCAGGAACTAAAAGCCCTCCTGCCGGATAAGATCATTTCATTTTATTATTATGGTGATGCCGCTTCAAGGCTTTCATGGAACGGATTCAGAGTGGGAGATTATGTCAATTACAGCTGGAATGCCATGTATGGAACATTTTCCGCTCCCAATGTCCCTCCGCTTACCAAAGCACAGATCTCTCCCGCAGCAGTCTGGATGGGAAATACATCCAATTCTACCACAACAAGTTTAGCAACACAGACCAAAAATGGCGGCTATGGAGTATTCATGTGGTATGATCTCCACGGAACCAATGAAACAGCCCAGCTTTCAGCAGGTACTCAGACTTTATATGGACAACCCACAGTTTTAAGTGGAACTTTACAATCATGGACACAGGGGACCAATTGTGATGCCCCTATCGGATTATTTACCAGCAATCTTACAGGAACAAGTGCAAAACTAAACTGGTCAGCAGTTGGAACGAATACCTACGATATTGATTATAAGCCGGCTTCTTCCACTACATGGACCAGTGCTGCTACCGCTTTGAACGCTACATCGGCTACCATAACAGGATTAACCGCCAATACAGATTACGACTGGAGAATAAGAACCAATTGCAGCGTAAAAAGTACCTATATGTTTGCTCCAAGATTTAACAGTGGTTCCGGGACAACCAATCCTACAGGCTCTTATGCCCTGTCATTAGACGGAAGCACAGAATCAGGAGCAGCAGGAAATCTTAATCTGGGTGGTTCCGCATTATCTTTTGAAGGCTGGATTAAACCTTCATCTTTCAAATCAGCCTCTCCGTATATCTCTGCAATTATGGGAACAGAGGTTAGTGACAGTAATTCTGCATTTTTACGATTGGGAGATGCCAATGTAGCCAACAATAAAGTTCAGTTTGTATTAAGTATCAATAATGTCCAGCAGAAACTGGCTTCTACTACTGCATTGAATACCAATACCTGGTATCATGTGGCCGCTACCTATGACGGTGCTGCTATGAAAATTTACATTAACGGTGTATTGGATGCCAGTAAATCACAGACAGGAAGCGTAAGTTCAAACGGTGCATTCAGTGTAGGATATTTATACAATACCTCCAGAAATTTCAATGGCAAAGTAGATGAGGTAAGAGTCTGGAAACGAACATTGAGTCAAACGGAGATCAGCCAGAATATGTGTAATGTATCAGTTCCGGCAACTTCGCTTGCCGCTTACTGGAAGTTTAACGAGGGCAGCGGTTCATCTGTTCAGGATACTTCAGGAAACGGAGTGACACTCACTTTAACTGGGGTTGATGCTTCCAATTGGGGAACAGATATACCATGTACAACAGGAACTTCAAAACTTGCAAGAAATACTGCGGTTCAGAAAGCAATTGGCTCAGCAGAGACCAGTAGTAAAAACCAGATTAAAATGTACCCGAATCCTGCGAGCAAATCTTCATCACTGACGGTTTCAGCTCCGGAAGGATACAGCAGAGGAAAAATGACGGTTTATGATTTTAACGGAAGAATGGTAGACAGCCAGACAATGAAAGGCGGAAACGATCAATATAATGTGTCTGCACTTTCCTCAGGAAACTATATTGTACAGTTTGAATCCCAGGACGGAAGTCTGAAACACACAGAGAAATTAATTGTAAAATAACCAACCAATCACCGGGTCTCGGCCCGGTGGTTTTTCTATTGATAAAAATTAATATATATGAAAAAAAAATCCTTTTTTATTCCCTTTATCGCTATGATGCTTCAGGGAACCCCTTTGTTCAAAGCCCAGCAGCTTAATCCTTTGGGAGTATGCTATGTGGAAGTGAACAATAATAATATGTTGAATGCAGGGTCTTATACTTTGCAGAATACCAACAGACAGCTTTTTGATGTTGCCATTATCTTTGCTGCGAATATCAACTACGATGTTTCCAAAAGCAGGGCTTATATTTCAAGCAATAATAATGTTACCAAAGTACTCAACGATGTCAATACCTATGTAAAACCTTTACAGCAGAAGGGAATCAAGGTATTGTTGGATATTCTTGGAAATCATCAGGGAGCCGGAATTTCCAATTTCCCTAACCGTGAAGCCGCTAAAGATTTTGCCTTACAGGTTGCCAATACGGTTTATACCTATGGATTGGATGGCGTAGACTTGGATGATGAATATGCAGGTTATGGAAATAACGGAACAGGACAGCCGAATAACAGCTCTTTTGTCATGCTTTTGCAGGAATTGAAAGCTGCTATGCCAGATAAACTGGTTACATTCTACTACTATGGTCCGGCAACATCAAGGCAAAGTTATAACGGAGATCAGGCCGGAAATTACATTGATTACAGCTGGAATGCGATGTACGGAACATACGTTGCTCCGAATGTGCCACCGCTTACAAAAACAAAACTTTCTGCTGCGGCAACCTGGATACAAAACAGTAATTCCGGGTCAACTTCCGCTTCTACGCTATCCAGCCTGGCTACCAGTAGCAAAAATGATGGTTATGGAGTATTCATGTGGTATGATCTTGGCGGAACCGATGTGGCGAATTACCTGAGCACGGGATCAAATATTCTTTATAACGAAAATACACTTCTAAGCGGGCAATTGTATTCATGGTCGCAGGGACAGAGCTGTGATCCGCCGCTAGGGCTGGACGTCTCCAATGTAACGGGAACGTCTGCCAAACTGAACTGGACTTCCAATGCATCCCAGACTTATAATATTGATTACAAACCAGCCAATTCAACAACCTGGACGAATGTAGCAAGTAATTATTCAGGAAACAATGTTATCATCAATAATCTGACGATGAATACCGATTATGACTGGAGAATACAGTCTAATTGTTCATCTACATTGACCAGTACCTACTTATTTGCTCCAAGGTTTAATTCAGGAAACGGATGTACAACACCTTCAGGATTAGTATCAGGAAGCTACCTTGGAAACTCCACCCAGCTATCATGGGATGCAGGAACAGCGACCTCTTATACATTGCAGTACAAAACAACGGCTGCCACTGCATGGAATGAAATTCCGAATATTACAACCAATACATATTCACTTCAGAACCTGACACCGAATACCAATTATGTTTGGAAAATACAGGCTGCATGTACCGGAGGAACCACAAGTACCTATTCAGGAGAAGGAGCATTTAACAGCGGTTTCGCTCCTGTTACCAGTCCTGGTCCAAGATCCCTGTCTTTCAACGGAAGTACACAATATCTGAATGCAGGACAGTTTAACCTCAGTGGGAATGCCCTTACATTTGAAGGTTGGGTAAAAGTAAACGCATTCAAAGGAAACTTCCCTTATATTTCATCAATCATCGGAATTGAAGTAGGAGACAGTAATTCTGCAATCCTGAGATTTGGAGATGGAAACCTGGCTAACAACAAACTTCAGTTTACTTTGAGCTTTGGATCATCTCAGGTGAAACTTAATACCAGTACTGCTTTTAACCCAAATACCTGGTATCATGTGGCAGCAACCTACGATGGTGCTGCAATGAAACTCTATGTGAACGGAAGCCTTGATGCCAGTACTCCTGTTACCGGTAATTTTACCGCAAACGGAATTCTTTATTTAGCAAGAAACTATGATAATTCCCGTACCCTTAATGGCTCTCTGGATGAATTCAGAGTATGGAAAAGAGCATTGACTGCACAGGAAATCCTGGATAATAAATGTAATGTAGCCCCGAACGCATCCAATCTTGAAGCTAACTGGAAAATGGATGAAGGAAGCGGCATAGGAGCACTTGATGCAACACCTAACACCCATGCTGCAACGCTTGTGAGCATGACGGATGCCAACTGGAAAACAGAGGTGCCTTGCCCGGCTTCTTTATCAGTAAAAGATACTGAGCTGGTAAAAGAAAGCCACGTTTATCCTAACCCTGTTAAAAGAGGAAACGATATTTATTTCAGAATAGATGACAGCTCGGCAAGTGAAATTTCATTGTATGATGTTTCAGGAAAATTATCCAAAAAACAGCAGATTAATAAAAATAATAATGTAGTGAATACGCAAGATTTGACCACTGGTACTTATCTTTACAAAATTACCGCAGCAGGTAATAAGATCATATCATCCGGAAAAATTATTGTGAAATAAATATAAAATAACAGGATCCTTATCTGGAAAAAGATAAAGTATCAGACCGAAAGCAGGCAGACGGATGACTTCATTGGTTTGCCTGTTTTCCCGGTCATAGAACGGTTTGAAAATTAAATTTAAAGTAAAAAGCTCATGCAAAATATAGTAGGAATAGATATTGGAGGTTCGCATATTACAATGGCTCAGGTAGATCCTGAAAAACGGGAAATCATTTCTTCAACGTATGTAAGAGAACATGTCAATTCATTTGATGATAAAGAAACCATTTTTTCAGCATGGATTTCGGCAATCAGTAAAGTGGTCCATGATCTGGCTAAAGAAGATCTGCTGATAGGCATTGCGATGCCTGGTCCTTTCGATTATGAGAACGGAATATCACTGATGCTTCACGGAAAGTTTCTGGATATATACAATGTGAATATCAAAGAAGACCTGGCGAAAAGATTATCGGTTTCTACACATCAGATTCATTTTGTAAATGATGCGGCTGCCTTTATGGAAGGGGAAGTTTTCGGGGGCTGTGTTCAGGAGTTTAAAAAGGTTTTCGGAGTGACGCTGGGAACAGGATTGGGAACTACGTTCTATGATGGTGAGTTGGCAACCGATGAAGACCTGTGGGATTCTCCGTTTAAAGATTCTATTAGTGAAGACTATCTGGCAACACGCTGGTTTGTGAACCGTTATCAGGAGTTAACTGGCGAGCAGATTTCCGGAACCAAGGATCTGTTGGACAAACCGGCTGAAATACAGACTCAGATATTTGATGAATATGCAGATTCATTTGCAGAGTTTATCGTAAAGTATGTGGATCATTATAAACCGGAAGTTTTAGTTATAGGAGGGAATATTGCGAAAGCCTATCCTCATTTTGAAACACGATTTATTCAGAATTTAACAAAGAATAATATTAACTTGCCGGTTAAAATCTCTGCCATCTTTGAAGATGCTGCCATTTTGGGAGCCGCCAGCTATGCATTAAAAAAGCTTACATAAAATTAATAAACGAAACGATACAATGAAGTCTCTATTTTCTACTTTTTTTCTTGTAGTACAGGCCTGGGCTTTCGGGCAGAGTTTATCTCCGGTGGATTATGTAAATCCGTTGATGGGAACCCAGTCAAAACCTTCACTGTCGAATGGAAATACCTATCCGGCCGTCGGGCTTCCCTGGGGAATGAATATCTGGACTCCACAGACAGGAAAAATGGGTGACGGATGGGCGTATACCTATGATGCAGACAAGATAAAAGGATTCAAACAGACCCATCAGCCTTCTCCATGGATGAATGACTATGGTGCATTTGCCATCATGCCGGGAGTGGGAAAAGTAAAATTTAAAGAAGACGACAGGGCAAGCTGGTTCAGCCATAAAGCTGAGGTTTCTACCCCTTATTTCTATAGCGTATACCTGGCGGATATTAATGTAACCACAGAATTGACCCCTACAGAGAGAGCTTCTTTCTTTAAATTCGATTTCCCGAAGACGGATAGTGCCTATGTAGTGATTGATGCCCTGAACAAAGGGTCTTACGTTAAAATACTTCCTAAGGAAAGAAAAATTTTCGGGTATACCACAAGATATTCTACCGGGAAATATGAAAACTTTAAAAACTATTTTGTCATTCAGTTCGACAAAGATTTTGAACTGACAAAAACCTGGAAAGATGATAAACTGATTAATGATCAATTGGAAATTACCAGTGATCATACGGGAGCTGTAGTTGGTTTTAAACTTAAAAATAAAGAAGCGGTTTATGCAAAAGTAGCCTCTTCATTCATCAGCTTTGAACAGGCAGAACTGAATCTTAAAAGAGAGATCGGAAACAGAAATTTTGACCAAGTAAAAACAGAAGCTAAAAATATCTGGAACAAAACCCTGGGAAAACTGGAGGTAAAAGGAGGAACTGATCAACAGATGCGAACTTTTTATTCCTCTCTATACAGAACATTATTTTTTCCACAGAAATTATACGAAATTGATGCTCAGAACAAAATAAAACACTGGAGTCCTTACAACGGTAAAATTGCAGACGGAAGAATGTTTGCCGGAACAGGTTTCTGGGATACTTTCCGCGCTTTGTATCCGTTCCTGAACCTTGTGTATCCGGGCATCAATGTTGAAATGCAGGAAGGACTGGCCAATGCTTACAAAGAAGGAGGTTTCTTACCGGAATGGAGCAGCCCGGGATATTCTGATATTATGATCGGAAACAATTCCGCATCCGTAGTGGCAGATGCTTATATCAAAGGACTTCGCGGATATGATGTGGAAACGCTTTGGCAGGCTGTAAAACACGGAGCCAATAATGAAGGCCCGATTGAAGCGGTAGGCCGTGCAGGAGTAGAGTATTACAACAAGTTAGGGTATGTGCCTTACGATGTGAAAATTAATGAAAATGCAGCGAGAACGCTAGAATATGCCTATGATGATTTCTCTATCTATCAGCTTGGGAAAGCCTTAGGAAAACCTGCTTCAGAAATTGATATTTACAAAAAAAGAGCGTATAATTACAAAAATCTGTTTGATAAAGAAACAGGTCTTATGCGTGGTAAGAATAAAGACGGGAACTTTCAGAAACCTTTCAATCCGTTCAAATGGGGAGATGCTTTTACAGAAGGAAATAGCTGGCATTATACCTGGTCGGTGTTCCAGGATGTGAATGGTCTGGCAGAGTTGATGGGAGGAAAGAAGAAGTTTGAAGCTAAACTGGATGAGGTGTTTTCGCTTCCACCGGTTTTTGACGACAGTTATTACGGAGGAGTGATCCATGAGATCAGAGAAATGCAGATCATGAATATGGGGCAGTATGCTCACGGAAATCAGCCGATTCAGCATATGATCTATCTGTATAATTATGCCGGAGCACCTTATAAAACGCAGTATTGGGCAAGACAGGTAATGGATAAATTATACCATGCCACTCCTGACGGTTATTGCGGTGATGAAGATAACGGGCAGACTTCCGCCTGGTATATTTTCTCCGCTTTAGGGTTCTATCCGGTAACACCTGCAACGGATCAGTATGTGTTGGGAGCACCATTGTTTAAAGAAGCTACCATTCATCTTGAAAACGGTAAGAAAATTGAAATAAAAGCACCGGAAAACAGTGCTGACAATGTATATGTAAAATCACTGAATGTAAATCAGCAGCCTTACTCCAAAAACTGGTTGAGTCATCAGGAACTTATAAAAGGAGCGGTTTTAGATTTTAAAATGGACAGCAAACCGAATAAGGAAAGAGGTTCACAGGAAAAAGATTTTCCATATTCAATGTCAAAAGAATAATCAGATAATAAAGTTTAATTCAGAAATACAAACTGTATGAGTACAGAAAAAAAAGAAATATTCGATAGAGTAGAGAAGATGCTGCAGACCCAGGGATTTACGATTGCAGCAAAAGATGAAACAAGACCTTGGGGAGGTTTTTTTGTGATTGATGAAACCCAGGCACAGGATTTTGCCAACCAGTATTTTGACGGGATCGATGTGGAAAACCTGAGAATAGGAGGGAAGCTGAGCCCTAAAATTCTTATTGTAGCTCCGGAAGCGAGATTAAGCTGGCAGTATCACCACAGGAGAGCAGAAATCTGGCAGGTAGTGGAAGGAACAGTAGGAATCAAAAGAAGCAGTACCGATGAAGAAGGCGAATTAGCAGAATACAATCCGAAAGATCAGGTAAAACTTCAGCAAGGCGAAAGACACAGATTAATTGGTTTGTCAGGCTGGGGTATCGTTGCAGAAATCTGGCAGCATACCGATGCATCCAATCCTTCAGACGAAGACGATATTGTAAGAGTACAGGATGATTTTGGAAGATAAATAAAAAAATCGGCTTTAATATTAAAGCCGATTTTTTATTGTTAAAAGGATGCTAGAGGCTGGAAGAATGAAGTTTATGTAGGTTACTAGAAGCACTGAATATCATCATTAAAACAATTTTGTTTATTTAGAATTTTTATGCCAGAGGTTTTCCCCATAATAAATTCACTGGCTAATAGCACTTCCGGCTTCATTTTTCCAGCTTCCAGCCTTTAAAATGTCACATCCAGTCCTACGTAGAAATTCGCTTTCATAATTGGTGCATACACCATTCCGCCATCAAAATAATTTCCAAAAGGATTTCTGAAATCAACGATTGCGTTTTTCTGGTAATAAGAAGTAAGGTTCTCTCCACCTACATACGCTCTGATCTTTTTGTTGAAATTTCTTGAAACCTGTGCATTCAATACAGCATATGAATTGGAATAGGTTGGTAATTGAAATTCTGCAGGATTGCTCGAAGTATCAGGAAGCCTTTGTTTCCCTACCCAGTTTAAAGTGGTATCAAAACTCCAGAATCCACCGTTATTATTCTTATTGGTAGAGTAGGCCAGGTTGACAAAACCTCTGTGTTTAGCCATAAAAGGAACCTCTCTTCTTCCACCGATATAATCGGCCTGTACATCATAATATTTATAAGCCATTCTTACCTCAAAGTTTTTAAACGGCATAAAGTCCCACTGGGTCTGGAAAGAGTTGGCAAATGATTTTCCTTCCAGATTATAGAATGTGAGCTGCTGAGGAGATCGGTCTAGATCTACCAGAACCTGATCCTGGAAATCTGTTCTGAAGAAGTCGGCAACAATGCTTGATTTTCTTCCGAATAATTTGAATTCCTGCTGTAAGCTTGCCCCGTAGTTCCATGCAATTTCAGGCTTTAATCCATAAATATTTCCATTGTTGGGAATAATATTAATCGCTCTGTTGGAGGCAAAATACTGCTGGCTTTCAGCAAACACATTCGCTGTTCTGAATCCTCTTCCGGCAGAAAGTCTTAAAATAGTCTGCGGCGTGAAGTCATATTTAAAATTAACCCTTGGGGTAAACTGAGTACCAGCCAGATTATGGAAATCTACCCTTGTACCTGCTACCAATGTATATTTTAAACCTGTTAAAGTATATTCGGCAAAAATACCCGGAACGATTTCATTTCTTCTGAAGTCGTTCGTAAGATAAGTTTCTTGATAACCGTCATATAAAAAGCTTGCCCCTGCTTTATACTTATGGTTGGTATTCCCGATGATGCTCTCAAAAATTAAGTTGGAATAATAGGTATGTTGCTGCCCCGCATAATTTCTCAACCCGAAAAAGCTGTCCTGCTGATGATACACATACTGATTCATCCAGCCAATACTCTGATAAGGTTTTCCTTTGAAAACATAACCGGTCTTATTCCACACCTGAAATCTTGAAATGTCAATTCCTACTCCATAGGCAGGCTGCTTATCCTGAGCCAGTTTTTTATCAAAACCAATCTGTCCCGCTGTTCTCTCATCCCTGATAAAATTAATGCCGAAGTGAGACCCAAACCCGGATTTTTCCAGATCATTATAATTCAGTAAATAAGCTGCATTGATCTGAGTTCCTTTCGGTCTGTCAAGAAAACCGTCATGGTTCATATCGGTGTTCCCGAAAGTTCCGTTCCCGTGAAGAAGGAAAGTCTGTGACCATTTATCGTTGATAGGAGAAACGTTGGTAATGTTAATTTCGGCTCTTCCATTGAAATCAGAAAAAAGATTCAATGAAGTTTCAGGAGTCTTTGCATTTTTCAGAAGCTCAGTGTTGATCTGTCCGGTAATACTTTCGTAGCCATTAGTTACAGTACTTCCCCCTTTCGTCAGCTGAATGCTTTCAATCCATCTTCCGGGAATGAAATTCAGTCCGTATGCCGAAGCCAATCCTCGGATTTCAGGCAATTGTTCCTTGGTCAGGCTCGTATATTTCTGATCCAGACCAAGCATTTTCAATTGTTTTGTTCCTGTAACGGCATTGCTGAAAGAAACGTCAACAGTTGCGTTGGTTTCAAAACTTTCAGACAGATTACAACAGGCTGCTTTTAATAATTCTTTTTTATCAATATTAAAGACAAGCCCGGTTTCTTTTTTACTTAAAGCTGTCGCCGCTTTAGAACCTGTTACAACTACACCTTCAATATTTTTTTCATGTGTAGTGTGGGCTTCATCAGAAGCAGAGGTAGAGGTCTGATGTTCTTTATGTTTGGTCTCTTCCTCATAATGAACTTTTGGATTAGGTTCTCCGAAAGTAAAATCTCTGTCATATAAGCAACACCCTGGAAGACCGTTATAAACAGCATCAGAAGCTTTATATTTTTCATTGTCATGGCCTGCATCAGCAATGGCCTTTAAAATTTTATCTGATGAAGTTTTTGATGCATCGAAATGCAAAGTAACAGTCTGTGTTTCCGCGCTCCACTCTGCTGTATCGGCACCGGCTCCTTTTGCTGCTTTTTCAATTCTGGCTTTACATGAAGCACAGTTTCCTCTTACATAGAATTCGTTTTCTTTTTTAGGGGAAACCTTAGCATCCATATGATGTTCATGATGGGTTTCTGCCTGTGAAGGCTGAAGATCCCTATCGTAGTGACAACATCCGGGAAGTCCTTCATAGGTCGTATCCGAAGCTTTGAATTTCTCATTATCATGACCTGCTTCCGCTACTTTTTTTAGAATGTCATCAGAAGAAACTTTGTCACTTTCTATAGTGAGTGTTTGTAAATCAATAGAGTAAACAGCAGTTTTCGCTCCTGCTTTTTTAGCCGCACTTTCAATTCTGGTTTTGCACATTTCGCAGTTCCCTTTTACTTTGAACTGGTTTTTTGAAAGATTCTGAGCGGCTATAAATTGTGTAAATAAGAATAATGTACCAAGTATGAACCTGGAAATATATAATTTCATTTCGTTTAAAAATTTAGATTAATTAAATAACGGTTCACTACAAGTGTAATGAACTTAGCATGTTTTAATTAACCTATCTTAGGCGGTTGCCAGATCTCCTTTAAACGGTCTGAAAGATGTGGATCTGAGTATTGAAACTGAGCATTCTTATTCGCTTTGTAATAAGAGAGTTCCAGACGCAGATTTTTTGAAAATGGGGTTTCTATAAAAGAATAGCAGGCAACACATGATGAGCAGCAGTCATCACTGCATGATTTTGTCTTGTCATGTTTGCTGTCTTTTTTTGAAGAATGATTTTTGCAGCAGTCGCTTTTTTTCGAAGATTCTGCTTTACAGCATGTTTCCTGCATTGCTTGCGCATAGAAATTATCCTTGGGAATCAAAAAGACACCCAGGCAAAATACTATAGCAAGTAGATGAAACAGCTTCATATCTGCAAAAATAAGAAATTTATGGCAAAGGATCACCAACTTTTAATGAACAGCTGTGCCATGGCTCTCCATGTGCAGGGTTTGTTTTCGGTTTTTCTCCCATTGCAAGATTCTGTGATGCAGGAGCAGGGGTAGGAGGAGGTGTAACCTGTACCGTATTCTGAGCAGGCTGTTGAGCAGGTGCCGGTTTACTGTTTAAAGGTTGTCCTACCGGAATGTCACATCGGTGTCCCGGCTGCCCGTGCGGAGGGTTCATGCCCGGAGCTGTCTTAACCTGTTTTCCGTTATTGTCAATGGTGATTTTCCCTGGAGATACTGCATTGGGATCAATCTGAACGACATTGTTGTTGCCTACATTGATGTTTTGGGTTGCCGGAGCAGCAGCTGGCTGACCGTTTAGCGGTTGTCCTACCGGAATATCACATCGGTGACCCGGCTGTCCGTGAGGTGGGTTCATCCCTGGAGCTGTGGCCATAGGAGCCGGGCTGGGAGACGATTGAACGCCTGCCTGATCCATCAGAGTGGTTTTGGAAGTAGCGCTGGTAAGAGCCACATTAGGTTGTGCAGCTCCTGCTTCTTCTTTCAGATAAGTGGCTTTTTCATCCTTTTTGCAGGATGTCGCTAAAATTGATACGGCAATAAAACCTATAAATGTATTCTTCATGTTCATGGGTATAAAACAAAATTAGCAAAACATTTTTAATTGTTTTGCTAATTTTACATTTATAATAAGATTTTCACCTTAATTTTTTACTAAAAGCCTGAACCCTTCTCCGTGAACGTTGATGATTTCCAATCCTTCGTCATCTTTTAATAATTTACGAAGCTTGGCAATATATACGTCCATACTTCTTGCGGTAAAGTAATTCTCTTTTTTCCAGATCTTTCTCAAAGCCAGATCTCTTGGCATAAAATCGTTTCTGTGGATGCAAAGAAGTTTCAATAATTCGTTTTCTTTTGGAGAAAGTTTGTATTCTTTGTCGCCTACTTTCAGCTGTCTCAGCATAGAATCGAAGAAGATGTTGCTGATCTTGAACTGCTCCTGTTCTTCGTTTTCCAGTGTAGAGCTTCTCTGAAGAATCGCTTTGATCTTATATAAAAGAAGTTCAGTATCAAAAGGTTTGGTGATATAATCATCAGCTCCCAGTTGGTATCCTTTCAGAATATCTTCCCTCATATTTCTTGCGGTAAGGAAAATGATCGGTGTATTTTTATCAATTTTCTTTACGTCTTCAGCCAATGAAAACCCGTCTTTTTTAGGCATCATTACGTCAAATATGCAGATGTCGAATTCATTTTCCGTAAATTCTTTTAAACCCTGCTCTCCATCAGTGGCAAGAGTCACTTCAAAATTATTGATCGTCAAATAATCTTTAAGCACCGCTCCAAAACTCTGATCGTCCTCTACTAATAATATTCTGTTGCTCATAATTTTACTAATTAATAATTAACAATTAAGAATGAACTTCCTCACTCTCTCTTCTATATTTTGATATTTGGTTTTACTTTTATAATTAATAAATGATCGTTGATGTGAAATCTTTTTTTTCTCAGTGATCACTCATTATCCCATCGGCAGCTTGATCGTAAACGTACTTCCTTTTCCTTTATGAGAGTCTACGATGATCTGTCCTTTGTGGAGTTCTACAATCTTTTTTACATACGAAAGACCCAATCCCTGTCCTTTTACGTTGTGAATATTTCCGGTTTCCTCTCTGAAGAATTTTTCGAAAATTTTGGTTTTATTCTGAGTCTCCATTCCCATTCCTTTGTCAGAGATCTCAATCACATACCAGTGTCCTTCATTTCTTGTTTCCACATGAATTTCCGGTGCTTCAGGAGAATATTTGTTGGCATTATCCAGTAAGTTGACCAGCATATTCGAAATATGGAACTCATCTATTTTAAAATTATAATGAGTGGCATTAAATTTCTGGGTAAGTGTTCCGTTTCTCTGCTGAACAATCAGGTTGAAAGACTCTGTTGTTTTCTTGATCAGTTCTCTTACATTGGCTTCTTTTAAAAACAGCTCAACCTCATTTCTTTCAAGCTTCGACATGTTCAGAACATTCTCTACCTGTTTTTTCATCCTTAAATTCTCCTGCTTGATCAGTTCTGAATAATACTTTACTTTATCAGGATTGGTTGCAATTTTATCATTGGCTAAGGAATCTGTAGCTACAGAAATGGTTGCCAGTGGTGTCTTGAATTCATGAGACATATTGTTGATGAAGTCTGTTTTCACCTCTGCAAGTTTCTTCTGCCTCATCATATAATTGATGGAAATGATATAAATTCCCAGAATGGTAAGCAGGGAAAGGAATGTTCCTAAAAGCATCGGCCAGTTATTCATGGCCAGGGAATATTCTTTCTTAGGGAAAACCAGGGCAAGGCTGTATAATGTATTCTTTTTATCAGTAAAAAGAGGGTAGGTGTACGTATTGTTGTCCTTTTTCTCTTTATAGGCCTTATTGGCAATGCTTGTAAGTTTACTGTTTTTATCCACCACTCCATAGCCGAACTTGGCAGTTATGCCTCTTATTTTAAGCTCTTTGGCAATAACGGAGTCAAGGGTTTTAGGATCTACTCTCTGAGTGATGGGAAGGTTGTTTCCATAGATCTTCACAAACTCTTTCATGGAGTAGTCGCCTGTTTCAATATCCTGATTAATGTCGGTCGTCAGAAGTTCACGGTTGGTGGTATCCCGTTTTACCTTGTATGCAGCTTCGTCCGTATATAAGGTGGTCAGCTTTATAGAGTCTCCTTTTTTAGAAATAGGAAGCTGTGTTTTCTCGATAATGTTTTTAGAATAAATAATCTGTCTCTGGCTGCCGGAGTCTTCCACCTGTTGAATGGTAGTGAGGGAAGGCTGTTTGCTGTTGGCAATAATATTTTTTCTGAAATCTTTATAGTCCTGATTCAGGTATTTGTCAACCTCAATTTCTTCAATACTTTTTGAAGTACTTTCCAAAACCGCATACACTTTGTTTGAAAAATCCTGTTCCAGTACGCCGTAATAGCCTTTCAACCAATAAAATTGGAGCGTCACGAAGACAATCAGTGAGATCGTCATAAACACCGAAATTATTGGGATGAATTTGTTATTCATTATTTAATTATATATGTTTTGGAAAAATGAATGTTAAAATTAATTGTTTTAAGACTACATAAACAAAAAACGAGCCAAAAAATTGTTTTTTTTTTCTTAAAAGAGTGTTTTTTAACAATTATTTATGAATTATTGTTTACTTGTCATATGGAAAGTCCGATCAATAAATAAAGACTTAACTTTATTAAAAATAATTATTTATGGAATCTAATATCATTTTCAACAAAGATTTTGACGCAAACAGCGCTTATGTCATGAAAATTTATGATGCGGATGTTTCAACCGTTTGGAAGTATTTTACCCAGTCTGAATTACTGGATCAGTGGTGGGGCCCAAAACCCTGGAGATGTGAAACCCTGAAACAGGAATTCAAAGAAGGCGAAATCTGGCTGTATACTATGATTGGCCCTAATGGAGAAAAAGCAGGATATTCCCGTGCCCGGTATGGTGAAATCATGGAGCACAGAAGTTTTGACTGGATGAGCGCATTCTGTGATGAAAACGGAAATGTAGATGAAGGGGCACCCCAATCCAAATGGCTGTTTGGCTTTACCGGAGTTGAAGAAGGAACCAAAGTTACCATTAATATCCACTACCAGTCTCAGGAAATCATGCAGAAAATGATGGATATGGGATTTGAAGGCGGTTTTACAATGGGGCTGAATCAGCTTGAAGAGATTCTCGTCAACCTGAAAGTGTGATGATTTGAAAATGAAAAAATAATGAGGTTAATGATGCATAAAACCCCAGGATTTTTCTTAGAAAAATCCTGAGGTTTATTTTTCAGATCCTGTTATAATTTTTCAATACTGATAAAAGTTCCGTCGGTAGGAACTATTTTGTAGGTATCTGCTACTGTCAGAATAGAAACGCCTGCTGAAACCTGAACTTTGAGTTTATCGCCTTTGTCAAACATAGAAAGGAACTCCATGGTTCCAACCCTGTTGGCTCCGGCAGTGATAAGGATCGCTTCATTCAAAGGAATGTCATTTCTTGCCAATACATTGCCATTTTTTAATGCTCTGAAAGATAGAGTAGGCGGGCTTACATGGATCCCGGAAGTTTTTACTTTTAAGCTGACCAATACCCTGTAAAAGCCTGATTCTTTAAATGTAAAATTGTTGAAGTCGCTATTCACGGCACCTTGAGGATCAAGAATACCCAGTCTGTCTCCATCCTGAATACTGTCATAGGCTCCGAAAGCAACATCTTTTTCTCCACACCCGATCAGTACGCACGTTACGGTTGGAAACTCTGCTTCAGGTGTAGCCGGATTCATACTGACACGGGTGGTTCTTCCTCCGCTTTCATAAAAAGTAGGTTTCCATTTTTCTCCATCGTAGACCACTACTCGTTTGATGTCTTTTCTGTATAAAATCATTCCCTGCATACTGGGGTCATCATTGAAATGATCAGCCTGGCTGGCGTCATACAGAGGAAGTTCAGATTCATTATTCACCAGAGGAATTATCATTCCTCTGGATTTGGCCGCATTGTCTTCTTTATTCACTACACTGAATATGGAATTGGGGCTTGGGTTGGTATGATGACCTGAGAAAAAGCCATTGTAGCAGAAACTAAAAGTGCTGTGATGTATATTTTCTTTATCATATCAGTTCAATTTTTCTATATATAAAAAAGTATCCTTATCATTCATTTTAAAATTGACGCCGGCTCCTACATTCAGTCCCGAGTCTGCCTGTATTCCTCCTCTTAAACGGATCTGATCCCCGGCATGCAGGTATTTGGTGGTAGAAAAGCTGTTGACAGAATTAGCACTTCCGGCAGTGACAAGCAATCCGGACAATAGGAAGCTGTTTTCATGAATTTTTTGCCATCCGTCTCCTGAAGCCTGTGCATAAAGAGCCTGCAGGGAAATAATAGTTGCGGCATTTCCCACAGAAAGACCTCCGGCACTGCTTGTTTTTACAGAAGGATTGATCCTGTAAAATCCGTCAGAAGGAATGGTGATTTCTCCGTTAGAATTAACAGTAACGCCTAAATTATTGATGATATTTCTGTCTATATCATTTAAAACATTGAACTGAAGGGTAGGGCGTCCTGTAATTCCCAGAACATTGGCTACAGCCTGATCGGCAGTATTAGAACCAAGAATAGTCAGGTTTTTATAGTTTTTTATACTTTTTTCTGTTGCTGCAATCCATTTGTAGCCGTCATATTTCACAACATCCTTGATTTCTTTGCTGTAAAATAACAATCCGTTGTCTTCCGGTTTATTTTCATAGAGATCAGGATGAGCAGCATTATAATTGGGAAGTTCTGTATGGTTTTCCACAACGGGAAGCATGATTCCTTTGGTATTGTGCTCTACCTGCAAAACAGCTCTCGGATGTACTGTTTCAGGATTATTGCCCATTTTTACCTGAGCAGATCCCAGGTTGCCTATGGCTGTTAAAATAAAGAGCTTGAGGGTAATTGTTTTTCTAATCATCTTAATCACTTACTTTGGTAAACATTATTTCTCTTGGATAGTATTTTGCAGTATTGGCATCTGCAGAAGCGGTTAAAGTAACCACTAAAGAGACTGTTGCTAGGGGAGAATGTATCCTTGGGACTATATAATCTCCCGGATTCAGTCGAATTCTGGTGGTGGTAAATGCAGCCGTGTTGGTGTCTCCGCCAATTCCCAGGATTCCATAATAATCAGGGTAGAAGGTGGTCAGCTTTACTTCATTATAACTTCCGTTATCCTGTTTCAGATAAGCTCTCAGCTGGTATTGAGGTCCGCTGGTTAATGAGACGGCTCCGCCGGTTTTTGATGGAATATTCAGGTAGATCTCATAAACACCAGGTTCATTAATCACGAACTTGGCATTATCATAACTTTTATCACCATAGATTCCACCTCCCGGAACGATGGCAGCTTCTCTTGTGATATTAAGATTATTGTAGGATTGTGATCCGTCAACGGGGGCACTGAAGCCTATTCCTGTATGTCGGCCACATCCAAGGAGGACACATACAACACTCGATTCTTCATCTGCGTTAGATAAAAACCGGGCTTGTTTCATTTTAAAATCGGCAGCGGTAGGTTCGTTATTCCATTTTGCTCCGTCGTAAGAATAAAAGGTGGCGTGTGTTTTCTCGAACAGTATCATTCCTGTCATGGCAGGGTCTGTAGGTGAATTGTACAGCGGGAGATTTTCCGGTGAAGAGACTTCAGGAAGCATCATGCCGAAGCTTTTTCCTTCATATTTCCCATCGATCTGTAAAATGGCCTTGTTGTGAATTTCGACAGTCTGATTTTTTGAAATACCTACTTGCGAAAAAGCCAAATTAAGAATGAGCAACATCAAAGAAGTGTTGATTTTTTTCATGGTTTGATTTCTATTTAAATTTTAATCTGTTTATCCAGAAGAATATTCTTTTTCGAAATACATAGTTTTTTCAGTTTTAGTTTTTTTTGTGTTAAGTTTTATGCAAATTCTTATCCTTCCCGGTTCGTATGGTGAACGGGTTTATCATTTGTCGTGTCGTTTTGTTCAGGTGCTCTGCCTGAAGAAATTGACCAAAATATTCTGAGGGAAATTGACTCTGGTATCAGGTCAAAAGAATGTGGTCTGTGTGTGACTAAAATACAAATCTAATGTGGTATCAGCCAATCAAAACATGAAATATTATGTGTATTACATTTGATATTCATGAAATAAATTGATAATGCTTTGGTTGTGATTGGTTTAAAATTTTAATTAGAATGCTATTTTTAAATTATATTTTTAATATCAACCTTTATTTTATTTAAAAAAAATAGAGACAAGTTTTAGCTTGTCTCTATTTTGTTATCGAAATGTTGCTTTCCGGGTGATATTGATAATTTTTACAATGTTTTATTGTTGAATTTTCAAATTATCATATTTTTTAATCAAATCAGTTCTTCTTCCTGAAAATACTGAATAATCGCCTTTTTCATGAGTAAGGTCTGCTCATTGGGCTTTAATTCCGGAAGATCTTCTAATTTTTCAAACTGCGGCCACCCATCTTCATAGTGGGTGAATTTGTAATATCCAAATGGCTCCAGCAATCTGCAAACGGCGATGTGAATAAGATTCACTTTGTCATCTTTCGTATATTTCTGTTGACCGCTTCCCAGTTCCTGCAGCCCTATCAGAAACAGCAGGGTTTCAATGGGTGGGTTCTTTTCGGTCTGGAAGTTGTCTTCAAAGAACTGTTCTATTTTTTTCCAATATTCGGACTCGTTGATCATAATTTATAATTGATTGGGTGAGCGTTTTAATTTGTCACCTGTTTTTTTATAAGATGAAATTGATTTAAAATTTCATCAGTCTTCTTCAGAAGGTTAATTTTTTTCTTTATTCATTTATCTTTAGAAGGAATGCATATTCCAATGCGTCTTCTTTCAAAGATTCAAATCTTCCGCTGGCCCCGCCGTGTCCTGAGCTCATATCTGTTTTAAAAACTAAAATATTATGATCTGTCTTTAGTTCTCTCAGTTTTGCCGTCCATTTTGCAGGTTCCCAATACTGTACCTGAGAATCATGAAATCCTGTGGTAATCAGCATGTGCGGATAGTCTTTAGCTTCTACATTATCATATGGAGAGTAGTCTTTCATATAATGATAATATTCTTCATCGTTTGGATTTCCCCATTCGTCATATTCTCCGGTAGTTAAAGGGATCGTGTCATCCAGCATTGTCGTAACAACATCTACAAACGGAACCTGTGCTACAATTCCGTGGAATAATTGAGGCTCATAATTCACTACGGCACCTACCAGTAATCCTCCGGCACTTCCACCCATTGCATACATATGCTTTGATGAAGTATAGTTTTCCTTGATTAGGTATTTTCCTGCATCAATAAAGTCGAAGAAAGTATTTTTCTTAAAGAGCATTTTTCCGTCTTCATACCATTCTCTTCCCAGGTATTCTCCACCACGGATATGAGCGATAGCATAAATAAAACCTCTGTCCAGGATAGATAACCTTACATTTGAAAAGCTGGCATCAACCGTATGGCCATAGCTTCCGTATCCATAAAGAAGAAGTGGGGTGTCAGCAGATTTTTTTGTATCCTTATGATAAACCAGGGAAATCGGGATTTTGGTTTCTCCGTCTCTGGAGTCTGCCCAGATTCTTTCGGAAATATAGTTTTCTGAGAAGAATTTTCCACCCAAGACTTCCTGTTGTTTCAGAAGCGTGGTTGTTTTTTCTTTCATATTATATTCGTAGGTTGAACTTGGCTGTGTAAGCGAAGTGTAACCGTAGCGTAAAACCTCAGTGTCAAATTCAAGGTTGATACCGATATAAGCAGTATAAGTAGGATCAGAAAAAGGGAGATAGTGAGACTCCTGCGTTTTCTCGTCAATTATTTTGATCTGAAGAAGCCCTCTTTCTCTTTCCTCAAGGACAAGATAATCTTTGAAGATTTCAAACCCTTCCAGCAAAACTTCGGCACGGTGTGGGATCACGTCAACCCAGTTTTCCATACCGCAATTATTGATCTTGGTTTTTACGATTTTGAAATTGATGGCGTCATCTGCATTGGTGATGATGTAGAATTCGTCTTCATAATGTTCTACAGAATATTCAAGATCATCTATTCTCTGTTGTATGATGGTCCAGTCTGCAAAAACATCATCAGAAGGGATGAATCGGTGTTCATCAGAAATAGTGCTTGAGCTGGCAATGAAAATGTACTTTAATGATTTTGTTTTAAAAACATTCACATCAAAAGTATCATCCTCTTCATGGAAGATCAGAACATCTTCAGAAGAATCCGTTCCCAATTGGTGTCGGTACACCTGGAAGGCACGCAGGCTGGAGTCTTTTCGGATGTAGAAGACATGTTGATTATCATTAGCCCAAACAGCTTTTCCCGTTGTATTTGGAATGGTGTCCGGAAGAATTTCTCCGGTTTTTAAATTCTTGAAATTTAAGGTATAAATTCTTCTTCCTACATTATCTGAAGAAAAAGAAGTAAGTTCATTATTCGGGCTTACGGCAACGCTTCCTACTTCAAAGAAGTTCTCTCCTTCAGCTAAGATATTGACGTCAAGTACAATTTCTTCCGGGTTGTCCAGGCTTTTATACTTTCTTGTGAAGATAGGGTATTCTTTCCCTTCTTCATATCTTACGATGTACCAATATTCATTAAAGATGTAAGGCAGAGATTCATCATCTTTTTTATATCGGGCCTTCATTTCTTCGAAAAGCTCTTCCTGAAGAGTTTCGGTATCTTTCATGATGAATTCTTCGTAAGCATTTTCTTCCTCAAGGTACTGTATTACTTCAGGATTTTCTCTTTCATTGAGCCAAAAGTAATTGTCAGTTCTTCGGTCGCCATGAGTTTCTAATATTTTTTCTATTTTTTTTGCCTGTGGAGCTTTCATCTATATTTTAATTTTTGACGGTCTGTATACTTTTTACAGAAACGTTGCATTCAATGTTAATTCTTGTTCAAATATAAGAAAGGCTACCAAATTTTTGATAGCCTTTTCATTAATATTGGATAGCAGGGTTATTTTTTTATGGTTTTAAAGGTTTTTAAGTTTCCGTCTTTCATTTTTAAAGTGATGAAATAAAGTCCTGCTTTTAGATCCCTCAGATGAAGAGAAGGAGAAGGTTTTTCAATGGTTTTGATGAGTCTGCCAGAAATATCCGTAATAGAAACTGATGTTACGTCAGATATATTGGAGAGGGTAAGGATGTCGCTGAATGGATTAGGATATACTTCAATGTTCTTTTTATTATTTGTCGTTTCATGCGTAGACAAGGCTGTATCAGTATAGGCTGAAATCTGGAATGCTCCGTTTTTTGTATTGGAATCATATTTCCATACACTCACATGCAATATATCCCCCGGAGTTTGTCCGGTTAAAGAAACTTTAGAGAAAGCAAGACCCTGATCATCATCGTTACAGCCAATTTCATTCAGCGATCCACATGTTCCGTTATAAACAGTAAGGACGCTGTCGCCAAAATCTGAACCGGAAGTCTCCTTGGTTTCTAGGGTAAGATTTCCACTTGGGGGTACTACCACTGTAAACCATACATTTTCTAAAGCATTGTTATTACAGATAGGTGCAGGTCCATCAGTTGTAGCTTCCTCATTAGTGGAGGTGATTGCTCCTGAAGCAAAATCGGTACCTACTGTTAAAGGAGTCGCTTGGGAGCAGTCATTATTAGCCGGTGGAAAAGGGTCATAGGCTGATATTTGGAATTCTCCGTTGATTACAAGGGGATCGTATTTCCATACACTGATATAGACTGTATTCCCTGGGGTTTGCCCGGTTAAAGTGATTGGTGAAAAACCATTTTCATGACACTCAATTTCATTTAATGATCCACATGTTCCACTATAAACACTAAGTACCGGATAACCAAACAATGATCCGGGAGCTCCTTTAATTTGTATTTTAAGATTTCCACTTTGTGGGATTACTGCTTTAAACCATACATTTTCAACTGAATCCGTATGGCAGGATGCTAAAGGCCCGTCAGTAGTAGCTCTAATATTAGTGGAAATGATTGCTCCTGAAGCAAAATTGGTGCCTACCGTTAAAGAGGTAGCCTGTGAGCAGTCATCATTAGCCGGAGGAAGAGGGTCATAGGCGGATATTTGGAATTCTCCGTTGTCTGTATTGGAATCGTATTTCCATACACTGATATAGACTGTATCCCCTGGATTTTGCCCGGTTAAAGTTATTGGTAACAAACCATCGTAATTACACTTAATTTCAGCTAACGATCCGCATGTTCCACTGTATACGGTAATTGCAGGATATTGAAAAGATGACCCGTTAATTTTTTTAATCCGTATTTCAAGATTTCCACTTTGAGGAATTACTGCCTTAAACCATACGTTTTCAACGGCATCCGGATCGCAGGGAGGTATAGAGCCATCAGTAGTAGCTCCATTATTATGAGCTGTGATTGCCCCTGATGCGAAATCTGTTCCAACAGTTAAGGAGGTAGCTCCTGTGCAATCGTCATTCTGTGCTTTGACCAATGCAATTGCTGATAAAAATAGACAAAATAATAGTTTTTTCATACACAATTTTTTTAATGATTAAGATATTTGGACATGGTTTAAATGTAATCAATTAATCGGTGCGTGATGGAAAATGAAAATATCTTAATTGATTGATTATAAGTAGTTAATGAAGGTTGTTGAAATACTTTTCTTTGTATAAATAAATAGGTTTGAACATCAATAAAGGTTAATTTTTTTTACGAACATTTGTAAGTTTTTAATGTGAAAAATGCTCAAAACAGAAAAAAAGAGCTGTTTTTATGGAATACGAAATGTGAAATATATAAAAGTCAGTATACTTGTTCAGGTATAAGAAAGGCTACCAAATTTTTGATAGCCTTTTCATTAATATTGGATAGCAGGGTTATTTTTTTATGGTTTTAAAGGTTTTTACGTTTCCGTCTTTCATTTTTAAAGTGATGAAATAAAGTCCTGCTTTTAAATCCTTCAGATGAAGAGATGGAGATGGTTTTTCAATGGTTTTGATGAGTCTGCCAGAAATATCCGTAATAGAAACTGATGTTACCTCAGATATATTGGAGAGGGTAAGAATGTCGCTGAATGGATTAGGATATACTTCAATGTTCTTTTTATTATTTGTCGTTTCATGCGTAGACAAGGTAGTATCATTATAGGCTGAAATCTGGAATGCTCCGTTTTTTGTATAAGTACCATATTTCCATACACTCACATGCAATATATCCCCCGGAGTTTGTCCCGTTAAAGAAACTTTAGAGAAAGTAAGGCCCTGATCATCATCGTTGCAGCCAATTTCATTCAGTGATCCACATGTTCCGTTATAAACAGTAAGGACGCTGTCGTCAAAATCTGAACCGGAAGCCTCCTTGGTTTCTAGGGTAAGATTTCCACTTGGGGGTACTGCCACTGTAAACCATACATTTTCTAAAGCACTGTTATTACAGGTAGGTGCAGGTCCATCAGTTGTAGCTTGCTCATTAGTGGAGGTGATTGCTCCTGAAGCAAAATCGGTACCTACTGTTAAAGGAGTCGCTTGGGAGCAGTCATTATTAGCCGGTGGAATAGGGTCATAGGCGGATATTTGGAATGTCCCGTTGTCTTCATTGTTATATTTCCATACACTGATATAGACTGTATTCCCTGGGGTTTGTCCGGTTAAAGTGATTGGTGAAAAACCATCTTCATGACACTCAATTTCAGTTAATGATCCACATGTTCCACTGTAAACACTAAATACCGGATAGCCAAACAATGATCCGGGAGCTAGTTTAATTTGTATTTTAAGATTTCCACTTTGTGGGACTTCTGCTTGAAACCATACATTTTCAGCGGCATCCGTATGGCAGGATGGTAAAGGTCCGTCCGTAGTAGCACTAATATTAGTGGAAGTAATTACTCCTGATGCGAAATCTGTTCCTACTGTTAAAGGAGTCGCCTGTGAGCAGTCATCATTAGCTGGAGGAAGAGGATCATAGGCAGATATTTGGAATTCTCCGTTGCCTGTATTGGAGTCGTATTTCCATACACTGATATAGACTGTATCTCCTGGATTCTGCCCGGTTAAAGTTATTGGTAACAAACCATAATTACATTTAATTTCAGTTAACGATCCGCATGTTCCACCGTAAACGGTAATTGCAGGATATTGAAAAGATGACCCGTTAATTTCTTTAAACTGTATTTTAAGATTTCCGCTTTGAGGAACTACAGCCTTAAACCATACATTTTCAGCGGCATCCGGATCGCAGGATGGCATAGAGCCGTCAGTAGTAGCTCCATTATTATTGGTGGTGATTACTCCTGATGCGAAATCTGTTCCAACAGTTAAGGAGGTAGCTCCTGTGCAATCGTCATTCTGTGCTTTGACCAATGCAATTGCTGATAAAAATAGACAAAATAATAGTTTTTTCATACACAATTTTTTTTAATGATTAAGATATTTGGACATGGTTTAAATGTAATCAATTAATCGTTGCATGATGGAAAATGAAAATATCTTAATTGATTGATTATAAGTAGTTAATGAAGGTTGTTGAAATGCTTTTCTTTGTATAAATAAATAGGTTTGAACATCAATAAAGGTTAATTTTTTTTACGAACATTTGTAAGTTTTTAATGTGAAAAATGCTCAAAACAGAAAAAAAGAGCTGTTTTTATGGAATACGAAATGTGAAATATATAAAAGTCAGTATACTTGTTCAGGTATAAGAAAGGCTACCAAATTTTTGATAGCCTTTTCATTAATATTGGATAGTAGGGTTATTTTTTTATGGTTTTAAAGGTTTTTAAGTTTCCGTCTTTCATTTTTAAAGTGATGAAATAAAGTCCTGCTTTTAAATCCTTCAGATGAAGAGAAGGAGTTGGTTTTTCAATGGTTTTGATGAGTCTGCCAGAAATATCCGTGATAGAAACGGATGTTACCTCAGATATATTGGAGAGGGTAAGGATGTCGCTGAATGGATTAGGATATACTTCAATATTCTTTTTATTATCTGTCGTTTCATGCGTAGACAAGGCTGTATCAGTATAGGCTGAAATCTGGAATTCTCCGTTGCTTGTATAGAGACTATATTTCCATACACTCACATGCAATACATCTCCCGGAGTTTGTCCGGTTAAAGAAACTTTAGAGAAAGTAAGCCCCTGATCATCATCGTTACAGCCAATTTCATTCAGTGATCCACACGTTCCGCTATAAACAGTAAGGACGCTGTCGTTAAAATCAGAACCGGAAATCTCCTTAGTTTCTAGGGTAAGGTTTCCACTTGGGGGTACTACCACTGTAAACCATACATTTTCTAGGGCCCCGTTATTACAGGTAGGTACAGACCCATCAGTTGTAGCTTCCTCATTAGTGGAGGTGATTGCTCCTGAATCGAAATCGGTACCTATTGTTAAAGGAACCGCTTGGGAGCAGTCATTATTAGGCGGTGGAATAGGGTCATAGGCGGATATTTGGAATTCCCCGTTGTCAATATCGGAAGTATATTTCCATACACTGATATAGACTGTATTCCCTGGGGTTTGCCCGGTTAAAGTGATTGGTAAAAAACCATTTTCATGACACTCAATTTCATTTAATGATCCACATGTTCCACTGTAAACACTAAATACCGGATAGCCAAACAATGATCCGGGAGCTAGTTTAATTTGTATTTTAAGATTTCCACTTTGAGGGATTACTGCTTGAAACCATACATTTTCAACGGCATCCGTATGGCAGGATGCTAAAGGCCCGTCCGTAGTAGCGCCAATATTAGTGGAAGTGATTGCTCCTGAAGCAAAATTGGTTCCTACTATTAAAGGAGTTGCCTGTGCGCAGTTATCATCAGCTGGAGGAAGAGGATCATAGGCCGATATTTGGAATTCTCCGTTGCTTGAATTGGAGTCGTATTTCCATACACTGATATAGATTGTATCCCCTGGATTTTGCCCGGTTAAACTTATCGGTAGAAAACCATAATTACATTTAATTTCAGTTAACGATCCGCATGTTCCATTGTAAATGGTAAATAGGCCATAGAATGATGACCCGGAAATTTCTTTCATTTGTATTTTAAGATTTCCGCTTTGAGGAACTACAGCCTTAAACCATACATTTTCAACGGCATTCGGATCGCAGGAAGGTACAGGCCCGTCCGTAGTAGCTCCATTATTATTGGTAGTGATTACTCCTGATGCGAAATCTGTTCCTACGGTTAAAGGAACCGCCTGTGAGCAGTCATCATTAGCCGGAGGAATAGGGTCATAGGCAAATATTTGGAATTCTCCGTTGCTTGTATTGGAATCGTATTTCCATACACTGATATAGATTGTATCCCCTGGATTTTGCCCGGTTAAAGTTGTCGGTAAAAAACCATAATTACATTTAATTTCAGTTAACGATCCGCATGTTCCATTGTAAACGGTAAGTAGGCCATAGAATGATGACCCGGAAATTTCTTTCATTTGTATTTTAAGATTTCCGCTTTGAGGAACTACAGTCTTAAACCATACATTTTCAACGGCATTCGGATTGCAGGAAGGTATAGAGCCATCAGTAGTAGCTGCATTATTATGAGCTGTGATTGCACTTGATGCGAAATCTGTTCCAACAGTTAAGGTGGTTGCCCCTGTGCAATCGTCATTCTGTGCTTTGACCAATGCAATTGCTGATAAAAATAGACAAAATAATAATTTTTTCATACACAATTTTTTTAATGATTAAGATATTTGGACATGGTTTAAATGTAATCAATTAATCGTTGCACGATGGAAAATGAAAATATCTTAATCAATTGATTATAAGCGGTTAATGAAGGTTGTTGGAATATTTTTCTTTGAATAAATAAATGTGTTTGAATATCAATAAAGGTTAATTTTTTTTATAAACATTTTTGGTTTTTTAGTGATAAAAATGCTCAAAAACAGAATAAAAGGAGCTTTTTTATGGGATACTGAAAGGTGAAATATATAAAAGCAGTACACTTTGCTCAAGTATAAGAAAGGCTATCAAATTTTTGATAGCCTTTTCATTAATATTGGATAGCAGAGTTATTTTTTTATGGTTTTAAAGGTTTTTATGTTTCCGTCTTTCATTTTTAAAGTGATGAAATAAAGTCCTGCTTTTAGATCCTTCAGATGAAGAGAAGGAGATGGTTTTTCAATCGTTTTGATGAGTCTGCCAGAAATATCCGTGATAGAAACTGATGTTACATCAGATATATTGGAGAGGGTAAGGATGTCGCTGAATGGATTAGGATATACTTCAATGTTCTTTTTATTATCTGTCGTTTCATGCGTAGACAAAGCAGTATCATTATAGGCTGAAATCTGGAATTCTCCGTTGCCTATATAGGAAGAATATTTCCATACACTGATATAAAGGGTGTCCCCTGGATTTTGCCCGGTTAAAGTTATTGATGAAAAAGCAAAGTCATTACATTTAATTTCATTTAGTGAGCCACATGTTCCTTTATAAATATTAACAATACTGTCGTTAAAATTAGAACCGGTAACCTGCTTTGTTGCTATCTTAAGATTTCCATTGGGAGGTACTACCACTTTAAACCATACATTTTCAATGGCATTGGCGTCGCAGGATGGTATAGGCCCGTCCGTAGTAGCTCCATCATTATTGGAAGTGATTGCCCCTGAAGCAAAATCGGTACCTACCGTTAAAGGGATGGCTTGTAGGCAGTTGTCATTAGCAAGAGGAATAGGGTCATAGGCCGATATTTGAAATTCTCCGCTGTTTGTATAGGACGCATATTTCCATACGCTGATATAGACCGTATTCCCGGGAGTTTGTCCGGTTAAAGTGATTGATGAAAAACTATTTTCAAGACATCCAATTTCATTTAACGATCCACATGTTCCACTGTAAACACTAAATACCGGAGAAACAAGCAATGACCCGAAATCCTTTTTAAGTTGTATTTTAAGATTTCCGCTTTGGGGGATTACAGCTTTAAACCATACATTTTCAATGGCATTGGCGTCGCAGGATGGTGCAGGCCCGTCCGTAGTAGCTCCACTATTAGTAGCAGTGATTGCTCCTGAAGCAAAATCTGTTCCTACCGTTAAAGGAGTTGCTTGTGAGCAGTCATCATTAGCCGGGGAAATAGGATCATAGGCTGATATTTGGAATTCTCCGTTGCCTACAAAGGAATCGTATTTCCATACACTGATATAGAGGGCAGCCCCTGGAGTTTGTCCGGTTAAGATGATCAGTGAAGTACCATAGCCATTACATTGAATTTCATTTAACGATCCACATGTTCCACTGTAAACGTTAAAGATAGGATCATAAAACGGGGATCCGGTAATTTGTTTAACTTGTATTTTAAGATTTCCGCTTTGAGGAACGATTACCTTAAACCATACATTTTCAATGGCATTTGCGTCGCAGGATGGTACAGGCCCGTCCGTAGTAGCTCCACTATTACTGGAAGTGATTGCCCCTGAGGCAAAGTCGGTACCTACCGTTAAAGGGCTAGCCTGTAAGCAATTGTTATTAGCCGGAGGAAGAGAGTCATAAGCAGATATTTGGAATTCTCCATTGCCTGTAAAGGACTCATATTTCCATACACTGATATAGAGGGTGGCCCCTGGAGTTTGCCCGGTTAAGTTGATCAGTGAAAAGCCAGTGATCTTACATTCAATTTCAGTTAATGATCCACATGTTCCACTGTAAACAGTAAGTACAGGATCATAAAACAATGACCCGGAAACTTCTTTCATTTGTATTTTAAGATTTCCGCTTTGAGGAACTACTACCTTAAACCATACATTTTCAACGGCATCCGGATCGCAGGATGGTATAGAGGTATCAGTAGTCGCTCCATTATTATTAGCCGTGATTGCCCCTGATGCGAAATCTGTTCCAACACTTAAAGAGATTGCTTCTGTACAATCGTCATTCTGGGCCTTGACCAATGCAATTGCTGATAAAAATAAACAAAATAATAATTTTTTCATACACAATTTTTTAATGATTAAAATATTTGGACACGGGTTTAAATGTAATCAATTAATCGATGGATGATGAAAAACTAAAATATCTTAATTGATTGATTGTAAGGGGTTAATGAAGGTTGTTGAAATGTTTTTCTTTGAATAAATAAATATGTTTAAATGTTAATAAAAGTTAATTTTTTTTATGAACATTTATGGTTTTTTGTTGGTAGAAATGCTTAAAACAGAAAGAAAATCGCTTTTTTTATGGAATGTTTAAATATAAAACACGTAAAAGCGAGTACTCCTGTTCAAGTATAAAAAAGGCTATCAAAAATTTGATAGCCTTTTCATTAACATGATATCGTAGGGTTATTTTTTTATGGTTTTAATTGTTTTCACACTTCCGTCTTTCATTTTTAAAGAGATGAAGTAAAGTCCTGCTTTTAAATCCTTCATATGAAGAGAAGGAGAAGGTTTTTCAATCGTTTTAATGAGTCTGCCGGAAGTATCTGTAATGGAAACTGATGTTACATCTGATACTTCGGAGAGGGTAAGGGTATCACTGAAAGGATTGGGATGTACTGTGAGCTTCTTGTTGTGGGCAGTTGTCTCTTGAGTCGATAATGTTGTGCTGTTATCATATGCTGAAATCTGGAATTCTCCGCTGCTTGTATAGGAATCATATTTCCAAACGCTTACATAAAGAGTCTTACCTGGAGTTTGTCCTGTTAAAGAAAGTAACGAGAAATAACCCTCACCGCTGTCTTCATCACAGGCAATTGCAGTTAAAGAACCACATGCTCCACTGTATACGGTAAGTACAGAGTCATCAAAAGAAGATCCTGGAACTTCCTTTGTTTCTATTTTAAGGTTGCCACTTTGTGGGACTACCACTTTAAACCATACATTTTCTATAGCTTCGTCATTGCATGTAGGCAAAGTACTATCGGTAGTTGCGTCTGTATTGTTTGAAGTAATTGCCCCGGAAGCGAAATCTGTCCCCACTGTTAATGGAGTTGCACCTGCACAGTTATCATTACCTGGTGGAATAAAGGTATACGCTGAAATCTGGAACTCTCCATTGTCTATGAATGATCTGTATTTCCAAACGCTTATATATAAAGTGTTAAAGAAACTAATGAAAAATAACCTGAGCCATTATCATCATTGCAACCAATTTCAGTTAATGTCCCACATGCTCCACTATATACGGTAAGGGCTGAATCATCAAATAAAGAACCGGCGACTTCCTTGGTTTCTATTTTAATATTTCCACTTTGTGGTACTACCACTTTAAACCAGACGTTTTCTACAGCTTGGTTATTACAGGTAGGCAGATTGCCGTCGGTAGTTGCGCCTGTATTATTTGAAATAAGTGCTCCTGAAGCAAAATCAGTTCCCACAGTTAATGGTATAGCTCCTGAACAGTTGTCGTTTTGGGCATAGATAAAGGAGGCCGTTAATAACAGTAAACAGAATAATAGTTTTTTCATAGGTGTTTTTTTAGTTGTTAGAAATAGATCGAATAATTGTCTTTTTCTAAATATAGTGAATTATTTCTGTTTTAAAGAGTATTTGAAATAATTTAACTATTTGATTGTGAGTGGATAATTTTGTTTTTAGGAATGTGTGATTTTTTGAAAATAACAAGGTTTATAATTGAGAAAAGTGGAAAAAAATTATGAGAAAATCAAAGATTTTCCATCATTATCTTGCTAAAAGAAATACGAAAGAGGATCGTTTTAGGAATTGGGTTAGAAAAATGGAGGATGTCTGAGCTAAAATGTCAGTAAACAAAAAAGCCCCTTTTCATCTGGAAAAAGGGGCTTTTTAATATTGTATTTATAGGAAGGCTTATTTATGAAGAGCCTTAATATATTTTTCAAGAGCCATTGTCATAGAAGGGGTTTCCTTCGTAGGGGCCATTAAATCTACTTTTAATCCTGCTTCTTCTGCGGCAGCTAAAGTGGTGTTTCCAAAAACTCCAATTTTTGTTTCCTCCTGCTTGAAGTCCGGGAAGTTTTGTTGTAACGACTTGATTCCTTGCGGGCTGAAGAAAATCAGCATGTCATAATCTTTAATGGTTATATCTGTAAGATCACTGCATACCGTGCGGTACATAATTGCTCTTGTCCAGTCTACATTAGATGCATCCATGGTTTTCACAATATCCGGACTTAGAACATCTGAAGACGGCAACAGATATTTTTCAGTTGGGAATTTTTTGAAAAGAGGCAACAGGTCTGAGAAGTTTTTCTCCCCAAAGCTGATTTTTCTTTTTCTGTACACAATATGCTTTTGAAGATAGTTAGCGATTGCTTCTGACTGACAGATGTATCTCATTGTATCCGGAACAGCAAAACGCAATTCCTCTGCTAGTCTGAAGTAGTGGTCAATCGCATTCTTACTGGTAAAAATAATACCGGTATACTGCGTCAGATCTATTTTCTGTGTTCTGAGCTCTTTATTGTCAACTCCTTCGACGTGGATAAATGGACGGAAATCAATCTTTATTTTTTCCTTCTTCGCTATATCCAGATATGGAGAAGACTCACTAGGCGCTGGTTGAGAAACCAATATAGACTTTATTCTCATCATTGACATTTATTAAAAAAATAACAGCTTCCAAAGCAATAATAATGGTGCGATTTGGAGGGTGCAAATATACAAAAATTTATAATACCATTTCTCCGGAAGAATCTTGTTCTTGTGAAATAAATAGAAAAAAACTTTGAAAATGAACACAAAAGCGAAGAATAAGAAATAATATACAAACATTTTATTTCTGTCTATTGGGAAGTAATAATGGGCTACACACAGAATTATCAGCAAAAAAGACAGAATAAAATAAAATTTGGTGGAGGTGAAATAAAAAATAGACCATTTTCTTCCATCTCCTATACTTTGATAAAATAAAAACCCTAAAGTAGATTTTGTCAGATAAAAAAACAGAACCGACAGCAGGGTATACCCGAACTTATTCAGCTGGTATCCCAAAAGCTGCAGATCGGCAATGTATTTCGGTACTATAGGAATATACTGTGAGATCAGCACAGATAGGGTAAGGGTCGTTACACAGGAGGTAATGATCCAGCTGGGCAGGTTATTGCTCGCATCAAAATATTTCTGAAGCAGAAAATCCTTAAGGCTGGCATCTCTTTCTATAATGTTCATCATAAAAACATATAAAAATATACAGCCTACGAGTATAAAGATTACCCAGTCGTTGTTCTCAGGTATTCTTACATGATTAAGATAGTTTGATGGTGCCGGCAAAATTTATTTTTTTTATATTTTATTTAACTTCAAAAAAACACAGACTGGCATAGATTTCTTTATCATCTGAGCTGTGAAAATGCAGTTCATTTACTTTACTTCTTTCGATTTTGTAGATGAGTCTGATCTTTTCAATAAAAGTTTCAGCATCATATACTTAATCCCTGAGAAATATTTTTGCAAAATTATAGATTATTTTGTATAAAATAAAAAGGTTAAATAAACTATCTTTGCAAACTGAAATGAAAAAACTCGTCATTATCCCGACCTATAACGAAAAGGAAAATATTGAAAATATTATTTCCGCAGTTTTTGCATTGGAGGACGACTTTCATATTTTAGTAGTGGATGATTCTTCTCCGGATGGTACTGCAGACCTTGTAAGAGAACTGCAGAAGAAATACCCGCATTACCTGCATCTGTCAGTAAGGCATATAAAGGACGGGCTGGGGAAAGCTTACATTCATGGATTCAAATGGGCAATCGAAAACAAATATGATTACATTTTTGAAATGGATGCCGATTTTTCACATAACCCGAATGATTTGCCCAAGCTCTTTGAAGCCTGCAAAGAAGGGGATATGGCGATAGGATCCAGATATTCAAAAGGAGTAAATGTGGTCAATTGGCCTATGGGAAGAGTATTGCTGTCCTATTTTGCCTCGAAATATGTAAGATTCGTATTAGGACTTCCAATTCATGACACAACTGCAGGATTTGTTTGCTTTTCAAGAAAGGTGCTGGAAGAAATAGGATTGGATAATGTGAAACTGAAAGGCTACGGATTTCAGATCGAAATGAAATTCAGAGCCTATAAAAAAGGCTTCAGAATTATAGAAGTACCGATCATATTTACCAACAGGATTTTAGGCGAGAGTAAAATGAACGGTGGTATTATTCATGAGGCCGTGTTTGGAGTTTTAAATTTAAAATGGAAATCTATCATTAACAGATTATGAAACAGCGCATAACCTATTCTTCTCGCCAGGAGGAACATTTATATGCCAAGTTCCATCAGTCCATCAAAAAATATAAAAATAAACTGGTGAAAAAACTGATCTTCATTTTCGTTTTACTGGGACTGTTTTCGTGCGGCGATTACATTGATCAGCCTAAAAATCTGGTTGACGAAGATACGATGGCGGAAATCATTGCAGACCTTGCAATCAACGACCAGGCTGTCTTTACCTATCAGGACAAGAATCTGGAAGCCGGTACACGATTTGTTCTCAACTCCCATCATGTAAAACCTAATGACTTTGCAGAGAGTTTCAAATACTATGTGATCAAAGAAAAAATGGAGGGGATTGCTAACCATGCCCAAGAAATATTATTGAAAAAAGATCCCAAAGCAGAACAATACATAAAGGAAAAAGCAAAACAGAACGGAGTGGTGCCACCTATGGTAAGATAATCATGGTAAAAGGCTATGTTCCGTTCCACAAGAATCACTGGTTATGCAGTGAATAAATAAAGTATACAGATGAAATTTTTTAATATAGAAAAAACCTCTGAGGGAAAAGCAAGAGCAGGGGAGATTACTACAGACCACGGGAAGATACAGACACCTATCTTTATGCCTGTAGGAACTGTGGCCAGTGTAAAGACCGTTCATCAGAGAGAATTAAAAGAAGACATTAAAGCTCAGATTATTCTGGGAAATACCTACCATCTTTACCTTCGTCCGGGAATGGAAACCATGCAGGATGCAGGCGGATTGCACAAATTCATGAACTGGGATCTTCCTATCCTTACCGATTCAGGAGGTTTTCAGGTATTTTCTTTGGCCAGCAACAGAAAGATGACTGAAGAAGGAGCAAGATTCAAATCCCATATCGACGGGAGCTATCACATGTTCTCTCCGGAAAGATCAATGGAGATCCAGAGACAGATCGGAGCTGACATTTTCATGGCTTTTGACGAATGTACTCCTTACCCTTGTGACTACAACCAGGCAAAATCATCAATGGAACTTACGCACCGTTGGTTGAAAAGATGTATTGACTGGACGAATGATAATCCCGAGCTATACGGACATAAGCAAAGACTTTTCCCGATCGTTCAGGGATCTACATACTCAGACTTAAGAAAAATTTCTGCAGAAGTGATTTCTGAAGCAGGAGCTGAAGGAAACGCCATCGGAGGACTTTCCGTTGGAGAACCTGAAGAGGAAATGTACAGAATCACTGATGAAGTGACAGACATCCTTCCGAAAGAAAAACCAAGATACCTGATGGGAGTAGGTACTCCGTGGAATATTCTGGAATCTATCGGTT
Source organism: Chryseobacterium sp. FR048 (assembly GCF_056844665.1). Taxonomy (NCBI): domain Bacteria; kingdom Pseudomonadati; phylum Bacteroidota; class Flavobacteriia; order Flavobacteriales; family Weeksellaceae; genus Chryseobacterium; species Chryseobacterium sp. FR048. The sequence continues at coordinate 312,541 of NZ_JBXDSE010000005.1, read as the reverse complement.
TGGGAATCGACATGATGGACTGTGTAATGCCTACCAGAAATGCTAGAAATGCAATGCTTTTCACATGGCAGGGGGTGATGAACCTTAAAAATGAAAAATGGAAGCGCGATTTTTCGCCTTTGGACGAATTCGGGACCAGTTTTGTAGATCGTGAATATTCAAAAGCGTATCTTCGTCACTTGTTTGTATCTAAAGAATATCTGGCAAAACAGATTGCTTCTATCCATAACCTGGCTTTCTATCTGGATTTGGTAAAAGTAGCCAGAGAACATATTATTGCAGGAGATTTCTATGAATGGAAAAACTCTGTAGTACCGGTTCTTAGACAAAGACTATAAGAGATTATGCTTAAAATTGTAGACAGATATATCATCAAAAAATACCTTGGAACATTCAGTTTCATGTTGGTACTGTTGTCTATAGTGGTGCTTGTGATTGATGTTCAGCAAAAGATACCAAGGATAGAAAATGCAAAAGCCATAGATCCGAAGCTTGATCTGGTGTATTTCCTGATCCATTTTTATCCTTTCTGGATCATCAATCTTGTAGTGACCTTTCTTTCCATTCTGGTGTTTATTTCGGTGATTTATTTTACATCCCGGATGGCAAACAACACAGAGATTGTTGCCATTATCAGTAGTGGAGCCAGTTTTTACAGATTTTCAAAACCTTACCTGTATACCTCAATTCTCATTGCGCTGGTGTCCATGCTGGTCTATCATATGATACTTCCGTGGGCTAATATCAAAAAGAATGAGCTTGAAGCTTATACCTATAATGCGGCCAATAAAGAAAAGATCTTAGGAACCGCTCCGGCCTCTTCACAGCTGAGTAAAACAGAATACATTTTCGTGGACTCCTGGAATAAAAGAGAAAAAAGAGGCTCCAGCTTTGTTTATCAGAAGTTTGATAAAGACAGAAGGATGGTCTATGAGCTGAAAGCCAGTGATGTATATTGGGATAAAGAAAAAAAGCAATTCGTTTTAAATAACTATTTCGAAAAAACAATCAATAAAGACAATTCTGAAAAACTCAATAACGGAATTGAATTAAGGAAAAACTATGGGCACTCGCCGGAAGAGCTTTTCCCTAACGAGTTATTGGGACAAAATAAAACAACACCGGAACTTTTAAAATTCATCGAAAGAGAAAAAGCAAGAGGAAACAGCAACCTGAATTCTTATCTGAACGAGCTTCACCAAAGAACTTCAATGCCCGTTTCTATCATTATTCTTACTTTTCTGGCACTTTCACTGTCTTCTCAAAAGAAAAGGGGAGGACTGGGAATAAACCTGGCAATAGGAATCTCGCTGGCCTTTCTTTTCGTGTTCTCGTTTGAGGCTTTAAAGGTAGTTTCAGAAAACAAAAGTTTGCCTCCGGCGTTGGCTATGTGGCTTCCTAATCTGGTGTTTCTGCCACTTACCCTTTATTTGTACATCAAAAGAGCCAATCAGTAAAGCAATTTCACTTCTTTATGGTAAAAACGGCGTAGTCCGTCGTTTTCCAGCTCTATCCAGAGCTCACCCAGGTCGTCTGCTTTTCGGATGATGCCATTTTGTCTCTCTTTTTCAATTTCAAAGACGGAGATCTGATCTTTTCTGAAAAGATGCTGGTTGAACCTGTCCAGAATTTCCTGGTCGGAAGGAATGCTTTTCAAATGTTCGGACAAAAAATCATGCAGACCGGATGCGAGTTCTTCCAGGTCAAATGCTCTGCCTGTCTGGGTCAGAAGCGAGCCTGCGTTGGATATTTCATCAAACTTCTCCTGAAGAATATTGATGCCGGTTCCTATGATGAAATAATTATTTTGATTAATTTTTTTCTTTTCTATTAAAATTCCAACGATTTTTTTACCTTTAAGGATAATATCATTCGGCCATTTGATCTTTACCTCTGATTCAGCCAATTTGGCAAGGAAATCCCGGACAAGAATTGCGGTATAATAATTGAATATAAAGTCGGAACACCCAATGTCTTGAGTATTCACTGCCAGCGTATAGGCCAGATTTTTTCCGGCAGTCGGAATCCATACATTTCCATATTGACCACGGCCTTTTGTCTGGTTGAAAGTATGCAAACCTATAAAATCTGAATTTTCGTAAAGTAAAAACTTTGCTATTTCGTCATTAGTAGAAGAACATTCTTTCAGATAGAACAGTTGGCTCATTTAAGAAAAATTTAAGACATTAAGGGGGTAAAAGTAAGGTTAAAGTAAAGAAAAAACAATAAATTTGCAGATTATAGTATTTTTTTAATGAATAAAACAGCAGAAAAACAAGCGTTAATAGATAAAATCGTTGAAGCTATCCAGGATGTAAAAGGAGAAGACATTATGATCTTCGATCTTTCGAACATTGAAAACTCCGTAGCAGAAACGTTCGTGATATGTAGTGGAAACTCAAATACACAGGTGGCTGCATTGGCAGGAAGTGTTGAGAAAAAAGTAAGAAACGAACTGCAGGACAGACCTTGGCACGTAGAAGGTACTGAAAATGCTATGTGGGTATTGGTAGACTACGTTTCAGTGGTTGTTCACATATTCCAGAAACAGGTACGTGAGTACTATGACATAGAAGAGCTTTGGGGTGACGCAGTCATTACCAGAATTGAAAATGAATAATAAAATTTTAAAAAGTATCAATGAATAATAAAGGATTCAACTGGTTCTTTCCTGTTATAATCATAGCTCTTTTGCTGTTCTTTGGCTCCAATTTCCTTGGAGGGGATACAGCAAAAACTATTGATGAAGATGGTTTCTTCAGAGAAATGCAGGCGGGAAAAGTCCAGAATATAATTATATACAAAGACATAGAGAAAGCTGATGTTTTTCTTACCAAAGAGGCAAAGTCAGCGATGGTAAACAAAACAGCCAAAGAGAATAACCCTCTTTCAGCATTCGAAATGGCTCCTAAAGCAGATTATTCTGTGAAGTACGGAGATCTTCAGCTTTTCCTTCAGAAATTTGAACAGATCAAAGCTACGAATCCGGCTATTAAAACAGCTAAAGACTATGGAACCGGAAAAAGTCCTTTCGCTGATATTTTAATATCTGCACTGATCTGGATTGCCATTCTGGGATTATTCTACTTCCTTCTTTTCAGAAAGATGGGTGGTGGCGGAGGTCCTGGCGGACAAATCTTCTCTATCGGAAAATCTAAAGCGAAACTTTTCGACGAAAAAGAAAGAATTCAGGTGACATTTAAAGATGTTGCAGGATTGGAAGGTGCTAAAGAAGAGGTACAGGAAGTTGTGGATTTCTTGAAAAACTCTGAAAAATATACCAAACTGGGAGGTAAAATTCCTAAAGGAGTTCTTTTAGTAGGGCCTCCGGGAACAGGTAAAACTTTGTTGGCAAAAGCAGTTGCCGGTGAAGCTAAAGTACCATTCTTCTCATTGTCAGGTTCTGATTTCGTAGAAATGTTCGTTGGGGTAGGAGCTTCAAGAGTAAGAGACCTTTTTGCCCAGGCAAAAGCAAAATCTCCTGCAATTATCTTTATCGATGAGATCGATGCCATCGGTCGTGCAAGAGGAAAGAACAACTTCTCAGGCGGAAACGATGAAAGAGAAAATACATTGAACCAACTTCTTACCGAGATGGATGGTTTCGGAACAGATGTCAATGTCATTGTAATGGCAGCTACCAACAGAGCAGATATTCTTGATAAGGCCTTAATGAGAGCCGGACGTTTTGACCGTTCGATCTATGTAGACCTTCCGGAATTGCACGAAAGAAGACAAATCTTTGATGTTCATTTGAAGAAGATCAAACTTGATGATAATGTAGACAGAGATTTCCTGGCAAAACAGACTCCGGGATTCAGTGGGGCAGATATTGCAAACGTTTGTAACGAAGCAGCATTGATCGCGGCAAGAAACAGTCATACTTCAGTAACAAAACAGGATTTCCTTGACGCTGTAGACAGAATCATTGGTGGTCTTGAAAAGAAAAATATGGCGATTAAGCCGTCAGAAAAAAGAAGAGTAGCGTTCCACGAAGCAGGACATGCAACGGTAAGCTGGTTGGTAGAGCACGCAGCACCACTTCTGAAAGTAACCATTGTTCCGAGAGGACAGTCTCTAGGGGCAGCGTGGTACTTACCGGAAGAAAGACAGTTGACGACTACCCAGCAAATGCTTGATGAAATGTGTGCTACTTTAGGAGGTAGAGCCGCTGAGCAGGTAATTTTCAACAATATCTCAACAGGAGCATTATCTGACCTTGAAAAAGTAACTAAACGTGCTCAGGCAATGGTAACCATCTATGGACTAAGCGAAAATATAGGAAACATTTCTTATTATGACAGCTCTGGCCAGTCGGAATATAATTTCGGAAAACCTTATTCTGAAGAAACGGCTACCAAGATTGATGCAGAGATCAAAGCGATCATCGAAGATCAATACGAAAGAGCGATCAGAATTCTGACAGAGAATAAGGATAAGCTGGATGCTCTTGCGAACAAGCTTTTGGAGAAAGAAGTAATCTTCCGTGAAGACTTAGAAGAAATCTTCGGAAAAAGAGCTTGGGATCCTGAATTGACAGAGAAACCTGTAACCAATACAATCCCTGAAAAGGATCAGCCGGAAGTATTGGATGTTCCTCAGATCAAAGAGAAAGAGGAAGAAAGTGAAATACAAGCGCCGGAAAGCCCTACACAGCTTTAAAACGCTAAAAAATATAAGATCAATAAAAACCTGACAACCGCAAAATTGTCAGGTTTTTTCATATTTAAACAGATATATTGGACTCGATTGTAATTTATTTTCTATTTTTGTATAAAGTTGACTAAAAATAGATTAAGTTGAATTTATTCAAGAGGATTGTAAGCAAACTTACCAACCAGCCTGAAGAAGAGGAAAAACAGAGCCTGGAGAAGCTTGGGGATTCGCTGAAAAATGCGGATCTTGACTATAAGTTTGCGCAATTATTTACGCATTCGGGGGGATTTTTTAATTATTGTGCAGATGAAGCGGAAGCTCTACAAACTTTAAATCAAATTATCAAAATAGAAGGGATTGGAAACCTTTTCTGTTGGGATAAAGAACTTCAGAACTTTTTGAATGTTGTGAAGACTTCTTATACCTCAGAGCTGGAACCGTCTAATGATGCAGCATTCATTACCTGTGAATATCTGATTGCCTATGACGGCAGAATCATGCTTTCACATAACAATATTCTTCATTATCATTCTTCAAGGCTTCCGGATAGGATTATTATCATTGCCAATGTTTCGCAGATCGTGAATAACCTGAATGATGCCATGGGGAAAATAAAAAGAAACGGAAATATCAAGAACCTTACTTCCATCAGCGGAAGCCAGTCTAAAATGGACAGTTCTTCCAATTCCAATACAAAACTGTTTTTATTGCTGCTTGAAGATTAAGCACCCACTTCTAAATTTTAAATTTTGGACAAAAATCTCATTCAAAGAACCCTTTCAGGTATAGTCTATGTAGCTATCATTATTCTTTGTTCCACTCCGCTGGGAGCTCAACTGATCAACAATATTGCTCCTGGTCTTATCAAACAACAATATCTTTATCATGCACTCATGAGTTTGCTGCTTATCGTAGGAACCTGGGAGTGTGTAAAGATCATGAAATTCGGAAACGGATATGAAAAATGGGTGGTATATCCATTGGTCATTTTTATATTCTATATTTTTTCCAAACGATACTTTAATCACGATTTCTTTTTCGATTTCAGGCTGAGCGAGATTCTTGCGCTGGCGCTTATCGGAATTGCTGTGGTTACCCTATTCAAATATCCTAATGAATTATATTTCGACAGTGGGAAACTGATTTTCACTGTTATTTATGTAGCATTGCCTTTCAGCTTTGCTTTAGGACTGCCTAAGTTTTCCAGCTATAATGATACTTTCTCTCTGGAAGTTCTTTTCCTGTTTATCCTGATCTGGAGTAGTGATACTTTTGCCTATTTGGTAGGGAAATTTTTCGGAAAACATAAAATGGCCCCTAAGATTTCTCCTAAAAAAACCTGGGAAGGCTATATAGGAGGAGTTGTTTTAACATTGGTGCTGTCTTATTTTATAGAACATTATCAGCCAGAGCTCAGAGGAAACTGGATGGTTGTAGGATTTTTGGTGGCTGCTTTTGCTCCGCTGGGAGATTTGGTGGAAAGCCAGCTGAAAAGAAATTTCGGCGTAAAAGACAGTGGGAACATCATTCCCGGGCATGGTGGCGTATTAGACAGGCTGGATAGTTTTATTATCTGTGTTCCTGTCGTATATTTGTACTTTATTTTAGAAAAATTTATTTAGTCTCATGAAATTACATAGAGAATCAAAAGGAACAATTACCGTAGCAACGATACTTTTCCTGGTATTGGGAGCGTTAGCTATTTATTTCCTTAAAATATGGTCCCTGCTGATCATTGTACCTTTGTTGGTTATTTACTGTCTTGTATTCTGGTTTTTCAGAGTGCCTAACCGTACTATTCTTGACCACAAAGAAAACGTAATCGCTCCTGTGGACGGAAAAGTGGTAATGATCAAAGAAGTGGAAGAAAATGAATTTATAAAAGGAAAAGCCATCCAGGTTTCCATTTTCATGTCCCCACTGAACGTACACATCTGCCGTTATCCGGTTTCAGGAAAAGTGATCTATAAAAAATATCACCCTGGAAAGTACCTTGTAGCATGGCATGAAAAGTCTTCAACAGAAAATGAAAGAACAACGGTAGCCGTAGAAACTTTGACTAACCATAAAGTGGTTTTCAGACAAATTGCAGGATATGTAGCCAGAAGGATCGTATTCTACTGTAATGAGGGAGATCAGGCAAAAGCCGGGCATGAGTTCGGATTTATTAAATTCGGGTCCAGAATGGACGTTTTCCTGCCTCTGGATACTGAGATCGTTTGTAAGATCGGAGATATTACGAAAGGAGGTCTGGATGTGATTGCCAAACTGAAACAGAACTAGAGAATAGTTTTTAAATACATACAGAAGAGAGCCGTTATGGTTCTCTTTTTTTTATTAAATATATTGCTGGCTCGTTCCAGGTATAATTTCTAGGATTCATATCCGATGCTCTTATAGAAAAATATTTTCTTTTTAAACCCTATTTTAAGTTAATAATTATAAATCATTAATTAACATAGGAACATTTTTCGAAAACATTCCTTATCTGTTTTTTGAACTCTATACAACGCTGTAATTCGATATTTGCAAAGAAATACTTTATCAGTTATCTGTTTAAAAGTTAAAAAAAACTGCAAAAAACTACAAAATGATTTATAAACTTTTCTTTGGAACAGCGAGTAATAAGTGTGAGGATATAAATGGTGATTTCGAAACAAGTGATCTGAATTTTATGAATAGGAATTGGGTTTTAATATTTTCCTTTTTTCTTATTTATCCTGTTTTTATTATTGTTTCGCATGAAGATGTTTTGACTTCTTTATTTCTTACGCTTATCAATATTCTTTGGTTGTTGCTAATTGGGATTAGAGAAAAGGCTGGACCTTCTGATAATAGGCTGAAGATTACGATTGTTTCAGTATTTATTGTATTGACTTTTATAGTGAGTCTTTTTTCCATTTATACTTATAAAAGCGCCGGTGTAGAGTATTTTTATTTCTGTCTGTTGTTTGCCCTTCCTTTCTTTATGCAATACCGGCAAGATGCTTTCTCTATGATTATTACGGCTTTTATAATCATTATCAGTTGTATAGTATTTCTGCACTTTGACTTTGATTTTTTACCTAGAAGCAGATTTTTAGAGAATAAAGATTTTAAAATAATAAGGATATGGAATATTTTATTTATAATCATTTCTTTTCTGATGGGTATTGCTTTTGTGAGGCAAAAAGATGAGTTGATTAATGGGTTGATGAATGACAGAAAAGTGAAAGATTCCACGATAAGGGATTTGGTCAAAACAAATAATGAACTGATGAAACAGAAAATTCTTATCAATGATCTTTCAGAAGAGAATATTCAGGAGATCTTCACCCTGGCAGAGAACAATTCGCCTTTGTTTTTTGAAAAGTTTCAACTTCTTTTTCCCCATTTTATTCCTGAAATTTTAAATATCAATTCAGATATGATTCATTCTGAGCTGTATTTCTGCGCCTTAATGAAACTTGATTTTGATACGAAAAGAATTGCCCAATGTACCAATGTCAGTACTCGTGCCGTGGAAAGTAAGAAATACAGGATACGGAAAAAACTAGGGATCCCTTCCGAAATCAGCATTAACAGTTTCCTTATTAAAATTTAAAAATATCCAATTCTGAGTTTTACTACTTATACGTAGTGTTGAGTAGTGAAATATACAGGGTATTTATGTGCACGTCTCTATTTTTACCGCAAAAAAAAATACAATAAATGAACATTAAGAATATTCATATTGGAAGTCTGATACAAAACAAAGTAGAAGAATATCAGATTCCTTTGGAAAGAATTTCCAGATTTTTAGAAAAAACCGAACATGATATTGAAAATATGTACGGTGAGAAAAGTATCGATAGTGAAATGCTGTTGAGATGGTGTAAGCTGCTGAAGTTTGATTTCTTTCGTTTTTACAGCGGGCATCTCATTTTATATGCTCCACAGACAAAGTTGGATAATACTTTAAAGCGAAAAGGAGATATAATGATTTTCAGGAAAAATGTTTATACACAGGAAGTAAAAGATTTTGTGCTGGGTAGGATAGAGATGGGGATACTGACCACCAGTGAGGCGGTTCTGAAGTATAAAATTCCGAAAACAACACTTTATAAATGGATGAAAAAAGTTTAGTATGACACCAGATTATAAACAAATTTATACAGATCTTCTTACTGAAAAATTCCCTGAAAAGCTGGCTGAAGATCATATCATCAATAAGCTTGATAACCTGCATTCAGCGATTGATGTTCTGAAACTGAACCAATTGATTTTCGGAGAACAGGAATATAGAGAACAGGTGAATAACCGGAGGCTTCGCTCTTATGATGAAGATTCTATAATCAAAATTCTAAGGTATCAGAGAGAAAACAATCTTTCCAATATTCAGTTGAGTAATCATTTTAAAATGAGCCGGAATACGATTACAAAATGGAAGCTGCTCTTTAAAATATAAAACTCTTTCAAAAATATCATTTTCCCATATGCTGCTCATATATATTGAGTTTTACTACGCATGAGTAGTATTGTGTAGGTGAAATTTCTTTATGATTTTTTGCGAATGATAACTTTGCAACGGTTAAAATTTTAATCATTAAACAATTTAATTTAATAAATGATGAATACAAAATTGACAATGCCACCAATCAAATTTTTGCTGATCGCAATGATCTTTACTTTTGGAAAATTCTATTCTCAGGCTAATAACGGAGCTGTAGGCATTAATACCACTACACCGAATACCAATTCCGTTTTGGATGTAGTTTCAGGAAATAATAATAAAGGAGTTCTTATTCCCCGGCTGACTGAAGTGCAAAGAAATGCAATTGTAATAAACCCTGCCAAGGATAATGGTTTAACGGTATACAATACCACAGAAGACTGTTTAAACTATTGGAGCGTTACCAGTAATGAGTGGAAAAGTATCTGTGGACAGCTAGGGAAGGCCGTTTTTACAGTCGACTGCTCTTCTGCAAAAGCTATGGGAAGCTATTTAAAAGGTAAAGAGCTTAACAGCTCCAACTATTTAAGCATGAATGTCAATATAACAAAGCCAGGCAACTATATTATTTCAGGAACCACCTCAAACGGATACAATTTCTACGGAACCGGAGCTTTTCTGAATACCGGAATACAAACCATACAGATTCCGGGGCAGGGAACTCCTCAGAATGTACAGATCGATAATATCGTATTTAATATTAACGGAATAGAAGTAACCTGTACACCAGCTGTTTCTGTTGCTGTACTTAATCATTCGGGTTCTTACGTGATGAGTTGTGGAAATGCTACGGTAAATGGAGTGTACAAAGTTGGAACCGCTCTAAATGCCTCAAATACCATTACTCTGCCAGTTAATGTTTCTGCGTTGGGAAGTTATACTATTGCCACCAATACTGTGGATGGAATATCCTTCAGCGGTTCAGGAACTTTTACTTCCACAGGAAATCAGAATATAATCTTAAACGGAACAGGCACTCCTTCTTCTACATCTGTGAAAACAATAAATATTACTTCTGACAGCCAGGGAGGCGTAGCAACAACATGTTCTGTGAATATAACCATTGTCATTCCTAAAAAGACGGTAGTGCATATTGGGTATGAAACAGCGTATGGATATAGTGCTTATACCGGACCCTCAAGAAGTCTTATGGATTCTCCGTCTAATTTTGGAACAACGGCTTCAAGTATTGTTAAATATGAAGGATTTACACATATTTCTCTGGGAAATGCTCCTTCATTATCAGCTCTTCAGACGGCGCTTAATAATAAACCTGATATTGTGATTATGGGTTACAATTATACACCCAATGGGGCAGAAATAAATGCTATTTCGTCTTATCTTAATAAAAAAGGAGTTGTCATTGCTTTCACAGATGATGCCAATGTTGCCCAAAATCTATTCAGAGGAATATTTTCTGATCCTGCCATTTCAGCAGGTAACGGAGGTGGAGGGGGATCTGTTTACGCACTTTCCAATTCCGACGATCCGATTCTTAACGGGCCTTTTGGAGATGTAAGAGGAAAGAACTGGGGTGAGGATGCTTCTGCTACTGTCAATATTTCAGGGCTTACCAGCGGCTTTATTCCCTACAGTTATGCGCAGCCAATCAACAGTACAACGGCCAGAACAGGAATTTCAGGGATGAGAAATACCAGCCTGCATTTTATCTGGTTTGGAGACGGAGGTTTTGTGAGTAATGAGAACGCCAATGGAAATCAATATACAAGTAATACTATTGAGCCTTTTGTTGCACCAGGTTCAGGAGGATATTTTCCGGTTCAGAAATCCGCTTACGGATACGCAGGAAACGGATATGCTGCAGGATCAATGCAGGTTCAGAACTCCATACTTTTTGCCAATATGATTGCCTGGGCAGTCAAACAGGCAGAATTCAACGGGATAAACACACAATGATAATAGTTTTTAAGGAGGGCTCCGGTATGATATTCATGCCGGGGTTTTTTATTTTTAAAGGGGAGAGGATTTTAGTACATCATCAATATTGTCGAAAAGAGATTATCTAATTGAACTCATGAAGATGATCGCCGAATTAAAAGATGAAGTAAGATAATAAGGAGAAAATTAAGTTTCTCTTTTTTTTGTTTTTTTAAAACAATGATTGAAAAATATTTTCTATTCTTTATAAATCAATGATTGACATATTGGATTTTTGTATTTTTTAAAAATGATTTAAATTTTATGCTTTTGATTGTCAGTATTTTAAATTATTAAATTTTATCAAAAATATTTTTTTGTCTTAAAAAAAATGCAATCTTTAAGTAGTTTTAAAGAATCAGAAATGAGGGAAATCTTTTTTGTTTTATGTTTGAGTTTATTATTTTGTAATGTGTTTTCACAGAACATATCATTTATATATGATGCAAAATATAAACTCAATTCAAATAAAGCGGATTATAAAAATGAACTTTTTTATCTTGATGTATCGGATAAAGAATCATTATTTCGATCTGAACGGGATCGGTCTTCAGATTCTTTGATAGAAAAGACGGGGTATGGATTAGGTTTTAAGCTATTATATAATCATCAGTACTACACTCAAAAGAAATTGGCGGAAAAAAAAGTTAATAGAATTATCTCAACACCAATTTTTAGTGACCTATATGCTTTGCCGATAGAAAACCTTGCCTGGAAAATACTTCAGAATAAATTGAAAATTGGGGATTTTGACTGCCAGAGAGCAGAACTGGTATATGGAGGAAGAAAGTGGATTGCCTGGTTTACACAGGAAATTCCATTACAGGATGGCCCTTATGTATTCAATGGCTTGCCGGGACTGATTATTAAAATTTCAGATGAGCTGTCAGACTATCGTTTTGAATTGATCAAAATCAAAAAAGATACCCATCAAATAACTCATTTAATCCCCAAAAAAGAAATTACCTGGGATATATTAAAGCAATTGGAGCTCAGCTATTACAAAGACCCTTATGCAGAAGTTAAGACCAGAAATATAGGGTATGTAAATGCTAATGAAAAAGGGGAAAGAATAGAGATGAGTATGAAACAAATGACAGAAAATATGCGGAAAAATATCAGAGATACCTATAATCCGATCGAATTGGATCAGGCGGTGAAATATGATTAGAAAATAAACATATTATTTTATATACTTTTTCACCTCGTCTGTTAATTTCAGAATAAACTCCACAGGCAAATCCTCTTTAGCATCAATGAGTAAAATTTTAAACTTCTTTCGCCCATCCTGAATCAATTCCGGATACTCTAACCTGTCACCATGATAAAAGCTCAGATAGTGCTTTTTGTATTTCTTGCTGTAATAAAAATAGCACAGCATTTTCTTTTTATACTTAAAAAACGGAAGACCGAAGCTTAACGTTTCCGTGATGTTTTCTGGGTCGGAAGCCAGGATCTTTTCCCGTAAAAAAAGAAGAGTACTTCTTTCAGGCTCTTCGATTCTGTAGAAATACTCTTGTATAGGATTCATATTTTAAAATGAATTAAAAAAGATTTAGTCAAAATTTTGAAGCTCAACAAGCTTGTTGTACATCCCTTTTTTGGCAATAAGGTCATGGTGTGTTCCCTGCTCTACAATATCACCTTTTTCCATCACTACAATCCAGTCTGCTTTCTGAATAGTTGAAAGACGGTGGGCAATCACTAGAGACGTTCTGTTTTCCATCATTTTTTCCAGGGCATCCTGTACAAATCTTTCAGATTCTGTATCCAGTGCAGAGGTGGCCTCATCCAGAATCATGATCGGTGGGTTCTTCAATACCGCTCTGGCAATAGAGACCCTTTGTTTCTGTCCTCCGGAAAGCTTATTTCCGTCATCTCCGATGTTGGTGTCATATCCTTCAGAAAGGTTGGATATAAAGTCGTCTGCATTAGCAATTTTAGCAGCAGCAATCACTTCTTCTCTGGTGGCATCGGGTTTACCCATCAGGATATTGTTATACACAGAATCGTTGAATAATACGGATTCCTGTGTTACCATTCCCAGAAGCTGGCGGTATTCCTTTAATTTTAAATGTTTAATATTGGTTCCGTCAATCAGGATTTCTCCTTCCGAAACATCATAGAATCTTGCTAAAAGATTGGCAATCGTTGTTTTTCCGCTTCCACTCTGTCCAACCAGTGCAACGGTTTTTCCTTTTGGAATCGTTAAGTTGAAGTTTTTAAGGATCAGATTGGCTTTATCATAATAAAATCCGATGTCTTTAAATTCAATATTGTTCTGAAGGGATGAAATAGAAACAGGTTCTGCTATTTCTTCGATTTTCACATCAGCTTCCAGAATTTCCAATACTCTTTTCAGAGAAGCTTCACCTTTCTGTACATTAGAAATAGAGGAGGATAAAGTTTTTGCCGGCGGTAAGATCTGGAAGAACATTCCCAGAAATACCAGAAAACCTGCAGGAGATAAACTGTGTTCTACAATAATCTGTTTCCCACCATACCATGCAATAATAAGGAAGGTAATAGATCCTAAAAATTCGCTCATTGGAGATGCCAGTTCTTTTTTTCTTCCTAAACTCATTGAGCTTGAAATCCATTTGTTCATAGATCGCATGAAGCGGTTATCCATGATCTTTTCAGCATTAAATATTTTAATGACTTTGGATGATTTTAGGGTTTCATCTACAATAGAGAAAATGGTCCCCAGCTCATTTTGTGCTTCATGAGAGTCTTTTTTCAGGCTTTTTCCGATCAAAGCAATCATTGTTCCCATAACCGGCAGTACCAATAATGAGAAAAGAGTCATTTCAGGACTTACAATAAATAGAGAGACCAAAGTACTGATCAGCATAAAGGGAGCATTGATTAATTCAACTAAGCTACCCAGAATATTTCCTTCCACTTCTCCTACATCATTAGACATACGGGACATCATATCTCCCTTTCGGCTGTCTGTAAAAAAGGAAACAGGCAACGATAATATTTTTCTATACATCGCACCACGCAGATCTTTGGTAACACCTACCCGGTAATTGATCAAAAGTAATGCTCCTAAATATCTGAAAACATTTCTTAACAGGAACATAAATGCGGTGATGATACAGAGCCATGCAAGTACAGTAAGTGCACCATGTTGATCAACTAAAGTTTGTACATAATAATTGGAATATTCTTTTAGGTAAGGAAAAAAATCAATAATCTCTCCTGAATAAACAGGAGGAGTTTCATATTTCTCGGTTTCAATAGTGCCAAAAAGCATTGCTAAAACCGGAAGAATCGCCCCAAGAGATGCGATCTGAAATACGGAATACAAAATATTGAAAAATAAACTTCCGTAGATATATTTTTGATGGGGCCTTGCGAACCTCAGAATTTTCTTATACTCGTTCATTCAATGAAAAAATTGGATAGCAAAATTACGTAAAATTAAAAGATAAGACGTGCTTAATCCGGTTTTACTTTAATAGATATGTTTTAAAAACTCTGTATTTGTTACAAAACTCTGGCTTTTAAATTCATATTGTAAAAAATGAGAGGAATCTGTGCTATAGAAAAATTTGAAGCATACTGTCTTAATAATAGAATGATGCCACGAATGCAGTAATAAAAATTAGTGCATTCGTGGCCATTAAAATAACTCAAAAAAGCTTTCGGGTATTTTATAAATAGGATGAATTAGAACCTTACCTGATCATTGTATTTCGGTGCAAAATTCTTCGGATTCAGTTTTTCCAGAGTCTTTCCAAAGTTATTGATGATCTGAGTCATATTGTCAACGTCAACGATGTTGATGTCGTCATTTTCATGATGATAATGATTAGCTTTCGTCATATCAACAGTTGAAAAAGAATGGGCAATGATTTTTTTCTTGACAAAGCTTACATTATCTGAACGATAGAACAGCTGTTGCTTTGAGTAAGGATCAGCATTGATCTTTAATCCGTTTACAGCATACTGATTAAAGAGCTCATCCAGATCCGAGAATCCGTCTCCGGTCATGTATAATGAATTTTTACCCCATTGAGATTCTGTGGCTACCATTTCAAAATTGAAAAGAGCCGTCATATTGTTGTAGATTTTATCCAGGCTTTTATCTTCTGATATTGCTTTTGACCCCAGCATTCCTTTTTCTTCACCGTTGAAGGCCATGAAAACCATTGAAAACTCAGGTTTTTTGTTTTTAAAATAGTCAGCAATTCCTACCAGAGTGGTAATGCCGCTGGCATCATCATCTGCTCCATTATAAATATTGTCACCGCTTTTATCACTGGTACCTATGTGGTCGAAGTGGCCGGAGAATCCAAGGTATTTATCCGCTTTTCCTCTTTTTACACCACATACGTTGTAAGCCTTTTTACCTTTATATTCAAAAGGGATCAGATAAGAATTTCCTGTACAGTAATCGAGTTTATTTTCTTTGAAAAGAGAAGCGATATAGTTCGCTGCATTTTCATTTTCGGGAGTCCAGATCTCACGTCCTTTCATTTCGTCTGAGGCAAGAGTGGAAATTACTGTTTTTACTCTTTCTTTTGAAACTTCCTGTGCAAAGGTAAATATTGAGAAAAGTGATAAAGTAAGATAAGTTAGCTTTTTCATTGTCTTTTATTAAAATTATAAGATCTGTCGTTACTTTCATTGAAAAGTTGCAGGAAGTTACATAAATTAATTTTAATTGTCTGTGATAGCCATGTATAGAAAAACTGACTGAGGTTAAACGGTTCTGTCGCCACATTTGTACGGAGCAGGTTCAAAAATTTGGGAAACATTATAGAACAACACTATTTGTTGAATGAAACAATACATTTTAAAAAACGCAAAGAAAGTTCATTTGAATGTTTTATTTTAGGGAGCAAAGAAGAGTGACTTTGTCGCCGAAGAAGCTTAATGGATATGCATTCGCTTAGAAAGAATCAATGAAATTGATTCCATTCTTTGCTTCCTTAAGAATATGGGATAAGATGCTAAAAAACCTTTGCGTCAATTAAATTCCATAAACACAAACAATATTATCCCGCAGCTTTTGCACTTGATCCATGTTATGGTCTTTCTTATTTAATATTTAAGATAAAAAAAACAGCTCCTAAAAAGAAGCTGTTCTCACTCAAAAAATCGTTGTAAGGCTATCGAAGTCTGTCTACAGATTTCACGAGCCTCTCATCTTTACGGATGTAAATGTTTGCTATAAGCAGACAGATGACCGCAATCAATGGGAAAATCGGCTCAATACCCTTCTCAGGAAAATGAATTCCTCCGGATAAGTTTAGTAACCAGTACGCCAATACACCAATCAACAAAGCGTTTATAATGATGCTGATGGTATTCAGCAAAATTTGTCTTTTTCTGTTTTTAAAACTGAAAATACTTAATGCTCCAGTGATGACAAGTACGATGCACCCGATATTAAGTACCGGAATAGCGTCGGAAATGACAACATCCTGTCCCGTTATAAAAAGGAAAACAGCAGCTAAAACTGCTAATAAAGTCCATATAGTTTGTATTCTCTGTAGCATTGAATATTAAATTCTTGGCAAAAATAATATAAATTTTGCACAATTCAAAAATAAGTGTAGATTTGCATTATACAATGTACTTGAAAACCAAAGTCACCGGACTTACTTTTCTTACTCACAATTAATTACATTTTTACATTAAATATGTTTAACATAGAAACGTTAAGGTCAAAATCCGTAACGGAACTGACTAAAATCTTAAAAGATTTGGGCGTTAAAGTTGCAAGAAACAGCAATGAAAATGACAAGATCTTTGCTATTCTTGACTTTCAGGCTTCTAACCCTAAAGTTGCAAAAGATTATTTCAACGCCACAGAAACCACCAGTGTAAATACTGAAGAGGCTCCAGCAGAAAAACCTGCTAAAGCCCCGGCAAAAAAGCCTGCTCCAAAGAAAACGGCAGCAAAGCCAAAAGCAAATACCAAAGCAGCAGCAGAACCAAAAGTAGAGGAAAAAGTAGAAGAAAAGACACCGGTTACTGAAGAAATAAAGCCGGAAGAACCCAAAGCTGAAGTTGTTGCAGTAACAGAAGAAGCTCCAGCCTCTGCCTCAGCTCAGGCCAAAAAGAAAAGAAAAAGGGTTCCTACCAATGCTGCTACTACCGAAGCAACCCAGGAGAAAACAGAAACTCCTAAAAACACAGAATCTCAAGAGCCTGCTCAGGCTGAAGAAAAGCCTAACAACCCTCAACAACAACCTCAGGCTAACAGACCTCAAAAGGGACACAACCATCCACAGAACAGTGGAAACCAACATAAAAACCAAAACCAGAACCAACATCAGCACCAAAATCAAAATCAGAACAGACATTCTGAAAAGACAGAGGAGCAGAACGACCATAAAAAAGAATTCAATTTCGATGGATTGGTAAGTATTGAAGGGGTTTTGGAAATCTTACCGGATAACTACGGATTCTTACGTTCGTCAGACTTTAGTTATATTTCTTCTCCTGATGACGTGTATGTATCTACAGCACAAATCAGAAATTATGGATTAAAAACCGGAGATACTGTAAAAGGTATTGTAAGGCTTCCAAAAGAAGGTGAGAAATATTTTTCATTATTAAAACCTACAGAAGTAAACGGACGTGACCTTGCATTCATCAAGGACCGTGTAGCTTTTGAATATCTTACTCCACTTTTCCCTGAAGAGAAATTCAACCTTGCAGGAAGCGGATCTACAGTATCCACAAGAATTGTAGATTTATTCGCACCTATCGGAAAAGGACAGAGAGCAATGATTGTTGCACAGCCTAAAACAGGTAAGACAATGTTGCTTAAAGATATTGCCAACTCTATTGCAGCCAATCACCCGGAAGTATATATGATGGTTCTTCTTATCGATGAACGTCCGGAAGAGGTTACTGACATGGAAAGAAGCGTAAATGCAGAAGTTATAGCTTCTACATTTGATGAAGCAGCGGAAAAACATGTAAAAGTAGCCAACCTTGTTCTTGCAAAAGCACAGAGAATGGTTGAGTGCGGACATGACGTTGTGATCTTATTAGACTCCATCACGAGACTGGCAAGAGCATACAACACCGTAACCCCTGCATCAGGAAAAGTTCTTTCCGGTGGGGTAGATGCTAATGCTCTTCACAAGCCGAAAAGATTCTTTGGGGCTGCAAGAAAGATTGAAGGGGGCGGATCTCTTACCATTATTGCAACCGCACTTATCGATACAGGTTCTAAAATGGACGAAGTTATCTTTGAGGAATTCAAAGGTACGGGTAACATGGAACTTCAGTTAGACAGAAAGATTGCCAACAGAAGAATTTATCCTGCTATTGACCTGATTTCTTCAAGCACGCGTAGAGATGATCTTCTTCTGGATGAAGTCACTTCTCAGAGAATGTGGATCTTCAGAAAATACCTTTCTGAAATGAATCCTGTAGAAGCTATGGAATTTGTTAATAAAAACATCAAAGGAACTCTTAATAACGAAGAATTCCTGATGTCTATGAATAAATAATAAATTAAATTGTTAATAGCCCGGGCTTCTATATTTTGAAATAAGGATGCAGCAGATCCTCAAATTTATAGAAGCCCGGTTTTTTATTGGCCAGATGTTCCGCCGCAAACAAAGCGCCGTTGCCAAAAGCATCCCGTGATATAGATTCATGAATGAGCCTTACCGTCTGAAACGGAAAACCGAAAATAACTTCATGTTTTCCCACAATCCCACCGGCTCTGATGGTATTTATTTTTTCATCTTTTACCTCTAGAACATCCGCAATACGAATCGCCGTTCCGGAAGTTCCCTGTTTATCCTTAAAATGTTCCTCTACAATTTCAATATCCACTGAAGGAGCAATCTTTTTCAAAAACTGAGCCGCATACAGGAGATAATTAATTCCTAACGTAATATTAGGTGACCAAAATACAGTAGCTTTCTGAGCCAATTTATTAAGGAAACGAACTTCCTTGTCTGAATAATGTGATATAGCAGAGATAATCTTTATTTTCTTGTGGGCTGCCTGTTCTCCATAAGTATAAATTCCTTCCTGAGATGAAAAGTCAATAATGGCATCTACAGGGTGCTCTTCTAATAATTCTTCCACACTTAGTTTTTTCTCTGAATAAAAATGACCCGGATCATCACTTTCCACTCCTAAAAAATCCGCAGCATCTCTGGCTGTTGATTTGTTTGATCTTCTGTAAATCCACTGCAGTGAATGTTCCTTATGCTGAAGAATAACCGATGCTACGGCTTTTCCCGCTTTTCCAAATCCAAATAGTCCAATTTTCATGATAAAAAATATTTAAAGTTAAACATTCAGTGAATGAAGTGTTTTTAGAAATAATTTACTTCATAATGTGTAAGTTACGAAATTGAAAATAAACTATACTTTGAAAAAGATATGGGTAGGTAATGTCGAAGATTATGTTTACTTTTATCAGAATTAAAAATATTTAAAATTTAATTCATTCTAAATCAATATGTCAATGTTAAAGATTTATTAAAGTAATCCCCAATCTTTGATAATACCTTAAATATTGGCTAATTTTGAAGTATAACATTAAAAATAAAGATTATGTCATTTGAATTACCAAAATTAGGATATGCATATGATGCATTAGAGCCAACTATTGATGCAAGAACTATGGAAATCCACTATACGAAGCACCACCAGGCATACATTGACAATTTAAATAAAGCCATTGAAGGAACTGATTTAGCAGGAAAAACGATTGAAGAGATCTGCCAGACAGGAACTGACAAACCAGCAGTAAGAAATAACGGTGGTGGACACTTCAACCACTCTTTATTCTGGGAAATTTTGACTCCAGGCGGAAGCAAAGAGCCTGTAGGAAATGTAAAAGCTGCTATCGAAAACTACGGTGGTCTTGAAAAATTCAAAGCTGATTTTTCTGATGCTGCAAAAACAAGATTCGGTTCAGGATGGGCTTGGTTGGTAAAAAATGCTGACGGTTCTGTATCTGTATCTTCCACTCCAAACCAGGACAACCCATTAATGCCTGTAGCAGACGTTAAAGGAACACCTGTTTTAGGATTAGACGTTTGGGAGCACGCTTATTATTTGAACTACCAGAACAGAAGACCTGACTACGTTTCTGCATTCTTCGATGTAGTAAACTGGGATAAAGTAGAGGAATTATTCAACAAATAATTTTCAGCTATTATAAAAATGAAAGGTTCAGAACATTCTGAACCTTTTTTATTTTGGTCAAGTGATGTTACCGGATGGCATCGCTCCCGGATAGCCCATTCATCTTTAATTTGTACTTCCATTTTACATACACGAAAACCTGGTATAGTTTGTACTCAAACTTGATCCCATAGTTTTCTTTCGGATCATAATCGATGCCGGATTCTATGATGCTCGGGTATTTTCCTGAACGATAATAGCTATTCCATTCGTTAACTAAAAATGTATTTTTGGTCTTCAGGTAAGATTCTGTATACTGGCTGATAGGTCTGGCAACAGCGCTCATAAAGTAATCAAACTGAGTGTCTATGACAGTAAGGTCCCATTCTCCGTCTTCATTTTTAGAAGGTTTCATTTCCTGTTGCTCTTTATCTTTCTTTGTTGTATCCTGAGAAAAACAACTGAAAGGAATGCATGCAATCAATGTGATTAAAACTATATTTTTCATGATTTCGGGTATTGATATAAAAAAAGCACTCAAAATGAGTGCCTAAATTTTTTATGGTTCTTTCTGGAGAACTACAAATGCGGGAAAGTGGTCACTATAGCCGCCTGTGAACTGATCTCCGTTCCAGGATCTGAAAGGGTATCCTTTGTAATTTCCTTCTTTATTCACCAGATAAGCCGGTGCAAAAATTTCTGTCTTGTATATTGAATACTCTTTTGTTACCTGATCAGAAACTACGTTTTTGGAAACGATGATCTGGTCAAACAAGTTAGGAGCATCCTGATAAGCTAATGAAGCTACTCCTTTCTTATATAAAGGATACATCAGGTTAAGATAAGGAGTTTCTTCACTTAAATCTTTAGGACTAGCCTGAGCTTTCAGGTGGTTTTTTAAACTTGGGCTGATAGGATCGTCGTTGAAGTCACCCATTGCAAAAAGTTTTGTGGTAGGATCTGCTGCTCTTACGCTGTCCATTTGTTGCTTCAATAATGCTGCTGCTGCATTTCTTTTAGGTAAAGAAATAGCTTCACCTCCTCTTCTTGAAGGCCAGTGGTTCATAAAGAACGCCACTTTTTCATTATCTAAAAATCCTGTTACTACAAGGATATCTCTCGTATATTCTCTTCTTCCGTTGTCACCGTAGATCTTCAGTTCTTTTTTCAATGAATTGGTAGGGGTAAATCTTCTTTTCTGATAGATCAGTGCCACATCAATTCCTCTGTAATCATAAGAGTTATAATGGATGATTCCGTAATCGTATTTCTTTAAAGCTGGTTCATTGATAAGATCCTGAATAACCTGTCTGTTTTCCACTTCTATCAAACCTACTACTGCAGGAGCTGTCTTCGTATACTGTGCTCCCATTTCGGAAATTACTTTTGCTTCATTAGCCAGTTTAGCCTTATAGATTTTGGTACCATAGTTTTTTGCACTCTTTGGTGTAAATTCTTCAGAGCCGCTTTGTTCTCTTACTACTTTTTTACCGATTAAAGCACCATCACTCCATGGTCCGTCATATTTTTCAGCTTCCAGAAATTTGATAGAATCAATAGGAATGCTTCTGTGGAAAGCAGGATTCTTAATATCCTTGGTCCCATCAATATAATCTGCTGAACGAATCGTATCCCAAAGGTTTTCTACATTCAAAAAACCTACTGTAGCTACTTTTCTCAGTTTTCCCTGTTGTTGTGAGAATGCCATGATCGATAAAATGATGGCAAACAGACTCGAAAATCTCTTCATCCTCTTTAGAGTTATTATTAATATTATTTAATCTGCAAATTTACTTTTATTTTAATTCACTGCATTTTAAATATTTGTAAATTTATATACAGTAATCTGAACATTTTTTATATAATGATTCTTAAAAGTTTGCAATGTTAAGAAAAAATAATGTTAAAAAAGTTGTTAATTACAAAATTTGACTAAATTTGTGCCCCCAACTTTTAAACTGTTGAGAATTAACAAGAAAAGTATTTAAAAAAATAAATATACTCATGATTAAAAAACTATCATTAATCTCTTTATTCACTTTGCTGCCTGCGTCCTATTATTTTGCGCAGACAACTGTGTTTGCGTATCTTAAGGATGCGGACGGGAAACCTGTTGAGCAGGCAAATGTGGATTTAAAAGGAGCAGGAAATGATGTAAAGGCGGACAAAATCGGTTACTTCCAGTTTGCTGATTTGATGCCGGGACATTATCAGATTATGGTTACAAAATCAAATTTTGAAACTAAAATTTTTGAATTTGATGTAACTACTAATGAGAAAAGAAAAGATCTTGGAGTAATCACTCTTTATTCTGCATTGAATGGTGCAGATCAGGGTTTAGCTATCGTTGAAGATTCCGGCGAAAGCGATAGTGGAGGTGCACAGCAGACTGCTACAGTAGGATTGCTTCAGTCTTCACAGGATGTCTTCAACAGAATTGCCAGTTTTGATTTAGGACCATACTGGTTCCGTCCAAGAGGAATTGACAGCAGAACCGGTGAGAACATGATCAACGGGGTTTCTATGGCCGGTGCAGACAATGGAGACGTAGACTTCAGCACATGGGGCGGTTTGAACGAAATTACCCGTTACCCGGAAATCGCTACTAATCATGCCCCTTCCGAATATGCTTTCGGGGGAGCTACTGGTGTATTTTATAAAAATACGAAAGCCAGTGAGTATAGAAAAGGAAGTCAGTTGACTTACTCTCTTACCAACAGAAATTATACCAACAGATTATCTTACAGATTCTCTTCCGGAATGAATAAGAACGGATGGGCATTTACAGGGATGATCGCCAGAAGATGGGCTCAGGAAGGAATCCAGGATGGTACGGCATACGATGCATACAGCGGATACCTTGGAATTGAGAAGAAATTCAGTGACAGACACACAATGACATTCAATGCTATTGGGTCTAAATATGCAAGAAGTTCTTCCAGCCCGAGCACTCAGGAAGTATATGACTTCAGAGGTGTTCATTACAACTCATACTGGGGATGGCAAAACGGAGATAAGAGAAATGAAAGGGTAAAAAGAGGATTCCAGCCAATGTTCCAATTACAGGACTTCTGGAAAATCAATAAAAACTCTCAATTGTGGACCTCTGTTTCTTACCAGTTCGGTAAAGAATACAGCTCAAGGTTAGATTGGTACAGAGCGCCTAACCCGTCACCTACTTATTACCGTAACCTGCCAAGCTGGTTCAAAAATAATCCTAATACACAGGGAGATTTAGACCTACTTACGAATTGGTGGACTAATAATGACCAGGCTCACACTCAGATTAACTGGGATAATCTTTATACAGCCAACAGAAGTGAAAACCTTTACAGACCGGAATTCGGTGGAAAAAGAGCAGCTTACTTCCTTGTGGATGATGTAAAAGATGATAAAGTATTGAATGTAGCAACACATTATACTTATAACTTCAGCGATACTTCGCGTTTTATTTTAAATTTATCTTACCAGAACTACAGATCTGAGCAGTACAGAGAGGTAAATGACCTGTTAGGAGCTGATTTTGCTCTGAACATGGACCCTTTTGCCAATAATCTGACTGGTGGAAACACTTGGGGTAAATTCAATACCAGAGAAAGCGATGCTGATGTAGCGAAAAGAAAAGGAGATAAAATCGGATATGATTATATTTTCAGAAGACAGGAGTTCAAAGTAAATCCTGCGTTCAAATTCTCTACAGGTAAATTTGATGTTTTTGTTTCCGGATTATTCGGATATACAAACAACAATAGAGAAGGTAAGTTCCAACACTATCTGTATGAGTCATCTTACGGAAAAGGTGAAGACAAAAACTTCTGGAATGTTGGGGTTAAAGGTCAGGTTACTTATAGAATCAACGGTAGAAACTTCCTTGTTTATAACGGGGCATACTTCTCACAGTCTCCATTCCTGAATGATATTTATTTCAACACAAGAGTAAGTGGTGTTACCACTCCGGGAATCAAGAATGTAGTGATTGATGCTAATGATTTGAGTTATGTAATCTCAACGCCAATCATTAAACTTAGATTGACGGGATACCTTGTAAATACTCAAAACGAAACCAGCGTACAGAGATATTTTGCACAAGGTGTGAAATTGACAACTCTTGACGAAAACGGTGGCCAGGCTCCTGTTCAGGACGGTGCTTTCATTACTCAGGTATTGGCTGGTGCCAACAAGAGAAATATGGGTGTGGAACTTGGTGCTCAGGTAAAACTGACTCCTACGTTGACGGCTAGTGGATTATTAAGTGTAGGTCAATATACTTATACCAACAACCCTACGGTTTATTTCGCATCTGATGCTGTTGGAACCTTCAGAGAACTTGACGGTAACGGAAATATCGTATCAAGATCTTACACCAACATGGGTGAGGCTACTCTGAAAAACTACAGACAGGGAGGTACTCCTCAGGAAGCATATACTTTAGGTCTTCGATACAGCAGCCCTAAATACTGGTGGTTGGGAGCAACCTGGAACTATTTCGGACACTCATTCTTAGATCCGTCTCCGGTAACCAGAACAGCTAGATTCTATACCAACCCAACTACACCTGGAGTTCCTTATGACGGAGTATCACCAGAAGAATTGGCAAGAGTTCTTACCCCTACAAAACTTCCTAGTGCATTCTTCCTGAATGTAAATGCTGGAAAATCTTGGATGATCGGTAAGTACTATGTATTGGTATCAGGTTCTGTGAATAACCTTCTTAACAACAGAAACTATATCACAGGAGGATTCGAGCAGACCAGAAACGTTAATTATAATGATTACACAAAAGATTATGACAGCGGTAATATGGTATTTGCTCCTAAATACTGGTATAACCAGGGAAGATCTTATTTTGTTAACCTTCAGTTCAGATTCTAATAAATAAATTTAAAAATTGAAAACAATGAAAAATATATATTTTAAAGCGGCTATATTCACAGCCCTGTCCATGCTGACATTTTCGTCTTGTGTAAAGACGGATGATTACGATGTTCCGGAAATCAAATGTACCAACAGATTTGCTGCTGCAAACCATAAATTATCAGACCTTGCAACGATCGCTAAAGCTAAGCCTACTGCAGCTGATATTATTACAGAAGATTACATCGTTGAAGCTTATGTGTCTTCAAGTGATGAATCAGGAAACATCTATAAGATCATGTTCCTTCAGGATAAGCCTGAAAACCCTACACAGGGTATCGAATTGGATATTGATGCTGGAAGCCAGTATTTATCTTTCCCAACAGGAGCTTTACTAAGAATAAACCTTAAAGGGCTTATTGTTCAGGCTTCCAATGGAAATATTAAAGTAGGATCTTATGACCCGAACTATGTAATTGGTAGAATCAGCCAAAATAAAGTTTCTGATTATGTAGCAAGAGTTTGTGACGGGCAGAAGCCGATTGTTGCTGTTATGAAGCCATTAGAATTCAACTCAGTTGCAGACGCTCTTAAAGATGGTGCTCACATCAACCAACTTGTAAAAATTAAAAATGTTCAGTTTGAAGATGCTGAGTTAACGAAAAACTTTGCTGATGATAATGGTACAGGTGACCGTTATATCGTAGATAAAAAAGCAGCAAGATTAGACCTTCGTTTCAGTAACTTTGCAACATTTGCTAAGTCTCCGATCGCTCCTAAATATGAGAAGAGTGGTGATATTGTACTTATTTTGAGCCGTTATACGAGCCCAAGTAACCCAACGACTCCAACGTTTACAGAGCAGGCTTATATCAGAGATCTTTATGACCTGAACTTCCCTAATCCAAGATTCAACCCAGGTGAGCCGGAAGCTCCTTCTGCTTCTGCAGTAAACCTTTTCGCAGGATCTGATTTTGAAGATTGGGCATCTTTCTTATCAAGTGTAAACAGTTTCGGACTTAAGCCTTATGCAACGCAAGGAGTTGGTCTGGGATATAACAATTCAAACTCTCTTCAGATTAAAGGAATACCAGCAGGTAATGATTATGTATTTACATCAAGTGCAGCTACAGGAATTCCAGCTACTCCGAAGAGAATCACAATGCGTATCAAAGGTACTGCAACAGGAAAAACTCTTTCTTTCAACGTGTATAAAGCTGGAGGAGGTTTCTATGTATTCAATTTAGGAACATTCTCTACAGGTGCTACTTTAGGAGTAGAGTCTGCTAACTCATATACAGGATCTATCAACACGAACGGACAATGGAGACTGGTTGAGCTTACTCTTACAGGTCTTCCTGATGTAAACGTTACAGCTGGAAAAGATATGTTTGCTATCAAAACAGGTAGTGGAGGTACTTACGATCTTCAGATTGACAACATCAAAATTGAGTAATCCTTAAACAGATATTGTTAATTTCACTATAACAAAAAAGTTGGCTCATATGGGCCAACTTTTTTGTTGTAAATAATCATTGTTCAGCCAGGAAAAAATATATATCTTTCGAAATAACTATGAAAAATCTTAAAGAAGAACATTATCTGTTAATCATGGGTCTTATCGGGCTTGTTGTGGCAATGGTCTATAAGGGATATGACAACAGGAATGAGCCGAATGAAAAAATGCTTAAAAATACCAAGTATACGGTAGTCAAAATTATATCTGATTTTTATGGCAATAGAGGAGTCAGAAATGGGTATGATTACAGATTTCTATATGAAAACGGATTTAAAGAAGGGCATATAGACGGCGAATTTGTTTTTGGAAGAAAATACCTTGTCGCTTATGATTCCACCAATATTAGAAACGGATATATTCTACTGGATAAGTTTGATGTGACGGACTCATTGTCGAAATATCATATTGAATATACCCAGGGAGGTTATCGTGATGGTTGGTCGCTAGAGAAAATGCCTTTCCAGTATGATAAAAGCGATATTGAATATGCTGTGAGAACGGCTGTACTGGGTTTCCAATAGATCCATAAAAACAAAAACCACCGCATCAGCAGTGGTTTTATTATTTTTAAAATTATTCTTTGTTAAAAAGATACCTCGTTCACTTCTTTTCCCCGTTGAAAATTCATCATTTTCTGGTTGCCTTTGTATCCGATACTCACCAGATTGATCTGCTTAGGAAAAGCGCTTAAAAGGATCGTATTTTTAATCTTTAAGGTGTTGATGTCCGTAATGCCTCCGGTTTCAAAATACACCCATACAGTTTCTCCGCTGACCTGGCTTCCTGTGAAAGTAATCGTCTTGGGAGCCCCATTTACAAATACATCAAAATTATTGTTCACATATTTTTTTACTTCTGCTTCAAATCCGGCTGTATTCGGGTTGATCTTTATAGCATCAGAGATATGGGCTGTATTCATTTTTGTAGTAAACTTCAATGTCTTGCTTCCATCAATATACTCTACTTTGGTCATTGAAGAGAAAAAGTCTACATACATAAAACTCATTAACACAAAAAGTGTTAAAATTCCTGATATATATAAAAGTTTTTTCATCTTAATTAATAGATTTACAATCATGCTTGCTAGTTATAGTTCACAAATAATATGCCAATTAGAAATTTACATTCACAGAATACTTATCATAAAAAGCTTTAATATGAGCCACAGCCTCATCAGCTGTATCTACCACACGATAAAGATCAAGGTCGTCTTCTGCAATCATTCCTTCTTTCAGTAAGGTTGCTTTAAACCAATCCAGCAATCCTCCCCAAAATTCGCTTCCTACTAATACAATCGGAAATTTACCGATTTTATTGGTTTGAATAAGGGTCAATGCTTCAGTAAGCTCATCCAGCGTTCCGAAACCTCCGGGCATTACTACAAATCCCTGAGAATATTTTACAAACATTACTTTTCTCACGAAAAAGTAATCGAAATTCATAGAGTAGGACTTGTTGATGTAAGGATTGAAATGCTGTTCAAAAGGAAGGTCGATGTTAAGGCCTATAGATTTTCCTTTGGCATTGAACGCTCCTTTATTTCCGGCTTCCATGATCCCGGGACCGCCTCCGGTAATGATTCCGAAGCCCAGTTTGGTGATCTTTTCAGCAATTTCCACTGCCATTTCGTAGTACTTGTTCTCCGGTTTCAGCCGTGCCGAGCCAAATATAGATACACATGGGCCGATCTTAGCCAGTTTTTCGTAGCCATCTACAAATTCAGCCATGACCTTGAAGACCATCCAGCTGTCTTTTGTGATTGTTTCATCCCATGTTTTTTGTCTGAAACTGTTGTGCAGTTTTGTTTCGTTAATGTCAAGTTCCGGATTTACTAAACTTTCATCCCTAGTTCCATCAATTTCCATTGCAAAAATTATTTAAAATATTTTTCGGCTTCTATTACAGATTCCGGTCGCCCTACATCTATAAGAATATCCTGATGTAAAAAGCCGTGAATATGCTCGGTTTGCATCAGAGCCAGATACTCTTCCATAATAGAAAATTTGCCTGTTCTTTTTATTTTTTCGAAGATCACAGGATTGATACAATGAACACCGCTGAATGCAAGAGCTTTAAACCCCTTGTTGAACTCAGCCAGTCGCTGTTCTCCCGTCTGTACATTCAGCCAGCCCCTCAAAACACTATCATCATTGAAAAGAAGTTTTCTTGAACTTTCTCTGTCTGAAACTGCTAAAGTAGCAAAATCTTTTATCTTTTTATGATATTCTACTAAAGCATTGATATTTATATTGGTTAAAATATCAGCATTCATGATCAGAAAATCTTCTCCGTGATCAAGAAACTTTCTTGCAAAAATCAAGCCGCCGCCGGTTTCCAGCAATTCATTGGTTTCATCAGAGATCTCGATCTTACATCCGAAATTATCATTTTTATTGAGAAAATCAACGATCTGATCCCCAAAATGATGGATGTTGATGACAAAATCTTTTATTCCGAAGCCTTTCAGATAATTGATATTTCTTTCCAAAAGGGGAACATCATTTACTTTTGCCAGAGCTTTTGGATGATGATCTGTAAACGGTTTAAGCCTGGTGCCTTTTCCTGCTGCGAAAATTAGAGCCTTCATATGGTGATAAATAAGAGATGATAAATAATGAGTGATATAATAAGGATAAGAAATTACTTACCACTCATTACTGATTATCGATGTTGAGTTGGGGTTGTTCATCGTGATGGATGCTTACTTCCGTTCCTTCCGGATATTTTTCTTTGATGAATTCAGCGATTTTTATTGCAGAATATACCGATCTGTGCTGGCCGCCCGTACATCCGAAATTGATCTGCAGATGTTCGAATCCTCTTGCCAGATAATCCTCAATATTGATGGATACCAGAGACTTTATCAATTCAAGAAATGTAGGCATTTCCGTTTTCGTTTCAAGGTATTCCTGAACGCCAATGTCATTTCCGGTCTGGCTTTTATATTCTTCAATTCTTCCGGGATTTAAAATTCCTCTGCAGTCAAAGGCAAAACCTCCGCCGTTTCCTGATGGGTCTTTGGGTATTCCTCCTTTCTTGTACGAAAAACTGTGTATGTCGATGTGTAGCATTTTCTTCTTTTTTTATTTTTTACTATAAGGTATTGTAATTTTTTTAACAGCTTAAAGAATCTTAACGGTTTGAATTTACTATTTCTTCAATTTTTATTTTTGTCTGTTCTAAAGTCAGCTGCCTGATCACTTTATTCAGCTCCGGATAGTCTTTCATCTGCTCCCATGAAGCTGCAAAATCTGTGATATTCTGAATTCCTTTTTCAAGACTTGCCAGGAAGTGCTGTTTTCTCTGGATCAGCCCTCTGAAGCCATAGGCTCCCAGTACCTGAAGGAATCTCATCATCTGAATTGGCTTTACCGAATCTTTTAGTTTATTCCTGGTTTCCTGATCATCAGACAATTGGATATAGTAGTCGAGCATCTCATTTTTAAAATCTTCAGGAAAGTTGGCCTTAGCCTGGAAAAGAAAAGAAATGACATCATACATCAAAGGTCCTTCCATCGCTGACTGATAATCGATAAATGAAACTTCATTTTTTTCATTCACCATAATGTTTCTTGCCTGGAAATCCCGGATCATCATTCCCTTAGGTTCCAGCCCTTCAACAAAGGTTGCAATCCGTTTGAATTCTTTCAGTAAGGTAGATTTGTTGTATTCAAGTTCCAAAACATCGGCAACGAAATTTTTAAAATAATAAAGATCATGAATCACCGGAAGTTCATCATAAGCTTCATATTCAAATGTTCTGGAAAAATCTATTTTCCCCAGAGTCTTCGTCTGGAGCTGGAAAAGTTTCTCTAAAGTTTGTTTTACCAGCAGTCTTACCTTCTGAGAGCCTTTTTCTTCAGCAATAACCTCTGAAAGAGTATGAGCCCCCAAAAATTCCTGTACATACATCTTTCTGTCATCAGAAACAGCCAGTATGTGAGGGGTATTCAGGTTGAGATCAGAAAACAGTCCGGAATAGTAAAGAAAACTTTCATTCTCGGGAATATTTTCATTGTAAGTGATAATGTATTTTTCAGAACCGGCAGAGGCAAGGAAATTTACCCTCGCAGAGCCGCTTTGAGCCAATGTGATGAATTCGGTCGATTCCTTACCTAAATGGTTTTCAAAAAATCGTTTTGCGTTTTCAGAAGTCATAATATGGAAACAAATATACTAATTTAACATGAGTTGGAAACAGGACCGTTTTATTGTTTGGAAATGCAGAACAGAAGCGGAAGGATGAACTGTTTTAATCGATTCTAAAGAGATTCTCTTTCTGTTTTTTGGGATGGAAAATCAGTTAATCAACAGGAAACATTCTTTAAATGGATTACTACACTTATTTGTGATTTAAAATGAAGCTTTCTTCACTCAAAATCAGTGTAGTTTACGGCTAATTTTTATCTTTGTACTATGTTTAAGGATTTTAAGCCTGTTTTAGGAATTTTGCTTCGTTTCATCATCATCTATCTGGTGCTGTTGCTGATTTACCAGTTTTATCTTAATAATGGGAAAGATCTGGGATTAGATCCTTTTTCAAGATGGATTGCCAATCAAGTGAGTTCCCTGCAAAATAGCATAGGCTACCCAACGAAACTTTATAATGATGTAAAGAACGGACAGGTATGGTTCTATGTGAAAAACAATTATGTAACAAGAATGGTGGAAGGGTGTAATGCCATTTCTGTGATGATCCTGTTTGTATCTTTTGTTTTCGCTTTCTACAAAGGGCCAAAAACATTCCTTTTTGTACTAGCCGGGCTTGTTTTACTTTACATCATGAACCTTCTGAGGATTACAGGGCTGAATATCGTGATGGCAGATTATAAGGAATATGGTAAAACATTTCATGATTATATTTTTCCTGCAGTGATTTATGGAAGCGTGGTTTTGCTTTGGATGATCTGGATTAAATTTTTTGCTTTACAACATGAAAATTCTTAATGGGTTATTGGTGATCGCAGGAATTTGTGGTCTGGTAAGTGTCAGGATCTTTGAAGATACGCTTTTCTATGATCCTTTTCTGAATTATTTCCACGAAGCGAATCAGAATATTGCTTTTCCGCCTTTTGAGTGGGGAAAGCTGATGGGAGGGTATCTGTTTAGGTTTGTCTTGAATCTTTTGTGCTCCTGCCTGATCATATACGGCTTATTTAAGAGTAAAGAATGGACGATCCAGGGAGCTGTGATGATGGTTATTGTTTTTGCCATTGCGTTTCCGATCTATTTATACTGTATTCACAATAAATTTGAGATAGGATACCTCTTTTCCTTTTATATGAGGCGGTTTGTGATTCAGCCGCTGATCATTTTGCTGATTGTTCCTATGTTTTATTACAGGAAAAAGATTTCTCAAAAAAACAGTTTTCAATAAAAAATACTGGATATTCTACATTAAGAAACTTGTATTATATAATTTTTTTATCGGAATTTGTTTTTGTGTTTAATGGTTTGGTTTTAAATGGTTTGAAGCGTTTGTGCTTTAGTGTTTAATTCATAGGTTTGTGATAAGTTCTGGGAGGAATTCTGAATTAAAAATTATTAAAATTCTACATACATGGGAAAAGGAATCATTGTATTTATATTGATGATCAATTTGTTTTACAGCCAGAATATAACTTGTTTATATGAATTGAAATTTAAGCCAGATCATCATAAGGATAGTACAACGGTCAATAAATTTTATCTGGATATTTATGGAAAACAGTCTATTTTCAGATCAGAACTGGAGAGGAGATCAGACTCATTAATAACAAAAACGAATTTAGGATTAGGGAGAAATGTATATTTCATTACAGAATTATTTGCTAAAAAAAATTTAGAAACAGGAGATATTCAAAAAGTGATGATTACTCCCACGATGAAAACCCGATTTTTCATAGCTATAGATAAGCTGAACTGGAAAATTGTTGACGAAAAGCAGAAAATTGGGGATCTTTACTGCCAAAAAGCAGAATTAGATTACGGAGGAAGACGTTGGGTAGCATGGTTCACAGAATCAATAAATTTACAGGAAGGACCTTATATTTTTAATGGCCTACCAGGTTTAATCGTTAAAATATCAGATTCGGATTTAGATTATGATTTTAATCTGATACAGCTTAAAAATGTGAAAAATAGTGATTTTTTTGTTCCCCAAAAAGGAAAGCAGATCAGTTGGGCTGATTTTCAAAAGATGATGGAAAATTATTATAATGATCCTTTTTATGAAATGAAAAGCAGTGGAATGAAGTATGTAGTGGGAGATGATAAAGGAAATGTTTCTATTTTGAGCCCTGCGGTTATAGTAAAGAAATTTCAAGCCAAGATGAAAAACTCTGGAAATAATCTTATAGAACTTGATAAAGCACTAATCTTAAAATAAAAAACAAAAGCCTTAGAGAAAATCTGTAAAGCTTTTGTTTTAAGTTCTTGAAATCCGAATTTTGAAAAATTATTCCTGATTACAATTACTTTCTTTGTTATTCAGCTGTATGTTTATCTACACTCGTAACATTCTCAGGAGTCCATTCTACACGTTTAACGAAATCTTTTTCCCGGACCGGGCAGTTTTTGATCTGGCAAACCGGGCATGAAATAGGTTTGCAGTCATCCATGTGGAAATTGAATTCTATATTTCTCTTGATGTTTTTGGCAAGAAGAAGGATTACTTTTTCCATCTCACCATGGGCGTCACGGAGGTCATAATACCAGGGAAGGGTGATATGGGCATCAATATGAAGGTTGGCACCGAACTGCTGTATTTTCATATTGTGTACATCGATCCATTCTGTATGTCTGTTTTCTTCCAGAATCCTGATGACCTGATTGAGTATTTCAGGGTCCTGCTCATCCATAATACCGCTTAATGATTTACGGATGATCTTATAGCCTACAAAGATGATATAAAGCCCGAAAATCAAGGCAACCACAGAATCCAGCCAATAGATTTTAGTAAAATAAACGACCACTAAACTGGCTACTACACCAAGAGTGGTGATGGTGTCGGATTGCAGATGTTTTCCGGATGAGATAAGGACCAGAGAATTCTCTCTTTCGCCCTTTCTGATAGAAATATACCCGAGAAGATAATTAACGACCGCCGTAGCTGCGATGATCCATATTCCGAGATCAATCTTACTTAAGGTTTTCCCCACAATAAGACTGTGAATTCCCTCATAGATAATCATTACCCCTGCAATAGCGATCAGGGCTCCTTCAATCCCCGAAGTAACAAATTCCACTTTCCCATGACCGTAAGGATGGTCTTCATCTTTAGGTTTGGCTGCAAGATGCAGGGAATAAAGTCCCATGAATGCACTGATGACATTCACAATACTTTCCATAGCATCGGAGAATACAGCATCGGAATTGGTAAGTTTCCAGGCAATAATCTTTCCGATGAATAGAATGACTCCAAAGATGGCGATGATCTTTTGGAATCCTATTTTATCTTTGTGGGCGTTTTTCCGGGTATTCATATTTGAGTTTGATAAAAAAAAGAATCTCAATTCTGAGACTCTTTTTTATTTTGTTAGTTTATACTAAGTTGTTTGCTACAAGGTATTCTGCGATTTGTACAGCGTTGGTTGCTGCTCCTTTCCTCAGGTTGTCTGCTACGATCCAGAGGTTGAGCGTTTTGGGCTGTGACAGATCCCGTCTGATTCTTCCTACAAAAACTTCATCTTTCCCTTCGGAATACAGAGGCATAGGGTAGTGGTTGTTTTTCACATCATCCATTACGACTACTCCCGGAGTTTCAGATAAGATTTTTCTTACTTCATCCAGCTCGAATTCATTTTCAAATTCAATGTTTACACTTTCAGAGTGACCTCCCTGTACCGGAACCCTTACAGCAGTTGCTGTTAAGTTGAAGGTATCGTCTCCTAAAATTTTCTTAGGCTCCTTCATCAGTTTGATCTCTTCTTTTGTGTAGTCATCATCAGCAAATACATCACAGTGTGGCAATGCATTTTTGAAGATCTGGTAAGGATATACTTTAGCAGCAGAATCATCACCGCTGATTTCTCCATTTAATTGGTCAACGGCAGCCTTACCTGTTCCTGTTACAGATTGGTAAGTAGAAACAATTACTCTTTTTAAATCATATTTTTTGTTCAAAGGTCCCAGAACCATTACCAACTGAATGGTAGAACAATTCGGGTTTGCAATGATCTTGTCTTCTTTAGTCAATACATCAGCATTGATTTCCGGAACTACCAGTTTTTTATCAGGATCCATTCTCCATGCAGAAGAATTGTCGATTACTGTTACTCCTGCTTCTGCAAATAATGGAGCAAACTCAAGAGAAGTAGAACCTCCGGCAGAGAAGATCGCAATATCCGGTTTGGCAGCTATAGCGTCCTTCATGCTTACAATCGTAAATT
This sequence comes from Chryseobacterium sp. FR048, assembly GCF_056844665.1. Taxonomy (NCBI): domain Bacteria; kingdom Pseudomonadati; phylum Bacteroidota; class Flavobacteriia; order Flavobacteriales; family Weeksellaceae; genus Chryseobacterium; species Chryseobacterium sp. FR048. Next base: position 277,611 of record NZ_JBXDSE010000005.1, on the reverse strand, counting down.
CCTTCTGTTTATACTTCACCTTCTTGCCTACAGATTTTTCGGATGCTACCGGAATTAATTCTGTTACAGGGAAGTTTCTCTCCTCCAAAACTTTCAGCATAACTTGTCCAACCATTCCTGTTGAACCTACTACAGCTACTTTCATTGATTTAATTAAAAATTTTAAGATTAAACTATTTATAAATTATAACGCATAATGTATAATTTCTTTTTTCTGTTTTTATGCCCCGAAGACTCTTGTCCAAGGGAAAGCAAAAGCAAATAGACCTACCGCGATCAATCCCATAATGGTAATTCCAAGGGAAATGGTATCGTTTGATTTTACTTTTTTGTTGACGATGGTCATTAATACCGCTGCGATCAGCATAGAAAATGGATGTTCAACATATTGAAATCTTAATGCTGCGTTTTTCATTACTTCCCCCATGTTTAATCCTTTAGAAAAAGTTGTTACCAGCATGATAATTCCTAATAAGAACTGAACGTGGAAAAAGATCATTGTGAATAAAGTTGTTTTCTTTAAAAACTTATTCACTTTTCCACTGAAACCAAACATGGTAGCCAAAAGTGCAATGATAAATAATGCAACCAAAAGAAGTTCAAGATACCCGAATCCTTTGTGGGCATGCAGCAAAATGTTGTAAAAATCCATAATCCTATTTTTTTGTACACAAAGATAACAAAAATCCCGGCTCAAAGCCGGGATTCATATTGAGAATATCTAATATTATGATAGTATTAGAAGTTGAATGATAAGGTTGTAGACCAAGTTCTTCCGAATCCGAAGAATACTCTGTTTCCGTCAGCGATACCTTTGTAAGTTCTTCCTGCTTCCAGGTAAGTTTTACCGTTATCCGGATCTTTAGCGTCTTTAATTTTATCAGTTGCTTTGATATTCGTTACACCATCCTGGATGTAAGTAGTATCAAACAGGTTGTTTACGTTAACTCCAAGCGTGAAATACTGATTTGGGTTTTTAAGCTTAAGTTTATAAGATGCACCAATGTTGAATAGGTTGAAATCTGGTAATTTTAAAGCTTCGTTACCTGGCGTCATGAAGTCAGTCATATTCATTGCAGAATAGATTTTTCCAACATATTGCCAGTTACCATATACTCTTAAATCTGTAACAGGAGTCACTGTAAATCCTAATGATGATGTCATTTGCGGAATACTGTTGTTAGTACCTCCTACTTTTACTTTATCTAAATAAAGGGTAGATGTGTTAGATCCGTTTGTTGCAATTGGAGTATTGTCATCCTGGAAGTTAGACCCTGATGCATTTCCTTTGTATTGGTAATCACCCCAAGAGAACATCCCTTGTAATTCTAAGAATTTGTTTAATCTGTAAGTTGCTTCAGCTTCTACTCCCTGGTGAAGTTGAGTAATTCCACTGATCTCTGAGTAACCTCTTACGTTGTTGTCGAAAATTACACTTCCTCTTCTGTACCATCTGTCTTTCCACTCAGTTCTGTATAAGTTAACTTTCGCGTTGAAGTTAGATGTTTTGAATCCATACCCTAATTCTACAGAGAAGATTTTCTCATTTGTTAAGTTAGGATTTACAACCTGTTGGTTACTTGGATATACGGAGTTCATCAAAGGCTGCTTGCTATAGTATCCAACATTAGCAAATACGTTATGGTTGCTGTTGATGTTATAGTTAGCTCCCCCTTTAATATTGAATCCAAATAGGTTTTTAAATCCTGTTTTTCTGTCAACAGTTTGACCTTGTTGAGTTGATCCTGGTTTTACAAAGTCATCAATTCTCTGATATGCCTGGTTGGATACGGATCCCTGTACATAAGCAGTTAATTTCTCAGTAGAATATTCTACTTGTCCGAAACCACTGTACCAAAGTACCTCACCATCATTACTGAATGAAACTCTGTCCTCCATTGGTGCATTTGAACCACCGAAAGGATTCCAGTTCAGCTTTTGATAATCATAAGTGTTACGAACGATATTATTTGTTGGAAGATTTTTATTGGATCCATCTGTGTAACCAGAAGCTCCATATAAATCAGAAAGTACCTGATAGTGGTATCCATAGTAGTATCTGTCATCAGTACCTATGGAGAAATTCCAGTTGTCATTGATTTTGTGCTGGAAGTTCATCAAGATTCCGTACCAGTTGTGTGAGTTTACACTTGAAGTACGTACCAAAGTGTTTCCTGCTACCCCTAAAGTAGGAGTTACAGCTGCGTTTGCTGCAAAGATTCCATTATAATCGTAATGACCTTCTGCGTCATAGAAGTCAGCCATTCCTTTAGTTCCTAGTTTACCAAGGTTTCTGGCTCCACCACCACGTCCGTTAGACATATAAGCAACTGTACTTAAAGTAGATTTGTCACTGATTGTCCAATCCCAGTTCAACATCATTACAGGCTTAGAATAGTAGTTCATAGCATTCGCTATGTTGGTTCTTCTTCCGTCTGGAGATGTATAGTATCCGTAATCAGAGTTGTATGGTCTGTATGGAGTACCATCGTGATCCGGATTGTATTTGATATAGTTACCCACTGTTGGAGCATAAGATCTCTGATCGTGCCATTGTGGAGAAGAAGTCATCATAAACTGTAAGTTATGCTTCTTGTTTGGCTGGTAACCTAATGCGAAGAAATAAGTATATGATTCGTAGTCTGTATTTTGTACATAAGTAGCTCCTGCTTGTCTTGCCATTAAGAATGAAGCGGCCCATCCATTAGCAGATTTACCAGTATTGTAAGCAAAAGAGGTTTTCAAGAAATCGTTATTACCGATACCTAATCTTACTGCTCCACCTTGCTTCATATCAGCAGCTCGGGTAAGGAAGTTCATTGTACCTCCTACGGAAGCAATGGCTAACTTAGAAGAACCAAGTCCTCTTTGTACCTGCATAGTACTTGTTACATCTGATAAACCAGTCCAGTTAGACATGTATACAGTACCTCCTTCCATGTCATTAACAGGCATACCGTTTACCATTACTGCAATGTTTCTGGATTCGAAACCACGCATGGTAAGCTGGGAGTCTCCAAAACCACCTCCACCTTTTGTTGCATAAACAGAAGGAGTTGTGTTCAATAGTTCAACAAGCTCCTGGTTTCCTTGTCTTTCAAGAATTTGAGCTGCTTTGATTGTAGAGACTGCCACTGGTGTCTTTCTATCTTTAGCGATATCGGTTACACCTCTTAGGATTACCTCTTCAATGTCTTTAGACTTGGTTTTAACCGTGTCTTGAGTTTGTTGAGCATAATAGATACTAGCTGTAGATAAAGTAATTACTGCAGTTAGCATCGTTTTGTTGATTAATTTCATAATCGTTAGTAATAATTAGATTTAATTTTCTGCAAAATTCGCAAAATATATTTTAACTATTATTAACTCAATGTTAATTTTTAATCAGTCTTAATAACGTTAATCTTTTGATTGTCAGTAAAATGGTGAAAAAATGAATTTTTGTATGAAAAAAGTCATGTTATTGAGTTTTTAACAAAGTGGGGGTGTTTTTATTAAAAATATAATGCTATTTCACTGCTTTGAGACTCAAATCGATATTCTCAGCCGAGTGTGTAAGGGCTCCTACAGAGATATATGTAACTCCTGTAGATGCAATTTCTTTGAGCATATCTCGGGTAATTCCTCCTGAAGCTTCAGATTCACATGCACCGTTGATCATCTCTACAGCCTGCTTCATCGTTTTTACATCCATATTATCCAGCATGATTCTGTCCACTTTGGCGTTGATGGCCTCCTGAACTTCCTCCAGATTTCTGGTTTCTACTTCTATTTTTAACTTTTTTTTGTTCTTCTTAACATAGTCCTTTGCCATTTTCACCGCGTTGGTAATGCTTCCGTTGTAGTCAATATGGTTATCCTTCAGCATAATCATATCATAAAGACCATATCTGTGGTTGGTGCCACCGCCTATGGCTACCGCCCATTTTTCACATACCCTGAAGTTGGGGGTCGTTTTTCTTGTATCTAAAAGTTTGGTTTTTGTACCCACCAGTCTTGAATCCCAGTCGTGCGTAAGAGTAGCAATCCCACTCATTCTCTGCATACAGTTGAGAACAAGTCTTTCCGTAGAAAGAATAGATCTCGCGCTTCCGGTTACGATAAGAGCAATATCTCCCACTTTTGCCAGGTCACCGTCTTTTAGAAATCTTTCTATCTTTAAGTTTTTATCAAAAGTTTTGAAAATAATCTCAGCAAGCTCTACACCCGCAAGAATACAGTCCTGCTTTACCAAAAGTTTGGCACTTTGCTCAAGGTCCTCCGGAATGGTAGAAAGCGTAGAGTGATCTCCATCCTGAATGTCTTCTTCAAGAGCAGTTTTTATAAATGTTTTTAATACTTTATCTGTAACGTATGCTGGCCTTTTCATATTTTTGACTTTAGTAATAATAAGATGATCTTTTTCCGAATAATAAATCGTGAATGATGAATAACAAAATTACTTCATTTTCTTTAGCTTTTACTTTTTCAAATTCTATTTTATTTTTTATTCGATTGTTATCCGGATCTGTACCTTCAAACTCTATAACATATTTTCCCTCGCTTTTTCCAGATTTAAAAGTGGGATCAAGAAAATATTTCCAATTGAGATCCTCCCAGCGATATTCGCGATTGTGAAACAAAAGTTTATTTTTTCTGAACTCTAAAATAGGATATTGTGGATTGTTAATATAATAAAGCGTCAGATTCAATTGGTTATCAGTAATAATTTCATCCAGATCAAATTTCTTATTTCCGAAATAGTAAGGTATTCCCAACTTAATAATATTGCATAATAAATTTATTGGTAGTGGGTGTTTCGCTCTGGAAATAACCTTCTTTTTAAAAAATCCAAATATATATTGTGTTAGAAATAGAGAAACACCTAATGCAGTAAGAAATATTAAGTATGAAAGATTATGGAGTTTGAAAAGGAAAAGAATAGACATGGGAATTACTATCATTATTGAGAATATGAATATTCGTAAAAAATATAGAATATTAACAATAGTAAGAATCCTCAGGCTAAATATTTCCATTCCTTTAATTCTGAAATATTTTATGCTAAATCTTTATTGTAAAACGCTCCTTTATTTTCTGTCATTTCCATAGATTGGGTAATGATAAGGTGGGCAACAGTTGTTAAATTCCTTAATTCTGAAAGCTGCGGCGAAAGAATAGAGTAGTGGTATATTTCATCCACGGCTGCTGCAATTTCCTGGTGTTTCTGTAATGCCATATTCAGACGTCTGTTGCTTCTTACAATCCCTACAAGGTCGCTCATCATTTCCTGAAGTTGTTTTCTCAGGTAGCTGACGATAACCATTTCATCCATAATCTTCATTCCTTCTTCATTCCATTCCGGAACGGCTTTAAGATCATCAAAATTGAAATTATTTTCGTTCAGAAGTTCTACTGTTTTCATAGCAGCATTGTGACCGAATACCAGACCTTCAAGCAAAGAGTTTGAAGCAAGTCTATTGGCTCCGTGAAGTCCTGAATTGGTACATTCACCCACGGCAAAAAGATTTTTAATAGAAGATTGGCCGTCTCTGTCTACTTCAATTCCTCCCATTAAGTAATGGCATGCTGGAACAACAGGGATCAATTGGGTGAAAGGATCAATACCTTCGTCTTTACATTTTTTATAGATATTCGGGAAGTGCTCCAGGAATTTTTCATGATTCATTTCCTTGCAATCTAAGCCTACAAATTCATCACCGGTAATTTTCATTTCGGCGTCTATCGCTCTTGCGACAATATCTCTTGATGCAAGTTCTTCACGCTCATCATACTTATGCATGAATTTTTCGCCTCTTTTGGTTCTTAATTTCGCTCCGTCTCCACGTACTGCTTCTGAAATTAAAAACAACATTCCATCCATTTTGCTATACAAAGCTGTAGGATGAAACTGGTAATACTGCATATTGGAAACCTTTCCTTTGGCACGGGCTACGAAAGCAATTCCGTCTCCGGTGGCAATAGTTGGGTTGGTTGTATTTTTATAAACATGTCCAGCGCCTCCTGTGGCAGCCAGTGTTATTTTAGACGTAATCTTTTTAATGGTTTTGGATTTTTCATCCAGAATATAAGCTCCGTAGCAGTGGATGTCCCCTTCGTTCAGTTCCTTGCCGGGAACGTGGTGCTGAGTGATAATGTCGATCACATAATGATGATCCAGGATTTCAATGTTCGGACTGCTGTTGGCAGTTTCAAGCAAAGCTCTTTCAATTTCAAAACCTGTGATGTCTTTATGATGAACAATCCTGTTTTCTGTATGGCCACCTTCTCTTCCCAAAGCAAATTTACCATTCTTCATATCGAACTGGGCTCCCCATTCTACAATCTCATTGAATCTTGCAGGAGCTTCTTTCACCACCATTTCTACAACGTCACGCTGGTTTTCTCCATCTCCGGCACGCATGGTGTCTTCGATATGTTTTTCGAAATTGTCTTTCTGGAAATCAGTGACTACAGCGAGCCCGCCCTGAGCATATTTGGTGTTACTTTCGTCTTCATCAGATTTTGTTACGATGATGATTTTGGCATCAGGGTGCTGTTCAGACACTTTAATGGCATAGGAAAGTCCGGAAATGCCGGAACCAATTACTAATACATCCGCTTTTATCATATGCTTGCTTTAGGTACAATCGTTTAAATAATTAAATAAATTTAAACAATTTTTCGTTTGGTTTTCTTACTTTTTTCATGTGCTGGAAGGGATCTTCCTCAGAGCGGTAGCCTAAAGCGAGGGTAACGGTTACTTTTTCTGTTTCGGGATTGATGTTCAGAATCTCTTCTATCACATCCTGCCTGAATCCTTCCATTGGGCATGAATCTATATTTTCTATAGCAGCAGCGTACATCAGATTGGCTAATACGATATAAGACTGTTTTTCTGCCCAATTGAAAATCTCATCCTGTGTTTTTTGATGAATATGCTGGCTTATACTGTTTTTGAATGGGTCCAGCGTTTCAAGAGGAACTTCTCTTACTTCCGAAATATGCTTAAAATACCCACGGATATAGCTTTCCTCAATGGTTTTCTTTGAGATAATAACGATAAGATGGGAACAGGTGGATATCTGAGAAGGGTTATAAAAAGCAGGAATCATTTTCTGCTTCATCTCTTCACTTTCAACAATCACAATTTTGTACGGCTGAAGTCCCTGTGAACTAGCAGATAATTTTCCTGACTCAAGAATATTATGAAGAGTTTCCTGAGGAATAATTTGATGATTAAATTTCTTTACAGAATATCTTCTGCTTAAAGCTTCCAAATAATTCATAGCACAAATTTAAGCATTGAATATGAATAAAGAGCCTTTAAAATGAAATATCTCGGGCAGGATTATACAAAAAAATCACCCCGTCAGGCGGAGTGATTTCTGTAATGAAATATGGAATGTATGGTTAATCTCTGTTCTTTACAACGATCCAGCCTGAGAACTGTATCGGGGTGCTGTTTCTGTTATTCTCGTTCCATGAAACAGAATACCAGTAATTGCCTGTAGGAACTTTTCTGTTGGTATTGTTGGTTCCTTTCCATTTGTAGCCATTGCTTTTGTCTGCCTGGAATATTTTGTAACCATACCGGTCGAAGATTCCTATTTCAAGATTCTTTTTACCGGCCAATGCGGAATAGTCAACAAAATCATTGATTCCATCGTCATTCGGGGTGATCACATTGATCAGGTTAGGCACAGTGATATTGATTTCGATAGGAGCACAATTGTAGCTGTCTTTTACAAATATTTTAGCTTCACCTCTTGCTACATTGGTGAATGTGTTGGAGTCCTGCCAGTTTACATTATCCATAGAATATTGATAAGGTGGAGTACCGCCGTTAACGTTTACCGTTACAGTGTTGCCTGATATGTCAACATTGGTTACTACCGGGTTTTCGGCAGGATATACCGTTACGGTCTGCGTTGCTGTACAGTCTCCGGTCTTCAGTTTTACCCAATAGGTTCCTACTCCTACATTTTGGATAGATTGTGTTGTAGCTCCGGTACTCCATAAGTAGCTTTTGAAGCCGGCTCCTGCATCTAATGTAGTCTTACTTTCTATACAGATCGTTTTATCGATAAGTATTCTGGATAATACCGGCTGGATTACTGTAAGAGTTACTTTTGCGATTGCATAACAGTTATTTCCATTGAATACTTTTATATAAGCGACTCCATTAGGAGCAATATAAGCTGCCGGGGTAGAGATCTCATTGGTGCCGTTGATAGCGTCAGTTAGAGAAGGATAGTATTTCTTAATGGTTCCATTCTGGGAAACAACAGCTCCTGTCAGATTAAACGATGCTACTGATGGGTTGCTTTCAATGAAGCAGGATTTTATTTCGGTGTCATTTACGGTGACTACCGGATAAATGTTCAGGGTTATTTTTGCGGTACTTAAACATCCCTGGGCAGTGGTTACTTTTACATAAATTGTTGCTGCCCCCGATGCATAATTGTAAGGATTCGTGATCTGGTTTGTTCCGTTGTTCAGATCGTAAAGAGTCGGGTAGAATTCCTTGGTTACCCCTGTAAGTGTTGTGACTGTAGCAGAATTAAGATCAAATGTCCCCGTTCCTGCATTGTTGTTATTACAGGCGGTGAGGCTTGCATTGGTTGCTGCGAATGGAGTAGGGTTGAGCTTGATGATCCCGTCGCCATTGTCGCAAAGAGTTGATGTAGGATCTTTGATGACTACTTTGATGGTGGTATTTCCTGAATATTGAAAACTTGCTGGGTTGGCAATAGGAGTAGAGCTTCCCAATACATAATAGGTGAAGATATAATTTCCAGGATTATTCACAAATTGAGAAGCAAAAGAAGTAAGATCTACGACTCCGGTTCCGGTAGTTGGATTTGTACAGACAAACGGAGTGATCGTTGCATTCAAAATAGGAACTTTATCTACAAATACCTTAGCGTTTTTAATAGAATGTCTTGCGCTGGCTCCTCCCGTTGCTGCAGAAAAACCAAAGTATCCCTGAGACATTCCCACTGCACCGCCGGAAGGAGCAAAAGATTGATCAACAATCAATACTCCGTCTATTTTTACTTTGATGATCCAGTTCGTTGGATTAGAAAGATCGGTTTCTCCATTTACTTCTACGTGTCTGAACGTATCTCCCACAAATGGCTGGGTAGGGTTGAGATCCGGAGAATGGAATGTGCTTCCCGGGGTGTTGTTGAATTCAATATTGTTTCCTGCCGTATTGTTGGTACCATACAGGATATGTACTTTACTCATCTGACCTTCGGTAGTATTGTTGAAAATATCAAATCCTACCATTAATCCTGAGGCGTTAGCAGGAATTCCTAATCCGCCTCCCGATACGAAACCTGTTGGAGGGTTGGCAAGGTACCAGAACGTAAAGCCGTCTCCTCTCCCGAATTGGGTAGTTCCGTTTCCGTCAATTCTGAAATCGAATTCCACTTTCCATTTATCACAATAGCTGAGCGTAATGGGAGTGGCTAATTTTATTGCTCCGTATTTGCTTGTCTGGTCGGTGGTAAGTCTTATAAAGTCTGTACTTACTATAGCATCGGAAACAAGATCCCAGCCCGTTGTGTTGACTGGATTTCCAGCGAGCTGATAGGTTTGGGAAAATAATTTTCCGGGTAAGCAGACTAAGACGGCAAATAAGAAAATGAGTATATGTTTTTTCATAGTGGTTGATTGTGATGTTAATTATTTTACAATTTACGACATTTTATATTTGTAAGTATTTGATTATTAATAAAAAAAGTAGTGAATGTTGTTTTTTGTGAGCCATTGATCAATGGAAGTAGCAGTTGTTTCTATTCCATCGAAAGTATATTTGTTTTTAACCATCAAAACTACCCCATGCGAAGAGGTAGTTTTGAGGTAAGGTGTTTATTCTCTGTTTTTTACAAGTACCCAGCCTGAATATTTGGTTTCGGTATTGTTTTTATTGTCTTCGTTCCATGAGATGGTGTACCAATACGTTCCTGTATGTACTTTTTTGCCAGAGGAGGTTCCGTCCCAAATGAAGTTTCTCATTCTGTTCGCTTCGTAAAGCTTGTTTCCATATCTGTCATACACAATGAATATCAGATTTTTCTTATATGCTAAAGCAGAATAATCGATAACGTCATTCACATTGTCTCCATTAGGGGTGATCGCGTTGATCAGGTTTGGAACAGTGATCTGAACTTCAACAGGAGGGCAGTTATAGAAATCTTTTACAAAAACTCTCACTTCTCCTCTTGCAAGGCCTGTGAAAATATTGGAAGTCTGCCAGTTGTGACCATCCAGAGAATACTGATATGGAGATGTTCCTCCAGATATATTTACCGTAATGGTATTGTTGTCAATATCAATGCTTGAAATAACCGGATTAGGAGATGCTTTTACCTGTACGGTCTGAGTGGTAATACAATTTCCTGTTTTAAGCTTTACCCAATATAAGCCAACTCCCACATCTTTAATAGAGGGTGTAGTCGCTCCGGTGCTCCATTCATAGCCATCAAAGCCAGGTCCTGCATCCAGGTCTGTCTTGTCTCCTATGCATATCGTTTTATCTTTCAGAATAGAAGATGGAGTAGGTGGAAGAACGATGAGGTTGATTTTGGCAATGGCAAAACATCCGTTAGCGTCCGTTACTTTTGCATATACAACAGTGTTTGTTGAAGGGTATTGCAGGAAGTTGACAATTTCATTGGTTCCGTCTAATGCATTGTTAATGGTTGTATAATATTTTTTGGTGGCTCCTGTAAGAGAAGTGACATCAGCAGTAGTCAAATTAAATATTGCGCTGGTAACATTGTTTTCAATGAAACAAGATCTGAGAGTGGCTTCCTTAACGGGGGTGTCCGGATAAAAAGCCAGAGTGATTTTGGCGTTGCCGGTACATCCCTGCGGAGTGGTTACTTTTACATAAACGACCCCAGGCGCAGACAGGTAGGTGTTTGGATTCAGAATTTCGTTGGTGCCTGCATTCAGATCAGTAAGTGTTTTGTAGTATTTTTTTTCAACTCCCGGAACGGTGGTTACGTTGGCGGCATTCAGATTGAATATTGCCGTTCCTATTTTATTATTGTTGCATTCTGTCAGAGTTTTGTCTTGTGCTACAAAAGGCGCCAGTACAAGCTGGATCTTAGCATCAGGATTATCACACAGAACCCCTGCGTTGTCCTTAACGACTACCGTAACCGTTGTGTTGGCATTAAATTGATAATTTGTAGGATTGGCAATAGGGGTGGAGCTTCCAAAAGGGTAATACGTAAAAGTATAGCCGGATGTATTGCTTACAAACTGAGAATTAAATGTCGTCAGATTTACACTTCCATATCCGGTAGATGGATTAGGGCAAAAAGATTGAGTTGCCGAATCTTTTAAAATAGGAACCTTATCCGTATAAATTTTTACATTTTTAATGGAGTGTCTTGATCTCGCTCCGCCTGTAGATGCGGAAAATCCGAAATATCCTACCGTCATTGCAGCAGCAGTTCCTGAAGGGGCAAAAGACTGGTTACAGATGAGATTTCCGTCAATAGTAATTTTTACAATCCAGTTGGTGGGCGCTGCAGGATCAACCTGAGCGGTAACTTCTACATGTTTATAGGTGGTCCCCTGAAAAGGCTGTGTGGTATTAAGATCAGGAGAATGGAATGAGCTGTTGGGAACATTGAAAAACTCAACATTGTTGGTGTCTGTTGTGTTCTGGACCTGTCCGTAAGCCACATGCACTTTGCTCATGGTGGCGGCAGTCGTATTATTATAGGTATCGAACCCTACAATAAAACCAACCGCATTTTGAGAAACTCCCAGCCCGGAACCGAGTACACTCGCAACCGGTGGATTGGCCAGATACCAGAAGGCAATACCATCACCATTGGAAGTTTGGTTGGAATCCATTCTGAAATCAAATTCCACTCTCCATTTGTCGCAATATTTTAAATTGATGGGGTCATTCAGTCTGATGGAACCCGATTGGTTGTTGGTATCCGGGGTGAGCTGAATGAAATCCGTATTTACTTGTGTGGGCGACACCATTGTCCATCCGGTGGTGTTTACCGGGTTTCCGGCAAGCTGATAAGTCTGGGCAAGGGACTTCCCTGCGATACACAATAAAAGAACGGAAAAATAAAACAGTAATTTTTTATTCATTTAACTGGGACTTAGATTAATAAGTAAAGATATTAAATCCCAATCAATAAATATGTATTTAATGTTAATTTTGTTAAAAATTTCAATTATTATTCAGAATATATTATTTCTTATGATAGAATAATGAATCTTGTGCTTGAAATTATATATTAGTGTTAATGGGTTTAGAAAAGAGAATTGTTTTCAATTCCTTCAAAATAAGTATCGATTTCAAGGTCTGAAGATGCGGCGGCAGCTACGGCAAGTTTGTCACAGAGCTCATTTTCGAAATGTCCTGCATGCCCTTTTATCCAGTGCATTTTAGGAGTATGTTTATTGTATAGTTCAACAAATTTTTTCCAAAGATCCGGATTTTTTACATTTTTCCACCCTCTTTTGATCCATCCGGCGATCCACTTTTGATTAATCGCGTCAGATACATATTTGCTGTCTGTATAGACATGGATGTCGTTGTCTGTAGACTTCAGTTTTTCCAATGCTGTAATGACAGCCAGAAGTTCCATCCTGTTGTTGGTGGTTTTTCGAAAGCCTTTGGAAAATGTTTTCTGATAGTTTTTTTCAGGAACACGCATGAGAATTCCATATCCGCCTTTTCCGGGATTTCCGCTGCAAGCTCCGTCTGTATAAATGTCGATCCTCAAATCTGTTTGGGTAAAAGGGTGTTATTTATTTTAAATGAAAAGAAGTCTGAGTTTAAAAAAAATTCTGCGCTCACAATTTAAAATGGAAAATCATCATCGTCGTCAAAATCATTCATCGATGAACCTGAAAGTTTTGAACTGTCCGGAAGGTCAAATGCCGCGCCTGGCTGGATGGTCGTTTTGATCTTGTCGAATCCGCTCTGTTCACCAAAGTTGTATCCACCTCCTCCTGAACCTCCATCCAATGCAGCTTCAATATCCCCGAATTTTGCAAAGTGTTTCAAGAAAGATAATCTTACGTCTGCTGTAGCACCATTCCTGTGCTTGGCAATGATCAGCTCGGCCTGGTTTTCTGTAGAAGTTTCCTGCCCTTCTTCGTCATTATCCCAAACGGTGATTTTATAATATTCCGGTCTGAAGATGAAAGATACAATATCCGCATCCTGCTCAATCGCTCCGGATTCCCTAAGGTCAGAAAGCTGAGGCCTTTTTCCCGGACGGGTTTCCACACTTCGGGAAAGCTGGGAAAGAGCAATTACCGGAACATTAAGTTCTTTAGCAATAGCTTTTAATGAACGAGAAATCATAGAGATCTCCTGTTCACGGTTTCCAACCCCTTTTCCGCCTCCACCTGCTGTCATCAGCTGAAGGTAGTCGACCATGATAAGTCTTACCCCATGTTGCATTACCAGTCTTCGGCATTTGGCCCGGAAGTCGAATATCGAAAGGGAAGGAGTTTCGTCAATATATAAAGGAGCGTTTTCTAATTCCGATACATTGGAGAATAGTCTTTGCCATTCTTCGTCGTCTAGTGTTCCTTTTCTTAGTTTTTCGGACGAAATTCTGGTTTCAGAAGCAATCATCCTGGTGATAAGCTGTACGGAGGCCATCTCGAGAGAGAATAGTGCCATAGGGATTTTGTGGCCCACAGCAATATTTCTTGCCATGGAAAGAAGGAATGCTGTTTTACCCATCGCCGGACGGGCTGCAATAATGATGAGGTCGGAATTCTGCCAGCCCCCTGTTTCCTTATCCACATCTCTGAATCCAGAAGGTACCCCGGAAAGTCCCTGCTTATCTTTTAGAGATTTAATCGTATCAATAGCTTGTTTTACCAATGAGTTGGCGGTATCGAATCCCTTCTTAATCGTTCCGTTGGTGATTTCGAAGAAGGATTGCTCTGCCTTATCCAATAGTTCAAATACATCTGTCGATTCCTTATATGAAGAATCGATTACATTGGCAGAAACATTGATCAGGCTTCTTAAAATATATTTTTCAAGAATGACACGTACATGATATTCAATATGGGCAGATGAACTTACCCCCATGGTAAGGTCAATGATATAATGATCACCACCAGCCTGACTCAGTTTGTCTTCTTTTTTCAGCTCCTGGATGATTGTCATAAGATCCACAGGATGGTTACCTTCATAAAGCTTTAAGATGGTAGAAAAGATGATCTGGTGTCTGGGATCATAAAATACTTCCGAAGTAAGGAGGTCAATAGAGTGGTCCAGACCTTTTTTATCAATTAAAAAAGTTCCGATAACAAGCCTTTCGAAATCCACTGCATTGGGAGGCATTTTTCCATCCGCAATAGACAATTCTTTTGCAAAGTTTCCGTGTGTCAGGGATGATAATGTTTCTTTCTGCGCCATGGTGCAAAGATAGTTTATTTAAAAAATATTTAAAAAATAGTATTCAACAAATTATTAGTAGTCTTTCAGAAAGTCCTGTAAACAGGAGGTTGAGATTGTTGATAAAAAAACACCCCTTATTGAGGTGGTTTTTAAAATGATACGAAAAAGAGTCTTATGTCTGATTATTCGTGGAGAAGGTAAGGTTGAAATGTTATCAATAAATAGTATGTTTCTAAAAAGAAAAAAGCCGCTATTCAGCGGCTTTCAGTATGATGAGAGGTTATTCTCTGTTTTTTACAACGATCCAACCTGAGAATTTGAATGGAGTATTCTTTTTATCATTCTCATTCCATGTTACGGTATACCAGTAAGTACCTGTTGGTATGTTTTTACCGGCTATTTTTCCGTCCCATTTATAACCGTTGGTCTTGTCTCCCTGGTGGATTTTTGTTCCGTATCGGTCAAAGATAGTCAATACAAGATTCTGCTTATCTGCGATTGCGGAATAATCAACCACATCATTCACGCCATCACCATTTGGAGTGATCAGGTTGATTAGGTTAGGAACCACTACGGTCACTGCAATAGGTTCGCAGTCGTAAGCATCTTTTACATATACTTTATAAGTACCTCTGGCGATATTATTGAATACGTTAGAAGGTTGCCATATAATTTTATCTAAAGAGTATTGGTAATCAGGAGTTCCTCCTATAACATTTACGGTAAGTGTAGTGTTGGTAACGTCAATGTTGGTTACAACAGGTTGCTCAGAAGGATATACTGTTACTTTTTGAGTGGCAACACATTCTCCTGTTTTTAGTTTTACCCAGTACGTTCCTACTCCTACATTCTGAATAGATTGTGTTGTAGCTCCAGTGCTCCATTCGTAGCTCTTGAATCCTGGTCCTGCATCCAGAGTAGTCGTGTCTTCTATACAAATAATCTTGTCTACAAGGACGCTTGATGTTACCGGAGCAATTACAGTTAGATTTATTTTTACAATAACATAACATCCTCTGTTATCAGTTACCCTTACATATACTACACCGGTTGGAGCGATATATGTTTTTGGAGCTAAAATTTCATTGGTGCCATCTTTGGCGTCCGTTAATGAAGGGAAATATCTTTTAGTCGTTGTTGCTGTTGGTAAAGTAACACCGGCATTCGTAAGATTGAATAATCCTGTAGATGGATTGGATTCTATAAAGCACGCTCTTATGTCAGCGTCTGTTGCAATTACCTGTCCATAGAACTTTAGGGTAATTTCAGCAATGTCAGAACATCCGAAAGGAGAAGTTACTTTCGCATAAATTTTTCCTTCAGCAGAAACAAACTGATAGATATTCGTGATTTCATTGATCCCGTTATTCAGATCATAAAGCGTGTAATAAAACTTCTTGGTAGCCGTAGGATCTGCAATAATATCAGCTGTGCTGAGATCATAGGTTGCTGTTCCGGCATTGTTGTTATTACACATGGTCAATGTAACGTTCGTGGCCTTAATTTTCCCGTCTTTAAATTTAAACTTACCAGTCTGTTTACACTTGTTGATAGGGTTATTAGGATTGGTAGGGTCAGTATAGCTTATACTGTAATAATAAATACCTGTTGTTGTTACTGTTTGAGGAAGAGTAATAGGGTTATTTGATGTTAAGGCATCATTCTGACTGGTATGATAAGTAACGTTAAAGTTAGGATTACCATTGATTATCCCTGCTGATAATGATGAAAAGTCAAAAGTAGCAGGATTTGAACAGATGATTACCTCTCTTGGGTCCTGTGGATTAGCCGCCGGTTGTCCTGGTGGGTTGAAAGGGTGTGGCTGTACGTTAGGATCAGAGAATGGTGAAGATAGGGAAGAAGTTCCGCCCCATGCCAGTCTGAATCCGTTGGCAGATTCACTCCAGTTGTTTACGCAAAGGTAATACGTTTCACCTGGTAATACATCAATATATTTTGCCCATTTGTCTCCGGTAGCCGGGTCGCAAAGAACGGTAGTGGTCATGTTGAGACCAGTATTTCCTTTTTTGGATGAAAAGGATCCTCGAAGCGGTGTTCCTCTGTTGGCACAGGTTTTATTAGGACCATATACTGAGAAGTCATAGTCATCTTTTACCTGGTCATTTGGGATGATCTCAAAAGTAAGAGTTCCTGCGGTTGCAATGGTGAAAGTGTACCATACTGAATATTTTTCGTCAGATAGACATCCGCCCATATTTTCCAGGGTGTTACCGTAGCCGTTCGGAGTATATGAAATGTCTGAGTTACCACAAACAGCCATAGCCGTTGCGCAGTCAGACTGGGCATAGAAAATATGCGAAAATATAAGTAGAAAAACAAGTAGTGTTTTTTTCATAGGAGGAGATTTAAAAAACATATGTTAAAACGATGATGTCTGAAAGAATACTGATCATGTTTTATGATTTCCGGAAGTATAATGGATATGCTATTGGAACACATTATACAAAATCCTTGTGTATTCTTTCGTTTTTATTGATTAACTAATTGCTTTCCCCAGCTTGGAGAACCGGATGAAAGGTCAGTAGCATTAAATTCATTTACGGCTTTCGAGTGAAACTCTACGGCTTCAGCTTTCTTACTGGAAAGGGCTGCTATTTCAGCTTTCAAAAAGGTAAGTCTTGGATTGTTCTTAGGCTGAGAAGCTGCTTTTGTTGCATACTCATTGGCTGTTTTCAAATCCTTCTGATAATCCGTAGAAGTTACCGTTCTGATTCTTTGGGCATAAATAAGTCCTAGAAGAGTGTTGATTTCTCCATTGTTTTTGTCAGAAGCAAGTGCCTGGGTAGCCAGTTTTTTGGCAAGGTTATTAGACTCGGCCATGGGGCGGTCTGTCGTGTACTGTAATAAGTACTGAGTCTTAAGGTACATCGCTACTGCTGCATAATAATCAGCCTTCCACTTTTCTGAAGTTTTAGCTTCCGAAAATACCTTGTAAAGAGTATCGTAGTCACCGTCTGTTTTAGCATTGTTGAACTGCTGTACAGACTGCTGTAAAGCCTGATCTGAAAAAGTCTGGGCACTTGCCCAAAAACCGGTCACGAAAAAGCTTAAAATAAATAAAAGTTTATTCATAAAGGGGATATTTTGTAGCAAATATATGAAATTATTAACGTTAAATTGAATGTTTTAGTATCTATTTAATGAAAGCATGGAATTGTTTTTTAATATGGTATTTTTTTATTTAACTCTAATTATATGGGATTGTAAATATATAAGTGGTTTGAGTGAATATTTGAAATAAAATTCAGGAAAAAAAAATTGATAAGCAGGTATAAAATTAAAATCAGAATAGAAAACATTCTATTCTGATTTTAAGTATTTCGAATTCTTGTTTTGTTAGGTACTGTTTGAAAGTATTTGGTATATAATGGCTTAGTATTGCATTTTTCTTAATTTAGGATTGGTACTTCCTACAAGAAGTGCAACCAGGACAGTCATGCATCCCCCAAAGACGACAGAAGGTACTACTCCCATGAGTCTCGCCATTCCGCCGCTTTCAAATTGTCCCATTTCGTTGCTGGACATGATGAAGATCGAGTTGACACTAAGAACACGGCCTCTTATATGATCCGGAGTTTTCAGCTGTACAATTGTTCCTCTGATCACGACCGAAATTCCGTCAAGCATTCCGCTCATGACAAGGAAAATAAAAGAGAGCCAGTATAATTTGGAAAGCCCGAATCCAATGATGCAGAGTCCGAATCCGGTCACTACGACAAGAAGTATTTTTCCCTGATTTTTTCTAAGCGGAACAATAGAAAGAATGGTGATGATGAACATGGCTCCTATGTCTGAAGCAGCATTCAGAAGTCCGAATCCTTCGGCTCCCGAGTTGAGAATATCCGTAGCAAATACTGGGATCATCGCAACAGCCCCTCCGAAAAGTACGGCAAACATATCAAGACATAGCGCTCCTAAAATCTCTTTGGTTTTAAAAATATAAGAAATCCCTTCACGCATACTTTCCACAACATTTACCATTTCCTTTTTATGCTCGGAATGTTGTTTCTTAAGCTGCCAGAAAAACAAAGAAGCGAGAAATATTAAGGATAAGATGACTACCAATGTCCATTTTACCCCAACATATCCGATAAGAAGACCACCTATGGCATGGCCACATACTGAAGAGATCAGGAACGTTGCCTGGTTTAGGGTAATGGCATTCGGAAGGTTTTCTTTTTTTACAATCTTAGGGATCATTGATGGTACAATAGGCCCGATAAAAGCTCTTGCAATCCCTGTTAAAAATATAACTCCATAAATGAAATAAGTAATCTGGTATCCTGTAAAATGCATTTCTACATTCAGGAAGGCGGGAATCAGAAGAAGCCCGATCAGGAAAATATAGGCGTAATTACAAATAAGCAGTAATCTCTTTTTTTCGTTCATATCAATGACATGTCCGGCATACAATGCGCAGCTTACAGCAGGAATTACCTCCGAAAATCCGATAAGCCCTATCGAAAAAGGATCTTTTGTCAATTGATACACCCACCATCCTAATAACGTGGCCAGCATTCTGAAAGCTAAAACAATAAAAAATCTCCCGGTAAGAAGATTTCTGAACTCAACATTTTGTAATGTTTGTAACGGGGTCAAGGAAATCATGAACAAAAATAGCCCTAAAAATTTATTTAGGGCTATTCATATGTTGATTTTTAAAAGATATATTAAATATACCTTAAAAGATAAAATCTATTTTAGTCAGCTCTTGATGAACTGATCACGATGGCAGCAACACCCGCAGCTCCAATGATCGTGGCTCCGGTTGCAATTCTTGCTTTTCTGCTGTCTTTTACAGCGGCTACATTAGATTTAGGAATGATTACTTCTGTACTGTCTTTCTTGCCTGCTGTTCCTACCAGGTTGTCTCCAACAATGTTTCTGAAGAAGATTTTCTGTTTTGGTGATCCGTCTCTCATGGTAACCTTATACATTTTTCCGGCTTCCAGATTAGAATAGTTGTTTTTTGAAACATCCTCACTGTATTTTGTAGTGGCACAAGAGGTAATAACAAATAAAGACGTTAATAGTGATGATTTCAACAGTACAGGTGCTTTCATTATTTTCTTTTAGTTTTTCAAATTTATAATTTTTTTCGAATATACGTTTTTGGAATTGAAAAAATGTGATTAAAGTTTGTAAACTTCTAACAAATCTGCAATTTTTCTGTCATTGGCCAATCTTGGGATCTTATTTTGTCCCCCCAATTTCCCTTGAGACCTGGCATATTCCTGAAACGCATTTTTCGCTAGTTTTATTATATGCAGCTTCTGGAGAATATTTCCGGAGATCAGATCATCATAATAGGTGTTTCTGGCTCTGAGCTGCTGGTCCAGCTCATTTCGGAATAATTCAGAATCTGCAGGTTCCTTTTCAAATTCGATCAGCCATTCGTGATAAGGGAGTCCTTCTTCCGGATTCACCTGTGGCGCAAGATGGAATTCCGTAATCTGTGCAGGATACTTTTCAAGCGTTGCCTTCATAGCCTCTTCCACTTCAAAAGCGATCACATGCTCGCCAAAAGCCGAAGTGAAATGCTTGGTTCTGCCGCTTACCAAAACCCTGTACGGATCTTTGCTGATAAACCTGACAACATCCCCGATGGAATAAGCCCATAACCCTGAATTGGTGGTAAGGATCAGTGCATAATCTTTATTGAGTTCAATTTCCTTTAAAGTTAACCTTCTTGCTCCGGGTTTCCCATACTCTTCCAATGGAATGAATTCGTAAAAAATTCCATGATTGGTCAATAATAAGAGACCTTCTTTGGTGTAATCATCCTGAAAAGCGAAAAAGCCTTCAGAAGCAGGAAAGGTCTGGATAATGTCTACGCTGCCGCCAAGAAGATCTTCCATTTTGTCACGATACGGCTCGTAATTGACGCCTCCGGTAACAATAAGCTGCAGGTTCGGAAACAATTGTTTGATTTTTTTACCATGCTTTTCTGTAAGTTTTTCAAAATACATGATCAGCCATGGCGGGATCCCTGAGATCAGGGTCATATTTTCCCGTTCAGTTTCTTCGATGACTTTGTCTACTTTGGCCTCCCAGTCTTCCATGATGTTGGTTTCCCAGCTTGGTAAACGGTTTTTTTGAAGATAATTGGGGATATGATGGGCTACAATGCCGGATAATCTTCCTGTTTTTATTCCGAAAACTTCTTCCAGTTCAGGGCTCCCCTGCAGAAAAATCATTTTTCCGTTCACGAAATCTGCATTGTTCTTTTTGCTGATGTAGTGAAACAGGGCACTTTGAGCACCGGCAATCTGAAAAGGCATTCCTTCCTTAGAAATCGGGATGTATTTCGATCCGGAAGTGGTTCCGGAAGTTTTGGCAAAATACTCAGGAGTTTCTGTCCAGAGAATATTGGCCTGCCCTTTCTTTACCCTTTCGATATAAGGTTTCAGATCTTCATAGTCTGATACAGCAACTTTGTCCTGAAAATCCTTTACAGACCGGATGTTTTCAAAATCGTGTTCCCGGCCGAAAAGGGTCTTTTGAGCCGTATTGACAAGAGAAAGTAATAATTTCTCCTGATCTTTTTCCGCATTTTTTTTGAATTCCTCTGCTTTCTGAACATGTTTCTTAGCCCAGATAAGTGCTGCATTTTTCTTGAAGAAGTTTAACATGGCTCAAATTTATAAATAAGTAAAGAAACTGGAACCATTTTTAGAAAACCTGACATAAAAAAACCGATGAAACAAGTTTCACCGGCTTTTCGAAATTTGATTATGAAAATAACAACTATATGTTAATGTTGTGCTTATTTGTTCTCCTTGTATCTTTTATCCGGAGTTCCGTCTTTTTTCAGATGTTTGTTGTCTTTATATCTTTTGTCCGGAGTGCCATCTTTTTTCATTTTGGCTGCGGGTTGAGCTGGTTTTACCTCTGCCGGCTTGGCTGTTTTTGCTGGTGCAGGTTTAGCCGCCTTTACCTCCATAGGTTTAGTAGCTTTTGTTGCAGTTTTTACAGGTGCATGATTTGCGCTTGTAGCGGGAGCAGTCTGCTGGGCAGTTGCAAGTCCTAATCCTAAGATCAATGACATTGCAGATAATAATTTTTTCATAGGGATTACTGTTTGTTTTTGTTGAATAAAGATATACAAAAAGCAGGCTAGAAAAATGACATTTTTAAACTTAACTAAAGTTTATTACAGCTTAAAAAAAACTTAAAGGCCTGTGCTGTATATAAAAAAGCCTGCTTCCGAAAATGAAAACAGGCTTACTTATTATATGAATTAGAATGTTTACCGTGTACAGTTGGCAGTCCACGTTTTACCGTCTTTTATAAATAGGATTTTCAGTTCATTATTATCAATTCTGATATAAGAAGTCCCTGAAGAACCGATCATGACAAGACTGTGGTCTCCTTTCTGTTCAAACTCAATCCCGTTAAGGTCCGGAATGCTGTTGGAGAATGCGAAATTATATTTGGTACCACTGGCAATCTTTGTTACAAATACACTTCCGTTATCAGTACTGATGTTGGTAGAGCCGCCGTCATTATAGGAAATTTTTCCTTTATACGTTCCTGCAAAAAAATCGTTGTTTACAGGATCATCATCTCTGCTGCACGACGAAAAAGAAAATGCTGTAATCAACAGCATTAAAACGCTTAAAATTTTAATTGCTTTTTTCATAATATTATTTCTTAATGTTTGGTAGAGTAGAAAACCCAAACACTATGCCATGTGGGAATAATAGAATTTTTTTAACGGGTTCTTAAATAAATTTGTAAAAAATTAAGATTTTAAATGCTAAGTTGTTCATTTTAAATTTCTAACTCCTTCAGTTTTTTATCTGAAGAAAAAATATCCGTACCTTTGTATAACATAAAACGGTTTCGGAAAACTCCCGAAATCGCTTTTGTCGTTTATACCATTACTATTTATGCAGTTAAAATCCATCAACGAAAAGTTTCTTCCTGACCTTCTGCAAAAAGAATTTGGGAAAGAAATTTTTACCCGTTTAGAAGACAGTCAGCACATTGCCGTAAAAGGAAGTGCCGGATCTTCGGTTTCCATTTTTGTTGCTGAACTCTTTTTGGTTCAGAAGAAGAATATCCTTTATCTGGTAGATGATAAAGAAGATGCGCTGTATGCGAATACAGAAATGGAAGATCTGCTGGGGAAAGATAAAGTATTGTATTTCCCGGCTACGCATCTGGAACCGTATCAGGTAGAAAAAACACAGAATGCCAATCTGGTTTTAAGAACTGAGGTACTGAATAAGATCAATTCCGGGAGATCTCCGAAGGTGATTGTGGCCTATGCCGGAGCTTTGTCAGAAAAAGTACTGAAGAAAGAAGACTTTAAAGCGATTTCACATCATATAAAAGTAGGTGATCAGCTGGATTTTGATTTTGTAGATGAGCTGCTCAATCATTACCACTTCCAGCAGGCAGATTTCGTTTCGGAACCGGGTGAATTTTCTGTTCGGGGAGGAATTGTAGATGTGTTTTCATATTCTTACGAAAAGCCTTACAGAATCACATTTTTCGGGAATGAGGTAGAAAGCATTAAGACTTTTGATATAGAAACACAGCTTTCGGTAGAGAAGGTAAAAGAATTTCAGCTCGTTTCCAATATGAATTTTTCCGTGACGGGAAGCAGGGTTTCTCTGTTGCAGCTGTTGCCTAAAGAAAGTTATGTGATTTCCAGAAACGGAATGGTGGGAATGCAGAAGATCAGAACGTTCTACGAGAAATCTCTGGAGAAGTACGATACATTAAATAAAGATATTGCCCACAGAACGCCACAGGAGCTTTTCATTTCCGATCAGGAATTTCTGTTCGATTATAAAAAATTCAAAACGGTTGACTTTGCAGGAGTTTTGATTGAGGGATTGAAAGAAATTACCGAAATTAAAATGGAGCAGTTACCACAGCCTTCATTTCATAAGAACTTTGAGCTGCTGATTGAGGATATTGAAGAAAAACAAAATGCAGGATATGATACCTGGATCTCTTTCTCAACAGAAAAGCAAAAAGAAAGACTGGAATCTATTTTTGAAGAACTGGAACATGAGCTTCCTTTTAAAAGCTTTAAATCTGAACTTCATGAAGGCTTTGTAGACAATGGACACAAGCTGCTGGTCTATACGGATCACCAGATTTTTGACCGTTACCAGAGGTATAAAGCAAAAAATACTTTTGCCAAATCTGAACAACTGACCCTGAAGGACCTGATGTCTCTGAAAATTGGAGACTATATTGCCCATATTGATCATGGAATCGGAAAGTTTATGGGATTGGTGAAGGTGAATAATGATGGAAAGATTCAGGAATGCTTTAAGCTGACGTATAAAAACGGAGATCTGCTGTATGTGAGTATTCATTCACTTCATAAGATCTCAAAATATAACGGTCCGGATGGAAGAGAGATTGTTCTGAGCAAACTTGGATCTCCAACCTGGAAGTCATTGAAGCAGAAAACCAAAGCTAAAGTAAAACAGATTGCTTTTGACCTTATTAAATTATATGCTCAGCGGAAAACAGCAAAAGGCTTTGCCTATACTCCGGATTCTTATCTGCAGAATGAGCTGGAGGCGAGCTTTATCTATGAAGACACTCCGGATCAGGAAAAAGCAACGCTAGATGTAAAAAAGGATATGGAAGCCGATACAGTGATGGATAGGCTGGTTTGCGGAGATGTAGGATTTGGAAAAACAGAAGTGGCTATCCGTGCTGCATTTAAAGCGGCAACAGATGGGAAACAGGTGGCTGTACTGGTGCCAACGACTATTCTTGCTTTCCAGCATTACAGAAGTTTTAAAGAGAGGCTTAAAGATTTCCCGGTGAATGTTGGCTATGTCAACCGTTTCAGAACGGCAAAACAAAAATCGGAAACTCTGGAAGATCTTAAGAATGGGAAGGTAGATATTATTATCGGTACCCATCAGCTGGCAAGCAGTTCCGTAAAATTCAAAGATCTGGGATTGCTGATTATTGATGAAGAACACAAGTTCGGGGTTTCGGTGAAAGATAAGCTGAAGACTCTGAAAAGTAATGTTGATACGCTTACTCTGACGGCAACTCCAATTCCTAGAACATTACAGTTCTCGTTAATGGCTGCAAGGGATTTATCCGTTATTAAAACACCACCGCCGAACAGACAGCCGGTAGATACGCAACTGATCGGTTTCAACGAGGAAATCTTGAGGGATGCCGTTTCTTATGAGCTGCAAAGAGACGGGCAGGTGTATTTTATCAATAACAGGATTGAAAACCTTAAAGATATTGCCGGGCTTATCCAGCGTTTGGTGCCGGATGCAAGAGTGATTACAGGGCATGGACAGATGGAAGGAAAACAGCTGGAAAAAAATGTGCTGGATTTCATGGAAGGAAAATATGATGTACTGGTTTCTACTACCATCGTAGAAAGTGGGGTAGATGTTCCCAATGCCAATACCATTTTCATCAATGATGCTCAAAGATTCGGAATGGCTGATCTTCACCAGATGCGGGGAAGAGTAGGGCGTAGCAATAGAAAAGCGTTTTGTTACCTGATTACGCCACCTTATGATATGATGACTTCTGATGCCAGGAAGCGTCTTGAAGCGATTGAACAATTTTCAGATCTTGGGAGTGGGTTCCAGATTGCTATGAAAGACCTGGAAATACGTGGAGCAGGAGATTTGTTGGGAGCTGAGCAAAGCGGGTTTATTAATGAGATGGGATTTGAAACCTATCAGAAGCTGATGCAGGAGGCTCTTGAGGAATTGAAAGATGATGCTGATTTTGAGAGCTTATTTGAAAATGAAGAAGACAGACAGAAACTTTTCAAATCTGTAAAAGATGTTAATATCGATACGGATCTGGAATTGATGCTGCCGGATTTCTATATCTCCAATACCGAAGAAAGGCTGTTATTATACCAAAAGATTGCCGAAATCAATAATGAGGCGGAACTTCATCAGTTTGAACTTGAATTGATTGACCGTTTCGGTGCGCTGCCAAAAGAAGCAGTTAACTTATTGAAAAGTGTATCCTTAAAATGGCTGGCTGCTGACATCGGTTTTGAAAAGATCGTGATGAAGAACGGTGTATTTTTAGGATATTTCCCGGGTAATCCTCAGGATAAATTCTATCAGACCGATAGATTCAGACATATTATTAATTATTTAACCAGAAATCCTGCGGAAGCTCAATTGAAAGAAAAATCAGGAAAAGAAGGGAATCAGCTTATGATGAGAAAAGAGAAAGTGAAGAATGTAGATGAGGTCAATATGCTGTTGAAAGCGATTATTGAACATAATTAAAACATAGCCTTTATAAATCGAATAATTTCCTATAAAACCATTATAAAACATGTAAAAAATTAATTTTTTACATGTTTTTTTTGTGATTATTATCAGGTTTTTTTCTTCAAATATTCCTTATAAAGAGAATTAAGGACCTTTTATAAGAGGTGAAATCACTTTTAGTTGAGTAAAAATATTCTGTAATGTTCGGCCCAGTAAGGGTTTGGGGCCCTATATATTTTTTTTTAGATATAAAAATTAGAGTTATGTAGAAATAATTCTACTTTTATGTGTGATTAATTCTAGGTTGTAATATGTTTATTTCTATGGGTTTATAGATATATAACTGGAATTTTATGGGCTTCAATTTGTACCTTTGTCGTCCTTATTATGAAAAAAATTATATATTCTTGCGTGGCTGGTTTTCTTTCATTCTATGCCAACGCACAAGTGGGAATCGGTACTTCAAAGCCAAAAACGACGCTTGATGTAAACGGTAAGACCACTTTACGAAAAGAGCTTAGAGTAGGCGGAACTTCAACTGATGTGGGTAACGCAGGGTTGAACGGCCAGGTATTGGTTTCTCAGGGGGAAGGTTTACCTCCCGTATGGAAATCATTAACGATTCCTTTTATGGAAGAGGGGCAATATAAATTGATCAATTCATATTTGTCTTCAGATCAGGTAGGTGTCAGTGGATTATCCAATGGTGTTGATGGAGATGGAGTTAATAAAAACAGCGTTGGTGATCTTATTACGGATGCTGCCAAAGGGAAGTGGAAGAAGATTGACGGTCTTATGACTAATTTTACGATCAAGAACGGGAAAAACAGGTTGACTTACCAATTCCAGACAGGAATTGAAATGAAAGCACCTACAGCTACCACTTCAGAGACGGTGAGGTTTACATGTGGGGTTTTCAGAAACGATGTACTGGTTGCCGTACGCCCGGATAGAATTGCTTCTAATAATAATAACTTAAAAGCAGGGATTCAGGATTATATCTTTACTCTTAATTATACTGAGCAAAACGTTCCTGTAGGACCTCAGAAAATTGAAATTGCCTGCCGGAAGATCGATACTTCCAATTTACAGTCACAGTTCGCAATAGGACGGGATGTGCAGTCTTCCAATGGGGCGTCAAACGCTTTTACCCTGGAGTCTACAATGAAAATAGATGTAATCGAATACGTGACTTATAAAAACTAATGATGAAAAAAATTATATCAACACTTTTTCTTACAACAGGGTTGCTACTGTCGGCTCAGGTAGGAATCAATACAAATTCTCCAAAGGCACAGCTAGACGTCAACGGAGATCTGAGTTTCAGAGGGAAGATTGCAGTTCTTGATGCTGCCGGTACAGCTTTTGAAGGGAACAATGATCAACTATTGGTTTCCCGTGGAGAAGGATTTGCTCCTGTCTGGAAATCACTTCGTATTCCAGAATATGAGTCGAATAAATTTTACCTGATTTATAATAATTCATTTTCAGATAATGTAGGTATTACCTTTACTACTGCTGATGAACCTAATTTGGGGCAGGCCTCCAGAGGGGCTACTTTTACGAAAGGGAAAACTTTCAGCAGTCTGCAGAATTTCAAGAAAATAAATAATCTTACACAGAAAATCGAAGTATTCAGTCTTCAAAGTAAAGCTTATTTCCAGTTTGA
The DNA here is from genome assembly GCF_056844665.1 of Chryseobacterium sp. FR048. Classification (NCBI taxonomy): domain Bacteria; kingdom Pseudomonadati; phylum Bacteroidota; class Flavobacteriia; order Flavobacteriales; family Weeksellaceae; genus Chryseobacterium; species Chryseobacterium sp. FR048. Next base: position 250,277 of record NZ_JBXDSE010000005.1, on the reverse strand, counting down.
GACGGTTGTGCATACTGATTTTTCTCAAAACGGCTCTCCTGATACCTCAGTAGACTATGCCTGTGGTATTTTTGTAGATGATCAGCTGATCAACCTTAGACAAAGAAATATAAAGGCAAGTAGTGCTTCCAGTACTTTCTTTACCCATACTCAGATCGGAATTGTAGAAAACCTTTCTAAGGGAGAACATACGGTGAGTGTGGCTTGTACAAGATTAGCCTCTTATGGAGAAACAGGAAGAAAAATAACTATCGGTACCTATGCATCTGATAACCTTAATGGTTTTATCACACAATCCTCTCTTAAAGTAGATGTATTTGAAATTCCAGAGGTATTTAAAACGATTATTAACTAAAGCAGATTATGAAAAAAATATTATTTATAGGATCTGTCCTGTTAGCAGTTTTTGGAAATGCTCAGGTGGGTATCAATACTCCTACTCCGACCAATACATTGGATGTTAACGGAGATCTGAATGTCAGAAAAGAAGTAAGAACCGGAGGTACAGATCTTTTGAAAGGCTCAGCAGGGGCACCCGGAGATATTCTGCACAACAATTCAGGATTAGGAGGCAATGACTGGAAGAGTATTAAAATTGCTGACGGACAGGGTAGTATGTCGGTGTTTTCAATGAATACTGTAGAAGATAAGACGGGATTGTCCTTCTCCGGAGGCAACGGGTCTACTTCTCCATATAATGCAGGAGAATCTCTTACGGGGGGCTGGACAGTAATTCCGGGAGCGGTAGATACTTTCTCAATAACAAGTGGTATCAATAAAGTGACTTTTTCATTTCAGACCACAGTTCAGAAGGTCGGGACGAGTTCCACCGGGTATGCTTGCGGGGTATTTGTAGATAATACGCTCAGAGCAGTGCGAACAGATGTAATATTGGGAGAGACGGGAGCTTATAAGATTTTTAATCTGAATGCCACATTGACTAATCTTGGTCAGAAAAATAACTATACAGTGAAAGTAGCCTGTAATAAAAGAAATCTGAACGGAGGAACGCTTGGGATAGGGAGAGCGGTGCATACCGACTTCCTGAATGCAGATATGTCACAATCTGTTCTTACGACTTCTGTATTGCAGCCGTATTAATTTTTGCGATCATACAATAATTGGAAATCTGAAAACGTTATGTTTTTAGATTTTCTTTGTTTAATAAGTCTATTCTTTGTGAATTTATTTAAATAAAGTACAGTATGTTATCGAAAATTAAATTATATTTGGGCAACTAAACAAAAAATTGCGTATGATATAAAACTATTTTCTTATGCTTGCCGGGATTGCTTTTGAAAATGCTGGCGGCATGCATTACCACACTGTATTTTACAGAATTTATCCCTGGCCTGATGGAGACGTTTTTGCTCCGGAAAACTCAGGCAAAGAGCAAACAGATGATATTTATAAGAAAGGATATTCATAATGATTCCTCATTGTTATGGCAATTTCTTTCTCAGTGAACATAGCTTGCTCGTTTTATATTGATGATCATCTGTATTCAAATTTCAGGGAAAATCAGAGTTTGACCTATACCTATAAATATCTATAGGATGATTATAATTGTTAATCTTATCAGAATGTGAATATTAATATAATTTTTAAGCAAAAAAAAAATTATATTTGTCAAAAAAATAATTAATTACCGGGAAATGAAACAAATTTTCTACTTTATTTTATTAATCGCAGGTTTTTCCTCAATACATTCCTGCAAAAGTTTATTAGATGAGGATGGGAATCCTTTATTGGATCTGAACAGTACGGAAGGTTTAAGCGGTCCCAGAGCGCTTTACAGAGAAGTTACAGACAAAGATACCCTGGCAGAATATCACTACAGCGGGCTTCTGGTGACTAAAGTGATCACAGACAGCGCCTCTATTACAGATGTGATGTACAGCGGTGACAAAATAAGCCAAATTAACTTTAACGGATTTTTGGATCTTGACGGAAACGGAAAACTGGATAAAGACAGTGTTTCATATACTCAGCTATTTACGTATGCCAATAATACACTGCAGACGATTTCTGAGAACCGTACGATCTTCAGAAGACCGCCACCAGTGCCACCAGCTACAAAACCTGGCCCACAGACCTTATTGAAAAAAGAAAAATCTCTTTACAGAGTGGTTTACAGTAAGGCTACAGGAAAACTGGATTCTATTATTATGAAGAACGGTCCGGATGTTCCTGGATCTACAGGTTTTACTGATTATTCCAAAACAGCTTATAAATATACAGGAGATAATGTTTCTAATGTAACCAGACATTACGGAACAATGACAGGAAATGCATTTGGAGCCGTTACCAACAAATACAGCTATGATTATTATGCATATGATGATCAGGTAAGCCCTTTCACATTGTTACCACATGTATATAAGATTTCAAGATTATTGTCTACAGTGATCAATGATAAAGAAAGTCTTATCTTGTCTCCGAACAACCCGAAGAGATGGTCGCTGACAGATCTTACCCCTGTGATTCCTACTCCGGTTGTAAAGAGTACCAATTATGTGTATGATCCGCAGACTTATATGACTAAAGGGTACGGAGTAAACTATATTTACAAACCACAATAGAATCATTTTTCAACAATATTTAAACTCAATCTTTATAAGGTTGAGTTTTTTATTTTTTATCTCTTAATTTTGCAAAAAATTTCTGATGAAATATCTGATCGTTGGGCTTGGAAATAAAGGCTCAGAATATGAAAATACACGACATAATATAGGATTTAAAGTAGCGGAAAAAATTGCTGAGGTGCTTGAAGTACCTTTTAACAGTTCCAATTTTGGCTGGCTGGCAGAAGGGAAGTACAAAGGCCGAAAAGTTTTTGTCCTAAAGCCGGATACCTATATGAATCTTTCCGGAAATGCAGTGAAATACTGGATGCAGAAAGAAAATATTCCTTTAGAGAATGTTCTTATTGTAACGGATGATCTGGCACTTCCGTTCGGGACATTAAGAATGAAAGGAAAAGGTTCTGATGCGGGGCACAATGGTCTGAAAAACATTAATGAAGTGTTGCAGACCCAAAACTATGCGAGACTCCGATTCGGAATCTCTGCAGACTTTGCAGCGGGCCGTCAGGTAGACTATGTATTGGGAACCTGGAACGAAGAGGAAACTGAAAAGCTTTCTGAGAGAATTGAAACTTTTTCTAAAGCAAGCCTTTCTTTTGTTTTTGCAGGAATCAATAATACGATGTCTGCGTTCAACGGAAAATAACCGTGAAATAGGAGATCTTTTCCTCTTGCTGAAATGTAAGATCATCATTGATATAGATAAAGGCCATCGGATTCCCGATGGCCTTTTCATGTACTTAGATAATTAATTTCCAATCAATTTATCTGAATTAGATTATATTTTAAATAGGTTTATAAGAGTATACATTTCTTATAACCAGGTTACAGCACCAGTTTCAACGTCGTAGTTAGCGCCTACAATCTTAATTTTACCTTCTTCTTCAAGCTTTTTAAGAGTTGAGCTCTGCTTACGGATGTCTTCAATCGCGCTTTTCACGTTCTGATGGTTAAGTCTTTCCAATAATGAGCTGTTTTTTGATGAACGCTCTTCATTTTCTTCGATCACGTCATTGATGATCGGGTTAAAATGATTGATCAGGTGGTTCAGGTTATCCATTCCCAGTCCTTCAATCTGCGCTGCATCAAGTCCGCCTTTTAAAGCTCCGCATTTGGTGTGTCCTAAAACAACAATAAGCTTGGAACCTGCTACGTTACAACCGAATTCCATAGATCCAAGAATGTCCTGGTTCACAAAGTTACCGGCAATTCTGATACTGAAAACATCTCCCAGTCCCTGGTCAAAGATCAGTTCTGCAGAAGTACGGCTGTCTATACAGCTTAGTACTACGGCAAAAGGCCATTGTCCTTCACGGGTTGCGTTTACCTGCTCCAGAAGGTCTCTGTTAGCTTTAAGGTTGTTCACGAACCTTTGGTTTCCTTCTTTTAAGAAGTCTAACGCTTTTTCAGGAGTAATGGTCGATTGGGTTTCGTATGTATGTGCTTTCATATGATTTACTTGTTTTGATTTTTAAAGTTAAAAAAATAATTGATACACTAAGAGCTTACATGGCTCTTTTGTGTGTGATTAAAATGTGAGAGTCCTGGCTTCTTTCATAATCTCTGTATGAAGTTTTAAAGCCCAGAAGCTCTACGTTGATGTCTTCTTCCTTTGCACGGATGTTGGCAAAATCCTGTATCATCTCCAGTACATCAGTTGCAATATAAGATGTTTCTCTGGCGTCGATGATCACAGTAGAATTCGACTTGATGTTTTTAAGTGTTTTTTTGATGGCTGCTTTATTTAAGAAGGATACTTCTTCAGCCAGCTTGATTTTAATTCCGTCTGCATCGTCCAGTTTTTCTCTGCTCAGATAATAAGCTCTTTTCATATTTCCCTGAAGAATATAGAAAATAGAGATCGCCAGACCAATTCCAACACCTTTTAATAAGTCTGTTGCTACTACGGCTACAACAGTAGCTACGAAAGGGACGAACTGGAATTTTCCAAGATGCCAGAAATGTTTGAATGTTGCAGGCTTAGCCAATTTATATCCTACCAGAATCAAAACAGCAGCAAGCGTTGCCAGAGGGATCAGGTTTAGGATAAAAGGAATCGAAAGTACACAGACTAATAGCAATACGCCATGAATCATGGCAGATAGTTTAGAGGTAGCTCCCGCATTGGCATTTGCCGAACTTCTTACCACTACTGAGGTCATAGGTAGTCCTCCAATGAATGAGCTGATCAGGTTTCCTATTCCCTGAGCTTTAAGTTCAAGGTTAGTATCCGTAATTCTTCTCTGTTTATCTAATCTGTCTGAAGCTTCGATACAAAGTAGGGTTTCAATAGATGCTACAATGGCAATAGTTGCTCCTACGATCCATACTTTAGGGTTGGTAAACCCTCCGAAATCAGGCATTATAATCAGATTTTTGAAATCGTCCAGAGATTGAGGCACCGGTAATGCTACCAGGTGTTCTTTGCCAATGGCCAGTGAGCTTCCTGATAATTTGAATGCTTCATTCAGAAGTATACCAATGACTACGGCTACCAACGCTCCCGGAAGCATTTTCATTCTTCTCAGGGCAGGCGTTTTATCCCATGCAATCAGAATTCCTACAGACACCAGTGTTACAATGATAGCCCCAGGGTGAATAGCTCCGAAGAGTTCTGTAAAATAATTAAAATTGATTCCGTTGCTGAAAAGAGACTGGTTTCCTTCGTAATCTTTATCGAATCCCAATGCATGAGGAATTTGTTTTAAAATAATAATGATACCGATAGCGGCAAGCATTCCTTCAATAACATTGTTGGGAAAATAATTGGAAATACTTCCTGCTCTTGCAAACCCCAGGATCAATTGAAGAAGTCCTGCAATAATCCCGGCACAAAGGAAAAGTTCAAATGCACCAAGATCCGTAATGGCAGTTAAAACAATTGCAGTAAGACCTGCGGCAGGCCCTGAGACGGATATATTTGAATTACTGAGACAGCCTACAACCAGTCCGCCCACAATTCCGGCAATAATCCCGGATAATGGTGGGGCACCGGAAGCTAAAGCGATTCCTAAGCACAAAGGGAGTGCTACTAAGAATACAACGAGCCCTGAAGGGAAATTCTCCTTGATTCCTCCTAATAGTGATGTTTTTTTCATGATTTCTTGAAAAATATTATAACCAGTCGGGTAATCCTTCAATAACCGATTATAAAAGATTGGAAAATTAATTTTAAAGTACATGCATGATATTCATTGCCGGAAATGGCATGAATACCGCAAAAAATAATCTAATTATACTTAAAATTAAGCTTCCGGAGGCGGAGAAAATATAGTGAGTAAAGGAGACAGATGATGAGAATCATCTACCAACACAAAAGATACGGCCTGAGGATCAGGCTCGGAAAACTTCAGATAATCAAAGACATCCAAAGGTTTCGGGATTGTTTTTTCGTATACAATGAATGAGGATGGGTGAGAATGAGGTTCTTCTTCATTGACTATTATATTCGTTCTCAGAATATCCCAGCCTGCAACCGCAGCAATGCTTGGCAGCGCTGTAAAATTCAGAAAAAACGTTAATACAATAATACTCCAGAATTTCATTTTACATTCTTTTTAGAAAGTCTATTTATCCTTTCTGCTCATTACCCAGTCAGAACCTGTAAGATTATAAATTTTCTGGATGTCTTTCAAGATTTTCTCAAAATCAATTTCCAGATCAATGATCTTTCCTGTTCTAAGGTCAAATACCCAGCCGTGTACAACAGGTTGTTCTTCAAGGATATACCTTTCCTGTACACAAGCCATTTTAATCACGTTGATGCATTGCTCCTGAACATTAAGTTCCACAAGCCTGTCATAACGTTTGTCCTCGTCTTCGATAGAATCAAGTTCAGCCTGGTGCAATCTGTAAACATCACGAATGTTTCTCAGCCACGGATTCAATAATCCTAAATCCTGAGGAGTCATCGCTGCTTTTACCCCACCGCAGTTGTAATGCCCACATACCACAATGTGCTTTACTTTCAGATGCTCTACTGCGTATTGGATAACCGCTGTGGAACTCATATCTAGAGTATTGACAACATTGGCAATATTTCTGTGAACGAAAACTTCTCCCGGTTTTGCTCCCATCAGCTCTTCAGCTGTAGCTCTACTGTCTGAACATCCGATGTAAAGATAGTCAGGATGCTGAGTTTTTGCCAGTTCGTGGAAGAAATTCGGATCCTCTGCAACTTTGGATTCTACCCATTTTCTATTGTTTTCAAAAATAACTTCGTACGATTGTGACATAATTTTAAATTTTAAAAGGTTTATAATTATTTATTTCGTTTAAATTATTTTCAAAATCAATAGACCGAATCAATAATCATGCAAAAATATACTTTTTGCTGAAGAATCAACCAGTTTTAACAAAGTTTAATATTAAAATATGCTTAAAATCATGTCTAATATCCCGGTATACTTTGCTTTACAAAAGGCTGCTTCTGTCTGATAATCCAAACGTTTAAAAAACTATGATAAAATTACGAAGTATAAATTATAATTTGAGGGTTGTGAATTAAAATATTTTTAATTTTTTTTGAATGAAATTCTATTGACAGGAAATAGTTGATAATCTGTCGTTTTGTATCAGTAAAAATGAATAAATTAAAACCTGGATTTTAAGCCGTCATTTCAAATGCAGAATGTTGATCTTCAGAGCCTGTCCCCTTTATTTTACTTAGCGGGAATTTTTATTGCCTGTTTTTCTGCCTTCCTGATTATGGGAAAACGCAGGAAAATAATGGCAGATTATCTGTTGGCAGGATGGTTTCTGATTATCGGAATTCATCTCAGCTTTTTTATGCTGTTTTTTTCCGGAAGCTATGTGAAATTTCCTTATTTCCTGGGATATGAAGTGCTTCTTCCTTTCATTCATGGGCCCATGTTGTATTTCTATGTTCTTTGTGTGACAGGAAGAAACCTCAGCAAAAAGATGGGGTTGTTGCATTTGATCCCTGTTTTTATTGTTTTCCTTGTTCTGCTTAAATTTTTGCTCCTGCAGTCTCCCTGGGATAGATTAATGATTTATCAGAAGGGCGCTGATGAGTATAAAACATTGAGTGATATCCTCAAATATCTGATGATCTTCTCCGGAATCCTGTATGTAGGATTAAGTCTTTTTGCTCTCATAAAATATAAGAAGGGACTTTCTGATCAGTATTCCAATACAGAGAAAATGAATATGAACTGGTTATACTGCCTCATTATCGGGATCGCACTGATATGGATTGCTGTCATCATAAGAAATGATATTTTGATTTTTTCTCTGGTTGTTCTGTTTATTCTGGTAGCTGCTTATTTTGGGATCAGCCGTGTCGGTATTCTGAATCTGGCTGTTGCTGAAACTGAAACGCTTGAAGAAAAGACGGTGAATGAGATTGCCGAAGTGATAAAATATCAGAAAACCTCACCTGGAGACGAAGCAATACAGGAGATTTATAAAAAGCTGACTTATAAAATGGAGTACGAAAAACTGTACAAAGATCCGGAACTGAATCTGAATCATGTGGCAAAGCTTCTGGATGTTCATCCCAATATCTTATCTCAGACGATCAATACAATAGAGCAGAAGAACTTTTATGACTACGTCAACAGACAAAGGATTGAAGAGTTCAAGAGGATAGCAGGTCTGCCGGAAAATCGAAAATTTACCATTCTTTCTTTAGCCTTTGAAAGTGGGTTCAATTCCAAAACATCTTTTAACAGGAATTTTAAAAAGTATATGAATTGTTCTCCAAGAGAATTTTTAAAAAGTGAAAGTATTGATCTGGAATAATTGGCTATGATTCAAAGTATTGATGATTACATGCTTATAAATAGGTTTCACCTTTCATTTTGGAACATTTAGAACTTCTGTAATCCTCATTTTTACAGCAAATTTATTGATACCTATGAAAAATCTGTTATTTGTGATCATGAGTGCTTTTGCTCTGCTTATCGGAATATATCCTTTGATCTATGCCTTTGTAGAACATCGTCATACCTTTCTGGGTTCTAAATCTCCTGAGCTCCTTCAGAATCTGATCTGGAAGACTGCATTTTTTGCACATATTATTTTTGGTGGGCTGGCTCTTCTTACAGGTTGGCGTCAGTTTGGAAACTCATTCCGGAATAAATATATCAGGGTGCACAGAAGTATTGGAAAAGTCTATGCAATTGCTGTCATCATAAGTTCTGTATCCGGAATATATTTAGGAATCTATGCGAATGGAGGATTGGTTTCTGCCACGGGATTTGTCTGTTTGGGGCTAATCTGGCTGGTGACTACTGTTCTGGCAGTGGTACAAATAAGAAAAGGGAACATCATATTTCATCAACAGTTAATGGTCTATAGCTATGCCTGTACTTTTGCTGCGGTAACACTCAGGCTATGGTTTCCTTTATTGAAAAACCTGACGCACGATCCTGCCAATTCCTACCTTGTGGTTGCATGGCTGTGCTGGGTTCCTAATGTATTGGTTGGCTATTGCATTAACAGGAATCTTAGACCTGGGAATTAAGATGTTATATAAAAAAGCGGCCCCGAATCGGGGCCGCTCTCATTTTTGAAATAACAGATTGTTATTCTTTGATAATTTTTACTAATGTTTCAGAATTATTGATTCTTACTAAATAAGCTCCGGATATTAAAGAAGATAAATCAGTCTTTTCATTTTCAAACTTACCGGATTTGATCATCTGGCCAGACATATTGTAGATCTGGTAATAATATTCTTTAACCTCATTCGGTTTGATGTAAAGCATATTTTTTACCGGGTTCGGATAAACGGTCAGTTTATCTTTTACCACCATTTCCTCTACTTTAGTTCTTGCCATAGGCGCTGCTGCTTTTTTAAGAGCATCCTTAGGAACTGCAACGGCGTTAGGATCGTATCTGCCTATTTCGTTACCGTTGGCATCGTACTTGATTTCAGCACAACGGCAGGACATAGCTGCCTGAGGACGGAAACCGAACGTAGGAGTTAAGAAATACAGCCCTGTGTTAGCATTAGCGGTTTGCTTGAATAGCATTCCTAAAGCACTTCCACCGGTTCCCTGGCTGGCAGAGGTCCAGATCCCTGAATACTGGAATGTTTTTAAACCTGAGCCGGCAGCGTATGGAAGAACAGATGCATCCATAGTATTGCCTCCGTTAAAACCTCTGATACCCATGTTCGGGAATAAACCAATGTTGTATTCCGGTTTATTTAATGTATATCCGTAAGCTACAGTTCCTCTTCCTGAAAAATAGGCATATAGAGTACCGCCGATATAATTGTATTTGGCCGGATCATAGTTTTCATATTTCACTACGGCATTAATGTCCCCAGGATCTATACCGTAAGCCGTATTAAATTGCTTGTTATAGAACCACGGTGTATTTCCTTTTGAAATAAAATTACCAAGGATAATTCCGGTGGAAACACTTTCAAGATCTACTATTCTCCATCCCGCAGGACATGGGTCATATGAAGATTTTTCGGTAGCGTGCCCCCATCTTTCCGGCATGTTTCCATTTTCGTCAGAAACCCAGTCTGATTTCGCAGCATCGGTCTGATACAGATAACTAAGCGGATTATTAACAGAGTATTTTACTATTTTCTTTAGCTTGTCTGCTTTTGAATCTCCACTTACAATACCTGCATTTGAAGCGTCTGAATAGGTAGCATATGGCTTGGTGAATGAGCTTAAATACTCAGTCTCAGACATACTTGCTGTATAAGGTATTGCTCCTGTAGAAGGATTGGCAGGGTTATTCTGTCTGAATACATTGTAGGTAGCGTAAGGCTTGGTTCCGTAATAATAATATGACCATCCCGGATTGTAGAACACAGGCAATGGATCTTTTCTTCCCCACTGATAGTGCAGACCGCCACTTTCACTGATTTGAGCTAATCTTGCCAATACAGCAGGATTTCCTGTAGGGAAGCTGCCTGTAGCAGGAGCAGCCAGACCTGATGCAAATACGGAACCGGATGGTTCAAAAATATGCTCATTCACTAACTTATCCTTAGCTCCCAGATCCCTGTCCATAAAGGTAGTTTTCAGAGGAACTCCGGCACTGGTCATAGGATCTACAAACTGCTCATTGGCGGGGATAACTCCTCCGTTACTTGCATTTTCAGGATCAAAAGTATATTTTTCAATCACTGATCTAGGTGCCCAGATATGCCAGCTCCAGATGACAGGATCATTATGTTTGTTGGCTGTCCAGCCTCCGTTACCTACATGAAGTGCAACTACAGCATTACCCGTCATATTTTGGTTTAATGTAACTTTTAAGATCGCAGTGTCAATAGAACCATCGATAATCTCCATTTTCTGAATTAAATCCTTATTGCTTGTCCAAACCACCGACGATGATTTTGTAGATTCTGCCGGGAAGCTGAAATCCGTGCTCAGATGAAGTTTATGCATTGCATACGCTTTTCTTAATGGTATTTCAATAATCCTGTCATTGTCTTTATTCGGATCAATGTTACTTCCGTTCGGGTTGGGAGTCACCAAAGTAGGATTGGTATATTCTACATAACTATTTGGAAGTTTAGTCCATGATTTTAATGTTTCAATAGAGTAGGACTCATTGGCAGAAGCAACGAATTCCGTTTCAAATGCTGCCGGCATGAAAGCATTGTTGGGATCCGCTATACAACGAACACCTCCGCCACCAAGATAAGGAGTGCTTGCGAACCTATGCCAGCCCGGTTTTGCATGAGTCGCACTCAATGGATCGGAAATCAGCGTTAATCCTGCTGCTCCATAGGATGGATAGCGTACCTGATTAATCACTTCCGTAGCCGTAGTAAATGTAGTGGTCAGTAATCCTCCGTCTGCACTCTGATCCTGGAACTCCATTACAGGAATAATCCATCCGGTACCGTATTTTACAGCGCTCGTTGTATTAGGATACATCTCATAATTACCGTTAATAGGGAATTTTCCTAAATTCATTCCGGCAACTCCCGCAAAATCAAATCCAAACTGCGGATAGATTTTTATTCCCGGATAACTTGTATTTAAAGCGTTTGCAACGAATTCTGGGTTTGTATTGTTGCCATTTCCGGTATGTTTACCCCAAGGGCTGTATTTGTTTTCATCAGGCATAGGCACTCCGGAATTTCTACCGCCGGAAAAATAGCTGGATGGTACTCTCCAGTTACAAGGACATGGATCGTACGGTGATTTCATGGCATAGCGTGAGCTTGCTTCTCCTACAGCCGGATCATCTATGTCAGAATAATTTCCCTGACGGGTATCTCCCCACAAATCCCATGTCACAATGTTTTCACGCAAAGGCGACGTATATTGTTTGAATTTCTGTTTAGAAAACCAGGTTGTAATTCCTACTGCGACCCAATTGTTATTGTTGTTTTGCTGTAAGAAGTCTTCACCATCATTCAAGAGTGGTTCCCCTTTTTTAGCAACATAAATAGGAGTAGCAATAAAGCTGAAAGGATTTTTTATGGAAAACCTTATATTTCCGTTAGGAGTATCCGTTCCTGTATTCAGTTGAGCGGAGTATTTGCTTCCTCTTACTTTTACAAATTTAGACTGGAAAGCAGGATCATTGTACGTAAGATTAATTTCTCCACTGATTGAGTAAAGGCTTAAATCTTTATGAGAAAACGGAGGAAAAGGATCTTTTCTACCCCATTGGTACTGTAAACCTGCAGATTTATGCCAGTTATTTCCTAAAAAGCTTTCATTAACGGCTCCCAGATTTCTGTCCATCCATTTCCAGTTGGTGACAAGATTGCCATCCTTATCTTTCTCGAAGCCATGATGATAAGTGCTTCCGTTGGTAGGATCATCAGTTGCCCAAATATGCCATGACCAATAAATCTGGTCATTGACTTTATAGGATACTACTGCATTTCCTTTTTTTATCCTGTCAACAAGCACCTTGATCTTAGCGTTTTCTCCTGTTCCCTCAAGGCTGACTGATTTTATCAGACCAGGTTCATCTTCCCAGTAAAGGCTTGCTTTAGCGATTCCTCCATCCGGAATTTTGGTGTAGTTTCCACTATCATCCTTCATGAATTCTCCTCCCTTAGACCACATTTCATAGGCCTTTTTCACAGGGATATAAAGGCCATCTGCATTGCCCCCGCTCTTATTTTTTCCTGTAAAAATATAGCTGTTCGGAGCCTTGGTCCAGTCTACCGGACTGTTGTCAGGAACAACTCCGTTTTTCAATGAGTAGCATGCATTCACGCAACCTTCAACATTGAGCTTTACATCCCCAAAAATACCCACATAGTTGATAAATTTGGCAATCTCAGACTCAATGTCAGGCATTGATCTTACGGTCTGAATACTTGCAGTAGCATCATTCCTCAAAGCTCCCATACCGTATAAGGTCATTTCAGGTGTGTTCGAAATGATTAAGTTTTCAGAACCGGGTCCTCTTCGTGCGCCACCCTGATCATTTCCGTAACCAAAAAATAATGCGCCGTAATTACTGTATCCCGTTGCATTTTTTATGGTGATAGATTGGCCGTTGCTCTTATATACTCTGAACCCTGTGGATAAACTGGATACAATCACAACCGGTTCCTGATCTGCAATGAAGTCAGACAGTTTCTCGGCGAGGGTATTGTATAGATTGAAATATCTGCTTTGAAGCTGATTAGGGTTTTTAAAATTATGATACCCAGGGCCATTTGGTTCGCCTGGCCATTGGCTGAATTTCAACAGCATTCCGCTGATGGAGAATTTTCCTGCAAACATATACACCGGATCATTATAGGTATACAGATAAGGGATGGGATGGCCGGGCATTTCGTGATAAATAAATTCCGGAGTAGCACCTATAGTATCATTAACTGCTCCCTGATTGATCATTTTTACAGATTTGATTCCGTTGTTGTCAAATAGGGTAGCAGGAGTCCTGGGAGAGAATACTACATCATCCTTTTTGTTGTTCATGATCACATTTCCAAGCTTGTTAAAGGCATGGGCAGAAGTTACTCTGTCCTTAATACCTGTAACTTTTCCGTTGGCATCTTTAATCAGAGTCCCTTCTTTTTTGGGTGTCAGAAGAATAGTGTATTCATTTTCATCCAGGTCACAACTGCTGCTGTTATAATCGCCAAATTTGTAGTGATTTACCGTTTTATCCCAGGTGATACTGTTGAAGTTGGTGAGATTGGTGTCTGAACTCAGTTCAACTTTCAGGTTGTAAGCACTTTGGGCTGAAGCAGGTAGCTCAAAAATGGCTTTCAGATCTTCATTATATCTGTTATAAGAATATAATGTTTTGCACCATCCCGTCACCCAATTTCCCTGAGCATCTTTGTACTTGACAGATAATTTTACGTGATCGCTGGTTACAGGCTTAGTGAGTTTTCCACTCATGATGACCAGTCCTTTCTCCTGTACATTCTGATTCATGACGATCAGAGGGTCCAGGTCATACACAAAGGGTGCTACAGGCTGGTGAAGTTTCGAAATAATAGCTTTCTCATGAAGTCCGGGGGTAGGTATTCCCCTTGGGAAAGCATGAACCGATGCAAGGCAGAGAACTGCTGCAAAAATCTTGTACGTCGATTTTCCTTTCATATTTTATGTTTAAAAAGTTTTCAATATTAGTTTTGTGATGGTTCCTAACCTGCTCAGTAAATTTAATGTTTCCTATTATTGAGGGAGAATAATAGGAAACAGTTTCTGTACAGGTATTCTGGTGTTATTCTGTCAGTTTTTCATAATCTATACTTTTCATGTCCAGATTTAAATACTTATTTTCTTCGTTTTTATAATGCTGAGGAGTTTCCAGTCCCATATATTTCATGATCAGCGGATAGATATAGGTGGTCTGGATCAGATTGGGATCTCTTCCTGTAGTTCTGTAGGCAGCAGGTACTTTGTCGCCATACCATACGAAGAAAGGAACCTGAGTAGATTCTTTGGAGTCTACATGCAGTAACTTATCTCCCTGCACCTTAAGGCCATGGTCAGAAGCATAGATCACAACTGAATTGGTATTTTTAAGGGTGCTGAAAATGTCCTTCATGACATAATCTGTATATTTTATAGAATTGTCGTAGCAATCCAGATCTCCGGACTTCCATGTTTCCGGTAGTCTGTTGCAGGGATTGGGGTGGCTTCCCATGATGTGGAAGACAATGAATTTGTTATCCTTGTTCTGAATGACATTCTTTAGTTCCGGGATAATCACTTCATCATAGCCATTCACCCATTTTTTGTTTTTAGCCATTGAAGCAATTGCGGTAATTCCTTTAGCACTTTGTTGTGTGCTGATCCAGAAAGAATTGTAGCCTGCCTGATTGGCAAGATTGATGATATTGTAGGATAATTTATCATAATGATACCTGAATTCGTCCGGATGTATGCTGGAAAGCATAAGCGGAACACTGAGGTTCGTAATCCCTGCGGGAGAAACAGCTTTGTCATAAATCATCATGTTTCCGGCTTCCTGATCAGTATAAGGAGTTGTTTTCTTAGAATAGCCATACAATGACATATTCTGCTTTCTTTCAGATTCTCCGATGATAAAAATAACGTTCTCTATCCCTGGCTGTACTTGTTTGATGTTGAAAACCGGGACATTTTTTTTGATCAGATTAATATCTTCCTGAATTTTCAGAGCCGTATTGAAATCTGACAGATGGTAATACACACTTTTGATCATTTTTCCGCCGCCTTTATTGCTTACATATTTATGTTTAAGGTGAAAAGCAAAGGGCATGATCAGCCATAGTAAGGCGATAATGATATATTTAAAATCAAATTTAACAGTATTTTTCAGGGAATTGACTGAATAAATCAACATCGCCATAAAGATGATGCACAGAATCCCCGGCAGAATAAACATATAAGACATGCTCATGGCTTCGTTCACATTCGACTCCAGTATGCTGATAGCCATTCCTACATTGAACCCCGAATGATAAATAAAATAACAGGATACGGATATAAGAAAGTTAATGCTTAAGAATAAACACAGAAGAACTGCAATGGCAGAGGTATATTTATTTTTAAAGAGAAGAGCATTAAAAACAAGAAATGAAGAAAACATGATTCCATATTCGAAAATATTCCTGATACTTTCAAATTTCTCTGCCCCGAATAGATTATCAAATATATAAGGGAAGGAAAGCAGAAAGCCAGTAATATAGATAATGGTAATAAGAATTGGAATTGTCTTTTTGAGCATGGCTAATAGAGTCTTTGCTGTTAGGATAAACTTTTTTACATGTAATCTGGTTCAGGAGTTTTCTGATCATGATCATCCTATATTGCTGAAAAGAGATTGATATTTCATCAAATAGTATAGATGCCAGTTCACGGAAGAAACTGCTGATAGATTGTTGTCAAAACTTGATGGCAGATCGTTATTTTCTTTCTGCCCGTATTTTCACAATGAAAATGTGTTTACAGAGATGACAGTGCAGGTAATAAAGTGGGGACAAAGAGGAGTGTTTTTTTCATCAAAAATTATTTTTTTAAATTAATAATAAGCTCGGGGTTGTGTTTTTAATATTGTGTGATTTTTTTTCAGAACAAACAGTGTTATAAAATGGTCTATATCCTAACATGAACAGTATCCGGGTCGATAAAAGATTATATCTTACACAGGCTGTGGTTATTGTCTCGATATATGATAATTAAATAATGCTATTTTTACAAATGTACACGAAATAACCAATACATGCAATAGATTTTTTACGATAACTGTTGGATTCACTATACTTTACGGTTGATATAGTCTTTGGTAGCATTGCTGGTAGGGATAATCTTGGCAGGATTCCCTATGACTACAGAGTTGGGAGGCACATCAAAATTGACATAAGAATTGGGAACAATCAATACATTATTACCGATGGTTATTCCTCCTACAACAACAGCATTGGTCCCTATCCATACCTCGTCACCTATGACAGGAGAGCCTTCGTTCTTCCCACGGTTTTGCTGGCCGATGGTGACGCCATGCGCAATATTACAGTTTTTTCCGATGATGGTTTTCGGGTTGATGACCAGACTTCCATAATGTCCCAGATAAAAACCTTCCCCGATTTGGGTCTCAGGATAAATCTGAAATCCGTATTTGATTTGAAAATGCCTTAAAACAACACGCCAGAAAACATTCAGTACAGGTTTCTTCTGATATTTCTGGGCCATCCTTAGAATATAGACAAAATGGAGATTGGGATTAATGCATTTTTTCCAGATTTCAAAGGTGGAAAGCCATTTTCCGCTTTCCCTGTAAAAGTCTTTCTGAATAATTGAGTAATCAGCCATGGTCGTTATTTTTTAAACTTCGTCAATTATTTTCTGAAGATGTTCCACAGACTTTTCTAAAACGAACGGAAGTTCAGTCTCTGCAATCTGTTTTTTATACTGTTCAGAAATATTTTTATCCGTAAGGAATTTTTTCATGCCTTCATAGATCCCTTCTTCAGAGTTCGCCGTGATATTTCCCAGCTTGCCATCCTGAAGAAGATCTCTGATTCCTGAAATATCCGTTGCAGAAATAGGCTTATTGAGAATAAGTGCCTCCGCTATGATTGTAGGAAATCCTTCATGTCGTGAAGACATAATGTAAAAATCGGCTTTCTTCATATAAGGATAAGGGTTGCTGCTGAAACCAAGCATTTTGGCCGTATCCTGAAGTCCTAATTTATTAAGCTGATCCTGAATATTGTTAAAATCATAGCCGTCTCCAATGATCAGAAGCTGATGTTTCAGTCCTTCATCGATCAGTTTTTTGTGAACATTCAATAGTCTGTCATATCCTTTTTGAGGATAAACCGTACCTACCGTCACAAAAGTAGGAAGGTCCTCCGTGAAAGGATAATCATCAACGATAACGTCTGCTTTCTTTAAAGTATCTGCTTTATCGATCGGATTATATATTTTGACAACCGATTGTTTTTCCGCTTCATTTTTGGCAAGGTTGTACATCCCTTCCTGAAGTTTATTCGAAATAACCAGTATTCTGTCGAATTTGAAAAACTGTCTGATCACTTCCGGAGTGTATTCTTTCAGATTGAAAATGTCGTTCTGTACCCAGATGATCTTTTTAGAATCTTTCTGAGGACTGGATAAAATCTCCTGGTGCATGGCATGAATGGCTGCAATCTCTACATCGTATTTTTTGTTTTTTAAAACGAAGCTATAGAGTAGGGAAGGAAACCAAAGAAACATTTTCTGATAAAGAACCCGGTAGGCTTTCACAGGAATATCCTGAGGCCTGTTGGTGGTGATCATTTCTCCTTTTGTTAAATAGTATAGATTGACCCAGGACGGAACCTCCTTGATGTATAACCCTGAATAAAGATTCACCAGAAGGTCTACTTCATACTTATCAGAGGGAAGGTTTTTCAGAAAGTTGATTAAAACTTTTTCAGCGCCGCCATGGCGTAGGGAGCCTATACGAATGAGGAGTTTTTTCTTTTTCAATTTGTCTGTTTTTTTTGCCTTTATAATTTTACAAGATTAAATTTATTTAATTTTTCTTGCTTTTTTATACTTGTGGGGAAGATTTTCTTTGATATAAGCATCCAGTTTTTTTCTGTCCTTTTCCAGCTCACGGGGATATTCCGGGTTGTTTTTCAGAACAATATCTCCATAATCTTCAATGGTACACAGGAACTGAGCAGGGTTTCCAATAAAAACCGTATTGTCCGGCATAGACTGTGATAATACAGAATTGGCTCCCAGAATACAGTTGTTACCGATCTGTACGTCCTGCATGATCACACAGTTCAGACCAATTGTACAGTTATTGCCTATTTTTATTCTTCCGAGAATTCTGGCATCTTCATATCCTGGAAGTCTTCTCAGCAGGGTAGTAGTTCCTCCGTGGTTGACGAATCTTACTCCGCCTGCAATATTCACATGATCTCCAATCTCAATAAGGTAAGGCTCTGTACCGAAATAAATCTTATCCGGCATATTGAAGCTTTTACCCACTTTCATGCCTCTATATTTTGCCACTTCAAGGCTGGCCCTATTCAAAAAAGAATGATAGAGGGAGTCTATTTTTAATAGGATTCTAAATATAAAAATCATCACAGTGTAAATTTGTTTTTCTTTACTTTTGCAAAGAAAGAGAATTTATTAATATGATGAAAATTTCAAAAATAGAATATTATCTTCCTCAGCAGGTACTTACGAATGAAGACCTGGAAAGAGCGTTCCCGGAGTGGAGTTCCGAAAGAATTAAGGAGAAAGTAGGCATCAGCCAGCGCCATATTTCTTCCGATAACGAAACGGTGCTGGATATGGCCGTACAGTCTTCAGAAAAGATTTTTGAAAACTACGACAGAAATAAAGTAGATTTTATCCTGTTCTGTACACAAAGTCCCGAATATTTCCTTCCTACAACGGCCTGTATTTTGCAGGACAGATTAGGGCTCAGAAAAAATATCGGAGCCATTGATTTTAACCTTGGATGCTCAGGTTTTGTATATGGATTAGCTTTTGCCAAAGGATTGATAGCCGCAGGAATTGCTCAAAGTATTCTTTTGGTCACTTCAGAAACATATACCAAACATATTCATCCCGATGATAAAGGAAACCGAAGCATATTCGGGGATGCATCCGCTTCGGCCATTGTTGAAAAAGCAGAAGGCAGAAATGATTATCAGTTCTGTTTAGGGACAGACGGAAGTGGTGCAGAGAATCTTATCGTAAAGAAGGGAGCTTTCAAAAAAGATTTTGAACTGAATCCTGACCATGAATTCAGCCCTGAAAATATATACATGAATGGTCCGGAGATCTTCAATTTCACGATTGAAAATATTCCGGGACTGGTAAGGGAAACCCTCGAAGTAAATGGGATGACGATGGATGATATTGATCATTTTGTGTTTCATCAGGCCAATTCTTTTATGCTGAACTATTTGAGAAAAAAAACGAAGATTCCGGCAGAAAAATTCTATATTGACATGGAAACTACCGGGAACACGGTTTCAGCAACAATTCCTATTGCTCTGAAAAATATGATGGATAAAGGAATGCTGAAAGAAGGAGATAAAGTTCTCATGGCCGGATTTGGAGTAGGATATTCCTGGGGCGCTACCATCATGGAAATTTAACATAAACAACATTTAAAATTATAAAATATGAAAACATCCGTTTTTTTAGAAAAATTACAGGAAGAACTGGAAGAAGATGAAACGCTTACTGTTGAAACCAATCTGAAATCTTTAGAAAGCTATGATTCTATCAGTTTACTTTCCGTAATTGCATTTGTAGACGAAAACTTTAATAAAAAGATCGATACCAAAAACTTCAAGGATATAGAAACTGTTTCAGATCTGATGAATGTGATAGGGAAAGAAAACTTCGAAGATTAATGGATGCTTTCTCATTAAAAAATAAAACAATTCTTATTACAGGGGCTTCTTCCGGGATCGGGAGAAGCTGTTCTGTAGAATGCAGCAAAAGTGGAGCAAATCTGATCCTTGTCGGGAGAAACCAGGAAGAACTGATGAAAACGGTCTCCCTGCTGAACCCTGAAACAAAAGTTGAGGTGATTGCTGAAGATATTACCCATACTGAACATCTGGAAGCACTGATTGCTGAGAAGGTGAGTATTTTAGGTAAAATTTCAGGATTCATACATTGTGCCGGCATTGAAAAAACATTACCGCTGAAAAAGCATAGCCCTCAGCTGTACCATGATATATTTGAGATCAATGTCATTGCAGGATTTGAAATTGCAAAGATTTTATCTTTAAAGAAATATAAAGAAGAAGCCTCAAGTTTTGTATTCATTTCATCCGTTGCAGGAATGGTAGGAGAAGCCGGAAAGGCTGCTTATTCTGCCAGTAAGGGAGCTGTGATTGCAGGGGCCCGCTCATTGGCTATGGAACTTTCCAGAAGTAATATCCGTGTCAACAGCATTAGTCCGGCTATGGTGAATACCCCGATTCTGGAAAGAATGTTTGAAGATATTGGGGAAGAAGCTTCATCAGAGATCATCAAAAAGCATCCGCTTGGAATAGGAGAACCTAAAGACGTAGCGAATGCCTGTATTTTTCTTTTATCCGATGCCGCAAGATGGATCACTGGTACCAATCTTGTCATCGACGGCGGATATTCTGCGCAGTAATTTATTTCTTAAGGAGATCTGCTATGATCTTTTCTACACTGTCAAATATCTTTTGATTGTCAAACTGGCTTTCAATATTTTTAAGATTCTCCCTGATGTGGAGAACCAGTTCAGGATTGGTAAGAAAAGCTTTCATCCCTTCATACATCTCATCAACCTCGTAGTTGATGAGGTATCCTGTTTCTCTGTCTTTGATCATCAGGCCAACGTCCCCCACATTAGTCGCCACAATCGGTTTCTGAAGAATTAATGCTTCGGCAATAACCAAAGGCCATGCTTCGGATTCAGAAGGAAGAACGAAATAGTCTGCTTTTCTGATGTACGGATAAGGATTCATCTGATTGCCAGCCAAAATAAATGTTTTTTCTACGCCGCTATTGGCTGCCTGTGCTTTCAGATTGGCCATTTCACCACCATCACCGATGACCACAATACTATGGTGGAATCCATCGTTTATAAGTCTTTTATGAGCTTCTATAAGTTTATGATACCCTTTTCTTGAGTGAAGTCTTCCGATCGAAACAAAAACAGGTCCTTCCGGAAAATGCTCAAGCTTTTCTTCTGCTTTCTTTTTAATCTCCTCAATAGGAATAGGGTTGATGATCACTGTTTCGGCCGGATAGCTTAATTTCGGATAATACTGGTGCATCATATCCTTTATTTTGTGGGAACAGTATACCATATGATCAAACTGTGGGAAGCTTTTTAATATTTCCGGAACCAAAGGCTGAAACTGAGGAACATTGATCTCAGAATGGAACCAGCCTATTTTTTTTGAGTTTTTATGAGTAGAGTTGAGAATGGCATCGTAATCTCTGTAATCCATCCCGATCTCTATATCGAATGTATCGTTGATGATTCTGTCTGCAATAGCCGGATTGTTTTTCAGCTTTCTGAGTTTGATTCTTCTCGCAACAAGCTGAAGTTTCTGCAATAAAGAATTGCTGGAAAAATCTTCTTTGCCATCGGTAAGGTAAACCTTTCTGACATGTTGAGGGAGCTCATCACGTAATTTTCCCTGATTGAGCGTGAGGCATACCGTTATTTCAAATTTGTCCCTGTCAAGATTGTTGAGAAGCCCCAGCAGAACTTTTTCTACTCCGCCCATTTCCATGGAACGGTGTCTGAACAAAATTTTTATTTTTTTATTTAACATTATCCGAAGATTGATTGTAACGTAATTTTTATTTTTTTCTTAATACGGAATGGCAGTGAATGCTGATATTGAAGCAGATCGAATATTGCTTCTGCCCCGGGATATTGATCCGGAATGGGTTTCCCGTTAATACCCGTAAGTTTTCTTCGTTTCATGGTATTGAAGATTACCTGAGCAAAATATTCATGGGATTTCTTTTTGTTGTCATTCTGCGAAATACCTCCCTGATGCGTTCTGTAAAGATAGTTCGTGTCATCAATGAACTGTACTTTTCCTTTTTCATACATTTTAAGATACAGATCCTGGTCTTCTCCAATCTTTAAATCCGGATTCATTTTTTCCGTTTGCTCATACACTGCTTTTCTGAAAGTCACAAAATGAGCGATCTGAATAGGAAAATTAAAAAAGTAAGGATCACCGTTCGGCACCTGCATCGCAGATCTGAAGGGAGCAATAGGTTTCAGGTCTTTATCACAGGTCATAAACCTGGAATAGGTGAGGACCGTGTCTTTTTTTGCCTGAAAGATATTCATGCATTTTTCAATAGCAGTAGGATGAATGGCATCATCGGGATCCAGAAAACCACAGATGTCTCCTTCTGCCAGTTCGATCAGTTTACTTTTGGTCACTCCTACACCGGAGTTTTTTTCATTCTCAAAAAATTTAAATCTTTTATCTTTTGAAATGATTTCCTGTACCTGTTTCTTTTCTTCTTCAGATGAGGCATCATCCAAAATGACGGCTTCCCAATCTGTATAGGTTTGCTGCAAAATGCTTTCAAAACAATCTTTGAAGAAGTGGGCGTTATTATAATGGGCAATTAGAATAGAGAACTTCATGGTTGTTCTTTGAATATTAATTCCTGACGGTTGACTACTGTTGTATTGGAGGGTATGTCTTTATAAATGGTACATCCGGCTCCTATAATGCAATTGTCTCCTATGGTTACTCCTTTCAGCACGGTGACATTGCTTCCCAGCCAGCAGGTTTTCCCAATTTTGATAGGCGCTGTGGTGAATTGGGAATGATGGAGCTTAAATTCAGGATGGGTTTCATAAGCATGGTTATGATCGTATAGCTTTACATTTTCCCCGAATAGCGTATTGTCTCCTATAGAAATACTGTCCAGGCAATTGATAGAGCAGAAATTATTCATGAAAAAGTTATTTCCAAGTTCCAGACTGGCATTTTGCTGCACAAGAACGTGAACATAGTTTCTGAAGCTGACTCCTTCTCCGATACTCACCTTTTTTAAACCTTCATGAAGTATAAAATGGTTGCTGGTTCCAAGCTTTATACCCTTAACGGAAACATTAGGGTGCTTTCTAAGAAGTGAAATCTGACTTTTTCGTTGAAGTTTGGCTAGAATTTCATGAAGCATATTGGGATTTATTTTCACATTTGTACTGTACAAATATAATTTGTTTTACAGAAATATAATAATTAATCTTATTTTTGTGCCTTAAAATTAACACTTTAAATGAAATAAAAACGGTCTGCAGATTGAGGGCAGATTTATTTTGATAAAGTAAAGCATTTTATGTTTCTGTGAAGATAGGTCAGATTACATTTACCAGATTTGTTGCCGCGATGGCAATTGTCATCTCCCATTTCAATAAAGATCTGTTTTTATACAAGATAGATTATATTTCCAATCTTTTTCTGAGAGCCAATGTGGGAGTCAGCTATTTTTTTATTCTTTCAGGATTTATCATGATTATTGCTTATCATAAAAAGGATAAGATAGACTACCTGGAATTTTATAAGAACAGATTTGCAAGGATCTATCCGTTGTACGTTCTTGGGCTTCTGCTGTATTTTCTGACAAGATCCCAGATGTTCGATGTCTATAAAGTGGTATTGTATGGGCTGGGTATTCAGAGCTGGATACCGGGAGAGGCGATGATTCTGAATTTTCCGGGATGGTCTATTTCCGTAGAATTTTTCTTTTATCTGCTTTTTCCGCTTTTATATAATCATTTTTATTCCAGAAATAATAAAATGATCTGGGTTGTTTCCATTGCTTTATGGGTGATTACTCAGGTCTTTTCGAACCTATATCCGGTATATGGAGCTTATGAAGGACCACATACTCCAAGCCACGAATTTCTGTATTATTTTCCTTTCTGGCATCTGAATGAGTTTCTGATCGGAAATCTTGCAGGGATGTTTTTTGTGAAAAACTTCAGACAAAAAAACTATGATCGTCAGATTATCGCCATTTTTGTGTTGATTCTTGTGTCTTTAATGTTTGTTCCGCTTTTCTATCATAATGGTCTGATGGCATTACTTTTTGTACCTGCTATCCTTATGATTTCTGCGAATAACGGATGGATTACCCGGTTCTTTTCATTGAAGCCGATGGAGTATCTGGGCGAAATAAGTTATGGGATCTACATCACCCACATTCCTGTTCTTTATCTGGTAAGAGAATTTTTAGAATGGCAGCAATATACGTTCAGTATTGATATTGTATTTGTGATTTACATTATAGTAATGCTGCTGAGTTCCGCTATTTTTTATCAGCTTATTGAAAAACCGATGCGGAATCTTTTAAGGAAGATTCACTTTTCAAAACAGTAAGAATTAAGATGAAAATTATTTAAACTGAAAATTTAGTTTAAGTGTGTTTCAGAATAAATCCTTCCTGAAATTGATGTTATAAAGACCGGATCTTATGCTTTGGTAATCAGTCAACAGGTATTTGGTGATCATTCCCCATTTTGTAAGGAAAGGAGCATTGGCGATTTGAAAACTTCTGTATACTCTTTTGATGTGCAGTTTAATATCTGCAGGAATTGTATTTTCGTTTTCCGCCCATTTGTTGACTTCTGCCCAAAGTAAAACTCTGGTTGATGCAGGTTTTATCTCTCTGTTATCTACTTTGGTAATTCTGTTATTTTCATGAACACCTCTTACCGCTACGGCCTTGTCAAGGATGCCCGGATATAAATTCAGGTAATAGGAGAGCCTGAACAGAAATTCCGTGTCCTGATGGAGTTTTAAGTGGGTTTTGAAAAAATATTCCATGTTTTTCAAAGAACTTTTCCTGATGGTCAGCGCATCTATGCTGAAAAGTCCGAAGGTTCCTATCATATTGAGCTGTCCGGGAAATACATCTTTCGGTGGGTGCTTTTTGTATACTGTGGTGAGACGATCACCAAATACTTTATAATATTGATCTTTAGCCTTCTCAGAGTAGTAATGAACCCCGATGGCTCCATAGACACCGTCTACATCATTATTTTTAAAAAGCTCTTTTTCGGCATCAAAACGATTGGGAAGATAGTAATCATCCGCATCCAGAAAAGAGATAAAGTCCCCTTCCGATTTTTCTATGCCCAGGTTTCTGCTGGCCCCCGCACCGTGATTGCCCTGGTCCGGATGCTGATAAAGTTTTACCCTGCTGTTGTTCTCAGCAAGCTCCCTGCATACCTGCAGCGCATTGTCCGGGGATTTATCTTCTATCAGAACCACTTCATATACTTCTTCGAACTGAAGTGCAGATTCAACAGCCTGGGAAACATATTTTTCGGCATTGTACACGGGAATGATTACGGAAATTTTCATCTTATCGGCTTATGTTTTGTGGGCACAAAATTAATCTTTATCTGATAGACTAATTGGAAATGTCTGTTTAATTTTTAATTGAGCTTTTGTAAGGTTCAATCAGCTTTAAAATTTTTGTAAAATAGATTAATCCGGAAATGAAAACAACATACCAATAATGCTGAAATTCCTCTTAAAATCTGGATATTATTAAGCTTCATAACAGATAGAATCCTGTCTTTAAAAAGAATTAAAGGTATTTATAGTTTTTAAATAGGCCTATTCGATATAAAAACTTTAATAGTCTTGATTTTTTCAATTTATCTATTTTGTCTATAGAATTCTTAGCATTAAAATATAAATTAATTTTGTCAATCAGTTCTTCCGTCTGGAATTCAGAAAAATGAAAATTTTCCACCAGTGTTTTTCTTCTTTCTTCTTTTCTTAAATACTGTGATTTGGGATCGGAACTGATACCATCTTTATAAAAGCGGGATATGGTTTGTTCAATAGGCCTATAAGTACAATTATATTTGAAAATAGCAATCAAAAACCATTTCCAATCCGAACAAATTTTCAAATTTTCATCATAAAGTCCTGCTTTTTCAAAAGCACTTCTTTTAATAAATGTACTGGGATGCCAAATCGTTTCTCCAATAAGATCTAAAAATGAAATCTTGTCTTTAGTAGGTTTAAGAATATCTTTGTTGTCATCATCTATGATTAAATTACCCGAGATAATATCATCTGTGTATAGTAATGGAGTTACTTTTTCTACAACTAATTCATTGATCAGTTCGTCTCCACTGTTTAGAAAAAGAATATATTCTCCGGTAGCTTTTTCAATTCCCTTATTCATCGCATGATAAATTCCCTTATCAGGTTCACTTACCCAATAGTTTATTTTGGATTGATTATTTTCTATAAGTTCTTTGCTGCCGTCAGAGCTTCCACCGTCAATTACTATATATTGAAAATCTTTATCGGTTTGCCGAAATACACTATCCAATGTTTTTTGTAAACCATTTCGGTTATTGAAATTTATCGTGATGATGGTAATGGATTTATTGAGCATATTTTGAATGTTTTTTAGTAAATATCTGTTTGCTTTTTGTGAAATAAAATGATTATAGAATTAAAAAAATTATACTATTTTTAAATCACATTCAATCATTTCTTTACAAAGAGATTTTACCGTGTGTTGCGGTTGCCAACCAAGAATGGTTTTTGCTTTTGTGGGGTCACCAATGAGGAGATCAACTTCTGTTGGACGATAATAATTAGGATCTACTTTTACCACTGTTTTACCTACTGGTAGTTGGTAGTTTGGATTATTGCAGCGTAGTACCTTCGCGATTTCATTTTCCTGGCTCCCTTCAAAAGCCAGCTCTATTCCTACTTCTTCAAAAGCCATAATAAGAAAATCTCTTACCATCGTAGTTTCTCCTGTCGCTAAAACGAAATCGTCTGGCTTATCTTGCTGCAACATTCTCCACATTCCTTCTACATAATCTTTAGCATGTCCCCAATCTCTTTTAGCATTTAAATTCCCCAGATATAAACAATCTTGTTTGTTTTTTGCAATATTGGCTACCGCCATAGTTATTTTTCTGGTCACAAAAGTTTCCCCTCTTCTAGGAGATTCGTGATTGAATAAAATACCATTACAAGCAAACATTCCATAAGCTTCTCTGTAATTTTTTGTTATCCAGAAACCATAAATTTTTGCAGCACCATAAGGAGAACGAGGATAAAAGGGCGAGTTTTCATCATAAAAACCTTTTTCATTTTTATTGGATGGTAGTCCGCCATATAATTCTGAGGTAGAGGCCTGGTAAATTTTCGTCTTATGAGTGAGTCCTAAAATCCTAATCGCTTCTAACAAACGCAGTGTACCTAAACCATCTACATTGGCAACATATTCGGGCATATCAAAACTTACTTTCACATGGCTCATGGCACCAAGATTATAGATTTCATCCGGTTGAACCTCTTGTATAATTCTGATGATATTGGTAGAGTCTGTAAGATCTCCGTAATGTAATTTGAAATGTACATTATGTTCATGCTGATCCAGGTACAGGTGATCAATTCTTTGAGTATTGAAAGAAGAGGCTCTTCTTTTTACACCATGAACCTCATAACCTTTTTCTAAAAGAAGTTCGGCAAGATAGGACCCATCTTGTCCTGTAATTCCTGTAATAAGTGCTTTTTTCATCATTTGTTTAAAAATTTTTCTTGGTAAACTTGTTTTATTCCATCTTCTAAAGATATATCAGGAGACCAACCCATCGCATTAATCTTAGAGGAGTCCATTAGTTTTCTTGGAGTGCCGTTTGGCTTTTCTGTATCCCAAACTATATTTCCTTCATACTGGGTAATCTCTTTGATCTGTGTGGCCAGTTCTAATATAGAGATTTCCTTGGATGAACCTATATTTATATGACCATTCTCATTGTAATTGTTCATTAAAAATACACATGCTTTTGCAAGATCATCTACATGTAAAAATTCTCTAAAAGGGCTCCCGTCACCCCATAAGACTACCTCTTTTGCATTGTTTTTTTTGGCTTCAAAAAACTTTCTTAGCATAGCAGGTAAAACATGAGAGTTATTTAGATCGTAGTTATCATTAGGGCCATAAAGATTAGTGGGCATTGCGGAGATAAAATTACAATCATACTGATCCCTGTATGCATCACACATTTTTATTCCTGCAATTTTTGCTATGGCATAAGGCTCATTGGTAGGTTCTAAAAATCCACTCAATAAGTATTCTTCTTGTAAAGGTTGCGGGGCAAGCTTAGGATATATACAACTGGAGCCTAAAAAAAGTAATTTCTTCACTCCCTGCAAATAACTTTGATGAATTACATTAGCCTCAATCATAAGATTTTCGTAAAGAAAATCTGCACGATAGGTATTATTAGCATGGATTCCTCCTACTTTGGCTGCAGCAAGAAATACATATTCTGGCTTTTCGGTTTCAAAAAATGCTTGTACATTTTTTTGATCTGTAAGGTCTAATTCAGCTGAAGTTTTAGTAATAATATTATTAAAACCATTTGACGTTAAGTTTCTTAAAATGGCACTTCCTACCATACCTCGATGTCCGGCAATGTATATTTTAGAGTTTTGGTTCATAATTGTAGTTGTAACGGATTTTATAATAAATTACTTTTAATAAATTTTTGAAACTTGATTTCAAAATTTCAGGAAATGACTTATTTTTTTGCGGTAAATTATTTTTCAAAATTACATATTTGCAATCTATTTTCGAGATTCGTTCAATTTCATTTTCAATGGTCTTTTGATAATAATTTTGGTATAATTGTTTCAGGAAATTTGAGTTTTCCAAAGAATACCGATCATAGTATTTGGCCAAAGTTTCAGGATTCTTATATTTAAAATTTGAAAAATGATAAAATACCAGAGGAGAATTATCCGGCATAATGTACTTATTGTTTTCTGTAGCTACTAATCCTATTCTTTCATGCAAATTCCATGGAGCGGCGTTGTAGCCCATTTTGTTGAGAATTTTTACATTTTTGAAAAAAATAGGGGAAAAGTTCATCCAAATTTGATCTACAAACAGCCCTTTTTCCGGCTGATTATAGCACAGTGATAACAATCTTTCTTCCCACCAGTTGAGAAGGTTTTTGGCATTTTCAGAATTGCCCCTTAATCCTATAAACCCAAGATTATAAATCCCGAAATTAAGAAAAGTGTTTTCTACAGGTTTGTAGCCATCCAGAGGAATCGGACTCATAATGTGAGGGGTGAGTAAAATATCTGTCTTATCTTCAAATTCTGCATTTAGGATCGATAATTGATCAAATATTTCAATATCCGGATCGAAGTAATATATAAATTCTGTATTGGGATTTTTTGCTAATAAATACTTGAAAAATGATGCTTTCACAGAAGTGTTAAATTCTATTATGTCATATTTCATCCATAATTCATCAAAATTCTTTATTCCAATATCTTTCATTTCTACAATTTCACATTGGAAAGAATCATAATCTATTTCATTAGATTTTTCATCGCACAATCCTATTACAAATTTGAAGTTTTCACCATATTTATTAATAGAGTTTTTTAAAACTTTAGCTTGTGCTAAATAGTTGTTGGAGCAGATTGTGAAAGCTATATTCATAGGATTTTGGAAGTAAGAGTTGTTGAAATGTCTTAATATATTGTAAAAAATAATTTACTTTCTGGAGATTGATGTTTTTTCTGTTTTTTCGTCTAGTATTACTTTGTAAGACTTCCGATATGAAATTTATTTCCTAAACTTCAATATTGCACGAAATAATTTTTTAGACACATTTAATAACCCCATATTTTTAATCATTTTTTTTAGAAACAACAAGAGTTTAAAAGTACTTGACTCTTTTAGATTTCTTATTTCAATTGTTAAGTCATTAACTTTATTATAGTTAATATCTAAGTGTTTTAAAAGTAATTTATTAAAGTCTGAATTTGAAATCACTTTTTCAACTTCATTATAGAAAAGCATTTGATATAAAATCATATGTTTTCTATCCCGGGACATACTCGTTGCATGTTTTCTATATAAAGCCAGAGGAGCGTTCAGAAAAATAAAATCAATGTTTTTCTGTGCAATTTGAATCCAAAGAAGCCAGTCTTCTTTTGCTTTTAAATTTTCATTAAAACGAATCGTTTCAAAAAGAGATTTTGGAAAGAATCCGCAGTGAATAGGAATGGTAAAGGTAAGATCCCATTGATATAGGATCGATTCAAAATTCAGCAAATCCTGAGATAGCTTGCAAAAAGGAGGCAATAATTCTTGTTTATTGGAGTTGTCAA
The DNA here is from genome assembly GCF_056844665.1 of Chryseobacterium sp. FR048. NCBI lineage: Bacteria > Pseudomonadati > Bacteroidota > Flavobacteriia > Flavobacteriales > Weeksellaceae > Chryseobacterium > Chryseobacterium sp. FR048. The sequence continues at coordinate 220,106 of NZ_JBXDSE010000005.1, read as the reverse complement.
ACAAACAAAAATTTGACACTACTATTGCTTCTTTATCTTGTATTAAATTTAATGAATCTGAAAACTTAGTTTGAACTAAGATGTCATCTGCATCTAAAAACTGGATATAATCTCCGGTTACAATTTCCAGAGCGGCATTTCTTGCAGAAGATAAGCCTCCGTTCTCTTTGTAAAGATATTTAAAACGACTGTCTTTTTTTATCCATTTATCTGCTGCCTCAGCAGTGTTATCTGGAGATCCGTCATTAACGATGATGCATTCCCAGTTTTCGTAGGTCTGATCCTGAATAGACTGCAGAGATTCATCCAAAAAATGAGCTTGATTATAACAGGGAACAATGACAGATACTTTAGAGTTCATTTCCATTTTTTATTCACTTATTTTTACAATGTGTTTTTTATTGATGTAATGGTTATTATTACTTTTTTTATAACGATTCCTGTAGCCTGGTCTGATATTAAAGCACAAGGTACAAAATTATTTTTTTCAGAAAATAACCATATTATAAGTAGGTTGAGTACAGTTTTTTTAAGTATTCCGATGGAGATATTCCTGCAAAAAAACTTTCGGTTAATTCATTGAATTCAATCGTATAAAACGAACCTTCATCAGTACTGTCATACACCGCCTCTTTACCGAGATGACCCTCCAACTGGGAAAGTATTTCTGATAATGAATACTGATAGGGATAGGCAAGATTGATGATTGTATTGTTAAGATCCATCATATAACGTCCTACAAAAGAGCCAATATCCTCTATTCCGATCAGGATTCTTCCCGCATTGTGATGAAGGGTAAATCTTTTTCCCGTGGTAACAGCATTACTCAGGAAATTGATCAGTGTATTTGGGTTTCCTCCATGGCCTACGGCATTGCCTACTCTGAAAATAATATAGCTGTCGCATTGTTCTGCAATGATCTTTTCTGCATTAAGCTTATGAATTACATAGGGACTATCTATTTTGGTAGGATCGTAAACACTGCACGTAGAAAAATAAATAAGTTTTTTTCCAGGATTTTCCTCAATACAGGAATGGAGAAGGCGTATTTCTCTTTCGAATGCTGAGGAATCCTTTTCAAGAGAATTGGAAACTCCCGATGCGAAAAAGATAATCTCTTCTTTATCATAAAATTTTACGGCATTTGCCAGCATTCCGTTACCAATAATCATATGTGTTTCTTATCTTGTTAAGATGTTAGTTTTAATGTTTTTTAAAATACTTCAATTGAATTAAAGCTTTTTAAATATTTTAAAAAGTCCAAGTGTATTTCCCAGTTTTGCCCATCTTGAATTTTTTACATGATTCAATTGGTTGAGCGCCTGATCATATTTCTTTTTCGGAACATAGCTTTGGAGAAAAAGTTCTTCCATATTAATGTTTCTTCTTTCTGCCATTTTTATCAGGGCTACCCAGTGCCAAAACAATGCCTTTTCCGCATTTTTTGTAGTAGAGATACCACTGTCATGGATTCTGTATAAATATAAATCTTCATCAATATACTTCACAGGAGCTATCTCGCACATTTTCATGTACCAGTCTTTATCTTCAGCAATTTTTAGAAAAGGATCAATGCCAGATGTTTTTTCGTATATCTTCTTTTTAAAGGTTACAAAATGTGAAATTTCTGCATTGAAATTATAGTAAGACTGATCCAGTTCTGTAATTTGCTTGGCTTTGTGAACAGACTGAGGGTTGAGGTACTGATCACAAAGGACAAAGTTTGAATACACCAAACCTACTTCGGGATATTCAGAATGAGTTTTTAAAACAAATTCCAAAGCATGAGGTGTTAACCCATCATCAGGGTCTAAAAAACCACATATTTCTGCTTCAGCAAGCTCTATTAGTCTTCTTTTCGTATATCCGATTCCTCTGTTTCGGTCGTTCTGATTGATTTTAAACCGCAGGTCATCACCGATGATCTTTTTTATGACTTCAAGAGAATGATCAGTGGAACCATCATCTAAAATTACCGCTTCCCAGTCTGTTTCAGTCTGCTCAATCAAACTTTGGTAACATTTTTCAAAAAAATGCCCATTATTATAATTAGCAATAAGTACACTGAATTTACTCATTTCGACTGTGTTTGTTCAATATTTTTTTTAATGCATTCAGATATCCAAAACCATGTTTTCTATCTGGCTCCAGAATGTTTCCTTCTGCCCATTCGTTCCAGGATTTTATAATTAAAAACTGTTCCGGATAATCCTTCTTATCTTCAAGATATTCTACAGCCTTCTCTACCTGTTTTTCGAACAGCTCAGGAGAGTTGTTGGCCAGAATAATTCCTCTGTAGCCGCTTCTTGGAGTATTATCCCAGTTGGGCAGGATACATGGATAGGTAGGAACGTTGCTTTCCTCAAACTTTAAGTCGTTTACTACTGCCTGGGCATCCTGAATCCCGACCTTAGGTTGTTCTTTTTTCTTAATTCCTATTAATCCTTTTATCCTGTTTTTATAATATTGAGTGTGAGAAATATATTCTTTCTTCGCAATATGAGGTATCCAGGCTTTCTGAAATGCATTGGAGATCTTACTGTCATATCCCATAGATTTAAAATCCAGGTCATCACGGAGTTTATTGGAGGCCATTACGTATAGATCATCAAACCCGTTTTTTCTGGCGAGTTCTCTGAATTTTGTAATATAGTGAGGATCTCCTTCATTTAAATGATTGGAATCATAGATAATGAAAAGAGGTTTGTTGTCCACTTTGATGTATCTTTCATCTTTAAAGAAAGGTAGCAGATATTCAAAATGGGCTATTAAGTCCTGCTCATCCGGATAAGTCTGTTCTGCCAGTATTTTTTCTGATAGTCCGTGCCATATTCCTGACCATGTTTCATTGGCCCAGCAGAAGCAAAAAGGGAAATCCGGTTTTCCTGACTTTAGGACATCATTGGCTACACGTTCCAGCAACTGTTTTCCGCTGCCGAACCAGTAATGATAATAGATAAAACCATGTACACCATAATCTTTTGCCATCTGAGCCTGCTGTTCTCTTACCTCCGGAACGCGGAGATCATAATAGCCAAGATCTGCAGGATATATGGGCTGTTCATGTCCTTCAAAAAGAGGTTGGGCTTTGCTTACATTCGTCCATTCGGTAAATCCTTTTCCCCACCATTCGTTATTTTCCGGAACGGGGTGATATTGTGGGAGATAAAAGGCAATTGGTTTTATTTTTTTCATAATTGATTGGAAAATATTTTCTTAACGGATTCCAGATATTGTGTTCCGAATTTTAAGTCGGGTTCCAAGTGATTCCCTTCTGCCCATTCATTCCATGCATTGATAAAAATGAAGTTTTCATCTTCGGAATATGGTGCAAAATCTGACTTAATATTAGAAAGCCAGTTCTCAAAATATTCCGGTGTTGAATCTTCGAGTATCAGAGTCGGGTTTTCTCCTCTTCTTGAAGTGTTGTCCCATCCGGGTACAAGGGAAGGGTAGAGCTTGCAATGAAAATCTTTTTGATGGATTAAATTTTGTCCCATCCACTTATATGGAACGGAATTGAATTTCTTTTTTACTTCTTTTTTTACAATACGTCCCTTAATCTTGTCTATAATAGTTCTTTTTGGCTGAATATGTCTTTCCTTAATTTCTTTGAAAACACTTTTTCTACGGATTCCGAAAGGTTCAAAATCAATTGCTGCATCAAAACCGTCAACTAGCTGATCCCAGCCTTCCTGATAAGAAAAAACCATATGACATATATACAATTCCAATCCTGCTTCTTTTGCTTTCTCACGCCAACATTTGATCGTTTTTTGTACATCAGGTAAGATATTGGGTTTGTAAATTACAATAACAGGCTTATTGTTGACCCTAATATATCTTGGATCCTTTAAAATAGGAATTAAAAAATTGATATGATCTTCATTGTCCTGATCAGAATATTTTTGTTCAATTAATACTTCATGATCATTACCATCCCAACGTCTGGTCCAGTTTTCATTGGCCCAGCACAACATAAAAGGCAGGTCTTCTTTTTGATTTTTTAATTTCTTGTCAATTGGCTCATGCATTAAGCGTTTACCATTAAACCAATAGTGATAATAACAAAAGCCATAAATTCCGTATTCTTTGGCAAGCACTTCCTGTGCTATTCGGGCTTCTTCCAGCCTCAGATCATAAAAACCAAGGTCTGCAGGAAGATGTGGCTGGTAATGGTTTTCAAATAAGGGTTTTGCTTTAGCTACATTTGTCCATTCTGTAAACCCTTTTCCCCACCATTCATCATTTTCCGGGAACGGATGATATTGTGGTAAATGTATGGCAATTGGTCTTATTTTCATATTTATGTGCTTAAATTATCTATTAAATAAATATTTGATCGTTTGTTTCAAGGGTAAGACTTTTACCCACGAAGGATTGTTTAAGGAAAGTTCTATAACTTTTAATTTTGAAAGAAATCCTAAACGGTTAGTATACGAATAGTGATCGGTTGACTTTGACTCAATAACTGATACCAATTCTTCATCTCTTCCCTCTATATATTTTTCTTCGTTAGCAATAGATCTTATATTATGGTTTTTATTTTGAGAAAACCTTTTGACATTTTGCAGTTTTATATTCCATCCTTGTGATGAATAATTTTCCTTTAAATATTTAATTTGCAGTGTGTTGGCGGAATTTCTGTAGTTTTCGTCTGTGATCATTTTCTCCACTTCAAGTTCCCAGCTTTTCAAATCTTCCGGATAGAATATTCCTTTTTCTTTGTTACCATCAAATATTTTATAGACACTTGCAGGGTGGTAGTGTAATACAAAGGGTACACCAGCCATTGCAGGTTCCAGAAGTGAGGTGAAAGATGGGATAGGGAACCCTTCTAAATATAAATCAGCATTTTCAATGTATTGGTTAATATCTCTTGTCGGATGGACGAAAACTAACCTTTCATGCTGGTAAATTTTTCTCTTTGGACTATTGGAATCAATACCAATAATGGTAAAGACAACATGTTCAAATTTTTTTACAATTTTTAATGCTTCCTCATAGAAATTATATTCCTCATTGGGCTCATATTTGGATTCTCTGCCAATTGAAATAATACTAAATGTACTTTTTTTTGTCTTTTTTAAAGAATATGACTGGTCTACAGGTATTGGTAAAAAAAACTGATCTTGTACTGGAATATTTCTGTTTTCAGAATCTTTTAAAATGTTTGATTCTCTTATTTGAAGTAGAAAATCTGTAACAGGTGCGCCCAGCCAATAGGTGTGTTCAGCATGATTTAGAAAAAAGACTGGACTTTTTAATTTTTGCGAAGAAAAAACCAAAGAAGGGATGACATCATGTGGATGAATGTGCAGAACAATTCTACTGAAATCATTCTCCTTCAATGTATCTACTATCTTTTGGGCTTTTTCAATGATACTTAATTTTTGATCATAAACAAATAAATTTTGATCAATATTATATTGATAAGATTTGGCTATTTCAGAGATTTCCTGGAAATTCTGCCATGTACTCATCAGATAATGTTTACTGTTTTTGTCATTTTCTATCCAGCTGAAAATAAGTTTTGAATGTCCCCCAATACTGCTGATTTCGGAAAAAAGATGTAGTGTTCTGTCTTCTGTAGGTTCGTGATTGGGCGATTTATCAAAATTTATATTTTTAAGAGCAATTTTTCTGATCATTGATTCAAAACAATTAGAGGTATAATATCCGGGGAAATTATACCATGCCGAATAGGATACTTTCTCTATGTACATCAAGCAATCATTATACTTCTTTTCGGTAAAAAGAAGTGTAGCGATCTTTAACGTTTTAAGGAAGTATTTTTTATTCTCTAAGAGTCTTGACATGGATTAAAACTTATTTATAATCTCAATAATTTTATTTATTTCTTCTTCATCCATAACAGGAGAAATTGGAAGACTCAATACTTCTGCATGAATCTTTTCACTGATTGGAAATGACAGGTCATTCCAATCTTTGTAAGCTTCTTGTTTATGAGGTGGAATGGGATAGTGAATTAAAGTCTGTACGCCATTTTCTGTAAGATAAGACTGCAGCTCGTCTCTTCTTTCTGATCGGATCACGAATACGTGCCAAACGTGTTCATTTTCATCAGCCGGATATTCCGGAAGAATGACTGCCGGATTTTTTATTTCGTTAATAAAACGCTTTGAAATTTCCCTTCTTATTTCGTTTTCTTTATCAATATACTTTAACTTAATATCCAGAACCGCAGCCTGAATCTCATCAAGCCTTGAATTTAATCCCTTATAGATGTTTACATACTTTTGATTGGAACCATAATTGGCCAAAGCCCTGATTGTTTTCATTAAATCATCATCATTTGTCGTTACGGCACCTGCATCCCCCAGAGCTCCCAGATTTTTGCCAGGATAAAAGCTGAACCCGGCAGCATCACCAAGATTTCCTGATTTTGTTCCATTCCATTCTGCTCCGATTGCCTGGGCATTATCTTCTATAATTTTGAGGTTATGCTTTTGGGCAATTTCTTTAAGTGAATCAGAAAATACAACTCTGCCCTGAAGATGGACGATGAGAATACCTTTGGTTTTTGAAGTTATTTTTTCTTCAATTTTAGAAATGTCAATATTATAGGTGTTAATTTCCGGCTCTACTAAAACTGGGACTAAGCCATTATCTGAAATAGCTAAAATAGAGGCAATATAAGTATTGGAAGGAACGATAATTTCATCTCCAATATTCATTACTCCTAATTCTATATAGGCTCTCAAAATGAGTCTTAAAGCATCCAGACCATTGGCAACACCAATAGTATGTTTGACTCCGATATAATCTGAAAGATTTTTTTCAAAATTTGAAAGCTGACTTCCCATTAGATACCATCCGGAGCGGAAGACTTCTAAAAGTTTTGTCTCTATTTCATTTTGATATTGTAAGTTTACCTTTTGTAAATCAAGAAATTTAATCATAGTTTAAAGTTTAATTGAATAAAAATCTAAGGCAATTCCTCTTGCTCCCATATTCTCTTTCTGCTGAATTAATCCCTCATTTAAATATATACCTTGGTTTTCTGTAGAAATTCCGAAGCTGTAATATTTTCTGTCTTTGAATTGTTCTAAAAGAGCATGATTGATAAAATCAAGTGCCCCTGTCTTCCTGCCTTCTGATGAGGCTGCCATGTATTGGGTATGAATGGTATTTCCAAAATCAAAAATAACAATACCAGCTAAAAGCTTGCCATCTTTACGGGCTTCAAAAAGTCTTATGTTATCTGGAAATTTTTCTTTTAATAAGGCTATTTCCTCTATCGTATGTACCGGTTTTGCATCAAATTTCTGAAGAACAGAAGAAAGTAAACTCCAGTATTCTTCAAAATTTGTTTTTTCGCTAACGGTTACTTTATTTTCTTCACATTTTCTTACCAACTGTCTTTTAGTTTCCGAAAACCGGATAGGATGAGAGAGATCAATAACAGATGATATATCTCTTCTAAAAAGATTAGCTTCATTACGGAAAAGAGCATATAAATCTTCTTCAGAGGGATATTTATGAAAAATATGAGGAACAGCTTTGTATATTATTTCATTGAAGGAAAGAGCAGAATAATATTTCTTTACTTCAGCAAAAATATCTAAAACGTCTATTGCTTTTATAGCATGTGATATGATCAACGACCCAAAAGTTAAGCCACCATGAGAAATAATCTGTCTTCCGGATTCATTTGCAGGTAATAACGCTGCAATTTTATTATTTTTAAAAATGAGTAGTGAATGATCTTTGAAACGGTCAGAATGGTATTCCATAAAATCTCTGTCAAAAAAGAAAAGTCCGTTTTTTGATGTTGAGATAAAAGAATTCCAAATTTCTTTATACGAATTATTGTATTTGATTATTTCAAATTTCATCAGGTGATAATAATGTTTTTATAAGTTTTGCGGGGTTTCCTCCAATCATGGAATAATCTGGAAAACTTTTATTAACAAAACTGTTTGCTGCTACTACACAGAACTTTCCTAATTGTACGCCCGGCATAATGACCACATTGGCCCCAATCCAACTGTGATCACCAATTTGTACTTCTCCTGAAATAAGAGGAAATATTTTTTGCATTTCTTCACTTGCATTAGGACCGGAATCCGTCATAATGTTTACATTTTGTGCTATAGAAACATGTTTTCCTATTGTAAGCTTTCTACTAAATCCGTTAAGAATACTGAACATCCCTACATAAGATGATTCCCCAATTTCCAGCTGATTATTTTCGGATCCATAAATACTGCATAGCTTTGCAATTTTAACATGATCTGCAATTTTCACATTGTTTATTGAGGTACTAGGATCAATAACAACATTTTCACCTATTGAAATATTACTTATTTTCATAGACAAAATATTCTATAAGGTTAACAATATAATCCATTTCAAAAATCCCCAGGTTTTGATGAACTGGTATGAAGAATACATCCTTACCGTAAAATATACTACATTCTATTCCATTCTGCTGAAGAAATATTTTTAATTCAGATAGATCACAGCCGTTATTTTCAAACATACAAACAGAAGGAGTTTCATATTCATTATAATCAAAGAATGATTTGAAACCGATTTTTTCTAATTTTGAAATTAAATATTGATTATTTTTTCTTCTTTGTATAATAATATCTTCAACGTCTTTTAGATAATGCAGGCATATTTTCTGTAAATAATTCTGATATGTCTTTTCCGTTTTTAATTTATAGTCATTATGATTGATTCTTAATATTCCACCAAATTGTACTGGGAAAAATTTAGGAACACTATAAATGGTAAAGTCTCCATATTGACCTATTTGATGTTGCGAGTTGTTAGACAGCATACTCATGGCACAGTCTTCAATGATAGGAATATTATAGCTTTTTATTTTTTCCATGTCAGGGTAAACTTTTCCAAACTCGTGGATAACAAAAATTAATTTCGTCTTATTTGTTTTTTCTCTTGACCAATGGCAAAATTTTTCAATTTCCTTAGTTACACAACTACTTATGTAAAAATTGGAAGTTGTGGTTATGATAAGGACTTCATCATCACTTTCAAGATTATAGAAACGTAACGCTTGGTTTATTGCCTCCTTACCGCTCAAAAAGATTTCATGCTTTTCCCCAAAAAATGAATGAAATTTTTTTAATAATTCTTCATCAGAAGGGTAGTCGTCTTTTACAATTGAATCATTTTTCCCTAAATCAGATGTTCTGAATGGACTAATGAAGAAAGACGGTTGTCTGAAGTTTTCAGGATTTATGATTTGCCCTTTATAAAAGATCATTTCTTAATTTTTTGAAATCCTCATAATTTCTTATGTAGTCTGCTTCATTGTAAGAATGAGATGCAAGTACCAGACAAATTGCTCCTGAAGAAAAATTAATTTCAGAAGCCCATATCCCCGGAGGAATATGTAACCCCAAATCAGGACGGTTAAGAAAAACCTGTCTCTTAAATTTTCCATCATCTAAGGATACTTCAAAGCTGCCACTTGCCGCAATCAGGAACTGATGGCATTCTTTGTGCGAATGTGCACCTCTGCTTTCTCCTCCTGCAATATCATATAAGTAGAAAACTCTTTTTACATTAAATGGAAATGCGGAATTATTTTCAACTACTGTAAGATTGCCTTCATCAAAACTGATTTTACCTAAATCAATAACATTACAGTCAAATACAGAAATATTATTCTTCATTAGTCAGTATTTTAAATTCTTCAAAATTTCTTATGTAGTCATTTTCATTGTACTCCTTGTCCGAGACAATAAGTGCTAATGAATTGGTTGAAAAGTTTTCCAATCTTCGCCAAAACATTTTAGGAATATATAAGCCATAGTAAGATCTGTTCAGTGAAAATCTCTGTTCTGATTTTCCATTATGGATTACCACATCAAAACTCCCTGAAAGGGCAATAATGAATTCCTGCTGTTCCTTGAATGCATGGCTTCCTCTTACTTCTCCTCCGGGTACATCATATACCCAATATGTCCTTTGTATCTCAAATGGCAGTTGATTGGGATGTTCAAAAAATGATAAATTCCCTCTTTTATCATATATTTTGGGCAATTCTATTATCTTAGGACTCATGGTGTTTGTACTTTATATTCAAAAAACGGTCTGGTGATCCCCGGATAGATATGCATCATTGTTCCAACTTTCACATTTTCTACCTCAAACCCGATAAATTCATCAATTCCATAGAGAAGAATTTTTTGATCTTTTCCAAAATAGAGTCTGAAATAGTAATTTCCGGCATTCAAAAGTCCGGCAGGTATGTCAAATTCTACAGTATATTCTCCAACTTTTGAATCGTTGTTTTCAGAAACAAATTTCCCCACATGGAAAATAACCAGTTCTTCATAATTTTTTAACTCAAATGTTGTGTCAAGTGTAATATCTGGGCAGTAATTATGAAAAACAAGCTTTACATGTACTCCGGAATCAATATCCAGTAGATCTCCTTTAATTGGAGATACAGAAAATTCTTTTATTCTGATATTTTCATTTCCCAGAGCTTCATCAAGATTCCCATTATAAATATAAGAACTTTCTTTTGCACTGCTTTTTTGATATTCTATAATGGTATTAAGAATATCTCCTTGGTAATCAATTTTTCCTTGATTTAAAAGAATTCCTTTTGAACACAATTCTTTTATGGCCGTCATATTATGACTTACAAATAATATCGTTCTTCCTTCTCCTCTGGTAACATCATTCATCTTACCCAGGCATTTTTTCTGAAACTCAGCATCACCTACAGCTAAAACTTCATCCACAATAAGGATTTCGGATTCTAAATGAGCTGCTACAGCAAATGCAAGGCGGACATACATTCCCGAAGAATATCTCTTCACTGGAGTATCAATATACCTTTCTACTCCTGAGAAATCAACAATTTCATCGAATTTCCTTGTAATTTCTTTTCGTGTCATTCCAAGAATAGCTCCATTAAGAAAGACATTTTCCCGTCCCGTCATTTCAGGATGGAAACCTGTTCCTACTTCCAACAATGACGCAATTCTTCCATGACTGTATATTTTACCGGTTGTAGGTTTTGTAACTTTACTCAGCAACTTCAGCAATGTTGATTTCCCGGCGCCATTCCTTCCGATGATTCCCACGGCTTCACCCTGCTTAATTTCAAAATTGATATCACGAAGAGACCATACATATTCAGAATCTCCCTTAGTGGTTCTGTCATTAGCTTCACCAATCTTCAGATAAGGATCTTCTTTTCCTCTTACTTTATGCCAGAACCTGTTGAGATCATGGGAAAGAGTACCTGTCCCGACTTGTCCCAGACGGTATTGTTTTGATATATTTTCTGCTTTTAAAGCCAGCATATTTTAATGATTTAAAGATTAATAAGAAAGTTTCTCAATAAATGCTATACAGTATCCATAAAGCTTTTCTCAACCTTATTGAATACAACAATTCCTATCATCAAAAGAATGAGAATGATAACCGTACTGATTCCAAGCATGGCAGGAGAGAAGTCTCCAGCCCCAATCCATGCATATTTAAAGCATTCAAAAATACCCGTTAAAGGATTATAATAGGCTAGTTTTTTAAAGAACCCCGGTAATGAAGATACCGGATAAATAACAGGGGTGGCATACATGTATAAGCTAACCCCAAAACCTAACAACATTGCCAGATCCTTATATTTTGTGGTAAGTGAAGAAAATATCATTCCCACTCCCAGGGCGAAAAGTGCCATTAAGAATATAAGGAAAGGAGTTGCAAGAATCCAGATATTAGGATGAACTTCTCCTTTATTGAGATAGTATGCCCATACAAGAATAAATAACAGAAACTGTACCCCAAATCTCATAAGGTTGGAGAGGACAATGGAGAGTGGAGTGACCAGTCTGGGAAAATAAACTTTTCCAAAGATTCCCGCATTTCCTGTAAATGTAGAGGAGGTAGCGAGTAATGAGGATGAAAAATAATTCCAAAGGGTAACACCAGCCAGATAAAAAAGTAGTGGGGGGGCTCCATCGGTAGGTAATTTTGCAATTCTTCCAAAAATGATAAGATATACGATGGTTGTTAAAATAGGATTGATAAAAAACCATATAGGTCCTAATATGGTCTGCTTAAAGCTGGATACAAAATCTCTCTTGACAAACATATAGACAAGGTCCTTATATTTCCAGACTTCTTTTAGCTTTAAATCAAGCAACGAATGATCAGAATCAATCGTCTCTGTCCACTTCTGTTGTGGTTCATTCATCTGTGTAAGTTTTTTGCAAATTTATATATAATTAATTCTTACAATTTTTTTTAGTTTGTGGATTGTTATTCTCATAAAACTAAAAAATTACAACTAATATATTGATATTTGTTGGTATGAGCAAAAACTATTGGCATAAGGCCAATAGTTTACAAAATAGATAAAGTTAGTTGTTATTTACTGATCAATTGTTTCAAATATTCACCATAACCACTTTTACCATATTTAGCGGCAGTCTCAAGTAGTTTTTCTTCATTGATGAATTTATTTCTGAAAGCAATTTCTTCAATACATCCGATTTTGAAGCCTTGTCTTTTTTCAATCACGCTTACAAATTCAGAAGCATCATGAAGAGAGTCAAAAGTTCCGGTGTCCAGCCATGCAGTACCTCTGTCCAGAACGGCAACTTCAAGTTTTTCGTTCTTTAGATAAACATTATTAATGTCTGTGATTTCAAGCTCACCTCTTGCAGAAGGTTTGATGTTTTTTGCAATTTCTACTACATTATTGTCGTAAAAATATAGACCCGGCACCGCATAATTTGATTTCGGATGTAAAGGCTTCTCCTCAATGGAAACAGCTTTAAGATCTTTATCAAACTCTACGACTCCATATCTTTCAGGGTCTGCCACATGGTAAGCAAAAACAACCCCTCCGTCCGGATTGGTCTTATTTTTCAATAATGTTCCCATTTCTGAACCATAGAAGATGTTATCACCCAAAACAAGAGCGGCAGAATCGCTACCAATAAATTGGTCACCAAGAATGAAAGCTTGGGCCAGGCCGTCCGGGCTAGGCTGTACGACGTATTCTATGTTACAGCCGATTTGTGAGCCGTCTCCTAAAAGTTTGATGAATCCCGCCTGATCATGGGGCGTTGTGATAATTAAAATATCCTTGATGCCCGCTAAAAGAAGCGTGGAAAGTGGATAATAGATCATGGGCTTGTCGTAAACAGGCATTAATTGCTTGCTGACTGCAATGGTTAGAGGGTAAAGTCTTGTTCCGGAACCTCCGGCTAATATTATTCCTTTCATGTGTTGTGCGAATTACGCCAATTTCGTTTGTGTGTTATATGGATCGTTATTTTGTGATTGGAGGGAGTGAGAATAAATAAAATCAGGTTAGATTTTCGCTTTTTCTCAATAATGGAGATTTAGCTATATTGTTTGTTGTAATACTCCTGGTAGTTTCCTGAAGTTACATTCTCCAGCCATTCCTTATTTTCAAGATACCAGTCAATTGTTTTTCCTAATCCTTCTTCAAAAGTTACAGATGGTTTCCATCCTAAATCTTTATTAAGTTTATTGGCATCAATTGCATAACGTTTGTCGTGACCTGGTCTGTCTTTTACAAAGGTGATCAGCTTTTCAGAGTATCCTTCCGGTTTTCCTAATTTAGCATCCATTTGTTTGATCAGTTCTTTTACCAGATCAATATTCTGCCATTCGTTGAATCCTCCGATGTTGTAGGTTTCTCCGGTTTTTGCTTCATTAAAGATCTGATGGATTGCTCTCGCATGGTCGATTACAAATAACCAGTCTCTGGTATATTTCCCGTCACCGTAAATTGGTAAAGGTCTTTCGTTGATGATATTTGAGATACAAAGTGGGATCAGCTTCTCAGGAAAATGATTAGGCCCGTAGTTGTTTGAACAGTTTGATACGATGAAAGGCATTCCGTAAGTATTTCCGTAAGCTCTTACCAAATGGTCAGAGGCTGCTTTTGATGCAGAATACGGAGACTGTGGATCATAAGGTGTTGTTTCTAAAAAGAATCCTGTTTCACCTAAGCTGCCATATACTTCATCTGTAGAAACATGATAGAATAAGTTGGTTCTTTTTTCTGCCGGGAATCTGCCATGAGTGTGGTCTGGGTTGAGTGTCCAGAACTCTTTGCACAGATTAAGAAGATTAGCCGTTCCGTTTACGTTGGTGTTGATGAATGCCATCGGATCGGTGATACTTCTGTCAACATGGCTTTCTGCAGCAAGGTGTACAACAGCGTCCGGATTGTATTTTTCAAAAACCTTTCTCAGTTCTTCTGGTTTTGTAATGTCTGCTTTTTCGAAAACATAATTAGGCTCATTTTCAATGTCCTTCAGGTTTTCAAGATTTCCAGCATAGGTAAGTGCATCGAGGTTGATAATGGTGCTGTCCGGATTATTTTTTACAAATTCTCTTACAACGTGAGAGCCAATGAATCCTGCTCCGCCTGTAATAATAATATTTTTCATTTATTTATTTTGAAATGGTCTTTCTTCCTATGCTCTTGTAATGAAACCCGTTTTGCTCGGGGATTTCTAACGGATACATATTTCTGCCGTCAAAAATAACCTTGTTTTTCATCTTTTTAGCCATAAGTTCAAAATTAGGATTTTTAAACTCCGGCCATTCAGTTGAAATAAATAAGGCATCGGCTTCTTCCAGTGCATCATACATTGTTTTCGCATATTGTATTTTGTCACCAATAAGCTTTTGAACATTGCTTTCTGCTACAGCATCATATGCGGTGATTTTTGCTCCTTTTTCTAATAACAGAGCAATATTGTCTAATGATGACGCTTCTCTGATGTCATCTGTGTTCGCTTTAAACGCAAGTCCCCACATCGCAATCTTCTTGCCTTCGATATTTCCGCCGAAATACTTTTCAATTTCAGAAACCAGAATCACTTTCTGTGTTGTGTTGACTCTTTCGGTAGCTTCAAGAATCTGGAAGTTGAAATCTTCCTGTTTGCCGGATTTTATAAGAGCTTTTACATCTTTAGGGAAACAGCTTCCACCATATCCGATTCCCGGAAATAAGAATCTGTGTCCGATTCTATCATCACTTCCCATCCCAAGTCTTACTTTATCTACGTCTGCACCTACTTTTTCACAGTAGTTGGCAATTTCATTCATAAAGGTAATCTTTACAGCCAGGAATGAGTTGGCGGCATATTTAGTAAGTTCAGATGATTTCTCATCCATAAAGATAATGGGAATTCCGGTATTGGTAAAAGGCTGATAGATTTTAGACATGATATCTTTTGCTCTTTCGGAACTTGCTCCTACCACCACTCTTGATGGATTCATAGAATCTTCAACAGCAAAACCTTCTCTCAGGAATTCAGGGTTTGAAACAACGTCAAAAGGGAAGTCTGTTTTTGCGGATATGGTTTCTCTTACTCTGTCTGCAGTTCCTACCGGTACGGTACTTTTGTTGACAATGACCTTGTATTCAGTCATCATCTCTCCAATATTGTTAGCTACCTGAAGGACATAAGAAAGATCTGCAGATCCGTCTTCTCCCGGAGGTGTAGGTAAAGCCAGATAAATGACCTCACTTTTGTCTAGTGCTTCCTTCAGATCGGTGGTGAAAAATAATCTTTCGGATTGGATGTTTCTCAGGAACATTTCTTCAAGGTTCGGCTCATAGATGGGAACTACGCCGTTTTTCATACCTTCTACTTTTTTTTCATCAATATCAACACAGTATACTGAATTGCCAAGTTCTGCCAGAGTAGTTCCTGTAACTAATCCTACATAACCTGTTCCTACAATCGTTATATTCAAAATGTTTGTTTTAAAATTCTAAAGACAAAAGTAATAAAAATCCTGTCATATACTCTTTTAATTTATTGTAAAAGGAATAGGTGCTATTTGCTTGATACTTAAGATAATTTTGCATTTTTAGAAAAAAAGCGTATATTTGCATTGGATTTACGGAAAAAATGGGAAGGCTTCGGAAGAAAGCCTTTTTTCGTACTGTAAATCAAGATAAAAATATATGGAGTTTAGAAAAAGAATTGAAGAATTATTAAATGAATTCCTTGAGACCAGAAAAGATCTGTTTCTTATTGATCTTAAAATTTCTGCAGGGGATGATATTACAGTGATTTTAGATGGTGATAACGGAGTTTCTTTGCAGGATTGTCTTGATGCAAGCCGTGCTATAGAATTCAATATGGATCGTGAAGAGCATGACTTCAGCCTTCAGGTGATGTCTGCCGGATTGAGCGAACCATTATCCACACCAAGACAGTTCAGTAAAAACATCGGAAGAGAGATTGAGGTGATGCTTGAAGATGCTTCCAAAATTGAAGGAGAATTGTCAAAAGTAGACGATCAGAAGATAACACTGATTCTGCGTTACCGAAAACCGAAAGATATCGGAAAAGGGAAAGTAGATGTGGAAGAGGAGAAGGAGATTTCATATCCTGAAATCAAAAAGGCATTAGTAGTAATTAAATTTTAAAAAAGAAAAAAGAATAGATGGATAATATAGCGTTGATTGAATCCTTTGGTGATTTTAAAGACGAAAAAGGGATCAGTAAGATTGATCTTATGGCAATTATTGAGGATTCACTGAAGACACTTTTGAGAAAAAGATTTGATTCAGATGACCATTTTGATGTGATTGTAAACCCGGATAAAGGAGATTTTCAGATATTTTTGAATAAAACAATTGTAGAGGACGAAATGTCTGAAGATGATGATTTGGAAATTGAAATTTCTGAAGCAAAGAAGATTGACCCTACCTTCGAAGTAGGTGAGGACTTTACAATGGAAATTCCTGTTGCACAGTTGGGAAGAAGAAATATTCTTACCCTTAAGCAGATTCTGGCTACAAAACTTCAGGAGCACAATAATGCAATGCTGTACGAGCAGTTTAGAGATAAAATCGGGGAAATTGTAGTAGGAGAAATCCACCATATCCGTCACAAACACGTGATTTTGCTGGATGATGAAGGGAATGAATTTATTTTACCGAAAGAAAACCAGATCCCATCCGATTTCTTTAAAAAGGGTGAGAATATCAGAGCTATTGTTGAGACAGTAGATTTTAAAGGTTCTAAACCACAGATTATTATTTCCAGAACTGCACCTAAGTTCCTAGAGAAGTTATTAGAGCTGGAAATTCCTGAGATCCAGGACGGAACAATTATGCTGAAAAAAGTAGTAAGAATTCCTGGTGAAAAGGCGAAGATTGCAGTAGATGCTTATGATGACAGAATCGATCCGGTAGGAGCTTGTGTTGGGGTAAAAGGGTCCAGAATTCATGGCGTTGTAAGAGAGTTGAGAAATGAAAACATCGATGTTATTCAGTGGTCTAAAAACCCTGAGATTTTGGTGAAGAGAGCATTAGGAAACGTGACTGTCAATAAAATTGACATCAACGAGGATCAAAACTATGCATTAGTATATACTCCTGTTGAAGAGATTTCTAAAGTAATTGGAAAACAAGGACAGAATATTAGACTGGCTTCTTGGTTGTCAGGATATGAAATTGATGTATACAGAGAGTCCAGCGAGGATGACGATGTTGAATTGAGAGAATTTAACGATGATATCGAGCAGTGGATTTTGGATGAGTTTAAAAAAGTAGGACTTACAACTGCAAAATCAGTATTGGATAAAGAAACTGAAAGTCTTTTAAATATGGTAGACCTTGAAGAAGAAACCATCGAAGAGGTTAAACGTATTCTGAGAGAAGAATTTGAAGATTAAGATTGTAAATAAATCTTAATAAACAGTAAAAAAGAAATACTTTAATTTTAAAAATTAAAAACAGTAAATAATATAGATGCCAAAAATTAGATTAAATAAAGCGGTTAAGGAATTCAACATTTCGATGTCCAGATTAGTAGAGTTTTTACAATCAAGGGGTTTCGAAGTTGAAGGCAATCCTAACGCTCAATTGGAAGAATCGGCATATTCTGCATTGGAGGCTGAGTTTGCTAAAGATGGCGAACAACGAAAGGCTTCCCATGAGGTGGTGATCACTAAAGTTCCGGAAGAAAAACTGGAAATTGAAGAGAAGAAAACCCCTGAAGTGATAAGAGCTAAAGCAAATAAACCAGAAACTAGAATTTTAGGTAAAATTGATCTAGAACCTAAGAAGCCTGAAGTTGAGGAAGCTCCCGCAGCTCCTGTGGCTCCTGTTGCAACACCGGTTGAAGAAAAGAAAGAAGAAATCGTGAAAGAAGAACAGCCGGAAGTAAAAGCAGCTCCTGAAAAGCAGGAATTCAAAGTTTTGGATAAAATTGATTTGTCTCAAATAGAATCTAGAAACAGACCTGTGAAAAAAGACAAACCAAAAATGGAGGAGAAAAAAGAAGAAGTAAAACCTGTGGAACCAGTAAAAGAAACTCCAAAACCAGTAGTAGAAGAGAAAAAAGCAGAAACTCCAAAAGTGGAGGCAGAGCCGGAATCTCAAGAACCACAGAAAATTGAGACAGTGTATCAGAAACTTGACGGTCCTAAGATCGTTGGGGAAAAGATCGACTTAACTCAATTTGCTCCAAAACCAGGTGCTGGTGCAAAAAAGAAAAGAAAGAGAATTGAAAAACCAGGTGGCCAGAATAACCAACAAGGTCAGGGGAATAATCAAAACTCAGGAAACAATAATAACCAGGGTGGTCAAGGCCAAGGAAACCGTCAGCACAACAACGGTGGACAAGGTGGAAACCGTCAGGGACAAGGCGGACAAGGAAACCGTCCTCAAGGTCAGGGTGGCCAGGGAGGAAACCGCTTCGGAAACAACCAGGGAGGTGGAAACCGTCCGGGTGGCCAAGGTGGTGGATTCAAGAAAGGTGGTCAGAACAACAGACCTGGTCAAAGAGTTATGCCAGTTGAATTAACTGACGAACAAGTTAAAAACCAGATCAAGGAAACCTTAGAGAAACTTACCAACAAAGGAGGTAAATCTAAATCTGCAAAACACAGAAAAGATAAGAGAACTTTCCGTAGAGAACAGGACGAACGTCAGCAGGAACTTGAGGCACAAGACAGAACGCTGAAAGTAACAGAATTCATCACAGTAGGTGAATTGGCAAGTTTGATGAACGTTTCTCCAACTGAAGTAATCTCTGCTTGTTTCTCACTTGGGGTAATGGTAACCATGAACCAAAGATTAGAGGCTGATACCTTATTATTAGTAGCAGATGAATTCGGTTATAAAATTGAATTCTCTGATGCAGATCTTGAAGATACAGATGCAGAAGACGAAATCGATACTGAAGAAAGCTTAGTGTCAAGAGCACCTGTTGTTACGGTAATGGGACACGTTGACCATGGTAAAACTTCATTACTGGATTACGTTAGAAAAACAAACGTAATTGCAGGTGAATCAGGAGGTATTACTCAGCACATCGGTGCTTATAATGTGAAACTGGAAAATGGTCAGAGAATTACATTCTTAGATACACCAGGTCACGAAGCCTTTACGGCGATGAGAGCAAGAGGTGCACAGATCACGGATATTGCGATTATCGTAATTGCAGCCGATGATGATGTAATGCCACAGACAAAAGAAGCTATTGCTCACGCACAGGCTGCAGGAGTACCAATGATTATCGCTATCAACAAAGTAGATAAGCCGAATGCTAACCCAGACAACATCCGTCAGCAGCTTTCAGGTTTAAACCCACCGGTTTTAGTGGAAGAATGGGGAGGAAATGTTCAGGCTCAGGAAATTTCAGCTAAATTCGGTAATAATGTAGATGTATTATTGGAGAAAGTTTTATTACAGGCAGAAATGCTTGAATTAAAAGCTAACCCTGACCGTTCAGCAAATGGAGTTGTTATTGAAGCTTCTCTAGATAAAGGGAGAGGATATGTAGCAACGATGTTGGTACAGACCGGAACTTTAAGAGTAGGTGACTATGTTGTAGCAGGTAAAAACCATGGTAAAGTAAAAGCATTGCTTGATGAAAGAGGGAAGAACCTTGCGGAAGCTGGACCTTCGATTCCTGCAACAATCTTAGGTTTAGACGGAGCACCTACAGCAGGTGATAAATTCCGTGTTTATACTGACGAAAGTGAAGGTAAAGCTATCGCTAATAAGAGAGAACAGTTACAGAGAGAACTTTCTATCAGAACGAAAAAACATACAACGCTTGAAGAATTAGGTAGACGTATTGCTTTAGGAGAATTCAAAGAATTGAATATTATCCTTAAGGGTGACGTGGATGGTTCTGTAGAAGCACTTTCTGATCAGTTACAAAGATTATCAACAGAAGAGATCAGCGTGAAAATCCTTCACTCAGGTGTAGGACAGATCACAGAATCTGATATTAACTTAGCGGCAGCATCAGATGCTATTATCATCGGATTCAACGTAAGAGCCGGTGCAAATGCAAAAGAACTTGCAGACCGTGAGGAAATTGAGATCAGAACATACTCTGTAATCTACAAAGCTATCGATGAAGTAAAAGAAGCGATGGAGGGAATGCTTTCTCCGGAAATTCAGGAGCAGGTAATTGGTAACGTTGAGATCCGTGAAGTATTCAAGATTTCTAAAGTAGGTTCAATTGCCGGATGTATGGTTCTTACCGGAAAAGTAACAAGACAGTCTAAAGTACGTTTGCTAAGAGATGGTATTGTGAAATTTGACGGAGAACTTGAAAGTTTGAAACGTTTCAAAGATGATGTGAAGGAAGTAACAAAAGGTTACGAATGTGGATTGAACCTGAAAGGGTATAACGATATTGAAATCGGAGATATTCTTGAAGTTTACGAAGAAGTAGCTGTTAAGAAAAAGCTGAAATAATATAATTCAGATATAATATAAATCAGGCACCTCATTGAGGTGCCTGATTTGTTTTTTACAATACCTTTAATGTTTTCTTTTCCCTAGTTCTGATTCATAAAGTTGACAAGCTTTATCAGATCTTCATCTTTATCAAATTTTATCTTATTTGATTTACAAAAATCATTTAAGCTGTCTTTTTTATCCGGAAATAACTCAATTATATCTTTCTGGTTTCTCGGTTTCTTGATAAGACCTTTCTCTGTTTTGATATAATATACAGAAGGCAAAGTTCTAAAGTTGGCAGGTCTTTCACTTGCATAAGAGTTAGCTGCTGGAACAACATCAGTGAATTTGGTTTTGATCTTCTTATATAAGCTGTTTTTACCATTTACCAATTCAAAAAAGTATCCGCTCAGTTCATCTGAAGTCTGAAGGTATACTATTGTTTGTTTAGGAGAAGCAATTTCAATTCTTGAAAAGTCAGCGGTTTTTGGAAGAACCTGAACTTCTCCGTTTTTCTTAAACTCTACTTCGTCACTGTAGCTGTTATAACGTACAGGAACCTGTTCGTAGTTGGCTGCAATTTTGGCGTTGGAAAATTCTTTGCCAATATAGGGTGAGTCTCCGACGATTTCTTCATATTTAAATGTTTTACCTGTGGTAGACTTGATGCCATCAAATACTGCCTGTGCCCCTGTAGTTCCACTTACTGAAAGTGTATTTTGTGCAAAGCTGAAACTAAAACTAGCCAGAGCGAATGCGGTTAAAATTGTTTTCTTCATTCTTTTTATGAATTTATGGTTTTGTTTTCAAAAGTATAAAAATATTATTTTAAAAAAAGAAATTAAATGGATTTCTGCTTATGGAATAAGGTTTTTTTTAAATTAATGAATAAAACAACAATGGGTGATATAAAATTTTCGGTTTTCACCTTAAAATAGCTAGGAGTCTGAAAATTAGAGCTCTGTAATTTAGATTTATTATAAATAGTTTTTTTTTAATTGACGGAAAACTGTTAAAGGAGTGGTTTTTTAGAATTTGTTTTGAATTTTTTAGAATAATACAGAGCTAAAATTGTGAATTGTTTTATGTATGTGGTGATAAAATTATTATATTGTGAATATTGAAGGGGGTTGCGAATGTGAAAAATTTGCCAGTATTAATATTTATTAACATATTTGCTGCTAAAATATATTAAAATTTGTTAATATGAATGTTAAACTACGTGTATTAACAGCTGGTGTACTGTTTTTTACAGGACAGGCTGTATTTGCTCAGGAAAATGACTCTAAGGACAAGAAGGACAAAGAGACGAAAATTGAGGAGGTCGTTGTTTTGGGGTATAGTAAAACTTCTACCAAAGCTAAATCTACAACTTCCACGGTTACTGTTGGAGCAGAAACATTAGAAAATAGACCTAATATTTCTGTTTTGAATTCAATTCAGGGAACTGCACCTGGTATTGTTATTAACTCAGGATCAGGATCTCCAGGATCTGGGAAATTCAATATCTTGATTAGAGGTATGAGTTCACTGAACGGTTCTACAGACCCTTTATATGTTGTAGATGGTGTTATTACATCAGGATCTCAGTTTAGAAACTTGAACTCTTATGATATTGAAACGTTCAGTATTCTGAAAGATGCTCAAGCTACTGCGATCTATGGTAACAGAGCAGCGAATGGAGTTGTAGTAATTACAACAAAAGGGGGTAAATTTAATTCAGGGTTAAGGGTGTCTTATGATGCATTAACATCATTTAGTACTATGCCTGAACCTGATTACAACATGTCAAACGGTCGTCAACTATTGCAGGTTCAAAAAAATGCTAATAGTGGATTTGGTAGGACCTTGACTCAAGACCAAATTAATAATTGGGCAATTGATACAGATTGGAAAAAACAATTTACACGTGTAGGAATTTCTCAACAACACAATTTAGCCATTACTGCTGGAGGTGAAAATATTAATAACTTTCTCTCTCTGGGCTATTTAGATAGCGAAGGAAACGTAAAGTCTACAGATTTTAAAAGATTCACTTTAAGAAATAACCTTAATGGTAAATCTAAAGATGGCAAATTGACATTTAGTGCTATTATGGGACTTGGTTATTCTAAGAGAAATCAGTTGGATGATGAGACGAATGATGGTATTTCTAATAACGTATTACAAAACCCATTATTTGGAAGTATTCTTTCTCCTACTTACGTAGCACCTTCACCATATGCAAATGGACAGGATCTATATAATGCTATTAAAGGAAATACTGCCGGAAACAGAGCTTGGATTCTTCAGGATAATATTAACGGGGGGATCAGAAATAGATTCACGGAGTTAAGTATTTCTACAAATGCCAATGTAAACTACAAAATAACTGATTACTTAAGCGTTGGAAATAGAACAGGTATTGAATATAAAGAATATGAAAGGATATTCGCAAGATCAGCTAATGGATATTTGGCTGTAAACGGAGCTGCCGGCCAGGGTGCTAAGTATGGTGGTTTTGAAACTTTCGATACAACAAAAGATTTAACTTTCAACAGTATTACCAACATTTCATTTAACAAATCTTTTGGTGATCATACTATTTCAGCTGCAGCGTATATGGACTATATCAAAGTTCATGTAAATAACAATACTCAAACGCAAAATGGACTAAACCCATTACAATGGCAGTTTGGAGCAGGTACTGGATATATTCCATTTAACCCGGATACACCAAATATCTACAGACCTACAGTAAGCGGCTCAAAAGTAACAGCTGGTACATTAGCTTACTTCGGAACATTAGATTACGATTATAAAGATAAATATGGAATCAGTGGAGTTGTAAGAAGAGATGGATCTTATCGTTTCTTACCAACTAACAGATGGGAGACTTTCTGGTCAGTAGCTGCTAGATGGAATATTGACAAAGAAGACTTCATGGCTAATTCTGGATTTAGATTATTGAAGCTAAGAGGGTCTATTGGTACAACAGGAAATCAAAACTTAGGGCTTACAGCAAATAATGCTAACCCATTAGCATTAAGACCTAATAATTATATTGACAGATATAATGGTATTTCAGGATATCAAAATATTTTAGGTTATCAGTTTGTCAATTTGGCGAACCCATATCTAAGATGGGAACAAGTAAAACAAACAAACGTAGGGGTTGATTTCAACTACAAAGGTATTGTAGAAGGTAGTTTTGATTACTACCAAAAAAGAACAACAAGAATGTTTAATGACATCCCTAGATCAGCTGTAACTGGGCAGTATACGATTAGAGGAAACGATGGTGTTCTTGATAATAAAGGGGTTGAAGGTTTGATCAGATATAATGCTATCAAAACTGAGAACACAAAACTATCTATTTTTGTAAATGGGGCTTACAACTCAAACAAGATTGTTTCAATGAGTAACGAAAACTTGGCTGGTGATGTTGTAAATGCTATTGGAGGTCCTGCAGGACAATATCAATTGTATCCTTATATTGGTGTGAATCAAGCTAATGGTAATATGCAATTCCTTGATATAAATGGTAATATTACAGAAAATCCACAACCGTCAGACAGAAGATTGACTGGAAAGTCTAGATATGCTAAATTCACAGGTGGTTTTGGATTCAATTTCCAACATAAAGGCTGGTTCTTGGATACATTGTTCTCTTATCAACAAGGAGGATATATCTATGATAACTTATATTCTTGGGTGATGAATCCTAACTATGCTGCTAATAACATTAACGTTTCTGCTGATTTATTAAATGCTTGGACCCCACAAAATACCAATACTGATATACCATCATTAAAAGCAGTAAATGCAGGAACAGATGGATCTTCAGATAGATTCTTATATAAAACAGACTTCATAAGACTTAAAAATGTTTCTTTAGGATATTCCTTTACTAAAGATCAATTAGGTAAATTACCAGTGAGAGGAATTAAAGTATTTGTTCAGGCTGAGAATATCTATACTTGGACAAGCTGGAAAGGATTTGATCCAGAGCCAGTTACTGACTATTCGTTAAATGTATATCCTAACCCTAGAACGGTTTCGGTGGGATTAAATGTTGATTTTTAATAAAGAAGAATTATGAAAAGAATTATAAATACAGTATTAATTTTAGCAACTTTATCCTCAGCTACATTTACTTTAAACAGCTGTCAGGATGCGTTGGATATCAAACAGGCAGGACAACTTGAGGATACCGATGTTTATACAAGTGTTGCCAATTTAGGTGAAGTTTTAAATGGTTCAGTATATGCTCAATTTGAACCTATTGATGAAATATATTTTACAGCCGTATTTACGGATGAAGTAAAACCAGGTTTTGGTAGTGGTAGTCAGGAATTTGAACTACATAGATACTTTTTGGATCCATCCACTCAAGTAGTTGGAGGCGGAACTGTAAGTACCGGTACTAGTAATGGAATATGGCTTAATAACTACATCGTTATTAACCGTGTGAATAGACTATTGGAAGGAGCTAAGAAAATTACACCTAACGGTGCTACTGAAATAGCTCAGTATAATAGTATTCTAGCACAAGCTAGAGCTATTAGAGCTTATTGCTATGTTCAGTTAGAGGCTTATTTCTCTCCTGATATGAAAGATCCTAATGCTTTAGGTGCTATTCTTGTGAAAGATGTGCCTGCTACTGATGCTAAGTTACCAAGAGCAAAAAATCAGGATGTTTATGACTTTATCAATGCTGATTTAGATTATGCAAGAGGTATTTTAACATATTCTACTACTGATGCTTCTAGGTATACTGTTGGTAAAGCTTTTGTAAATGCTGTTACAGCTCGTTTTAACTTATATAGAGGAAATACGGTATTAGCTAAGCAATATGCTCAAGAGGTAATTAATAATGCACCTGTTGTAGATGCAACGACCGGATCGAAATTGTCACCGGCGACTCCATATCAGCCTTCAGGAGCGAATCCTCCTGCAGTTGGTACCGCTGCTTGGAATACAGCGTTTTATGGTGTAGCTTCTTCTTTCAATCCATATAGAAATTTATGGAATGATTCTGCAAAAGGAGAAATCGTTTTCTCTTTAAACAGATTAGCTCTTGGAGCAGGACTACCTATAGGAACAAGATGGAATACCAACCAATCTAACATTAATGGAGTTCCAATGTGGGTTTGGGGAAGAAATATCTATAATATCTTTAAGAATACACCAGGAGATATTAGAAAGTATGCTTATGTAGATCCTACAACAGCAGAAAATCCTAATTATCAGGATCCAACTGAAGATCCTTTGGATGACGCTTTGATCATTGATAAATATCCAGGAAAAACAAGTACTGCTACTAGAAATGACGTTAAGGTATTTAGACTTTCTGAAATGTATTTTATTGTAGCTGAAGCTGAAACTGCAGCAGGAAACTATACGGCTGCTCATGATTTGATTCAGAAAGTAAGAGAGGCAAGAAACTATTTAGGTGCTGCAACTACTCCTACATATGGTAATGCTCAGACTGCATATGCAGATATTTTGAAAGAACGTAGAATCGAACTTGCACTGGAAGGTCACCGTTATCTTGATCTGAAGAGACTTGCTACAGTGGCTGGTGTGACAATGGATAGAAATGCAACAGATGATATAGTTCCTGTTACTAATCTTCCAAATAATAGCTATAAATATACATTACCTATTCCAATCAATGAGATTGCAGGTAACCCAAGTATTCAGCAAAACCCTGGTTATTAATCAACAATAATCATATTATATAGAACCCCTGCTCTGAGCAGGGGTTTTTATTTGCTATTATTTCTTATTTTTGCTGAACAATAATGAATAATGAAGTACATCCTTTTCATACTTTCCTTCTTTAGTTTCGCAGCGCAGGCTCAGATCGTTGATAAAGCAGATGCCAAGAAGCCGCCGATCAAAAAAGAAGATACATTGGTAATCGATTCCGGAAAAAAAGATTCCCTGAAAATTTTTAAACCTACTATTGAAGATTACCAGTATCAAACTCAGTTTTCAGAAAAGAAAGTCTTTGATACGGTCATGACTTTTGATAAAACCTATATTTTTTCTCAGCAAAACAATCGTGATAATTTTGGAAGAGTACAGCCTGCCAATATCGGTTCAGGATTCAATCCTTTAGTATTTGAAGTAAACCCGGAGCAGAATTTATCTCTATTGCCATCCAATAAATCTTATATGATTCTTGGAGCCAATGATGTAAAATATTATGATGTAAAAACACCTACGGCAACGTTTATCTATCATAATGCTATGCGAAACGGAGCAGCTTTAAATTCTACCTATACCCAGAATATCGGGAAGCGATTCAACTTTGCGTTAGAATATATGGGGCTTCGCTCTCAGGGTCTTTACAGAAACTCATTATCAGCCAATAACAATACTATATTTTCAGGACATTATGTTTCTAAAAGTGGAAACTATGAGCTTTTTGCCCACTATCTTCATCAAAACGTAAATAACCAAGAAAGTGGGGGAATTACAGAAGATAATCTGTTTCAGAATGGGGATAGTAACTATAAAAACAGACAGAATGCTCAGGTCAATCTTGCCTCAACAAGTTCTCAGTATTCTTACAGAAGATATTATCTGAGTCATCAGTTCACACCGTTCAACGCTGAGAAATTTCCTTTCAGTATCAGACATACTATTTCTCATCAGGGAAATAAATATTACTATAATCAGGGGGCATTAGAAGGGTATTGGTATGATGCACCTACTGATTTAGTGAATGGATTTTCATTGACAACCAAAAAATATTCTGAAAACTTCAGCAATACCGTAAGTCTGATTTTCAATAATGAGAAATTCAAACTGGATGCCGGGGTACGTTACCAGATGATCAAATTGGGAATAAGAGATGTAGTGACTCTTAATGGTGTCCCTTTTCCAAGCGAGCTTAAAGAAAACAGAATTGGAGCTGTAGGTAATCTGCAGGTAAAACTTTGGGATAAAATACAGTTGAATTCATTTTTAGAATTTTCAAACGGAAGTCAGTTCAAAAGCTATCTGAGAACCGCCAATAGTTTGAAATTCGAGCCGATAAAAGATTATTTTGTTAATGCTAAAGTAAACTTTCAAAGTGCTTATCCTTCATTCAACTACCTGTTGAATACTTCTGTTTACAACAATTTCAATTATTATCTGGACAATGCTAAGAATCAGTCGGTGATGGAAGTAG
This sequence comes from Chryseobacterium sp. FR048, assembly GCF_056844665.1. Classification (NCBI taxonomy): domain Bacteria; kingdom Pseudomonadati; phylum Bacteroidota; class Flavobacteriia; order Flavobacteriales; family Weeksellaceae; genus Chryseobacterium; species Chryseobacterium sp. FR048. The sequence goes on along the minus strand of NZ_JBXDSE010000005.1, from coordinate 192,216 downwards.
GCGGAAGTATCAATCTGAAGTGGTTCAAAACTGAAATTTTTGCCAATTATTTCAGAATCGATAACTATACCTATTTCGATAGCAATGGAAACCCGAAACAAAGCGATAATTCTGTGAATATCTCTCAGATCGGAGGAGACGCTACGTTCAGTTTCAACAAATTCCATTTGAATACAAGACTGCATTTCCAAAATACATTAACTAACAAAGAATTACTTCCTTTGCCAAGTTTCATCGGTAGAGCCAATTTCTTCTATCAGACCCAGGCATTCAAAAAGGCAGCGGAAATTCAGGCAGGGATCAAAGTATATTACTTCTCTAAGTTTGCATCAAGAGATTATTTCCCGGTGCTTAACGAATATATTCTTCCTAATGCAAATTCATTCTCCATCGGAGGACAGCCAATTGCTGACCTTTATATCAATATGAAAGTGAAAAAGATGTTCTTTTTCATAGAAGGGCAGCAGATAGGGACTTTTATTTCCCACAACAAAGCATACGCATTTCCACATTATCCGGTATATGATTTCAGACTGAACATCGGGATTGTGTGGTATTTGTTCAACTAAAAACGATACAGGGTTGAAAACAATTAATAAAATATCATTCAACGATATAGAAAGCATACCTCAATTGGTAAAAGATTTTTTGAATCAGAAAATTGAAGGTTTTGAAAATAAAATATTTTCTGTTGAGCATTTCAGCCAGCAGATTCATTTGAAAAAAGAGTCTTTTACTTCAGAGCAGAGAGAGGTTTTGCATCATGTATTGAGCGAACAGCTTTCAAACCTTAAGCTTTCTTCAAAGCAGAAAGAGAATCTTGAGGATCTTAAGCTTCCCAATACATTTACCATTACAACCGGACATCAGCTGAATCTTTTTTCCGGGCCTGTTTTCTTTGTGTATAAAATTCTACAGACAATCAAGACCTGTACCTATCTGAAGGAATATTTCCCGGATTTTAATTTTGTTCCCGTTTATTGGATGGCCTCAGAAGATCATGATTTTGCTGAGATCAATCATTTTAAAACCGAGAACAATTACTACGAGACCAACGAAAAATCAGGTGGCCCTGTGGGAAGAATTGAGATCAGTGATACCTATTTTATTTCGGAATTTGAAAAAGAGTTCAAAGATTCTATTTTCGGAACCGAACTGATCTTAATGATGAAGGAAGCATATAAGACAGGGAATACATTGACTGAAGCAATCAAAATACTTGTCAACCGCCTTTTCTCTGAGTTTGGCCTTCTGATACTGGATGGAGATTCCAGAGCACTGAAAACTCAGATGAAAGAGATCTTTAAGGATGAGCTGCTTGATTTCAGTCTATACAAAAACTCTAAAAATAAAGTAGACCTTCTCACTGAAAAGTATGGTAAGGTTCAGGTAAATCCACGTGAGATTAATTTGTTCTACCTCTCTGATACGAGAGACAGAATAGAATTCGATGGTCAGAAATATAACGTAGTAGATAAAAATATTCAGTTTACGGAAGAAGAGATTTTATCCGAACTGGAAAACCATCCTGAAAAATTCAGTCCAAATGCATTAATGCGCCCGGTCTATCAGGAAAATGTGCTTCCCAATCTGGCTTATATTGGTGGGAATGCTGAGATCATGTACTGGCTTGAACTGAAAGATTACTTTTCCGAAATTAATATCCCTTTTCCTATTCTTATCCCAAGAAATTCTATGTTGTTTCTGAAAGAAAAGACATTAGGGAAAATTGAAAAACTGGATCTTACAATAGAAGATTTTTTCCAGAATTTCACAGTGATCACCAATCAGAAAATTTTAGAAGATAATGCTATTTTAAAATTATTGGATGAAAAGGAAAACTTACTGATCAATAATTTTTCTGAACTTCGTGCTTCTGCAGAAACTACCGAAAAGTCTTTCGGAAATATGGTGAAAGCTGAAGAAGTGAGACAGCTGAAGTCATTTAAAAGAATGAAGAAACGTCTGCTTCATGCTGAAAAAATAAAACAGAACGAATTGCTGGAAAGGCTTGAAAATCTGTTTTTAGACGTTCACCCTGCTAAAACATGGCAGGAAAGAGTCTATAACTTTAGTGTATTCTTTTCAGACTATGGCTATTCGTGGCTTGAAAATTGTTTGGAAGAGATGGTGGTTCAAGATTCCAAATTAATAATTGTTGCCATTTAATTTTAAAGAAGTATTTTTGTAAATTATAATTATCGAATATGATAAAGAGGTTTTTTATTCTATCCAGTTTATGTATGGTTTTGGGAGTTTCAGCCCAGAAATCACATACAGTTGTGCAAGGCGATAACCCTTACAATATTGCCAAAAAGTATGGAATAACTGTAGATGAATTGCTGAAGCTAAACCCAAAGCATAAAGATGGCAAACTGGCTATTGGAGATGTTTTAACCATCAAATCTGATAAGGCTGCAACTGCGGTTGTGACTAAGCCTGTGGTAGCTGATAAAGTGCATACTACTGCCGGAGCTGCAGTAGGTAAAATTGTTTTACAGCCTAAACAGACGATCTATGGAATTACAAAACAATACCGTATCTCTGAAACCGATCTTAGAAAACTGAATCCTGAATTGGATTCTCATATGAAAATCGGAGACGAGATCACATTACCTCTTGCAAGCATTAAAAAATATGGTGACCAGCAAACCGTAATCGCAACTGCTAAACCTGTGGAAACTCCTGCTGAAAAGCCCGCAACGGCTACACCAGTGGCAGAAGGAGAAAACTACGTCATTCAGGCTAAAGATAATTATTACAGAATTACAAAACAGTTCGGAATCAGCCAGCAGGACCTTTTCGCTTTAAATCCCGGATTAGAAGAAAAAGGATTGAAACCTGGTGAGTCTATTAAAATAAAAAGAACAAATACCAATACAGATACAGTTACCGTTACTGAACCTGCAAATCCAAAAGCAAAAATGGATTCAGGGAATGAAAAATCTCCATCAGCATCCAATGTTGTGGTAGGAGATGATTACGTAACATATACCGTTCAACAGGGAGATACTGTATTCTCCATTGTGAATAAATTCGGAGTTTCTATTGACGAACTTATCGCTCTTAATCCGGACCTTTCAAAAGGACTGAAAACCGGAATGGTTTTAAGGATAAAAAAACAGGATGCAGCTTACGTAAAGAAAAACGGTGATGCATTGAGCGTTATCTTAATGCTTCCGTTCGGGTACAGCACAAACGAAACCCAGTACAGAGGGATGGCTCTTGACTTCCTGACAGGTGCAAAATTGGCTATTGAAAGAAATGCAAGGGGAGGGCAGAAATTGGATATTAAGATCGTAGATTCAGGAAATGAAGCTTCTTTCAAAAATTCTCTTACTCAGATTAACCCTGAGAACACTGACCTTATTATCGGTCCGTTCTTCAAGTCGAATGTGATTGATGTTCTGGACTTTACTAAAAATCAAAAAATACCGGTAGTAGCGCCATTTGCCAACACACCGGAATTATATAATTACAGCAATCTTATTATTGTAGAAACCAACAACCAAACCTACGCTGATAAAATCGTCGAAGAGGTAAAAGGGGTTTATTCTAATCAGAAAATCTATGTAGTGGCAGATGCTAAGAAAGAAAATGCCAACTATATCAAATCAGGTCTTGAAAAAGCAGTAAAAAATCCTGAAGTGATCATCGTCAATTCAGCAGCAGATATTCAGCTGGATCAGAATATGATGACAGGGCAGTCTGCTCCTGTTATTGCCATTCTTGCCAATGATGATAATGCTGCGGGTGATGCTTTTGCGAATAAAGTGGTCGCTTTATCCAAAGAAGTACAGGGTGTAAAGGCATTCAGTATGTTCTATTCCCCAATTTTCGAAAAGAAAGTGGATGAGCTGAGCCAGGCAAGTCTGGTGTATCTGATGGATAGAAAGATCAATACTGACGGTAGTTTTGAAAAAGAAATACTGGCTGCTTATAAGAGCAAATATTGCAAGACACCACCAAAATATGCTATTGTAGGTTTTGATGTCGTAAATGACATGTTGACCAGAGAAAATAAAAAAGGAGAAATCTTTAAACAGATGAATAAAGTTCAGACTCAGCTTGCTACAAAATTTGAGTTTGTAAAATCAAAGGCTAACGGAGCTTACGTCAATACAGGGTATAGAGTAATCAGGTTAGTACCTTAAATGATTTATAGCTGTTTAAGAGAATATTCTTAACATTATAGTTATATTTGCATAATATTTAATTCAATACATGAAAGCACTTGTATTTCCAGGGCAGGGTTCTCAGTTCGTAGGAATGGGAAAAGAGTTGTATGATTCTAGAAAAGATATTAAAGATCTGATGGAATCTGCCAATGAAATTTTAGGTTTCGATATTCTTTCCATTATGTTCAACGGAGAGGATGCGGATCTTAAAAAAACAGAGGTTACCCAGCCTTCAATATTTATACATTCAGTAGCAGCATTAAAAGCTGTAAACGGTCTTGGCGCTGAAATGGTTGCAGGACACTCTTTAGGAGAATTTTCTGCACTGGTAGCGAATGGCGTTTTATCTTTTGATGATGGTTTGAAACTGGTATCAGAAAGAGCTAAGGCAATGCAGGAAGCTTGTGATGCAAATCCAAGTTCTATGGCCGCAATCTTAGGATTGGAAGATGCCAAAGTAGAAGAAATTTGTGCTCAGATCAGTGGAATAGTGGTTCCGGCTAACTATAACTGCCCAGGGCAATTGGTTATTTCAGGAGAAACAGCTTCAGTAGAAGAAGCATGTGCAAAACTGAAAGAAGCAGGAGCAAAAAGAGCATTATTATTACCTGTAAACGGAGCTTTCCATTCACCTTTGATGCAGCCTGCACAGGAAAGACTCGCTGCTGCAATCGAGAAAACAAAATTCAGAAAAGCAACGATTCCTGTATATCAGAATATCACAACAACAGCGGTAACCAACCCTGATGAGATCAAGCAAAACCTTATCGCTCAGCTTACCGGTCCTGTAAAATGGACACAGTCTGTTCAGAATATGATTAAAGATGGTGCATCAAACTTCGTAGAAGTAGGCCCAGGAAAAACCCTTCAGGGATTGATCAAAAAAATTGACGGATCTGTAGACGCTACATCAGCGATCTAATTAAAAAAATATATGAAAGCGATTTTTTCACCGGGCAAGCTTATGCTTACTTCAGAATATTTCGCGATCGATGGAGCTCTTGTCTTAGCGGTACCTACCAGGCTGGGACAAGAGTTTTTCTTTGAAGAAAAGGATGATCATCAGTCTTTGATTCTTTGGGAAGCGCTCCATCAGAATAAACCCTGGTTAAAGGCTGTCATCGATTACAAAAACTGGCAGATCCTTGAAACCAATATTCCATCAAGCGCTGAATTTATACTAAAGACCTTAAAGAATGTTCAGCAGCTTTCCACCACTCAATTCAGAAATGATTTTACCTATCATTTAAAAACAAACCTTCAGTTTCCCGCAGACTTTGGTCTTGGAAGCAGCTCTACGCTGATGAATAACCTTGCGGAATGGGCGGAAATTGACCCTTTTCACTTAAATACCATTAGTTTGGGAGGCAGTGGCTATGACATCGCCGTTGCCAAAGAGAAATCTGCAGTTCTTTTCCAGAGTAAACCTGAGATCAGATATGAAAAGGTAGACTTTAATCCTCCCTTTAAAAATGAACTGATTTTTATTCATTTAAATCAGAAGCAGGATAGCAGAGAAGGAATCAATTTTTATAAGTCGAAAAATAAGTCACCGGAATTGGTCAATGAGTTTTCGAATATCACAAAGAAAATTTTGTTATGCAATGAATTGGAAAATTTTTCCGAATTAATGATGATTCATGAACGAAAAATTGCTGATTTTCTTGGTATTCCTACAGTTAAAGAAAAAATATTCCCTGATTGCCCTGTATTTGTCAAAAGTTTGGGTGCATGGGGCGGAGATTTCGTGATGAGTGCCAAATTTGGGGACTATAAAGACTATTTTTGGGAGAAAGGTTTTACGACTGTTTTTGAATGGTCAGATATAATTAATTTATAATCAATAATTTACAATCCTGTTTTTTTATTTGTCATTCTGACTTATATCAGTATATTTAAACCACCTTTAACAAATAATTAATATTATTTTTGTTGAAGTCAATAAAGAAATAGAAAATATAAGTAAAATGAAAAACACTAAAATCATCCAGGATTTAGAGAAATTAGGGATTAAAGGAAACTATGAAGTAGTGTGTAATCCTTCTTATGAAGAATTATACCAGGCTGAAGTTTCTCCTGAAAATCAGGGGTTTGAGAAAGCGGAACTTACGGAATCGGGCGCGGTATCAGTAAAAACAGGAATTTTCACAGGTCGTTCACCTAAAGACAGATATATTGTTCAGGATGATGTTACAAGAGATACAATTTTCTGGGATGGTAAAGTAAACTTACCCACTACGCCGGAAATTTTCGGGTCTTGTAAAGAACTAGTGATGAACCAGCTTTCCGAAGCTAAGAAAATTTATGTTGTAGATGCTTTCTGTGGAACAAATGCAGATACAAGACTTAAAGTAAGATTTATCATGGAAGTAGCATGGCAGGCGCATTTTGTTACCAACATGTTTATCCGTCCTTCTCACTATGAGCTGGAAAACTTTGGAGAACCAGATTTCACAGTAATCAACGGTTCTAAAACAACCAATCCTAACTGGGAAGCTCAGGGATTAAACTCCGAGAACTTCGTAATGTTTAACCTTACTGAAAAACTGCAGATCATCGGAGGTACTTGGTACGGAGGTGAAATGAAGAAAGGGATGTTTGCAATGATGAACTACTACCTTCCATTAAAAGGGATGGCTTCTATGCACTGTTCTGCAAACGTAGGTGAAAAAGGAGATGTAGCTTTATTCTTTGGTCTTTCAGGAACAGGAAAAACTACTTTGTCAGCAGATCCGAAAAGATACCTTATCGGAGATGATGAGCACGGTTGGGACAACAACGGAGTATTCAACTATGAAGGAGGATGCTACGCTAAAGTAATTGACCTTTCAGAAGAAAAAGAACCAGACATTTTCAGAGCAATCAAGAGAGATGCACTTCTTGAGAATGTTGTGATTCACGATGGAGTAGCAGATTATACTGATGGATCTATCACTGAAAATACAAGAGTTTCTTATCCAATCTATCATATCAACAAAATTGTATTACCATCTAAGGCTGGTCATGCGAAGAAGATCGTTTATCTTTCAGCAGATGCATTCGGAGTACTTCCTCCGGTTTCTATCCTGAACGAAGATCAGGCTCAGTACCACTTCCTTTGCGGTTATACTTCTAAATTAGCAGGAACTGAAAGAGGAATTACTGAACCTCAGCCATCTTTCTCTCCGGCATTTGGTGAAGCATTCCTTACATTACACCCAACAATGTACTCTAAAACATTGATCGGAAAAATGAAAGAACACGGAGCTAAAGCATATTTAGTAAACACAGGTTGGAATGGTACCGGTAAGAGAATTTCTCTAAAAGATACAAGAGCAATTATCGATGCCATCATTGACGGTTCTATTGATAACGCTCCTAAAGTTCAGGTTCCAATCATGAACCTTGAAATTCCTACTGAACTTCCAAACGTTTCTACAGGTATTTTAGATCCTAGAGATACTTACGAAAATGCTTCAGAATGGGAAGAAAAAGCAAAAGATCTTGCTTCAAGATATATCAAAAACTTCGAACAATATTGCGATACTGAAGAAGGTAAGAGATTAATCCCTTCAGGACCTCAATTACAGGAACAAACAATCTAATAAGATTATTTTTCAATATAGAAAAGCCTCATCACTGATGAGGCTTTTCTATTTTTAATATTTTTTGCAATTGCTGATCAACTCATTTTGATCATCCAGTTGGTAAATGATAGTTTTTATAACCTCTTCACTTAGATTTTTGACAATCAGAAAATGACTTGATGAAAAATAAGGCTCCGTTTCAAGACGATCTTCCAGATATTTCGGCGTAGTAAAAGTGAGCCAATATCTATCACTATTAGAGAATGTAATGGTCACCTCTATATCATCAGATTCCGGATTCATTATTTCATCATCAATATGAATTAAAGTGATTTCAGGTTCTGGCTCGGGGCTGAAGTAGAATTTTGAATACCATTTCAATTTATTTTCATCATTACAGATTCTCAGGTTTCCGGAATCTGAATGTATTTCCTCAATAGTATATGACTTTCTTTTCGTTAGTTGGTTGCGATAATTCCCTATGGAATTACAATAAACTTTATCGTTGATTTTCATGGTAGGCCTTGACTACTTAAGACTTAATATAGCAAGCCTGTAGCCATCCATCCCAAACCCGGATAAAACAGCATCTGTGCAGGCTGCTGTTACAGATTTCTGTCGGAATTCTTCCCTTTTGTAAATATTGCTGATGTGAACCTCTACTTTAGATTTTCGAATATTCTTTAAACAGTCAGCGATCGCATAGGAGTAATGGGTGAAAGCCCCAGGATTGATCACTACCGCATCAAAGTCATCTTCCTGAAGCCTGTTGATAAGCTCTCCCTCAATATTAGACTGGTAATAGTTTAATTCATGAGCCGGAAACTCAGAACTTAATATTTCCAAATAGCTTTCCATGGATACATTTCCATAGATCTCCGGTTCCCTGGTGCCTAAAAGATTCAGATTAGGCCCGTTTATAATCAAAACTTTCATACTATAAAATTAAAAAGTTTTTTCAATTAATGATTAAAAATTCCTGCTTCGTTTTCTTTTTACTCATTGTGGTATTTTTAATGATATTTGTCATGTTTGCGAAAGTGTTAATTTTTACAATGCTTTGTTGTAACGGGTTTTAATAAAATTTACGTTAATTTTTGAAAAATTATTAGGTAAAAATAAATAAGTCTACTTGTTTTGTAGACTAAATATTTATAGCTTTGCAAACATAATTTCGATCGGCTTATAAAGAAAGACGGAGGGAACTGACCCTGTGAAGTCTTAACAACCTGCGTTGCGTAAGGTGTTACATTCAGCCTATAAAGGAAAAATAAGCATTTGGTTTATCGTATTTATCGATGCCCTTTGCTGACTTTTCTGCAAAGGGCAAAATTTTAATATTTGATAAACAAAATTGATTATGATTAATAAATATTTATTTAATTCTAAAGTTTGGATTCCGCCAGTTGCTGCATTCTTCCTGGGAATTGCAGGAGTAAATGGACAGACTTCCAAACCGAAAAAAGATACACTCCGTGAAAAGGAGATCGATGAAGTGGTCGTTGTGGCCTATGGAAAGGCAAAAAGAAACAGTTATACAGGTTCTGTAGCAACCATTTCCAGTGATAAAATCAACGACAGGCCTGTTACCAATATTACCAAAGCACTGGAAGGGCAGGTAGCGGGAATTCAGACCACAAGTTCTTCCGGACAACCCGGAGCTGTTGCTACGATCAGAATCAGAGGAATTGGCTCTGTGAGTGCGTCCAGCGATCCTTTGTACGTTGTGGACGGAATTCCTTTTGATGGAAACCTTAACGCGATAAGCCCTGCTGATATTGAATCGATCAGTGTTTTGAAAGATGCTACGGCAAGTGCTTTATATGGTTCAAGAGGTGCGAACGGGATTATTATCATTACAACAAAGTCAGGGAAGAAAGGAGAATCAAAAGTAAACCTTAACATCAGCCAGGGATTTTCCGGAAGAGCGGTAAAAGACTATGAGCAGGTAAATACAGATCAGTATTTTCAATTGTACTGGGAAGCGTTGAGAAACGGTTATAAGTCTGATAAAATCTCTTCTCAGCAAGCCGCACAGATGGCATCTGATAATCTGGTGTCAATGCTTGGAATCAATCCTTACGGATCAGGTTATTCAAAACCGGTAGGAACGGACGGGAAATTATTACCAGGAGCAACTCCATTATGGAATGATGACTGGAGGGATGTTTTGCAAAGAATGGCTTCAAGAAATCAGGTGGATTTTAACATCAGCGGTGGAAGCGAGAAAAGCAACTATTTCTTCTCCCTTGGGTATCTGGATGATAAAGGACTGGCCATTGAATCAGGATTTAAAAGATATAATACCCGATTGAAGATCAATTCTGAAGTGAAGAAATGGTTAAATGTCGGAGTGAATTTAAACTATACGAACAGTATTCAGCAGGCGCCTACTTCTTCGGATTCCAAAGCAAGCAACGTTATTCAGGCAGCAAGAGTAGTTCCTTCATTTTATCCGTATTATGAAAGAAATGCAGATGGTTCCTATGTTTTGGATGCTGCTGGAAACAGAATTTTCGACTTTGGAAAATACAGACCTACAAGTGCGCTTCAGAATCAGAACCTGGCAGCAACATTGCCACTGGATAAAAATGAAAACAAAGAAGATAACTTCTCAGGAAAAGGATTTATGGAATTTACTTTCTTGCCGGAGTTGAAATTCAAAACAAGCTTTTCTGTTGACCTTGTGAACTATAACGGACATTTCTATTCCAATCCGCTTTTGGGACAAGGATCTGAAATTGGCGGTTCTGTGACGAAATCCAATACAAGAACGCTTTCTTACACAACAAGTAATATTCTTACCTATGATAAAAAGTTTGGGAAGCATCACATTAATGTTTTAGCAGGACAGGAATTCTATAAATACGATTATCAGACTATTTCAGGATCAAGAAGCGGTTTCTCCCTGCCTTATTATTATGAGCCTGATGCAGCTTCTTTATTGGTCAACTTTGGAGGCTACAGTAACAAACTGAGTTTGCTGAGTTACCTGGGGAAAGTGGAGTATGACTTCAACAATACCTATTTCCTTTCAGCTTCAGGAAGAGCAGATGCGTCTTCAAGATTTGATCCAGACAACAGATGGGGGAAATTCTGGTCTGTAGGAGGATCATGGAAGATTTCAAATGAAGAATTTATTCAAAACCTCAATGTTTTCAATCAGTTGACACTACGTGCAAGTTACGGAGGACAGGGGAATGATAAATTACTGCGTCCAAACGGACAACCCCTTTACTATGGTTATCAGGAATTGTACAGAATACTGACTCTTGGTGGGGAAGCAGGGACAACGCTGGAAAAAGCGGCAACAAATAATCTTAAGTGGGAAACGAATCTTAACCTGAATGTAGGGTTGGAGTTTGCTATTCTGAACAATAGAATTAAAGGTAATATTGAATATTTTAAAAGAAAGAGCCAGGATCTTCTTTTCAATGTTCCCGTTGCTCCCTCTTTGGGGATCAGTGATTATCCGGCGAATGTAGGAACAATACAGAATACCGGTTTTGAATTTTCACTTTTCACAACTCCCATCAAAAATGAAGATTTCCAATGGAATGTAGATGTTAACCTGAGTACTTTAAATAATAAGATTACCAAACTGCCCGGAGGACCGCTTGTTGTAGGAACCAAGCAGCTGAGAGAAGGAGGTTCTGTATATGATTTCTTTATTCAGGAATGGGCAGGAGTAGATCCAAGCAACGGAAAGCCATTGTGGAAAACTATTTCTAAAGATGCTAACGGAAATGAGGTGGTAGGAACAACTTCAGAATATTCTAAAGCAACAAAAATAATACAGGGATCAGCATTACCGAAGCTTACAGGAGCGATCAGTACCAGCCTTAATTATAAAAACTTTGATTTCTCAGCATTGCTGACCTTTAAGATCGGAGGAAAAATCCTGGATGGAGATTATACTTCGCTTCTGCATAACGGAAGCTCTGGCGGACGTTCATGGGGAACGGAAATTCTGAACAGATGGACACCTGATAATCCTAATACAGATGTTCCGGGATTGAGTACGACAACCAACAACTGGACTTCAACGTCTTCAAGATTTTTATATTCAGGAACCTATGCAAGGCTTAAGAATGTAAGCTTAGGGTATACATTGCCTTCGGATTACTTTGAAAAGATAGGGCTGAAGAAATTCAGAATTTATGTCCAGGCAGAAAACCTATTGACCTTCTACAAACATAAAGGGATGGATCCTGAACAGGCATTGGATGGAACCACTTATTTCAGGTATCCGGCAATGAGAACCATCACTTTTGGTCTTCAGGCGACTCTTTAACCTTTTAAAATTGAAACAATGAAAAATTTAAAATATTTATCTTTTGCTCTCCTCGGATTATGGTCGCTGACAAGCTGTGAAAATGATTTGACAACAGCTCCAACGGATCAGGCAAATAGTGAAGAAGTCTTCAAAACAGCTGAAAGTGCAGAAACCGTAATCAACGGAACCTGGGCAAAATTCAATAATGACGGAACAACTTATGCTAATATCGGCTACTCAACGGTGCTGAGAGCCAGTGATGCTATGGGAAGTGATGTCGCAGTTATCAGAAACAAGTATGGATTTTCATCGACCTATGACTTTACAGAAATGGTCAATACTACGGCTGGAAGACCGTTGTTTATCTGGACAATGCTGTATTCTACAATCAATAACATGAACAATGTTATTGCAAAAATCGACGGTACAGAAGGAAGTCAGGCGAAAAAAGATCAGGTGAAAGGACAGGCTAAAGCCTTACGTGCTTTCTGTTATCTGAATATTGCCAGCTTTTATCAGTTCAGCTATTTAAAAGATAAATCAGCGTTGACGGCTCCTATCTATACGGAACCCTCTACAATAAATACACCGGGAAAAAAGAAAGCGAGTCTGGAAGAAATCTATACTTTAATTAAAAGTGATCTTACGGATGCAGACAACCTGTTGAAAGGCTATTCAAGAAACAATAAAGATAAGATCAATAGAAATGTTGTCAACGGAATTCTGGCCAGAACTTACCTGAATACCGGTGAGTGGAGTAAGGCAGCAGCTTCTGCCAGAATTGCAAGAGAAGGATTTGCTTTCATGGCTCCTGAAAAATATAAAGAAGGGTTTAATGATATAGAGAATGCAGAATGGATCTGGGGCCACAAGCAGACTCAGGAACAGTCTGATGCGAGCTATGCCTTCCACTATCTGGATGTGTCTTCTTCAGGAAGTTATTATTATAGCTTTATGGCAGACCCTTATTTTAAAGATTTGTTTGATACCAATGATGTCAGATACCAGTTATTTTCATGGGATGGGCAGAAAGGAAGAGAAGGGTTGCTGAGATATGCAAAATTTAAATTTAAGCCTACTCTTATTGCCGATATTGTTTATATGAGAGCTGCAGAAATGTATCTGATCGAAGCTGAGGCTGAGGCAAGAAATGGAAATACATCTCAGGCGGTTACTGTTTTAAACCAGTTAAAAGCAGCAAGGAAAGCCAATGTGTATACAGGTTCACTGGCACAGAGTGAGGTAGTGAAAGAAGTCCTGATTGAAAGAAGAAAAGAACTGTTCGGAGAAGGATTCTCTCTTTCAGATATTATCAGAACTCAGGGAAGTGTAGTGAGAAACCCTTACGTAGATGCTGCGGGAAAACCAATTCAGGTTCAGGTTACCACTCCGGAAGGAACAGTGAAAACGGTTGACGGGAAAGGTCATTCTGTCTTTTCGTTACCTAATCAGACTGCTTTCGTACCGAACAGCAATTACTATTTATTCAGTATTCCACAGAGAGAATCTGAGAATAACCCGAATTTATAATATACAGTCCAATAATTAGATTTGATTTTTTTAGCCACTGCTTTTGCGGTGGCTTTTTTTGAATTGTTTGAAGAAACACCTGTTATTTTTTTGATGAATATAATGCTTTCTTCTTTTTATTGCTATCCACGAAGCCAATCTTTACTGTGCTTAATTTGTCTTTATCGTTAAAATTATCATATGTGATCATAATATTATTATCTATGATTTCACCGCAGGTTTTACAGTTAAATTTGATAATTTTAATTTGTCTGAAAAACAGGGAAGTTTACCCTTGGATCATATAAAGTACCACCTGTTCCTTGAGTGTAATGTCTAAAACCATATCCTTCAAACGAAAACGAAAGCTCTCCACCTTGAGAGTTAGTTATTTTTACTGAAGTAGAAGAAATTACATTTCCATTATCATCATATTTATAATCCGTGGTATCTCCTCCGTTATTATTGATCTTCTTACCGTTTTTATCATATCCATTGTAAGGGCTATTGCTATCTTCAATAACAGTAGTTTCTTTATGTGCAAGGAAGTTAAAAGCAGTTACTATCAACCCTTGTCCTGCTCCTATCCAGAAATTACCTCCTCCTAGTACAGAACCACCACCACTTACAGCTCCATTAAAGAAAGCAAAGCCGTCGCTTCTTAATTTACTGTTTTTTTATATAAATACAATCCGTTCTTCTTATCCAATAGTATATACTGATTAGTAAACCTAGGAGTATTTTGAATGAATTTCTCTAAATATAAATATCGGGATTTACTTTGACTTTCATATAAATCGTCTTTTGAGTATTCAAAATAAAACTCATTTTTATCGGGTCCATAATCTTCCACACAACTCCATATATTATTTTCCATTAAAACCATTATACTTTTAATAAATTTTTCCTTCTCTTGTAATGTGAAATATTTAAATTCTTTACACTTGATAACATTTTTTTTAAACTCATTAAAATCTTTCCCTATAACTCTTTCATTTAATATAATAAAACCAATTATGTCCGTAGATAAATTTTTTATGAAATGGAAAATAGTTATCGATCGTAAAATTTTTATTAATTTCCATTAAAAGTGAATCTTTTTTCAAATTTTTATTATATAATAATTCTGTTTCTACTTTATTTTGTATCATAGATTGCTTAATTGATAGTGTATCAAACTTTGACTTATATAGAATTTCTTGTACAAATTTCATAGAACTTTTGACCTCTTCAATTTTATTAGCAGGTATTAATATTTTATCAAAAGTAGTACTACAAGAAAAAAAGGAAACTATCATACAACTTATTAAAATTAACATTGACCAATTTATTTTCATAAAAAATTATTTAAAATGTCTATATCCCTTTGCTATCATCGTATAATCTCTAGGATCATCAAAATAAGATGAAATCCATCCTATATTGGAGGTTCCACTATAAATTTGATATAAACCAGCTCCTTTCTGTGAGAAATCTAAAGAATAGCCATAAGCTTTTGCGGCAACACCAAAATTATAATTTCCAAAATCGTCTACTCGAAAAACTTCGCCATTATAGATGGCTACATCTTTTCCTAGTTGAGCATTACTAAATAATGATTTAGGGTCATTTTTTATATCATATGGGCTACCTGTTTTTACTAATCTGTAAAACTCCATAATTTGATCTTGGGCTATTGCCATATAAACTTCAGGTCTTGCTCCTTTGTCTGCCAAAGCTTTCATTTTATTATCATAGTACCGTTTTCTTGATGTAAAAAAATCTTTGGTACGTTTTAATTGTTCATTAAATTCTTTTGTTAAATCTCTTTTATAATTATCTATTCTATGCCCCAGATAATTAAAAGCAGTTACTATCAATCCTTGTCCTGCTCCCATCCAGAAGTTACCTCCTCCTAATATAGAACCAACACCACTTACAGCACCATTAAACAAGCTAAAACTATCACTTTGTAGTAGCCAAAATAATATTGATTCAAAATATTTTATTCAAAAAGAATAATTCTTTTGAATAAAGTCTGCCTCAAACTTGAGGCAGATATACAGTTGTTTATCAACTTTTTTCATCTTGTAGAGGAGGTCGAACAAATTCTATAAATTGCTTTTCTATTACTCCGAATTTTTCAAAATTAATTTTTGCTTCTCTTAAACTTACAGTATTTGCTCCGCCATTATAGTCGATATCATGAAGCTGAATACCATCATCTTCCCAATAACAAACTGGACATATTTGAAATGTATTATCAGCTTTGTACTTAAGAGTATAATATCCGCAACAAGGGCACGGAAATTTCCCATATTTGTTAGTATCCATATAATTGTACTTGTTTTAAATAATAATCCATACCTCCTTTAGGACGAAAAAAAGTTTCAATATAGCCTTTAGGATGTATTGTTAGAAACTCTCCTGTAGCTTTATTATATTTAAATGTCCATCCTTGCTTTGATACAAAGCCTACAACTTTCCCTCCAATATTACTGTCAGCTAATTTTACAGCTCTGTTATAATAAGCAGCTTTGGAAATAGCCCCCCAACTTGACCAATCCTTTGCGTGTTTTGAAAAATGTTTAGTAAATTTTGCAAACCTATTAAATGCATCTGGTAAACTTTTCAACCCACTGGCACCACCTGCTGGACCTCCTAATGGAAAGGTACCTGTGATAAATTTCATTTCAGTCCATTCTCCTCCGAAGTAAGTATAAATTTTTCTATCGGCACTAAGATTATCCCAAGTCCAAAATTCTTTTTCCCAGATTGCAGGACCACGCTCTGTATACATATCTCCATTTTTAGCATTTTTAGGACAAGTAGGACATTCTCCGTCAGTATTATTTTCTTCTACAACAGTAGTTTCTTTATGTGCAAGGAAGTTAAAAGCAGTTACTATCAATCCCTGTCCTGCACCCATCCAGAAGTTACCACCACCAAGAACAGAACCAACACCACCACTTACAGCTCCATTAAACAAAGCAAAGCCGTCGCTTCTTAAGATACTGTTTTCACCAACATTTTCTACTGCCAATCCCAATAAATCATTTGATACACTGGCAAAAGTTCCGCTTAATGCGCCACTCCAGAAGTTGCCTCCCTGAATATAGGAGAGAGTTCCCTGAGTAATGGCGTGTGCTCCTGCTTGTGCTACAATGGTCCAGGTACTTCCCAGTGAATTAGCAATAGCTCCACCAACCTGAAATACGGCTCCAATTCCTGAAGCTACCGAAGAGCTAACATATGAGGTAATGAGTCCCATGTAAAACCGACCGAAACTAAACGGTGTTTGGGTAACATACATATTAATTCCTTCTGAAACTACAGCTACAGCTAAGGGCAACCACCAGATAAACTCCCCACTCGGGTCGTTATACATCATCGGGTTGTTCAGAACGTATCCATACTTATTGTAGTTCTGAGTATTGGTAGGATCCTGGATATTTTCGTCTGCATTTAAGAATCTTCTTAATAAAGGATCATACAATCTACCATTCATGTGGATAATTCCCACTTCTGCAAAATGTTCATGACTTGTATAGCCCCTTTCTACTAATAACGAAGCATTATCAATAATATTTTTATCTGTTATGATAGCTCCATTTCCTATTTGAATATGGGTAAAATTGCCCCAAGCATCAAAATGTCTTTGTTCTAATTTGTTTCCGGCTTCATCACTGATGGCTAAGATGCTTCCAATATAATCTTTATGTAAAAACTTGTAAGAACCACTGCTCTCTGTAAAGTTTTTTAAATATACAATATTACTTTCATAAGGTGTTCCTCCAATATAAATGATATGCTTTTCTTTTCCACTTATATTGTCTTTTACTATGTCATAGCTTCCATCTTCACTGTAGTATTTGGTGAATTTTCCTTCTCCATCTGTACTGAAGTTACCTCCGTAGGTAACCTTTTGTCTCATGGCTGCCAAGCCATACTGAAAAGCAACATCTCCCTTTTCTCCACCAATAAATACCGGATCATTATTTTCGTTATACGTAATGCTTTGGATCAGATCATTGTTGTAATTCTGGATTCCGGCTGCGTTTAATGTCATGCCAGTTGGCTGGTAGATTTTTGAGGAATTTTCAAACTTAATCTTTCCTACCTGATCATTTTCCAGAATTCTTCCTTTTGCATCATAAATGTTACGGGTTGCATACTGTATTTTAACTCCTGTTACTGGATTAGTCCAATTGACAAGCCTATTGTTATCATCATAATCAAATGATTCTACAATATTGAAATCACCTCCGGTTGTTCTGCTCTTTAACTCATTTTTAATCCCGTCAAAAGAATAAGAGAGTTGCAGGATACTTGGTTTTACTTGTGAAGAATGGCTTACATTAGTTAAGAAACCACTCGTGTCATAAGTGTTATTAATATCTGCTGCTCCTAATTTGGCTTTCAATACCTGACCTCTGGCATTGGTCTCTTTAAGCTCCCACAGAATTTTTCCTGAATTTTTATCCTTCACCTGGCTAAGTTCACCATTCCAGGCATTATACACATTTTCTATTTGTACTTTGGTTAAAGTACCGGAAGAATACAGTTGTTTTTCATAGAATATTACCCTTGCTTTATCATCATAAGTAATCCCTTTCTGAATAAAATATTTTCCATTGCTATTTTCAGATGATGATAATAATCTGCCCTGTGGATCATAGGAAATAGTATTACTATAGGGCTGCCCTTTGGAAGTTCCTGATTTGGTAATAACTCTTCCTTTATTGTCATAAGTAAAAGAAATCGTTTTGTTGGTTGTCTGTCCACCGTCAGTAGTAGAAAGTTCTTTTTGAGAGATCAGCTGTCCCAGATTATTATACGTGTATTCCTTTGTTCCTTTCGGACTGATAACCTTCTTAGGCTGGCCAAAACCATCATATTCATATTTATACAATCCATTGGAAGGATCGTTAAACTCTGATTTTCTTCCCCATGAATCATATTTGGTTGTGACAATATTTTCGGCATATTGGGCTTTAATTTGTTCTCCGGCTGCATTGTAGAAGAACTGAATTGTTCCCCCCTTATCCGTAGTTGATGCTATATTTCCTAGTGCATCTACTGTTTTAGAATTTGTCCTCTGATAACCGTTAACTTCCTTAACAGTTGTTGTTAAACCCGCAATATTAGTATCTGTTTTTTTACCAAGAAAGGAATGTATTGTTCCTCCCAAGTTAAATGAATTAACAAGTGATATAGATGTTATTTTAGCAGGAAACACCGTGTCATCATATTTCAGTGCATTCCACAAGCTTGGATTTTGACCCTCAAAGTAAGGCTCACTTTCGAATGTTTTTCTACCCAATACATCATACCATGTATCCTGAGAAACAAATTGCGCTTGCCCAAATGCTTTGGTAGATGTTTTATATTCCTGCCCAAATCTATTAGTGAACCTTCTGGACACATCACCATCGGAATCATATTGGGTTACAATTATGTTAGAGTTATTATCCCTTTCATACTGATAGGTGGTTGTGCCTGATAGATTGGTCTTAGAAGTAAGGAGCTTACCCCAACTATCATAAGTATTGCTAAGAGTATTTCCCAGAGGATCTGTCTGCTTTTCGATTTGCCCCTGATCATTATAGATAATATAAGTTTCCAAGCCTAAATTATCCGTTTTCTTGATTGCAAACCTTCCTTTTGAATCATATTCAGTCTTTAAGGTTTGTGTTTGGGAATCTACACTATTGCCTGTTACTTTTTGGATAATATTTCCAAAACCATCATATTCATAGATCTCCTGCAAATAACCTGTATTATCCCTGTTCCATGTTTTAAAGCTCTTAAGCAGATTATCTTGATATATATATTCTTCTTTAACCGATTTGGTATCACCATAAGCTTGTACAATATCAGTTTTGATTTTTGGCTTCCCAATGCTATAGTTGTTTCCCGGAGTAATATTGGGTGGATAATATTCTAATTCTGACCTTTTAATGGAAAAACCATCGTTGACGTTTGTTACAGATTTTTTAGGAAGATATAAATTATCATATTCTTCAACAGTATGGACAGTCTTTATATTTTTTAAAAAATCTTTAGATGTGGTAATATATGGGTTGATTGCAAGAACAAGCTTAGGTTTATCTGTATCTGAAACCGTTGTCACTACATTCCCATTGATAAGCTTATCTGTTTTGTAATCATATTGTTTAAATGACAATAACTGAGCATTATCTAATGAAATATCATTCGGAAATATTTTCGTTTCGTCCGTGGTTCTTACAGACCAATCTTTATAAGGTAATCCTTCATTAGCAGGATTTATTTCGGAACCACTCCATATTTTTGTGTTCTCAAAACCACTGGCAAAGAATGTTGATTTGGCTGTTTGTCTGAAGCCAATTGTCCCTTTACCATGTAAATGACCAATCAGATCTCTGTATCTGAATTCCTGCTTTCTTTCCTCTTGAATAATTCTGGAAACAACATTATAATTAATATTTTTTGTAATATTTACATAAGGATAAGGTACAGGATTGGTATTGAAGTAAGAAGTATAAATATCTCCATTACTTATTAAACTTGAGTATTCAATATCTGTTTTAAGACCTCCCTGAGTAATTGTTTTTATTTTGGAAACTACATTCAACTTGCTTCCCAAATCCCACGTAATTAATTTAGTTTTGTGAACAATGGCAAATTCTGTATTGAGCTGGGCTATCCGGAATGAACCAAATAAGGGAATATAGTGTTCTCCATACATTGAATAATTTAAATCTTCTCCATCCCAATCAAGCTCTTTTGGGGCAATATTATATACGTTTGTAAAAATTGGTTTTCCATTGGCATCTGCTCCATCATTTCTTAGATAATTGAACCCATAGCTGGAATCCGGGTTATTAACAGCCCAGTCTCTAAACCATTTTTGAGACTCGAAAATAATAAAATCACTTTTACCGTCTTTATTTAAGTCGGGAGTAGCATATGTTCTTACTGTATTTCTGTATTTTGTTCCTGATCCTGTATAATCTGGCTTGTATAAATATAGGTTGGAATAATATTCTTTTTTAAAAGCAGTCCCCGTAGAAATATACATTCTCCAATCTGATGAGTCTTCTGCTATGGGGGCTATTATATCTGTTTTGCCATCTCCGTTAAAATCTCCTAAATAAAGTATATTGTTAAAAGATTCTTTTGATGTAGAAAAAAATTTTGTAAACTCATTTTGAGTGTTTAATGAATAAACATTCAGTTCATTATTCTCTATTCTCAATAAATCCGATTTTCCATCTCCATTAAA
Source organism: Chryseobacterium sp. FR048 (assembly GCF_056844665.1). Taxonomy (NCBI): domain Bacteria; kingdom Pseudomonadati; phylum Bacteroidota; class Flavobacteriia; order Flavobacteriales; family Weeksellaceae; genus Chryseobacterium; species Chryseobacterium sp. FR048. Next base: position 171,441 of record NZ_JBXDSE010000005.1, on the reverse strand, counting down.
ATCCGAAACTGAGATTAAATCAAGTGTTTTATTTTCATCCAACTTCTTTATAACCCCGTTTTTATAATCTATATATAAATTTGTCAGCCAGGTGACATCCATCCCACGAGGACATCTGATTCTTCTTTTTACATTGATTAACAAATCGGATATACCATCTCCGTTGAAATCACCTTCTTTTGAAGAAAGAGTTATTATTGGTGGATAGTTAAACTGACCCCAAGGATTACTGCAACTTGAACTTGAGAGACCAGGTATAATTGTTGAAAGGTCATAAGAAAGAGTTTGCTTATTTACAAAACTTCCTGTAGCATCAAAACCACTAAATTGTAATTTTAAAGTCTTATTTAAATATTCTACTTTACTTGTTACAAGATGTTGTTGAGTATTGAGTATTCCATTTTCAATATAAGAGACTGCATTAAGCAAATCACCCTCATAATTAATGGTGTAAAAACTCCCTGTACCGTCTAATCTCCCAAGCATTAAAGTATTTCCTTTAATAAAATCAAGTTTCCCGTCTCCATTAAAATCCCCGGAAACTTTAGCCTCATAAATATCATCAAATCTATTATCTTGCCTGAAAGTATTTGTAACCTGAGGATCCGATTCATTTTCAAAAATTATCGGATTAGCACTTTCATCTTTTGAATTATATTCTATTATTTTATTAATAAACAGGTATTTTGTGCTATTGTTGCGATATTCTATAGCATATCTTTTAAATTGGGCTCCGCTTGAACTTACTTTAATTTCCGATAAAATCTTATCTTGGGTAAATCTTAGATTCTGTGCATAAGACTGTTCTGTTAAGTCTCTGTCTTTATAAGAAAAATCAATTTTATTATAGTGAGATTTATTAAGTTTCTCATTCCCTCCCCAATAAATAGAAGAAATTCTTGATACACCACCATCTACACCTCTAAAACCTGAAAGCATAGTATAATCATAAGCATATGATATATAATTCCCTTGAATATCTTTCCATTTCGTAATATTGTATTCTAGTGTCGGAATTCCAAATCCGTTAGAAGTATTAGTAAATGTTTTTTCATATATAGCCTGAGAACCATCTTCAAAAGTAATTTCCCAATAATCAGGTCCAGAAATATTTTGATTATTACCTACAGATTTTATCTTTACATTAGAATATTTTTCAGTAGCATATTCTGCACCATCCTTCCCATATTCACCAGATTTCAGTATCAGCCTTTGCCCATTAAAGGTATAATAATCAGAAAAGTCTAATTGAACTCCTGTTACGTCTCCATCTTTTTCAATGTTCTTTCCTACTCTTGAAATTGAACTAATTCCTGATAAATTCCATCCATATCCCGCAATCCCGTTTCCGGAACCGCTTGTATAAACAAGGTTAATTTGTGGGGCTAATGATTTTACGCCTGGAGGTAATGCGATCGGCAATGTAAATTGTAGCTGGCCAGCTCCGGTAACATCTATATTGCCCTTTGTATCATGAAAACTTTGCCCTTGAGGAGTTGTAGTTCCCGATGGGTTATTCGTTCCTGCATTTGAATCTATAGGACCTCCTCCTGGGTTTTCCGTCGTAGGTCCTATTTTTGCTATGAAGGGATTGGAAATTTCTGCTCTAGCATAAAACCCCTGCGCAAGAATCACAGAGTGCGGATCTTGAACTGTTCGTGATATACTTTCTGTCTGGTAAAGTATAGTTTGTGAAAAGCTTAAAACTGAACACAATGAGAGTATAATTGATATCAGAGTTTTCATATTTGTGTATAATAAGTTATGATTGGTGAATAATGTGAAAGGGCTAAAAGTTATCTTTTTGTAACGTTTCTGCTAAAGACTCTTCCATCTTTCAACGTAAAGCGGAGAATATAAATTCCCCAGTCATATCCCGTCATATTGATTTTAATCTGACGGTTTAAATCAGGAATATTCTGCTGCTGGAATTTCCAGTGAACGGTGCTGTGCTGATACAATGAAACGGATTCTATCAGTCCATCTATTTCTTCTGTCCAGTCTATGGTAAGATAGTCATTGACAGGAACCGGATATAATCTGATTTGCTTCCAGAATGCTTTCTCATCAATAGCAGGAGCTTTTTTGGGAGCAGCTGCTACTTTTGCCACTTCCTTAATTTCTTCGGTCTTCTTACCAGCAGTGTCAATTCCTCTGTATCTCTGATTTCCTGCTTCATCATATTTGAAATAAACTTCGGTTTGGGAAAAGCCTAAGAATCCTATCATCAGAGATGAAAGTGAAAATAATTTTTTTTTCATTTGTGATTATTTTTTTGTTGATAAGAACTGTTGAACCTGCTGTTCCAGTTTTTCAATTTTTGCAGATTGTATTTTTAAAATCTCATTTTCACTCTGAAGCTGTTTAAGTTGTTCAGACTGTTGCTTTATTTGCTTATTTTGTTTAATAGAATAAAGGGTTAATTCTTCAATTTTCTCAAGAAGTTTGGAGTCCATTTCGGCAACGTTAATGCCATTTTCCAGTACTTCTTGAACAGTGGGAATATTAGGGAGATGCCCTTTTTCAGCAATATGTTTTTCAACTTCTTCTAAAGAGTTTAGCCTGTACTCTTTTTTAAATACATAATCAGCCCATACATTAGCTTTTACTTCAACTTCTTTAGCCTTAATTTTACCATCAAATCTGGCAATAGCGTTGTTGAAAAATTTCACCCATGTCCCATTATAGGCATCCTGAATACCGAAATAGGTGGAACCATCATTGCCGTCATTAGGCTGGGCGATAATGATATTGTGGCTTTTTCCTAAGTTTCTGAGAACGGTATCACCAATTTGCCCGCCCCAACAGCCCGAGCAGCCTGATTTTCCTATCTGGAATGACCCAAGAGAATTAGCGATTTCAAAAGCAGGACTGTCTTCCTTATAGATCCTGAAATAAGCTTCACCGCTTCCTCCTGGATCATTAATCCCTACTTTTACAACTCCATTTGGAAAGATGCTCATTACTTTGGTATTATTCGTTTTAAAAATCAGAGGTTGATTATCCGTAGTCCCAATAAAATTATTGGATGAATTAGTCCCTGAATTTCCTGTGATATTCCAACTTTGGGCGGATGTAAATGATGATATTAATAATGCCATCAAGAATAATTGTGTTTTCATTATATTAGATTATTGTTACAATTAAAAATATAATTTTTTTCTTTTCAAAAAATATAATGAAGGGAGTTCAATGTGTTAATTTTCAGTTGCTTTAACCGTTTTTGTGAAACTGTAAAATGTAATAAATTAAAAATTAAAAAGAGGATTGATTTTTGATGGAAAACAGTCGTTTGGTGGTAAAATTATTTTATTAAATAATCTGGAAAGAAACTATGCACAGTATATTAACTTTTAAACTTACCACTGCATTTTATAAAAAATCTTTACCTTTGTCACAATGAACCTGTTAAGATGGATACTGGCAATTTATTTCATGGCGTTATCACTGATGCCATGTGAAGACGTGTCGCATCCGTTAAATTCAGGAAATAAAAGAATTTCTTTAAGTATTTCTGAAACACATTCTACTGATAAAGGAGATGTTTGTTCGCCATTGTGTGCCTGCAGCTGTTGTCAGATTACAGTTTCAGCATTTAAGATGGATGCTTTACTGGAAATTCCGGAGCAGATTCCTGCTTATTTTTCAAAGAAAATCTTATTTCACAAAAACGATTTTGCCTACCAGATTTACGATCCTATCTGGCAGCCTCCTAAAATTTAATTTTTATTGATCTTTAGAAAGTAATGCTTTCTGAACGTGTTGAGAACTTTGCAATACCATTGCAGAGGTTTTCAGGATATTTTTGCTGCAGCATTGTAGGCTGTATGCATCTGTTTTTCAATAAAAATTAAATACAAATTGTGTTAGATAAAATCATAAAATTCAGTATTAAAAATAAGGTGATCATTGGTCTTATGACCTTAGTATGGATCATCTGGGGAGTTTGGAGTGCTACCAGGCTTCCTATTGATGCTGTGCCGGATATTACGAATAATCAGGTACAGATCATCACCGTATGCCCTACGTTGGCAGGACAGGAAGTGGAGCAGTTGGTCACTTTCCCGATTGAGCAGAGTATTGCCAATGTCCCGGATATTCAGGAGACAAGAAGTATCTCAAGATTCGGACTCTCTGTGATTACGGTAGTTTTCAAAGAAGATGTCAATGTTTACTTTGCAAGACAGCTGATCAGCGAGCAATTGAAAAATGCTGTAGAAGAAATCCCTAAAGGAGTAGGGACACCTGAGCTGGCTCCTGTAAGTACAGGTCTTGGCGAAGTGTATCAGTATATTCTTCACCCTAAAAAAGGAAGTGAAAAGAAGTATAATGCTAAAGAACTCCGTACGATGCAGGACTGGATCGTGCGCCGACAGCTTAACGGAACACCGGGAGTGGCTGAAATTAACAGTTTCGGAGGAGAATTGAAACAATACGAAGTGGCTATTGATCCCAATCGGTTGAAAGCAATGGGAACCAGTATTACCGAAATATTTACAGCCCTTGAAAAGAACAACCAGAATACTGGTGGTGCTTATATAGACAAAAAGCCCAACGCTTATTTCATCCGTGGAATCGGATTGGTAACCTCTCTCGAAGATATTAAAAACATTGCCGTTAAAAATGAAACCGGTAGTGTTCCGATCTTTATAAAAGATGTTGCAGAGGTCCGCCTGGGAAGCGCTGTTCGTTACGGAGCACTGACTTATGACGGAAAAGTAGATGCTGTAGGAGGTGTTGTGATGATGCTGAAAGGGGCAAACAGTAATGAAGTCGTTAATAACATCAAGGCGAAAATTCCAACCATTCAGAAATCGCTTCCGGATGATGTGGTGATAGAGCCGTTCCTGGACAGAACCGATTTGGTAGACAGAGCGATCAGTACCGTTGAGAAAAACCTCATCGAAGGAGCTTTGATCGTTATTTTCGTGCTGGTAATCTTCCTTGGAAACTTAAGAGCAGGATTGATCGTTGCTTCAGCAATTCCGCTTTCCTTATTATTTGCCCTGGGAATGATGAATGTCTTTGGGGTAAGTGCCAATCTGATGAGTCTCGGAGCTATAGATTTCGGGTTGATCGTAGATGGAGCTGTGATCATTGTAGAAGCTACCCTGCACCATTTGGGAGTAAGGAAGTCGACGCGGGCAATGACACAATCAGAAATGGATGAAGAAGTATTTCTTTCAGCATCCAAGATAAGAAGCAGTGCGGCTTTTGGAGAAATTATCATCCTTATCGTATACATTCCGATCCTTACATTGGCAGGAGTAGAAGGGAAAATGTTCACGCCAATGGCAAAAACGGTAGGATTTGCCATCTTAGGAGCATTGATCCTGTCATTGACTTATATTCCAATGATGAGTGCTTTGTTTTTATCTAAAAAAATATCGCACAAAGAAACATTCTCAGACAAAATGATGAACCGCCTTCAAAAGGTTTATCAGCCATTATTAAAGAAAGCCATTAAAATAAAATATGTCATTGTATCTGCTACGGCGGTCTTATTTCTTATCTCAGCTTTTATCTTTAAAAATATGGGTGGGGAATTTATTCCGCAGCTGCAGGAAGGAGATTTTGCATTCCATTGCATTTTGCCGCAGGGAAGTTCATTGAGCCAGAGTATAGAAACCTCGATGCAAGCTTCAAGGATCATTAAACAATTTGATGAAGTAAAAATGGTAGTGGGGAAAACCGGCTCTGCTGAGGTTCCTACAGACCCGATGCCTCCGGAAGCTACCGATATGATCGTAGTATTGAAACCGCAAAGCGAATGGAAAACCAAAAAATCGTACAATCAGCTAGCCGATGAAATCAGTGAAAAACTGGAAACCATTCCTGGCGTATTCTTTGAGAAAAACCAGCCTATTCAGATGCGCTTCAATGAGCTGATGACCGGGATCAGACAGGATGTTGCCGTGAAGATCTTCGGAGAAAACCTGGATTCATTGTCGGTGTATGCGGATAAGGTAGGAAAGATCATTCAGACGGTAGACGGAGCAACAGCACCACAGATTGAAAGAGTAAGCGGTCTTCCACAGATCAATGTGCAGTATGACAGAACAAGAATTGCCAATTATGGACTAAATATAGAAGATGTCAACAATGCGGTGAGTACTGCCTTTGCAGGAAAAGCAGCAGGACAGGTCTTTGAGAATGAAAGACGCTTTGATCTGGTAGTCCGTCTTGATAGCCTTCACAGAACTGATATTTCAGATGTGAATAACCTAATGATCACTTCTGCTACGGGGGCACAGATCCCTTTATCACAGGTGGCGAATGTAAGCTATAAATTAGGACCCGCTCAGATCAGCCGTGAACAGGGGAAACGTAGAATTGTAATAGGTTTCAATGTAAAAGATCGCGATGTGGAAAGTGTGGTAAAAGATATTCAGGCAAAACTGGATAAGGTGAAATTGCCGTCCGGATATTACTTTACTTACGGCGGACAGTTCGAAAATCTGCAGGAAGCAAGTAAACGTCTGATGATCGCAGTTCCGGTGTCGCTGATTCTTATTTTTATGCTGTTGTATTTCACGTTCCGTTCATTCAAACAGGCTGGCTTGATCTTTACAGCCATTCCTATGAGTGCGATCGGAGGCGTATTTGCCCTTCTGATCAGAGATATGCCTTTCAGTATCAGTGCCGGAATCGGATTTATTGCCTTATTCGGTGTTGCTGTACTGAACGGAATTGTTCTGATAGGGACTTTCAACCAGTTGGAAAAAGAAGGCGAAACGGATATTCTGAAAAGAGTATTTGAAGGAACAAAAACCAGATTAAGACCGGTTCTGATGACGGCAACTGTGGCATCATTAGGATTTTTACCGATGGCTATTTCAACAGGGGCAGGGGCGGAAGTTCAGAAACCTCTGGCAACCGTAGTAATCGGAGGATTGGTAACAGCTACATTCCTTACCTTATTCGTTTTGCCGATGCTGTATATTATTTTTAACACAAAGATTTTGAAAAGAAAGAATAACAGACCAGGGACGTTTACTATTGTTCTTATCTTCGGATTGATGATGATGGGGCAGACTTTTAAAGCTCAGTCCACACCAATATCCGTTGAGCAGGCCGTTGAAATGGCGATGAACAATAATTTGACCTTACAATCGAAGGATTTAAGCATAAAATCTGCGGAAGCATTACGGCCCACTTCCAAAGAACTTCCCAAGCTAAGTGTCGAAGCTCAGTTGGGACAGTATAACAGTCCAAAATTTGACCAGTCGTTTGCCATATCGCAAAGCATTCCTTTTCCCACATTGTTTAAAGCAAGAAAGGAGCTGATCAATGAAAATATCAAAAGCAAACAGATTGATAAAGAGATCACGGCCAATGAACTGGTCAGACAGGTTCGTACCTATTATTATCAGATTGAATACCTGCAGTACAACAAAGCCCAGCTGACAAGTCTGGATGGGTTTTATGAAGAATTTATCAGAATTGCCACTGTAAGATTTAAAGCAGGAGATATTAAAAAGATCGAGATCAGTACAGCAGAAACTCAGAAAGGAGAAATCGATCTGCTGCTGAGACAGAATGAAGTCTTTCTGAATAATGCCTATAAAAATTTAAAAACATTACTGAACACTTCGGAAAATCTTGAAGTTCCTTTCAATAAAGACTATGTGCCTTTAAAAGCAGAAAATGTGCTGGATAGTGCTGTGGTGGCCAATAATCCTTCAGTAAGAGCCTTTTATCAGGAAATGGAAATTGCAGAGAAGAATAAAAAGGTTGAGAAATCATTGGGTTTACCGGATTTCAGTTTAGGCTATACCAATCAGTCTCTGATCGGTTTTCATACCATCAACGGGCAGGAGAATTATTATAATTCCGGAAAACGGTTTCAGTCAGCGACAGTAGGAGTGGCTATTCCGCTCACGTTTGGTGCGACAAAGGCAAGAATCCAGGCCCTGGAATATGAAAAGCAGGTTGCGGAAACCAACGCAAAAATGCAGCAGAAACAGCTTACTGCACAGTTGGAGAATGCGTTCAGCCAATACCAGCAGGATATACAGCAATATGAGTATTATACCACTCAGGCATTGCCGAATGCTGAAAAAATTGTAAAAGCTGCTCAGCTGGGATATAAAACAGGAGAGATTTCCTATGTAGAATACCTTTTTGCCTTGCAGACGGCCACCAACATTCAATTAAAATATCTGGAATCCATCCAGCAGGTCAACCAATCTGTAGTAACGATTAATTCAATCATTAATAAATAATATGAGATCAATGTCAACGAAACGCACCGGAAAACAAAGACAAACAGAGTCAGTAGCTGCATGCGATCTTATAAAAAATAAATACTCGAATATGAAACTCAAATATAATATCATACCCCTTGTCCTGATCTCCCTGCTGATAATTGGCTGCGGAAAAAAAGAGGCTTCAGCAGAAAAAGCTCCGGAAAAGACAGAACAAAAGGAACAGGCTCATGAAGAAGCTCCGCAAACCATTGCTTCACTAACGGAAGAACAGATGAAATCGGTAGGAGTCGCTTTGGGTACGGTAGAGATGAAAGAATTAACGTCCACCATCAAAGCCAACGGATTGTTGAGCGTTCCCAACAGTAATAAAGCAACAATTACTTCTTTGTACGGCGGAATTATAAAAACAATAAATATCCAGGTAGGAAGCATTGTAAAAAAAGGTCAGGTCATTGCGACGATTGCCAATCCGGAATACATCCAGCTTCAGGAAGATTATCTGACCACCAACAGCAGAATTACCTATGCCGAACAGGAATATAGAAGACAAAGAGAGCTTTTTGACAACGATGCAGGGGCAAAGAAAAATCTTCAGAGTGCCGATGCAGAGCTGAAAACATTAAGAACAAAAAGAGCTTCCCTGTTGAAACAGCTTCAGATGATGGGAATAAGTCCTGGAAAAGTCAACAACGGAAACATGAAATCAGGCCTGGTAATCACAGCTCCGATCAGTGGAACGATTAGCGGAATTACGGCACAGATAGGAAGTTATGTGGATATTTCTTCACCAGTGGCCACAGTCATTGATAACGGTTCCATTCACCTGGATCTTCAGGTTTTTGAAAAAGATCTTCCCAAAATGAGAGTCGGGCAAATTGTTCATTTTAAGCTTACAAATAACCCGGAAACAGAGTACGACGCAAAAATTTACAGCATAGGATCTTCCTTTGAAAATGAAAGTAAAACCATTTCTATGCACTGCGAAGTGATCGGAAATAAAACAGGGCTGATTGACGGAATGAACATCACCGGAATCGTTAGTCTTGATAAAAGTACCACACCGGCAGTACCTACAGAAGCCATTGTAGAAGCAGATGGTAAATATTATGTCTTTATACAGACCGATAAAAAAATAGAGGAAGAACATGAGGAAAAAGGAAAACCTCACCCCAAAACGCTGAACTTTGAAAAGGTTGAAGTAGTAAAAGGAACTTCAGACATGGGGTATACTGCTGTTACGCCCGTAGGAAACATTCCGGATAATGCGAAAATTGTAGTAAAAGGAGCCTTCTTTGTCAATGCAAAACTGGTGAATTCCGGAGAACACGAGCATTAATGAAGAAGTTCAGAATCAGTTCAATGTCGATTTTTATCCGTAAATTAGAACTGTTTACGGACTTATTATAAAAACCGGCTGAGAGAAACTAAAGATGACCTTACAAAACCATTGAAGGTTTTACAATAACATTTTTATACTATTTAATACATGACCTATTATGCTATTAAACAAAAAAATATCAGTCTGGTATTTCATCCGTGAAATAAGATCTCAAATCCTGTTCATCGGAATATTTGCAGTGGCCATTGGTCTTTTAGACATGTTACCATGGTTTCGTAAGATCTCGCTGCCTTTGAATATTCCTGCCTTGCTGGGAACCGCAGTGTCATTGCTTCTGGCTTTCCGGACCTCTCAATCCTATGAAAGATGGTGGGAAGCAAGAACCGTATGGGGAGCCATTGTCAATGATTCCCGAACCTTTGTAAGGCTCATTATTCAGTTTATGCCTGCAGGAGATGATAAAACGATAAAAGATTTTGCAGAAAGACAGATCATCTGGACCTATGCACTGGGCGAATCTCTGAGAAAGTTACCTTTTTCTGAAAAGGTTCAGCAATATCTGGATCAACATCAGATCAAGGCAGTGAATATACCCAATGCGCTTCTGGATGCCCATTCAAGACAATTGAAAGAGATTGCGGCTTCCAAAGGTCTGACTGATTTTCAGCAAATGCAGCTGAATGACATCATAACAAGGCTCTGCGACAGTATGGGGAAATGCGAAAGACTGAAGAACACGGTTTTCCCAAGATCTTACAGCGTATTAGTACATATTTTGATCTATGTGTTTGCCGCGATACTTCCGTTTGGTCTTGATGATTCACAGTTGACGGTAGAGGTGATGATTACTTTCCTGATTCCGATTGTATTCATTACCATAGAGAAAACATCCATTATCATGCAGGATCCGTTCGAAAACAGTCCGGTAGATACCCCGGTGACGTCTTTGGCGCAAACCATTGAGATCAATATCAGGCAGATGATCGGCGAACAGAATGTTCCTTTAAAAAAAGAAAATACATCCTATTATGAAATGTAACTAAACCATAGATACCATATGGAAAACACACCAACACAAATACAGACCCCTTCCGCCGCCAGCAGACATAAAAAGAATCTTCTGATCGTACTTTGTCTGAGTGGTACATACCTTATCGCTGAGGTCATAGGAGGAATTGTGACCAATAGTCTTGCGTTACTGGCAGATGCAGCGCATATGCTCACGGATGTTGTAGGATTATTGCTGGCATTCATTGCCATTAAAATTGGAGAGCGGAAAGCAGATCCTTCCAGAACGTACGGCTATTACCGGACTGAAATTTTAGCGGCGGTCATCAATGCAGTGGTATTATTAGGGATCTCGATATATGTTTTATTTGAAGCCTATCAGCGATTTCAGAATCCACCGGAAGTGCAGAGCAAATCGATGCTGATTGTAGCAGGGATAGGATTACTTGTCAATATTATAGGCATGATGATCCTGAGAAAAGATTCAGAAGGCAGCCTGAATATGAAAGGAGCTTATTTCGAAGTACTTTCAGACATGCTGACATCAGTTGGCGTTATGATTGCCGGAGTGATCATGCTGACAACAGGTTGGTATTATGCTGATCCGTTGATTTCAGCGGCAATCGGACTGCTGATCTTTCCAAGAACCTGGAGGCTGCTGAAAGAAGCCATCAATGTATTGCTGGAAGGAACTCCCAAAGATGTTGATATTCATGGGTTGCGTCAGTCATTGGAGCAGATTCCTGGGGTAAAGAATGTGCATGATCTTCATGTATGGTCTCTTACCTCAAGTGTAAATGCCATGAGTGCTCATGTAGTGAAAGATACCGGAGTTCCACAGAATCAGCTATTGAAGACTCTCACGGAAACGACCGTAAATAATTTTAAAATCAGTCACACAACTTTTCAGATAGAAGAGGAGGGCTATGAAGAAACCGGAGCTCACCTGTAACATTCAAATTGTGGAAACATGAAAAAAGACATAGAAAACAAACTCATAGATAAAAATACCAAACCTACCAGTATGAGAATTCTGGTATACGATTTTTTAAGTTCCCAGGAGGCTGCACTGTCTCTTTCGGAAATAGAAAATCACTTTGACAATGCAGACCGGATAACCATTTACAGAACATTAAAAACCTTTGAAGAAAAAGGAATCGTTCACAGTATACAGGAAAATACAACGACAAAATATAAGCTATGCGAGGATGATTGTGATGAAAAAACACATAAAGACTGGCATTTGCATTTCTACTGTAAAATATGTAAGCAGACCACCTGCAAAGAAGATATTTCTTTCCCTGAAAACATACAGACCAACTTCAGGATTGATGAAATAAGGCTCTTTGCCAAAGGAATCTGTGAAAACTGTCTTGAAAGTTTGCAATAGCATTGCATCAGTCTCAACCCTAAATTTGTATAAAAATATCAGTTATGGAAAAATGCTGTAGTACAACCCCAGAAAAACCCGTTACAAAAGGGCACCAACATAACCATTCAGAAGGAGACGGACATGACCATGACGGGCATGATCACTCTCATGATACAGGTGATCAGACCATCTTCCAGATGTTTCTGCCTGCCATTGTATCCTTTGTCATTCTGTTATTAGGAATTGCTTTTGATAATTATATAAAACAAACATGGTTTACAGGCTGGGTACGATTGGTATGGTTCCTGGCAGCCTATATTCCTGTAGGATTACCCGTATTGAAGGATGCTTTTAAAAGTATCATCAAAGGAGACGTCTTTTCAGAATTCTTCCTGATGGGTATCGCAACCATTGGAGCTTTCGCCATAGGAGAATATCCTGAAGGAGTAGCAGTGATGCTGTTCTATGCGGTAGGTGAAGTATTTCAGTCTATGGCAGTGACCAGAGCAAAAGGAAATATAAAAGCATTGCTTGACCAGCGCCCTGATGAGGTAACAATCATGGAAAATAATCAGCCTAAAACCATCAAAGCTAAAGAAGCAAAAGTAGGAGATGTTATTCAGCTGAAACCCGGTGAAAAACTAGCCTTGGATGGTGAGTTGCTTTCAGATTCAGCATCGTTCAACACGGCTGCATTAACAGGGGAAAGTAAGCCGGATACCAAAAATAAAGGTGAGGTTGTACTGGCAGGAATGATCAATATGAACAGTATTGCTCTCGTAAAGATAACCACGGCTTATGAAGACAGTAAACTGAGCAAAATATTAGAACTGGTTCAGAATGCGACGGCTCAGAAAGCTCCTACAGAACTGTTCATCAGAAAATTTGCCAAAGTATATACCCCGATCGTTGTATTTCTGGCTATAGCCATCTGTGTACTGCCTTATTTCTTTGTGAGCGATTATCAGTTCAGAGATTGGCTGTACAGAGCATTGATCTTCCTTGTGATCTCATGTCCTTGTGCCCTGGTCATCTCTATCCCATTAGGATACTTTGGGGGAATAGGAGCCGCAAGCCGAAACGGCATATTATTTAAAGGAAGTAACTTCCTGGACAGTATTGCAGAGATCCAGAATGTAGTAATGGATAAAACCGGAACGATGACGGAAGGCGTGTTCAAAGTTCAGGAAGTAAATATCAGTCCGGAATTTAATAAAGATGAAATCCTTCAGATGGTCAATGCGCTGGAAAGTAAAAGTACGCACCCGGTAGCCACAGCAATTCACAATTACGTAGGAGAGATCAATTATGCTATCCCTTTGGAAAACGTAGAAGAAATTGCCGGTCACGGATTGAAAGCCACCGTGAATGGAAAGTATCTTCTGGTAGGAAACTTCAAGCTGATGGATAAGTTCGGGATCAGCTATGACACCAACCACGCTAATATTGTATATACGGTGATTGCTGTTGCTTATGATCAAAAATTTGCAGGCTATATTACCATTGCAGACAGCATAAAAGAAGATGCCAAAGAAACAGTAGACAATCTGCACAAAATGAATGTAAAAGCTACCATGCTGAGCGGAGACAAAGGAACCGTTGTGAAATATGTAGCAGATCAGCTTGGTATAGACAATGCATTTGGAGACCTGCTGCCTGAAGATAAAGTCAACAAAGTAAAAGAGATCAAATCCACAAACCAAACCGTAGCTTTCGTAGGAGATGGCGTAAACGACGCTCCTGTAGTTGCACTAAGTGACGTAGGAATTGCTATGGGAGGTTTGGGAAGTGATGCTACCATAGAAACAGCAGACGTTGTGATCCAGGATGATAAGCCGAGTAAAATCCCAATGGCGATCAATATCGGAAAGCAGACGAAAAAAATCGTTTGGCAAAATATTATCTTAGCCTTTGCTGTAAAAGCAGTCGTATTGGTACTTGGCGCAGGAGGTCTGGCAACGATGTGGGAAGCGGTATTTGCAGATGTAGGAGTGGCATTGCTGGCTATTTTAAATGCAGTGAGGATACAGAGGATGAAGTTTTGAGTGAAGGGGAAAGCTGATGAAGCAAAGGAAGCGAAGAAAGCTGAGATGGCTTAGGAGGCGAAGATAGAAAATACGGTAAATAATAAACACAACTAAATTATATTCAATGAAAGTTCTGCTGGTTTCAGTGGGGCTTTTGTTTTTTTTGGCAAAAGGGCGAAATGGTAAAAAAGAGGAAAGGTAAAAAGGTAAAGTGTGTCAAATTTATGAGATAACAACCGTAGAGGAAATATAAAACAGTGTACAATTTTATCGGAGATAAAATCCTTGTGCCTTAAAAACGTATAGTTTGTAAAATTCCTTAGCGCCTTAGCGTATTCTAAAAAAGCGATCAGTGTAATCGTGAATATTTGTTTTTTGGGGTAAAAGGGCGAAAAGGAGAAAAGGCAAAATGGTAAAAAGGAAAACTTGTGAATTTCAACAAAAAGCTCTGCAGACCATACAATCAACAGAGCTTTTATTAACAAGATTAAACTTTTTATAAAGAACTAAATTTTTTATTGAAATTGTCAGTCGAGATGAGTGACATTAAGTGCATGATCAAATTTCGGAATAATACCTCTTAGATAACAGGTACAGTTTTGTTTATTTTATGGGTAACAGTTTTTATTAAAAGGCGAAAAAGCAAAATTGCAAAAAGGTGAAATGATCAAGCGTGTCAAATTTATGTGATAATAACTGTGCAGGAAATATAAAACAGTGTACAATTTTATCGGAGATAAAATCTTTGCGCCTTAAAAATGTATAGTTGTAAAATTCCTTTGCGCCTTTGAGTATTCCAAAAAAGAGATCTGTAGAATCATGAATATTTGTTTTTGGGGTAAAAGGGCCAAAAAGAGGAAAGGCAAAAAGGTAAAGCGTGTCAAATTTATAAGATAGCAACCGTAGAGGAAATATAAAACAGTGTACAATTTTATCGGAGATAAAATCTTTGCGCCTTAAAAACGTATAGTTTGTAAAAGTCCTAGCGCCTTCGCGTATTCCAAAAAAGTGATCAGTGTAATCGTGAATATTTGTTTTTTGGCAAAAAAGCGAAAAGGTAAAAGATCATGGCCGGAAAAATTAACAAAAACCAGCAATGACATTCATCATAAATGAAGCATAAAACGATTTTGAAGTAGTATATTTGTAGCAGAGAATTAAATCGTTGAGGTTAATCATTTCCATATTCATCATTTTTACTGTTGCAATACGCCCTGTTTTGCCATTGGTGAACTATGCAGTTAATTATGAGTATATCGTAAAAAATCTTTGTGAAAAGAGAGATATACCACAGTCAACATGCAAAGGGAAATGCTATGTGGAAAAAGAACTCGCCAAAACAGAGAAGCAATCTAATAGCTCTCAAACCGTAAAGATTGCGGGATTAGATGTTTTTCTTTCCCATGAGATCCTTTCCTTTTCACATCCTTTCGATTCTGATCCGCAGATTGATGTTCCGGATTCAGATTATACTAATTCTCATTCTTCAGAATATTTTTCACGGATATTTCATCCTCCTTTAGTTTAAACTATATTTTTAGTTTTAAACTGAAAATGCTGACTCTTTGATTTAAAAGCTTTAATAGAATCCAATGACTGAACGCAGAATGTATTCATGTTGAAGGACTGTGGTAAAGCGTTTTTTAATAACTCCTTATAAGTTTTTGATCCAAAATACTTTGAGTCATTCCTTTATTTTACATTATTAATTTCAATTTAACATCAAAATGAAATCGATCATTATTTTGACGGCGCTGCTGTCTATATCACTCGTATCATGTACCAAAGAAGTTCCTCAGGTAAAGCATAAAACCAATATGAGTTCTTCAGAAGGAAATATAAAAAATATACAGGTAGTGAATGAAGAAGACCCGGTATGTCATATGAAAACGGCCGAGTTTCTTAAAGATACTGCCGTTTACAAAAACAAAACGTACGGTTTTTGCAGTGCTTACTGCAAAGATGAATTCAAAAAAAATCCTGAACAGTATGCCCAAAAATAATAAGACCAATAACAAGAGTAAAGTAATCATTCCCATTGCGGTGATTGCCCTGCTTTTTCTGGGAATAGGAGTAGGAATGGGATACTTCAAAAAGAATCTTTATACCGTGATGAAGGTTCCGGATTTTGAGCTGACAGATCAGAATAACAAAAAAATCACCAATAAAGATATGTTGGGAAAAGTATATCTCGTGGAATTTTTCTTCAGTAAATGCCCTACTATTTGCCCTGTGATGAATACCAATATGAAGGCGATCCAAAACCAGATCAATGATCCCAACTTTGGAATTATTTCCATAAGCATCGATCCGGAGAATGATACCCCGAAAGCATTGAAAGAACACGCAGACAGAATAGGTGCTAAGTCTCCTAACTGGCATTTTTTGACGGGAGACAGAGGATATATTGGTAAGCTGGCCGACCAGTTTAATATCTACGTTGGTGATAAAGAAGATGAAGGCGAAAGTCTAAACCATAGCGGAATGATCGCCTTGGTAGACCAGGAAGGAAATATCCGATGCCGATACAATCAGGATAATATGCCGATCCTGTATTATTCAGGATTGAATTATGATGATCCGGAAGGGAAAACTCCAAGATTAAACGGGAAATATCATCCGGACAGAGAAATTCTGATCGAGGATATTAAGAAACTATTAAAGTAGGCGGGAAGAAGGAAGCTTGAAGCTGGGAGTGCTTTTAGACGATAAAGCACTAATGATTTTTTATTATCAATGTAAAAGTAAAATAGATGTTGAAGAAGTTGTACATAGACACGTATTACTTCCCGCTTCCATCCTCCATCTTCCAATCTTAAAGAAAATAATGTTCAACCATAAAACAAAACGTTATGAAAATTATGAAAATAGCTGCTGTAAGTGCAGTTTTTGCGGCTCAGTTTGCGCTTGCCCAGTTTAAGCAGACGCCTTTGCCGTATGCTTATAATGCGCTGGAAGGATCGATTGATGCTCAGACCATGGAAATCCATTATTCAAAACACGGAGCAGCCTATGCAGCCAATCTGAATAAAGCGATTGCCGGGACTCCACAGGAAAAACAGACCTTGATTCAGATCCTTGCTGAAACATCTAAGATGACCCCGGCGGTGAGAAATAATGCGGGAGGTCACTACAACCATGAGCTTTTCTGGACGATCCTTACTCCTGAAAAAAATACACAGCCTTCTGCAAAACTAGCAAAAGCGATCAATGAAACTTTCGGAACTATGGAAGCTTTCAAAGAAAAAATGAGCAAAGCTGGTGCGGACCGTTTCGGTTCAGGATGGGCATGGCTTTCTGTGGATAAAAACGGAAAATTATTTGTTTCTTCTACCCCTAATCAGGACAATCCTCTGATGGACATTGTAGAAGAAAAAGGAACTCCTATTTTGGGAATCGATGTTTGGGAACATGCTTATTATCTGAAGTATCAGAACAAAAGAGCAGATTACCTGTCTGCAATCTGGAATGTGCTGAACTGGAAAGAAGTCAGCAAAAGATATGATGATGCATTAAGCAAAAAATAATCTGATGAAGTTTTTTTACAGCATACTCTTTACCTTTTATATGGTGTTCAGGCCCCTGATCCCATTGGCGGAGTATGCTGTAAATTATGACTATATCGTCAATACACTCTGTATTAATAAAAGCAGACCGGAGATTCACTGTAACGGAAAATGTTACCTGAGTAAAGAATTGGCCAAGACCAATGATTCAGAATCTTCGCCTTTGCAAAAAGTAAAAAATTCAGGACAGAAGATTCTTGATATTTATATTCTTCCTGAAATTGCAGAAATCTCTGCCACTGAAAAAATTCCATTTTTCAATTTTAATTTTGTCTACGAAACAGCCTATTCTTTTCTGTTTCTGAATCCTATTTTCAAACCGCCGGTTTTTTAAGCAATACATATCACTATTTAACGATTCAGCCATAAAAGCAGGAAAGGATTAATCTTACCTGAATGCACTTAATATGTGCAGTATTGTCACTTAAAAATTTAAGTGTTAAACATCTTTTGTGCCTTTTGTGGTTGAATTTGGATGCTTCAGGCATTCAAAAACTATCTATTGTATTTATCCAACTTAAAAAATCAACAATGAAAATTTATAAATTTTTATCACTATTCTTTATTGCCTTTACTTTATTCACTTTTTCATCCTGTGATAGCAGCAGGGATGATGAAAATGCCCAGGATACCACTCCCGGAAACCTGCAGATCAAATTTGAAAATGGATTCAACAATTTAGGAAATATCGTTTTGAACCAGACTGTACAGACTTCTTCACAGGGACAGAAACATAATTTCTCTGCATTAAAATATGTAATCAGTAATATCGCTCTGATCGATGAAAACGGAAATGAATTTAAATACAATGAAAATAACCCTGATAAAGGAGCTTTTATCGTAGATCAGGCGGATGCAGTAGCCGGTGTGGTATATCTGAATCTCGATGGCATTCCGAAAAATAATTATAAAAAAATAAAATTCGGATTAGGAATCAGCCAGAAAGCTTATCTGCTGGGACAGGACGGTCAGGCGGAATTCTGGACTAAAGCCAAGCAGAAAGGAATGTCGTGGTCATGGGCGGCTGGCTATGTCTTTGTAAAGCTGGAAGGTAAATATGGTGCTGATAGCCCTTCTAAAGAATTTATGAATCATACCGGAAATATGGGCAATACAACAGCCAACAATACACCGGATCTATACCGTGAAATTACGTTGAATCTGCCAACCACAGCTAGAGTTACCGGGCAGATCCGTCCTTCTATTCATATTCTGGCAGATCTGAACCAGTTTCTGAGCGGAGAGAAAGCTCTTACGCTTACTGCCACTAATGATATGATGATGGGGTCCAGTGAACATCTGGTGAATGTGACCAATAATCTTACAAAAATGTTTAAAGTAGATCACGTTCACAATGATTAATTTTTCACTGAAAACGATATTCGTTCTACTGGCATTTTTATTAAGCTGTGTTTCCTGTTCCGATGAGGTGATACAGCCTTTAGAGAAAGATGAAGCTTACCAATTACAGTTTCCCTCTTACTTTCCTGATATGTCTTTTGATCAGACCTTAAATCCCGTGACCAAAAACGGGGTAGAGCTGGGAAGGAAATTATTCTATGAAGGCAGGCTTTCGAGAAATAATACGATTTCATGCGGTTTTTGCCACATTCAGGAAAATGCCTTTACCCATCATGGTCACACCGTAAGCCATGGGGTAGATGACAGGATCGGAATTAGGAATGCCCCGCCTATCCAGAATATGGCCTTTTTGAAAAAATATATGTGGGATGGAGTGATCCATAATCTGAATGAACAGCCGATAAGCCCCATTACAGATGTGAATGAAATGGACAGCTCTATTCCCGAGGCGATTTCAAAGATTAAGAATGATCAGAAGTATAAAAAGCTTTTTATGGCTGCGTATGGGGATGAAAACATGACAGGAGAGAGAATTTTAAAAGCATTATCTCAGTTTATGGCTTCACTGATCTCGGCAGATTCGAAATATGACAGATTCAGACAGGGGAAGGAGCAGCTTACTTCGGCAGAATCTCAGGGAATGGTATTGTTTAACCAGAAATGTGCATCCTGTCATAGTGGCGAACTCTTTACTGATGAGAGTTTCAGAAATACGGGAATGTATTATAATACCGAATTTAAAGATGCAGGAAGGTATCGCGTAACCCTGAACCAGGTAGATTGGATGAAATTCCGGGTGCCAAGTTTAAGAAATATCGAATATACCGCACCTTATATGCATGACGGAAGGTTTTATACCCTGGAAGCGGTACTCAATTTCTATTCGGACCAGGTGGAAGATAATCCCAATCTGGACCCACAGCTGAAACAAAACGGACATACGGGAATTGCCATGAACAGCCAGGATAAACAGTTGATTATTGCTTTCCTGAAAACATTGTCTGATAAAAGTTTTATATCCAATCCAAAATTTGCAGAATAATTTTAAAAAACATGAAGAAGATTATATGGTTAATAAGTCTGGTTTTATTTAGTTTAAGCCAGGCAAAGACAGTTAGAGACAGTGCTTATGTTGCTCAGAACAACTTCAGCAGGATCGATTTTTATGATGATTGTGATGCCTGTGGCTGCGCTGCGGGAAACGGTTCCTCCGGTTTTGAGTCTTTACTGAATCCACAGTTTATAGGGATCAAATACTTTGCACAGCATTATAAAGCAAAGGAGAATTTATTTGTGAAAGATCTTACCCAGGATCAGTATTTCAATACCTTACAGCTTTGGGGAAAAATTCCGGTGACGGAAAAATTGAGTGTGTATGCAAGCCTTCCTTTCCATTTTCATGAAAAAAAGACTATGCAGGGTGACATCGGCATTAATGGAATCGGAGATCTGAACCTGATGGGAATTTACAGATTGATGAACTCCAAAGATAATTCCCACCAGCTTAGCGGAGGCTTGGGAGTGAAAGTTCCTCTTGGTAAATTTGATGAAAAAGGAATATCCGGTGTCAACCCAAGTTTTCAGCTGGGAACCGGAAGTTGGGATTATCAGGCGGCTTTGAACTATAAGTTTCAGAAAAATAAAGTGGCAGTATTGATCAATACCGATTACACCATTAAATCCGAAAACAAAAAACATTATCGTTTCGGAAACCAATGGAACTATGCGGCCACAGGTTTTTATCAGATCGCAGGAAATGAAAAAACTATTTTTTCTGCTAAAACCGGGCTTCAGGGAGAAGTCTATGCTCAAAACAAACAATTTGGTGAAGGGCTGCCGAATACTGCCGGAAGTGCGTTGTACGGAAAGGTGGGATTTGAAGCTTCGTATAAAAAGTTCAGTTTGGGAAGTGAGCTCATGCTTCCTGTTTATACCCATCTGGCAGGAGGAGACATTGAGGCCAGATCAAGGTTCAGCATTTTTGTAAATATTGGAATATAGCCAATGAAGATGTTTTTTGCCACTAATTCACGAATAAAATGATACATTTTTATGATGACAAAAGAATCCTTTAAGGTGTAGTTTGTGTTTTGTTTTAGATCAAACGAATAAAATAATTCGTGCATTAGTGGCCAATAAAAGAGGTTGTTTCATTATTGAGATAACCTCTTTTTTAGTCTAAATATCAGGACCGGGATCTTGATGTCCCATTTTAATCATTTCTTTACTGAAAAGCGGTTTTTACAATCATTATATTTATAATATTGTGAATCATTTCGTTATTGATGAATATATATTAATAATTGTCTATCTTTGCCGAAATTTGGTGAGCCGTAAAAAGCTCTTAAAAGGGAATCCGGTGAAAATCCGGAACAGACCCGCTGCTGTAAGCTCCGCACCAAAGTTTTTGAAGAAAATATCCACTGTTTTTTTAATGGGAAGGATTTCAAAAATGGAGTAAGTCAGAAGACCTGCCAGAAAATTAAACGTTTGACGCTTTCGTGGAATAAAGCTTAGGACAACAATGATTCTGTGCAGTGACAGCTGTGCTTTGTCGTTGCTTTCTTATATCCATTAGCGTCATCATTATCCATGAATGAGCTAATGGTGGCAAAACTGATTACATCTCGACTTTATAAAATTGTTTTCACTGTGTTGGTGTTAACATCTCAACTCCTGTTTTCTCAAACCAGGAAAAAAGACAGCCTGAAGGAAGAAACCATTAAGGTGATCAGCCTTTACAAAAAGAATTTTAAAGAAATTATTCCGGCGCAAGTTATCCAGGGCGATCAGCTTGAAAGACTGAACAGTTATTCCGTTGCAGATGCCATACGATACTTTTCCGGAGTTCAGATCAAAGATTATGGCGGGATAGGAGGTTTAAAAACCATTAATATCCGAAGTCTGGGAAGCCAGCATGTAGGGGTTTTCTATGATGGTATTCAATTAGGAAATGCTCAGAACGGCCTGGTAGATCTTGGAAGATATTCTCTGGATGATCTGGAAGAAATATCTTTATATAACGGGCAGAAAAGCGAGATTTTTCAGCCTGCAAAGGATTTCGGTTCCTCGGGATCTATTTATCTGCAGCCCAGAATTCCCGTATTTAAAGGAACAAAGAAGACCAATCTTGTGATAAGAGCAAAAAGTGCTTCTATTGACCTTTTCAATCCGTCATTCCGGCTGGAGCAGAAAATCTCAGACAGGATCTCGGCAAGTGCCAGTGCAGAATTTCTGCAAAGTGACGGGATTTATAGATTTCGCTATGCCAAAAAATATCCGGATGGCCAGCAGGCTTATGATACCATAGCAAAAAGACAGGACTCAGACATCAGGGCAAAACGTTTCGAAACATCTGTAAACGGGACTTTAAATGACGGAAGCTGGACGATAAGAGGGTATGGCTATATTTCAGACCGGGGAATGCCTGCTCCTATTGTTAATGGTCGTTTTGGAGGCCGGGGAGCAAGACTTTCAGACGAAAATTATTTCGTACAGGCCAATTTGAAAAAGAAGCTGTTCCCCAGATTTGAGACACAGTTGAAAGCAAAATTTGCCTACGATTATACCCGCTTTATGGATACGGTTCGTTCGCAGTCAGTGATGCACACGGATAATACCTACATTCAAAGAGAAGTATATCTTTCTTCCTCCAACATCTATTCTATCACGCCCAATTGGGATGTCAGCTTAAGTGGAGACTTTCAGTATAATAATCTTAATGCTAATCTGGATAATTTCTCTTATCCTACCCGTTATACAACACTAGTGGCATTGGCAACAACCTATCAGTGGAACAGGTTCAAAATTCTGGGAAGTCTTTTGGGAACATTCACTTTTGAAGAAGTAAGAAAAAACAAAAGACCTGGAGACAGCAGAGAATGGACCCCGGCAGTTTTTATGAGCTATCAGCCTGAAACTATTCCGGAACTTACCCTCAGAGCCTTTTATAAAAGAATTTTCCGTCTGCCTACCTTTAATGATCTGTATTACACCAATATCGGAAATACCTATCTGAAGCCGGAATTTACCAATCAGTATGATGTAGGATTTACCTATCAGAAAAATTATGACAACCGTTTCTTTAAAAACTTTTATATAAAAGTAGATGGTTATTACAACAAAGTACAGGATAAAATCATAGCAGCACCTAACGGAAGCATGTTCCGATGGCTGATGATGAATCTTGGATTGGTTGAGATCATAGGCGCGGATGTGAATATCCGGACTGATGTACAGCTGGGACAGGTAAGACTAAGGCCATTGATTTCTTATACCTACCAAAGCGCAAGAGATGTGAGTGATCCGGAAGATACCTTCTATAAGAATCAGATTCCTTACACACCATGGCATAGCGGATCATTTAGCCTGATGGCAGATTATAAGGACTGGAGTTTCAATTACAGCGCGATGTACGTAGGAAAGCGGTATGATGTGAACCAGGACAATATTCAGTACAATTATGTACAACCCTGGTATACCCATGATCTGGCTGTTCAGAAAAAATTTAACTGGGCTAGTCATCAATTTAAAGTAAGCCTTGAAATGAATAATATTTTCAACCAGTATTATGATGTGGTGATCAACTATCCGATGCCGGGAAGAAACTTTAAACTTATTCTAAACTTCACCTTATGAGAAAACTAAACTTTTATCTTTTATTTTTTGTATTAGCTTTTCTTGCTTCGTGCCGTACGGATGATATTATTGTCCGTCAGGAAGTGGTAGAAGGGCTTCCCTCAGAAAATACAGCAATAAAAGGCTTTTATATGCTGAATGAAGGGAATATGGGAAGTAATAAATGTACCCTGGATTTTTTTGATTATACCAAAGGAACCTATTACCGGAATATCTATGCCGAGATCAACCCGAATGTAGTGAAAGAGCTGGGTGATGTAGGAAATGATATTAAAATCTATGGCAGCAAACTGTATATTGTTGTAAATGTTTCCAATAAAATTGAGGTTCTTGATGCAAAGACCGCGAAACGTATTACTTCTATTCCGTTGCAGAACTGCAGATATTTAACCTTCAAAGAGGGAAAAGGGTATGCAAGCAGTTATGCCGGACCGGTAGATATTAACCCGAAAGCACCTAAAGGAAAAGTAGTGGAAATTGATACGGTTTCTCTTTCCATTCAACGTGAGGTTACCGTAGGTTATCAGCCCGAGGAAATGGAAATTGTAGGAAACAGATTATTCGTTGCCAATTCCGGAGGGTATCGTGCCCCCAATTACGACAATACCGTTTCTGTAATAGATCTGAACAGTTTTACAGAGATCAGAAAGCTGGATGTGGCCATCAATCTTCACCATATTAAGAAAGATAATTATGGAGATCTGTATGTAAGTTCAAGAGGAGATTATTATGACACTCCTTCCAGCCTGTACCTTCTGGATCCTGTAACCGGAGCCGTGAAAAAAGATTTCCATATCGGAGTGAGTGAAATGACCATTGTGAATGATAAACTCTATTTCTATGGAAACGAATTCAATTACAATACCCACAGCTATAAAAAGACATTCGGGATCATAGATGTAAAAACAGAAGAAATCATTGCCAACCGAATTTTTGATCCCCAATACGAAGCGGCCATTAAAACCCCATACGGAATCGCTGTGAACCCTATTACAGAAGACATCTACATTACAGATGCCAGGAATTATGTAGCGATGGGATTTGTGTATTGTTTTGACAAAAACGGACATTTTAAATGGAAGACAGAAGGCGGAAATATCCCTGCTCACTTTGCCTTTCTATACAAATAACCAAACACTTTAAGAAATGAACAGAAATACCTTTACTTATTTAAAAATCGGATTTTTATCATGTCTTCTTACCGGTGTGATAGCCTGTAAACATAATGATGAAGATGAATTTACATTTAATGGTCTGGATGATTCTTATTCCGTTGAACGTTTCAGAGTCCTGACGATTCCTACCAATGCTCAGGGGGCAGTAACATGGAGCATTAACGACTCCATTATCTCTCAAAATTCAGAACTTGAATTTATCAGTCCTAAAGCAGATGCCTATCCGTTGACTTTAAAAATCAGCAATAAAGGAAACGAACAGGTTTATCACTCTAAAATTATCGTTACCAAAGAAAAAACACCTTACACTAAATATATTGCCAAAGTGTTGGAGTTCCGTCCTGCCGTAGGACAGTTCATGAATGAAATTCCGGAATATTTACCTGGAAATACAGCCGCAAATATGCTTCAGAAAGCCAACGAATCGCTGGTGGGAGGCAATTCTACGATGATCAGCCTGGGCGGATATGGCGGATATGTTGTTTTTGGCTTTGATCACACCATTCCGAATCTGAAAGGAAGAGACTTTAAAGTTCTGGGAAATGCATTCTTTGGAAACAGCGCCAGTGATCAGCGTTCAGGTTCCTGTGAGCCGGGAATTATTATGGTGGCCTATGACAGAAACAAAAACGGAAAACCTGATAATGACGAGTGGTACGAAATTGCCGGCAGTGAATATTTCAAAAATACAACAGTAAAAGATTACAGCATCACGTACTTTAAGCCAGATGAAAATAAAACTCCTGTGGCTGGAAGCGAGTTCTGGCAGACAGATGTAGAATATATCAAATGGAAAGACAATCTCGGAAACCAGGGCTTTAAAACCAGAAATACCTTTCATGCACAAAGCTATTATCCTTTGTGGTTTACAGATGCTTCTTACGGTTTTTCCGGAACCAGACTGGCCAATAACTTTTATGATCAGAGTGGAGACGGATCCTATTGGGTAGGAAAATCATATGACTTCGGGTATGCGGATAATGCCCCCAATAATGATGAGGCTTCCAATATTGATATTTCCTGGGCGGTAGACAGAAACGGAAAATATGTAAAACTGCCGGGGGTAGATTTTATGAAAATATATACGGGAGTCAATCAGGAAGCTGGCTGGCTGGGCGAAGTTTCTACAGAAGTTGCAGGCGCTTACGACTTACATTTCAAATAACAATTCAATCTATTTAAAATAATAAAAAATGAAAAAGTTTTATCTTTTTATGATGCTTTTTCTGTTTGCATGCGTATCGAATGCACAGATAAAAGTTCAGGGCGTACCCCGAAATGATATTTCAGGGGTCGGAAAGCTTAATCCCACTATGATCAGCTTTGCTGATATTCAGTATTGGGTAGGTTCCGGAGCGAATCAGGCTGCCTTTGTAGTACAATGGAATGACAGTAAGAATCCTGATGCTTTGGTTTGGGGATTCAAATGGGACGGGAATGCTACAGGAGAAGACATGCTGAAAGCTATTGCCAAGGCAGACCACAGACTATATACACTGCTTTATCAGGGCACTCAATTCGGGTCAGCAGTGGGAGGAATTGGTTTTGATCTGAATGGGCAGAATACCAATGCATTGATCAAAAGCGGAAATACCACTTATCCGTTATATCCCGTTAATGGATTCGTTAATACAACGGCTTATGACTTTGACAACTATACTATTGTAGATGCAGCCAATGATCACTGGCAATCCGGATGGACGGTGAATGGATATTGGTCTTACTGGGTAAAAAATCCTACAGATACAGATTTTGGATATTCTAATGTGGGAGCTTCTTCCCGTGCACTGGAAAATGGCTCGTGGGATGTCTGGAACTTTAATGTAGGTTTCAATGAGGCGCCTATTTCTTCTACTCTTACGCCGGTTTCACCTTATGTATCTTCTACAGATTTCACCAACGGATATTTTATAGTGAATGAAGAATGGTATGGCCATACCAATGGTTCTGTAAACTTTGTTGACAATAATGGTCAGATTAATTACCGTGTGTACAGTAATGCAAACAATAACCAGGCTTTCGGAGCGACTACACAGTATGGAACTATTTATGGGGATAAATTCTATTTCGTTTCAAAACAGGCTGCTGATGGAGGAGATACCCAATACACACCTGGTGGAAGACTGGTGATTGCCAATGCGCAGACCATGCAGAAAATTGCAGGCTTTAATAACATTGGTGGGGGAGACGGAAGGTCGTTTGTAGGAGTGAATGAGCATAAAGGCTACATCGGTACTTCTACCGGAATTGTTCTTTTCAATATTGATAATTTACAGGTTGGAACTTTGATTGCCGGAACCGGAGGTAACGGACAAATCGGAAATATGATCCGTACTTCACAGTATGTATTTGCCGTGAAGCAAGGAGCAGGAATTTTGGTCATCGATCCTAATACAGATACTTTAGTAAGTACGATTTTCGGAGGTTTCTATTCTGTTGTTCAGGCCAAAGACGGAAGTGTTTGGGGGATTCAGGATCAAAAACTGATTAACATCAACCCTACAACCTTTGCAACACAGGTTTATAATATTCCTACCACCAAATATATTGGCGACTGGGGAGCCTGGAATGCAGGAAAATTTACGGCAAGTAACAAAGAAAATGCTTTATACTGGATCAACTCCATCAGCAGCTGGAGCTCAGGAACACAGATTGTGAGATTTGATGTGACAGCTAAAACATTTAACGAAAACTTTGCTGCCATTCCGGGACAGACAGGACAGTTTAAACAGATTCCTTACGGTGCGGCTCTTCGTGTAAATCCTATTACTGGTGAACTTGTTCTGAACACAACGGAAAGCGGATACGGAGCACATTATCAGAAAAACTGGATTCATACCTACGATATGACGGGAACACTTATCAATACCAAAATATTGAATGACTACTATTGGTTCCCTTCACTGACGGTATTTACCAATAATTCTGTTCCTACTGTAAGCAATACTTTGCCTTCACAGGTTACTGCATCAGGCACTACGACCATTGATTTAAATTCAATCGTTTCTGATGCCGACAATATGGCGGTATCTATTGTAAAATCTATAAAATCAAACAGCAACCCTGCTATTGTTTCTGCAACAATTAATAGTAATGATGAGCTGGTTATTACTCCAATTGCTTCCGGAACAGCTGATATTGTAATTGGCTTCAATTCAAACGGAAAGCTGGTAGAAAAAACGGTTACAGTAAACAGTTCTGCATCTACTTTAGCAACTGCTGAAGTGAAGAAACTTGAATTCGGTATCTATCCGAATCCTGTTACTGATATGCTGACCCTTAAAACACAGGAGAAGATCCAGAATGTTTCTATTTATGATGCTTCAGGAAAAGCAATTAATGTAACGTTGAATAACGGACAGATCAATGTAAGCATGCTTCCGAATGGGATTTATATTCTGAAAGCGGTTACCGATAAAGCTGTATATCAGCAAAAACTGATTAAAAAATAATTTTCAGCACCACTTATTTTGTTTCATTCTGCCCGGGCCAATACATTGGCCCGGGCTTTTTCTTGCCAGGCTGAATGTATTGTATCGGTCACAGACAGGGAAAATTGAAACCTATGGTTTTTATTCCTCAAAAGTCTTTAGAGGTAAGCATTGTATGACTAACTTCTTTTCCTAAAATACCAAGAATAGATAGATCAGAGGTCCGGTGAACATTCCGGCTAATCTCTGAATATTGGCAAAAAAAACCGGCAGACCTTGAAGGTCTGCCGGTTTCGGTCTCTCAATTTATTTAATAATAATTTTTCGGGAGTAGGTTTTACCTTCTTTCGTCTGAAGGTTCATAATGTAAACACCGTTTGGCTGCTTCGTTTCAAATGTATTTGAATTTAATTTGGAACGGAATACCTCTTTTCCTGAAGTATTGGTTAAAGTAACCTCAGCACCTTCAACAGGGAGGTTTTTGTCAAGAGTGATCTGGCCACCATCATTGTGTGCCATAAAGCTGATGAACGGATCTCTGTATTGATAACCATAATAAACACGAAGTTCACCACCCAGGCTAAGTAATCCTGCGTTGGCATTGATCTTAATACGGTCAAATGGAATATTCATAGTCAATTCAATCTCACCTTTGCTTGGATCTCCGGCACCAAGCTTCAGAATCTCACTGCTAAGTTTAGTATAATCATTGTTGGATACATCTCCATTGAATGTTTCAATAGATACACCTCCCAAAACCTGAGCCGTTAGTGGAGTACCGTTTGAACCGATTCCAATTACTAGCTTATTGGTGTTATTGTTGATATTAGAGGTAGGGAAAATCAACGTTTGTTCTGTTCTGGCAAGCAATCCTATTGATACCTGTAGTGTAGAATAGTCACTTTCGTTACTTCCTATGGCATTTAGAGGATTCAATACACCACAACCGATGCATACCCCGTATACCTGGCTGATCTGATTGTTTGCGTAAATTTTGGTAATCTGTGCAGAAGACATTGCACTCATCAGGAACAAAAATGATGCTGACAAAGCTGCTTTTATTGCACGCTGTCTCAAGAATAAATTGGTTTTCATATGTTTAAATTTTAAGATTTAGCTTTTTGTAAATTTACACATAAATTGATTATGTTATTTATTTTATTTCAATTTTTGGTGAAATTTAAATATTTGTATTATATAAAATTAAATTATTAATATTTAATTAATTTTTTTTATGCAGCTGTAGGTTTTCGTCGTAAGCGAAAAAAAACGGCAGACTTTTAAATCTGCCGATTGAGGGGTTTTATTTATTTAACAATAACTTTACTTGTGTAAATTTTGTTTTCTTTTGTCTGAAGCTTTAAGATGTACATTCCTTCAGGCAGTTTTGCTTCAAAAGTATTAGCATTGATCCTGGAACGGAAAACTTCTTTTCCGGAAGTATTGGTTAAAGTAGCTTCCATATTTTCTGTAAGAATGTTTTTATCAAAAGTAAACACTCCGTCTTTGTTGTACGCTAATATATTGTTTGTCGCACTTTGAGAATTCTTATATTGATAAGCATAATAAACTCTAAGTTCATTAACAGGATGATAGCCAGGAAGAAGTAAGTCTAGTACTGGTGTGTTTGATCTGCCTTTATTTATCTTGATGTGGTCACAAGGGTTTATACTTGTGCACTGTATCTCAATCTCACCTCTGGTTGGGTCAGGACCTCCAAGTTTTAATGTACTGTTAGGGGGAAAGACGTATGCTATTTCATTACCAAAAATTCCATAATAAGACGAAGGCGCTCCTGTTAGTAGGTGTAGGTCTTTAATGGTATTCGCAGACAAAGGTGTTCCGTTGTTTGTACCAATACCGATGACAATCCTATTGGTATTGTTGTCAACATTTACGTGACGGAAAATTAAAACTTGATTAACTTTTGCCTGTTTAAAATCATTGTCATAATCAATTTTTAGAATAGAGTAATCATTCAGATTATTTCCTACAGCATTAAATGGGTTGATCACTTCTGCGTTGTCGGGTATTACCTCTCCTCCGGGGAGGGGAAGTGAAAGATCAGATGTTATATAGTTATTTTGATCAATTGCATAATGTTTGGTAATGGTTTGTGCAGAAAGTGTTGTGCTCATCATAGGTAGAAGTAAAGCAAATAAGGTTGCTTTTATTCTTAGTAATAAATAGGTTTTCATAGGTTTGGATTTTGTGGTTTGTGTATAGATTTATTATATTGTTTATTACATAGATTTTTTATGATTATATTGTTTGTGCTTAATTTCTTATTACAAATAATTAGAAAAAAATCGGCAGCCTTATAAAGACTGCCGATTTCGTTAATTATTTATTTAATCATGATTTTTTTAGAATACGTTTTTCCTTCTTTCGTTTGAATCGTCATGAAGTAAACGCCCTCCGGCTGTTGGGAGTTAAATGTTTTTGATCCCAGTTTAGTACGGTATACCTCTTTTCCTGAAGTATTGGTAAGTGCTACTTCAGCTCCCTCCAGTGGAATATTGGCATCAAGGGTAATTTGTCCGGCCTGGCTGTTGGCCATGATATTAACTAATGGGTCCTGGTAGGCATAATAAATTCTGAATCCACCTCCAAGGCTCAGTACTCCGCCTGTCAATCCGATTCTGATTCCGTCATAAGGTTTTGAAGGTTTGAATTCAACAGTACCCCTGTTAGGAGTTGCTCCCAGCTTAAGAAGGCTTACATCAATCGTTCTGCGGTCATCGTTGGAAGTTCCTCCATTCATTGTTTCAAGAGTTACCCCGCTTAGCAATTGTACAGATAGAGGAATGTCATCAGTTCCGATCCCTACTACCAACCTTGTGTCCGGTCTTAGTTCAGGAAAGATTAATGTTTGCTGGATTCCGCCCAATAATGCTGTTCCCAGGATCATTGTAGAATAATCATTCTCGTTGTTTCCTACAGCATTTAAAGCATTTTCTATACGGCAGCCTAAACATGCTACTCCAAATACACCTGAGCTTTGTGCGTGAGCATACACTCTGTTCTGTCCAAATGATAATGTGCTGGCAGAGACCAAAAATAAAGCAATAAGCGCAGCTTTAAATGAGCGCTGATTTCCCAAAAGTAAATTAAATTTCATGTTATCTAGATTTGTATGAATTGATTTAGTCAAATTTAATGATTAAAAGGAAAAGTAGAAAATAATATTTCTATTTTTGGTGATTTTTTTGGTTTGTATATTATTTATGCATTATTTAGTGTATTATGGCGTTGTATTTTATATAATATTACTTAATTGATGTATATAATTATCAATAAGTCTTATCTATCAAGTAATACGATACATTGCTGGTCTTTCCTAAGCCTTGGTAAAAGAGGGCAGTCTTAAAAATTGTGGATAATAACCGGATATAGAATTGGCTATTGGAGATCCTATAGATTCAAAGGATTATTTATTTTGCAATATTATATTTTAGCAATGCAAGAATATAACAGCTTCTGTACGTGAGCTTCATAAGAATCAATGCATTGATTCCCCTCTTTGCTCCCTCAAAATAGAGCGGCACCAAAATAAAGACTTAGCGTTTAAAAAAAACATTGATTTATTTCAAACTACCACACAAAGCTTTTTGAGCAAGCTAAGAAATGTACCTATATCTGATGAAGAAGTACACGGTCTGACTTTTACAAGCAAAAATAAAGCATATTTATGTTGAAGTTCCATCTGGGAACTATGCTTCAGATCTGTAAAGAACAAAACACCGATTGCTTAAACTCTTTGGTTAGCCGAAAGGCTAGGGGAGTTGAAAGTAAGAATACATCTGGTTTTATCTTTTAATCATACGACACATAGACGTGATTCAAGATTAAGTGGCTTCTTAATTTGTGGAATAAACCTGATTGTTTTTTAACAGTTAAAGGTATAATAAAGAGGAATCAAATTGAATTTATATCGAAAATATAATGAATATTGCCTGTAGGTATTCCCCATTTTTTGGACCTGGCTTCCTTTTTTCTGTTATTTGGGTGTAGATATAAACGAAAAAAGGACTTTCGAAAAAGTCCTTTTGGTAGCCCGTAGGGGAATCGAACCCCTCTTACCAGAATGAAAATCTGAGGTCCTAACCGATAGACGAACGGGCCCTCTATCTTCCATTACCGAAGTAATGTGTTAGTTTTGTTTTTATAAGTATCAACTCTTATTGTAGCCCGTAGGGGAATCGAACCCCTCTTACCAGAATGAAAATCTGAGGTCCTAACCGATAGACGAACGGGCCGGTTAGATGTGTTTTAAAAGAATAGCTTTCCTACTTTCTCTTTAAAAAACCACTGATTTTGCACAGTGGCTTTTCAAGATTGAAGTAGCCCGTAGGGGAATCGAACCCCTCTTACCAGAATGAAAATCTGAGGTCCTAACCGATAGACGAACGGGCCAGCTATGCTTTTACGCTAATTTATTAACGTGTTTTGTCAATTTGCTTTTCAAGTTAGCCGCTTTGTTTTTGTGGATAATGTTTTTCTTAGCTAATTTATCCAATAAAGCGATAACTTTTGGCAGTTGTTCTGTAGCAGCAGCTTTGTTCTCTTCATTTCTTAGAGCTTTCAATGCTGTTCTAGCAGTCTTGTGATAATATCTGTTACGAAGTCTTCTAGTTTCGTTTTGTCTGATTCTCTTCAGTGCTGATTTATGATTTGCCATATCGTTCAAATGTGAGTGCAAAACTATAAACTTTTTTTTAAACTACCAAATTTATTTTCAAAAATTTTAATTTTCTTCTGAAAGGTACTTTCTAAGTTTATTTATTGCTTGTTCTATTTTTAAATTTTCTTGTTCCTTTTCTAATTTTTTGATCGTATTTCCTAGCATGATCAGTGCGTTGTTCCATTCTCCAGTGATGTTGGTGAAAGTGAGTCCGTCAATTGTTACTTCAAAAGCAACCCTTTCTCCAGTCCTGTAAAGTCTGAAACTGATTTTATCATCTTTGCCTGCAATCCCGTCTTCATTGATTTGTAAATCATAACTTTTTGGGTTAGAGTGGATTTTCTTAAAAAGCAATTTAGCTTCTTGTATTTTTAAATCCGGCATGATATAAAATTTGATAGCCTGTAATTTCTTACAGCCTGTGGGTTATCAATAATATTTTTCATCAGTGTACCATATTTGGATGACCAATTATGGTTAAAAATTTTTGCAAATATAATGCTTTTGTAATATATAACACCTATGAAATAGTTTTTTACAGCAAAAGATGGAGATATTTTTGGAGTGATTACGCTAATGTTTTTATTTCCAGTATTCTATAAAGACGTTTATTGTTTTTATAGTACCCATCCAAAAACCTTTTATTTGTTTTTTAGAAGGCAAAAGAAGGTAATTCGGATGGAGAGTTAAGAAATGCATATTTGTTGCTGAAGAAGCTTTTATACCTATGCATCTGTTTGAAAAGCAATGAAATTGATTTTACTCTTTGTTTCCTTATCATATTCATACTAAAAAGCTTTAGGTGAAAAAAATTAAGAAGGGCTTGTCCATATTGTATTTCAACAATGCTCTCTCCATTTTTATATCTGATATGCTCTTTTTTGAAATTTAAAGGACAGAAGGAAATGGCAATAAAAAAACCTTTAACCAGAAAGTTAAAGGTTTTTAATAAGTAGCCTATAGGGGAATCGAACCCCTGTTGCAAGAATGAAAATCTTGAGTCCTGACCACTAGACGAATAGGCCAAATTTTGAGGTTGCAAAAGTAAAAATTAACTTTTAAACTTCAAAATTATTTTTTTAAATTATTTATAAATTTTCTGTATTACCGTGTTTTTGATTCCTTTAGCTTCAAGGTCTTTCTGGAGTTTTACAGCATCTTCCAGGGTATATTCTTTTCCATAGGTGTAATAGAAAACACCATTGTCTTTTTGTCTTTCCACATCTTTCAGGTTCTGAACAATGTAAGAATTACCGTTCAGCTTGTCTCCTGCATACACTTCTATGGTATAATACCCCATACTGATTCTCTGATTCGGCATGAAACCTACCGCAAAAGCATTTCGGAATCCGGC
The DNA here is from genome assembly GCF_056844665.1 of Chryseobacterium sp. FR048. NCBI lineage: Bacteria > Pseudomonadati > Bacteroidota > Flavobacteriia > Flavobacteriales > Weeksellaceae > Chryseobacterium > Chryseobacterium sp. FR048. The sequence goes on along the minus strand of NZ_JBXDSE010000005.1, from coordinate 137,275 downwards.
ATCCTTGGCTGTTTTAAGGTTGATGTCTTTTACAGAAGCCATATTCGTTACAGCATAATAATATTTATACTGACCGTTTTCTTTGATGGTAAGAATATAATTTAATCCTTTAAGAGCAGGGTCGTTTTCGTTGTACTTCGTAGGAGAACTCATCAGTAATATTCTGAAATCATTTTTCAGAGGAGTTTCTGCCGGTTTCTCAGGTTCCTGCTTTTTAATGGCCATAGGTCCGCCGGTTTTTCTGTCAATTGCTTTCTTGTAATCAATAATCGCATTATAGATACTTTCTGCAATTTCGCTCTGGCCTTTTTCCGAAGCGATATAATGACTTTCTTCCGGATGGTTGATGAATCCGGTTTCTATCAGTACAGAAGGCATCGCATTCATACGGAGAACGTGAAGGTTTTTCTGAAAAACACCTCTGGAAGACCTTTTGTCTTTATTGACGAAATTGTCCTCTACCAATCCTCCCAAAAGAAGACTGGATTCCAGGTACTTGCTCTGCTGAAGTTTCAGGGCAATAAGAGATTCCGGAGACTCCGGGTTGTATGACCCGAAGGTCTGTTTATCTTTTTCATCCAGAAAGATCACGTCATTTTCTCTTTTGGCTACTTCCAGGTTTTCATTATTCTGGTTGGGTCCCTGTACGTAAGTTTCCGTACCGTAAGCTGTAGGTCTTGCAGAAGAATTACAGTGAATGGATACGAAAAGATCCGCTTTACTTCTGTTGGCCAGGTTGGTTCTATCAGAAAGGGAAGGGTATTCATCGATTTTTCGGGTGTAAATTACCTTAAAATCTCTGTTTTTTTCAAGCATCGCTCCTACCTTTAAGGTAATGGCCAGCGTAATATCTTTTTCTGCAATTCTTCCAATGTCTGAATAAGTCCTGTTGGCTCCATGATCACTACCTCCGTGTCCTGCATCTAAAACAATGGTAAATTTCTTCTGAGAGAAAATAAAGTTGCTGATAAGGATAAGGAGAAATGATAAAATTATTTTAAAATTTTGTTTGTGCATCTTACAGTTATAAAAATTATATTAATTTTGGGCCTTAATTATATAGAATAAAATTGGCCAAAACCGTCCTCAAAAATATATTACAAATTTTAATTATCCTAATTTTTAACAATTTTTTAGCACAGAAAACTCCTGAAAAATTGCCTAAAAATGCGGTTAAAGATACTATTTCCAAAAAGGATACCATTGTTGCAAAAAAAGAAGCATTGGATGATGTTCTTCGCACAAAAGCTGATGATCAGCGAAGAGATGTGCCTAAAAGAATGACATTTCTGAACAAAAATGCGCAGGTAAAATATCAGGATATGCAGATTGATGCAGATTATATCTCCATTGATGATAACAAAAACCTGATCTATGCCAGAGGAAAACAGGATTCTTTAGGGAAAATCATTGAACCTGTAATTACCACCCAGGCAGGGAAAAAATACGAGACCAACGAATTCAGTTATAATACAAAGACCAAGCAGGCCATTGCCTTCAATGCCAGAACAGAAGAAAGTGAAGGGGTGATTATTGCCCAGAAAACTAAAAAATATAATGATTCTGTTTTTGCTATGGTAAAAGCAGATTATACAACGGATGATTATTTCATCAAGAAAAAAGATACGGCTGCGGATTACTTTATGAGGGCTTACAATATTAAGCTTATAAAGACCAAGAACAAATCCCAGATCGTTACCGGACCTATTCAGATGTTTATAGAACAGGTGCCAACACCTTTGTATATGCCGTTTGCCATCTTACCGTTTTCAGATAAAAGAGCTGCCGGTATTCTGATCCCTAGTTTTGGGGAAAGGGAAGATGTTGGTTTCTTCCTCAACGGAATAGGGTATTACCAGCCGATAGGGGAGCACTTCGACCTTAAAGTACTGGCCGATATTTATACCAAAGGGAGCTGGAATATCCGTCCACAGATGAACTATCAGAAAAAATACCGCTACTCGGGAACTTTCAATGCGGATATTGGAACAATGGTAAGAGGGATTAAAGGACTGGACGACTATAGCAGAAATAGTACTTATAGAATTAACTGGACGCATTCGCAGGATGCCAAAGCTAATCCATTCCTTACTTTCAGTGCTTCGGTAGATATTGTAAGTACCAAGTTTTATAACAATCCGCTGAACAACAACTATATTTTCAACCAGAATGTACTGAATACCCAGCAGAACTCAACGGTAACCCTTACCAAAAGATTCCTGACATTGCCCATAACCATTACAGGAACGGCTTCTTATTCTCAGAACTTCGCAACAGGTTTGGCAGACCTTCGTCTTCCACAGATGAACGTAGCCGTGAACCAGTTTTATCTGTTCAAATCAAAAACCGGTGTAAGATCCGGACTTCTTGAAAATATTACAGTCAACACAGGTTTCAACCTGACGAACTTTGTGAACACTCAGGAAAATGAGCTGTTTAAAAAAGAAATGTGGGATAAAATGCAGACCGGGCTTAAAAACAATATCGCCCTGGCAACAAATACCACGCTGGCAAAATATTTCACCTTCAGTTTAAGTGCGAATATCGACAATGCGTTGACCACAAAAACTCTTAACAGGTATTATGATCCTGTAAAAGCGGTTACGGTAGATGATGTCAATAAAAAATTTGCAGGCTATTCTACGTTCTCTGCGACAGCAAGTATTCAGACCATTCTTTACGGACAGATGCAGTTTAAGAAAGGATCGGTAATAGAAGCCGTAAGACACATGGTAACGCCAAGTATAGGATTTACGTATTCTCCGGATTTCTCAAGTCCAGGTTTCGGATATTATAAAAACTATTACAATGCCAATGGAGCCCTTACCCCTTATTCCATTTTTGAAAAAGGAATTATTGGAAGTCCGCAAAGCGGAATGGTAGGTGCTTTAGGTTTCAATATCGGAAACAATGTTGAAATGAAGGTGAAGTCTAAGAGCGACTCTACAGGAGTGAAGAAGATTAAAATCTTTGAATCTTTAGGTGTTTCCGGAAACTATAACTTTGCCGCTAAAGACCACCCTTGGTCTGTGATTACCATCAACGGGCAGTCTTCATTCTTTAATAGCAAACTTACTGTTAATACGAGTCTTGCTCTCGATCCTTATAAAATTGAATTCCTGCCAGGCCAGGATACCGGAATCAGAACAGAAAAATTCGGAGCTTTCAGTGTACAGGGATTCAATGTACAGATGTCTTATCCTCTGAGTAGCGAGATTTTTGGACCGAAAACGGAATATGCTAAGAAGTATTCTAAAAAAGGAGAGGTGCGAAATGAGAATTATTATTTTGATGATGATAATTATGCCCATTTCGATCAGTCATGGACTTTGAATGTAAATGCCAACTATGCTTATTCAAAAGGGCTAAGCAGAACGGCTAACAAGATTGCATCAATAGGTCTTGACGGGAGCATCAAGCTTACCCCATTCTGGAACATCAACGGAAGTACCCACTATGACCTGGTGACAAAACAGCTGGCGTATACAAGAATCGGTTTTGCAAGAGATCAACGAAGTTTTACCATCAACTTCAACTGGGTTCCTTTCGGACAATATAAAGTGTATGATTTCTTTATCGGGATCAAAGCCAATATCTTAAGTGATGCATTGAAGTATAAAGACAGAAGTTTTACTCAGCCTAATGCACCTTTCTAATATCAGATTGGCATTTGAGAATATAAATTTTATATTTGCAACCAAAATAAATTCTAACTAAATTACCGTTTAGAAAGTAGAGGGTAATTGTATAAGATCAAAAAAATAAATATCCGTTATGAAACAAATTATCAACACAGTTAATGCTCCTGCAGCAATCGGGCCTTATTCACAAGCTAATATGGCCAACGGAGTTTTGTATATCTCCGGACAGATTCCTGTAGATCCTGCAACTGGTAAACTGGTAGAAGGAATTGAAAAGGAAACGCATCAGGTAATGAAAAACCTTGAAGCGATTCTTACAGAAGCTGGAATGACTTTTAAAAATGTTGTAAAGGCTACGATTTTCCTTAAGAACATGGATGATTTTGCGGTGATGAACGATATTTATGCATCTTATCTGGATGCGGAAAGCTATCCTGCACGTGAGACGGTACAGGTTTCTTGTCTGCCCAAAAATGTGGATATCGAAATTTCTATGATTGCACATCAGGATTAATGAATTTTATAAGAAATACAATTGCGGTGCTTGTAGGCCTTGGTATAGCAGGGCTTATTATTACTCTTGGTATAAGGGCTTTTCCGCAATGGGTTACTTTTGAAGCTTTCGCTCCGTTTGAGCATTGGCAAAGGTTTCTTTTCAGTATGAAAGATGATAAGGCATTCTTTGGGTTCCTGTTGTTTATTTCCGGATTAGGAACAACAATCGGGGGTGTGGCTACAGCCATTATCGTAAAATATGCCAAAGTTGCCTATGCTATTCTTATAGGTTTTATTATGCTCTTTATTGCGATGTTGGATGTGATCATATTTCCTTACCATCCTACATTTTATAAGATCTCCATCTTCCTTACCTTCTTTCCGTTTTCATGGATCGGCGGTAAAATTGTAGAAGTGATCTATGAGCGGAACAAAAAGAAAAGCATTTCAGAAAAAATGAATAAGCCTAAATAAAAAAAAATAAAAAACGCTGCAGATGTCTGCAGCGTTTTTTTGTTGATATGATCAACTATTGTTTTGTCTTATGATTAAGGCATCTTGAATCCTTTGGTATACATTCTTCCGTAGTCATCCACAAATTTTACCTGTACATTCCCCTGATACTTATCCAGGATCTTTTCAATATCTTTCTGTGAGTTGACAGGCTTGCCGTTAACTTCAATGATGATATAGTTGTCTACAATTCCGATTTTGGCCATTTCGCTGCCTTCAGAAACGTTTTTAGCAACGACACCACTGTTCAGTCCATATTCTGTTTTGAACCTTTCTGTAAGCGGATCAAATTCAGCTCCGATTTTTTCAGTTACGCTAAGGTCAGCTTTCGTTTTGGTAGAAGTTCCTCCTTTCTGGTCTCTAAGCGTTACGGTAGTTGTATTTTCTTTACCGTCTCTCAGGTAAGTTACCTGAACTTTATCACCAGGACGCTTGCTTCCGATAGACATAGACAGATCAGCGAAGTCTGTTACTGCATAGTTGTCAACTTTAGTGATGATGTCACCTTTTTTCAGACCTGCATCTTCAGCACCGCTCTTTTCTCCGAATCCGGTAATATAGATTCCTGAACCTACTTTAAGATTCGTCTTGAATTGTCTGTTGTATCCTAAAACCTGCTGATCGTTTGAAAGGTCTAATGATGAAACACCTAAGAATCCTCTCTGTACAATTCCGAATTTCTTGATGTCTTCAACAATCTTTCTTGCCAGGTTGGCCGGTACAGCAAATCCATATCCTTGGTAGTATCCTGTAGTAGACTGGATTGCAGAGTTGATCCCGATCAGTTCTCCATTCGTGTTGACCAATGCACCTCCTGAGTTACCCGGGTTGATGGCAGCATCGGTCTGAATGAAGCTTTCAATTGGGTTAGCTGCTTTTCCCTGGCTTCCAAGGATTCCGATTCCTCTTCCTTTTGCAGAAACAATCCCTGCAGTTACTGTAGAATTAAGCCCAAGTGGGTTTCCTACTGCAAGTACCCATTGTCCTACTTCAATATTGTCTGAGTTGGCAAAATTTAAATAAGGAAGTCCTTTTTCTTCAATCTTCAATAAGGAAATATCCGTGTTAGGGTCAGTTCCTACCAAAGTAGCGATATATGACTTCTTATTGCTCAGTACTACTTCCAGTTTGTTGGCACCTGCCACCACGTGGTTGTTTGAGATAATATAGCCATCCGGCGAGATGATTACCCCTGAACCCATTCCCGAAGGCATATTGTCAGGAGTCTGCTGTTGCTGCTTCTGTCTCTGCTGGCCACCTCTTCCTCCGAAAGGATCTCCGAAGAAGAAATCAAACAGATCCTGTTCCGAAGCCCTGCTGGATGTTCTGCTTTGATAGTTTTTGATGGTAACTACAGCCGGAACGGTTGTTTTGGCTGCCTTTACAAAATCATCGCCCACTGCTCCCGTATTCATTCCTGCAAAGGATGTGTTGGGTGCTGATGTTGTGAAATAAGATTGATCTCCATTATTGGAGCCATGTCCGAAATATTGTATAGCTCCAACGGTAGTAGCTCCTGAGATAACTCCGACTACTGCAAATGGTAATAGTTTTTTTAAAGTACTCTTCATTTTATATCTTTCTTTGTTGTTTATTGTACTAATTTCTTTTCTATGTTTTTATGTAAACAAATTTAATGCTAAATAAGTAAGCAATTAGTATGCTATGTTTCAATTTTAACTAAAATTTAACGGCTATACTGTTAATTTATACATTATGTCATAATTGTTAACGGCATAGTTAACAAAACTTAAAAAAAACTTAAATGAAATTGTGACAGAATGTAGCTGTATAAATATACAAAGTATCTACCATTATCTCGGAGAGCTATTAATTTAAAAATTCTTACCTTTGCAAAAATATTTTTCTCACTTAAAACGTTTATAGCATGCAACTGTATAACACCTTAAGCGCAGAAGAAAGAGCTCGACTTATTGATGAAGCTGGTAAGGAACGCCTTACGTTATCTTTCTATGCGTACGCTAAAATTGAAGATCCCAAAAAATTTCGTGACGATTTATTCATAGCCTGGAACGCCCTTGATGCGCTTGGCCGTATTTACGTTGCCCACGAAGGTATTAATGCTCAGATGAGTGTTCCTGCCGATCAGTTTGAGGCTTTTCGAAACACACTGGAAGTGTACGATTTTATGAAAGGAATTCGTTTGAATGTAGCGGTTGAGCAAGACAATCACTCCTTTCTGAAGCTGACCATTAAAGTCAGACACAAAATTGTGGCTGACGGTCTGAACGATGAAACCTTTGATGTAACCAATAAAGGAGTTCACTTAAAAGCTCAGGAGTTTAATGATATGCTTGCTGATCCCAATACCATTGTAGTAGACTTTAGAAACCATTACGAAAGTGAAGTGGGACATTTTGAAGGCGCTATTACTCCTGATGTGGAAAACTTCAGAGAAAGTTTGCCGATTATCAATGATCAATTACAGGATTTCAAAGAAGATAAAAATCTTTTGATGTATTGTACCGGGGGAATCCGTTGTGAAAAAGCCAGTGCTTACTTTAAACATCAGGGATTTAAAAACGTTTTCCAGTTGGAAGGTGGAATCATTGAATATACCCGTCAGATAAAAGAGGAGGGGATAGAAAGTAAGTTCATCGGTAAAAACTTCGTGTTTGACCACAGATTGGGAGAAAGAATTACAGACGATATTATTGCGCAATGTCACCAATGTGGTAAGCCATGTGATAATCATACGAACTGTGCTAATGATGCCTGTCACCTATTGTTTATCCAATGTGACGAATGTAAAGCCGCAATGGAAAACACATGTTCTACAGAATGTCTGGAGACCATTCATTTGCCTTGGGAGGAACAGTTGAAACTGAGAAAGGGCTTACAGGTTGGAAACAAAGTTTTCAGAAAAGGAAAATCCGATGCTCTGAAATTTAAAAACTCAGGAGATTTAACAACAAAACCTTTGGCGCAGGCCACAAAACCTGAGACGAAGAATATCCGCCAGAAAATTTCCGTTAAAAAAGTATTGGTCGGAAAAGCAGAACACTATTATTCGAAATCAAAAATTGCCCAGTTTTTAATAGAAAGTAAAGAGCTTTCTATCGGGGATAAAGTATTGATTTCAGGTCCTACAACAGGAGATCAGGAAGTGATCATCACTGAAATGTATGCGAACGGTGGTCCTTGTGAAATTGCGAAAGCAGGAGATCAGATCACTTTTGAACTTCCGTTCAGAGTTCGTTTGTCTGATAAATTATATAAAATATTGCAAGCTGAAAACGCATAATTAATATGTTGAAAGCTGAGCTTAGAAAAAAATATATGCAAAAAAGAAAAGCCTTGTCTTCTGATGAGGCTTTCTTGTTATCCGGAAAGATTTTTGAAAATTTCATTACTTACTTTAAACCTCATACAGGGCAGAAGGTGCATATTTTTGTTCCTATTGAGAAGTTTAATGAGATCGATACTCAAATCTTCATTCAGTATTTTTTAGCGCAGAATATCCGGGTGTATGTGCCTAAGATTGTAGCAGATCAGCTTATAACGATTGAAATTTTCGAAGATACATTGTTTGAAACAAACAGCTGGGGAATCTCCGAGCCTGTTTCCAATGAAGAGTCCGGTGAGAATGATTTCCATTATATTATTACCCCACTTTTGTATTGTGATCATAAAGGAAATAGGGTAGGCTACGGAAAAGGGTTTTATGACGGTTTTTTCAAAAGCGTTTCACCAGAGGCAAAAAAAATCGGAGTCAATTACTTTGACTCCGATGAGTATATTGATGATGCCTGGGAAAATGATATTCCTCTAGACTATTTGGTAACCCCTACAGAGGTACTGTCTTTCTTCAGTGGCCTGGAGTAAAAATCCAGAAAGTAGAATTTAAATTCCTTTTTCATTTTGGAGGTTGACAGAAGAATGTATTGTGCATTTTTTTCAAAGCTTCCCAAAGATTTATTCTTATTGTCAAAATATTCCACATTGAACTTCGCGTAGTCCAGGGTGTCTTTTTTATAGAATTCTTTATAGACATTCAGGTTATTTACCTTTACAGACTTTACCTTCATGCTATCTAATTCCTTCAGCAACTTTTTAAAAGTTAAAGAATCAGGCTTATGGAAATAACTTTCCATCTGTGAATAGATCACAGTGTCTATTTCTGTGTTTCTGTTACCAGATAAATATAAAGTAGACAGATCAAGAAGTTCCTGAACTTTCTGTTTGGTGATGGAGTTGATGGCCTGCATGCTGTCCATTTGTACAGAAGGGTAGCTCTTGGTGTTATTGCTATTTCTGAGTTTTTCAAGGTCACTTACTTCTGTTTTTTTGTTACAGGCAACGAATAGAGTAAGGAGTATGGTGAGAAGTAAAAAATTATTTATTTTTTTCATCTGTAGTAGCAATTTTAAATTTAATGGAAACAATTTTACCGTTGTCTTTTTTCATTTCTATTACATTCAGGTTTTTCAATGATGTAGTAGGAGTAGTTACCAGGGTAATGTACTTCTGTTTGTCAAGTCGCTCTATACCATATGTATTATTGTCATAAACCTGATAGATCACTGCATTGTTGCTGATCAGGTTTTCCAGCTGATTTCTTTTTTGCTTCATAAGAGCCACTCTCTCTGCCGGATTACCTTGTTGTATATCCTTTATAGAGAAATAATAGACGGCCATTTTATAATCATCAGGTTTCAGTTCTATTTTTTCTTCTTCCGGAGCATTTTCCAGATTCCTGTTGACTTCCAATGGCTCGTAGAAAGGTGCACTAATGCGCATTTTCAGATTTTTATCCTTAGTAGAATAGTAAAAACACTCTCCCGGCTTTATTTTATACATCAGTGGCGATTCATTTTCCTTCACTACCATTATTTCCAATGTATTGATTACGGAAACTCCTCTGTCCTTATCTATAAAACAATATTTATAAGTTTTAGAAAAAAGAACATCCTTAAATCCTAAAAGTCCGGTAATGGCAATTAAAACTGAAGTGACAAGTGCCCAGGCGTTCTTTTTAAAGAAATTTTTCTTCGGCAAAGCCTGTGGAATTTCAATTTCTTTTTGTGAATTCTGATTTGAATTAACTGTTTGATTTTCAGTAGTTGATTTTTGTAAATCAGTGTTTTGACTAGGCTGAATTTCTACTTTTTGAGGCTGAATTTCGGTTTTTGGAAGTTCAGGAGCAGTAGCAACTGTTTTTTCCAGTTCATTGATTTCTTCTTCATCCAGATTTTCATTTTCCAGCAACAATTCTCCGGCAAAAAGATGCTGTTTCTTGAACTCATACCATGAGTCGTATCCTGCATAAATACTCAATAAATTGAGCATATCTATCCTTGGTAATTTAGTGACTGGTGAAGTTTTGAAATAGGTATAAAATGACTTTTCACTGATGTTTCCTTTTGCTTTTTTGCGAAGGTCTTCCTGGAAATATATAATGTCTATACCCTTCCACTTGGAAATATCATCCTGTGAAGGGGTATATTCTTTTAAGTATTGACCCTGAACGTCCTTTTTCAGCTGTTCAAAGTGTAATAGATCTAAATCTGTCAATTTTTCAGAAAATAATTAAATTATTGATTATCAGCTATGTTTTTTTGTAAAACTATTTTACAAAGGTATTACAATTATTTTTCATAGACAAATTTTCTAAGTGCTCTACCTTTGTCTTGTTCAAATAACAGAACAGAAGAAAATTTTATAAAACAATATTAACAAAATTAAATTTAATTTATTATGAAAAAGTCATTATTCGTAGCTGCTATCGCTGCAATCTCTCTAGTTGCTTGTAAAAAAACTGAAGCTACTTCTACTGAAGGTACAACTGATTCTGCTGCTGCTAACGTAGCTGATTCTGCTGCTGTAGTTTCTGATTCTGCTGCTAAAGTTGTTGACTCTGCTGCAACTGCTGCTGTAGGTGCTACTAAAGATGCTGCTGCTGCTACAACTGCTGCTGGTGCTGAAGTTGCTAAAGATGCTGCTAAAGGTGCTGCTGACGCTGCTAAAGGTGCTGCTGATGCTGCTAAAGGAGCTGCTGACGCTGCTAAAGATGCTGCAAAAGACGCTGCTAAGAAATAATTTTAGCTTAAGCTTAAAAATAAAAGAACCGTTTCACCCAGTGAAACGGTTTTTTTGTGCTTAGTGATTGCGTGTTGAAAGCGAAGCAATCTTATTTTATCAGCTTGATTATAAAGTTCAAAAATTGCTTATCCCTTTTTCTGTCTCAATGATTCATAGCAGGTAATAGCTACAGCATTGCTCAGATTCAGGGAATCAATACTTCCAGCCATGGGAATGAGTGTGTTTTTTCCCTTTCCGATCCAGAAATCACTTAATCCAGAATGTTCAGTACCGAATAAGACTGCAGAACGCTGAGTAAAATCTCTCTTATAAAGGTCCTCAGCCGTTTCATCCATAAGGGTTGTATAGATATTGAACTGATTTTTCTGAAGGAATTCCAATGTTTCACTGTTCTCAGCCTGATAAACTTCCATTCCGAACAGGCAGCCTACACTGGATCTGATGACATTAGGGTTATAAAAATCTGTTTTTCCGTCCGCTACAATAAGGGCATCTACCCCAAATGCTTCGCAGCTTCTCAGAATAGCACCCAGATTACCCGGTTTTTCAACGCCCTCTACAATGAGTACTGTAGAGTTATCTTTGGGAATAAAAGAAGAAAGAGGAGTTTCTTTTGCTGTATATATTCCGATGATTCCCTCAGAACTTCCTCTGTAAGCGATCTTTTCATATACTTTTTCGCTCACATAATGAATTTTTCCGCCAGGAAGTGTTCCTTTAAATATATTTTCACAGATAAAGAATTCCACAGGTTCAAAATCATAGTGCAATGCCCTTTCATTTTCCTGTTGGCCTTCTACTACGAAAACTTTTGATTTTTTACGGAAACGGTTGTCAGTAAGGAGTTTAGTGACATTTTTTATTTTATCGTTTTGGAAACTTTCTATCAACATTCTGCAAAATTATGCAAAATTTATGATTGTACTTCCTTCAATGGCGTAAAAAGGTTTCTGAATAACTGGCCGTGATTGAGTATTTCACTTTTAAAACAGTTGGAAGTTTTTCACTTTAAAAGTGAAGCATTTTATACCTGTGTTTTTGCCTTTTCCGGAGATACGAGTAAAAATATATTTCCGATCAATAGAAACAGGCAGCTTGAAATCCACAGGAAATAACCCGTGCCGTAACCTGTTATGGGAAATTTATGCCCTGCTTCGTTTACTGTAATTTCTCCTACAGAAAGATAACAGAAAGTAAGAGCAAGTGCTATGAAACTGATGAATGCTGAAATTTTAACCTGCTTTACCAGAAGTAAAAAAGCAGCAATAAAAAGCAGAGGGTTAGCCAGCCATGCTTTTCCGCCACCTTCCATTTCTGCCCATCCTAAAAGAAAACAGGCCAGACCACTCATTTCATGATCTTTTGCATAGACGGCGGTGAAAGGGAGTGAACTTAAGAAGAGAACAAGGCTTACCAATAGGATGATATTTGATCTTTTCATGGCATTTCAATTTTTATTCTATTAAATTACTATTGTCAATAAGACTTGGAGGCAGATCTTTTTTGTTCTTGATCCCCAATGATTTCAGTTTCTGAGTCTGAATCACAAGGTTGTCATTTCCGGTATGAAGCTGTTTGTAAGCATCATTGAAAACATTTTTAGCCTGGTCGAGATTTCGTCCTACCTTTTCCAGATTTTCCACAAAACTTACAAACTTATCATACAGTTTTGCCCCTCTATCCGCAATTTCCATAGAATTTCGGTTCTGATATTCTCGCTTCCATAGATCAGCAATCAGTTTCAGGGAAGTGATCAGATTACTTGGATTAAGCAACAGAATTCTTTTTTCATAAGCAAAGTTCCAAAGATTGGGGTCTGCCTGCATGGCCGCAATATAAGCCGGTTCACTTGGGATGAACATCATCACGAAGTCCATCGATTTATCATAATCATCATAAGCCTTCTGACTTAACTGCGAAATGTGGTTTTTGATAGATCCCAGGTGTTGGCTAAGTTTTATGGCGTATACATCAGGATCATTTTCGTCAACAAGGTCAGTGAAAGCAGTCAGAGATACTTTGGAATCAATGATCACATTTCTTTCGTCAGGATATTTTATAACAGCATCCGGACGCATTTTTTTACCGGAAAACTCTGAAAATAAAGCATTGTTATCTTCATCGCGAAGTTCGTGTTCCAGAAAATATTCCCTTCCTTTCACCAGTCCGGATTTTTCAAGAATACTTTCCAGAATCATTTCACCCCAGTTTCCCTGGGTTTTGCTTTCTCCTTTTAAAGCTCTGGTAAGTTTTTTGGCATCATCGGAGATCTGTTGGTTGAGCTCTGCAAGTTCTTTTACCTTTTCGGCCAGAGAAAAACGTTCTTTATTTTCCTTTTCGTAAGCCTCATTGACTTTGTTTTTCAGATCTGCAATTTTCTCCTGAAACGGATCGAGAATGTTTTTTAGATTATTCTGATTTAAAGCGGTAAACTTTTCCGTTTTTTCCTCAAGAATTTTATTGGCCAGATTTTCAAACTGAAGTTTTGATTCTTCCTGTATTTTGAGAATTTCTTCCTTTTGGGTATCCAAAGATTTCTGGAGACTTTCATTTTTTGCTGAAAGTTCAGAGTTTTTAGCAAAAAGAACCTGCTTTTCAATGATATGGGTGTCAATCTGGGAACTTTGTCTGGTGCTGATTTGTTTTAATTCCTGAAACTGAGTATTCAGTGAACTGTGTTCGGCTGATATTTTTGAAAACTCATTTTTAAGATCATCCAGTAAATCCTGCTGTAGGGTATTGGATTCTTTTTCTCTGTTGATGTTTTCCTGGAGGTCCCGGATCTTCAGATTTGAATTTTCAAAATCAGATTTGTTTCTTATAAAAAGAGCATTCAATTCATCATAAGAACTTCTTGAAACCATTGATGACTTAAGTGCAAAGTATAAAATAACGGCTCCCAATATTCCGCCGGCCATACATCCGATAAGTAAATATATCATCTCCATCTTTCAAAATTATGAAAAAAGGCTGGAAGAAGGAAGAGGGATGTTGGAAGTTATTTCCAGGCAGCTAAGAATGGACTATTTTCTTAAAATTAATTTCAATGCTTTTAATAAGGTAAATAAAATTGGGAAAAAATTACTTTATAAAATTCTATTACCCCTCTCTTCCAGCCTCCAGCTTCCTTTCTTAATTAGATTACTTATATTTATACGAAATTTCAGAAGAATATGAATATTTTGTTGGTAGAAGATGATCAGAGAATCAGCAATTTTCTGGTGAAGGGACTTTCCGAAGCCGGATACAATATGACGCTGGCCGATTCAGGTGAAAGGGCAAGAGAACTTCTCCATATCTATGATTTTGATATTATTTTAATGGATATTATGCTTCCGGGACTGGATGGAATGCAGCTTACACAAATCATACGCTTTAAAGGGAATTATACGCCGATATTGGTTTTGAGTGCCCTGAACAGTCCGGATGATAAAATTAAAATGCTGGATCTGGGTGCCGATGATTATCTGTCGAAACCATTTCACTTTGAGGAGCTGATCTCAAGGATCAAAGCGTTGACAAGACGAAATAAGCTGAGCTATCAAAAAGAAGATCAATATTTGTCATGCGGTAATATCGTCATTGATACGGATCTTCATAAAGTCACTCAAAATGATAAGGAAATTGAATTTTCTCCTACAGAATACAAGCTTTTTACTTTCCTTATGGAGAATAAAAATAAAGTACTGAGCAGAACACAGATTTTGCATAAGGTCTGGGGAATCGATTTCGACAATACCACCAATGTAGTGGATGTGTATATTTCCTATGTCCGTAACAAAATTGATGAAACCGAACAAAAATATATTCATACGGTAAAGGGGACAGGATATTTAATTAAAGACTGAAAATGACTCTCAGAAGCAGGTTTACTCTGATCTCTAGCCTTTCATTCGGCATCGTTTCTATCATCACATCTGCGGTGATATTCTTTGCCTATTATGACAGTACCAAGATTTTTTATTTTGAAAAGCTGAGAAATACGGCGCTTATTTCTGCCATTTATTATCTTGAAAAAGACGAGCTTCCGAAAGACAGACATGCACAAATCAAAAAAGAATACAATCATCTTATCCAGAACAACAGGGTAGCTGTTTACAATAAGAACAATGAGGTAACCTTCGGGCAGAACCTGAAAGATGAAAATATAAAACTTTCTCACTTACAAACGGCCAGAAATAATAAAGGAGTACAATTTATGTCTGATAATCAGTTCTACTATGGGATTTTTTATCCGGATAATCAGGGAGACTTTGTCGTTTTTGTAAAATCCCCAAATGATTCGTTTCAGTCACAGATCCTGAGACTTTCCATTATCATGCTTTCCGTTCTTGTGCTGGGGTTGCTGGCTATTTATTTCCTGAGCAGGTATCTTTCCAATATTGTGTATAAACCTATCTCCAATGTGGTTAAAAGAATCAACACTGTTGATTACAACAATATTTCTACGGCTATTACTTCAACCAATACCAATGATGAGATCGAAGAACTGATCAGGTCTTACAATAAACTGCTGGGAAGAATCTCTGAAAATGTTTTGCTGCAGCAGAACTTTATCAATTATGTTTCCCATGAATTTAAAACTCCTTTGGCGGCCATCTCCGGAAATCTTGAGGTTTTTGCCCAAAAGGACAGGACGCCTGAAGAATATCGCGAAGTAGCAAAAGATTCACTGGAGAATGTGTATGAAATTGAGAATATCCTCAACAATCTTCTGCTGATGTCCGGAATGACCAAGCTTGAATCTTCCCACCAACAGGTAAGAGTAGACGAACTGATCTGGAAGATTTATGAAAAACTGGAACCTAAAGCAAAAGAAAAACACTCAACAATCAAAATAGAGCTTCAGGTTACCCGGCCTGTTCTTTTAGAATTTCCGGGAAATGAAACGCTCTTGTATCTGGCATTATATAATATTGTAGAAAATGCGATTAAATATTCTTATGATAAACCTGTTGTAATCACCCTGTCAGAAAAAGAAAACCAATTATCTATAGAAGTAAAAGACGAAGGAAGAGGAATTCCTCCGGATGATCTTGTCAAGATTTCAGAAACATTCTACAGAGGGAAAAATGTAGATGCCATCAAAGGAAGCGGTATCGGGTTGTCACTGTCAAAAAGTATTTTTGATCATCATCAGATTGTCATGAAAATTGATTCTAAAATAAATGAGGGGACAGACGTTTTGCTTGTATTTCCGGCTCATGTTTAAGCCAAATGAATTGTCATCAACTTCCTGAAAATTCCACGGGTATTTCTAGATAATTTTTTCACATAGTATGTAGTATGAAATTGTGTTATTTGTGAATAACATTAGTACAATTCGTGTTAAAAATCAATAGAAGCAGGTTTCAACCCACTTAGAAAATACATTCAAAATCCTTCTACTTTAGCCAAAACATACCGATTACAATTTAGTTTTCCGTAATAAACCCCCATTCTAATCAAACTCTAATGTTGAACTAACCGAATTTTAATTTTGTTTAAAATTCCCTCTAATATTAGACAAATAGCTTTGTGGTCTTAAAATAAGAGACCTTGAAGAAGCTATTTTTTACCCTATTTTATATTCCTTGTTTCAGTTTCTTTTCTGCACAGATTTCAGATACCCTGAAAATTGACAGAAAGGAAGCTGAGACTATTTTTCTTGCTAAAAACCTTGACCTCATTGCTCAGAAACTTGAAATTTCGCAAGCTGAAGCAAGAGCTGTTCAGGCAAAATACTGGCCTAACCCGAAGTTGAGCATAAGTGAAGTCAACCTATGGAGAACTTATGATATTGAAGAGCAGCCTGCACTGATCGGAAACTGGGGCAAGAATACCCAGATTTCTGCAGAGATCGAGCAGGTAATCCAAACGGCAGGTAAGCGAAGAAAAAATATCGAACTGCAAAAGATAGAGGTAGAAGGAGAGAAATATGAATTGCAGGAAGTCCTGAGAGAGCTTAAAAAGACTTTGCGAAATACGATGACTGACATCCTGTACAATCAGGAGCAGCAAAAAATCTACCAGGGACAGATCGCTTCCATTGAGAAGTTAACAAAATCTTATCAGAACCAATTGAACCTTGGAAATATCAGCAAAGCAGAATATGTCCGCTTAAAGGCTCAGGAAATAGAGTTCAAAAAGAAACTGGTTTCATTAAAACAGGAAATTGAAGACCAGCAGGTAGAACTGAAAGCTTTGCTGATGCTTCCGTCAAGCACTTATCTGGTAATAGGAGATTCATTTACCATGCCGGAAAAACAACTTTCAGAATTAGAGATCATGCAATGGATGGAAAAGGCAAAGGAAAACCGTCCGGATATATTGATCTCAAAAAACAAAGAGAAACATGCGGCTAAGAATCTTGAAATTCAAAATGCAATGAAAACCCCGGATGTTGCAGTATCTATAGGGTATGACAGAGGGGGGAATATCATGAAAGATTTTATTGGATTGGGAGTTGCCGTTGATCTTCCCATTTTCGACCGGAATAAAGGAAATATTCAGGAGGCAAAACTTGAGATTGAAAAAAGCAAGATTGAAACACGAAAAAATATGCTGAAATCTGAGAATGAAATTGTCTCCGTTTTCAGAAACTATATCCGGACCCAAAAAGTGTCTGAGGAAATAGATGAACATTACGAATCTACACTGGATGGTCTGTTGGTAAGTCACGAAAAGAATTTCAGACTGAGAAACATAAGCATGCTGGAGTATATGGATTTTCTTGATGCCTATATTGGCAATAAAATGATCATACTGGATACGAAAAAAGAACTCAATCAATACTACGAAAACCTGCAGTATGTTGTAGGACAAGACTTATAAGATATGAACAAAAATACTACCCGATACATTGCAGTAATTTATCTGTCTGCCCTGGTAGCCTTTACTGGCTGTGCCGGAAAAAAAGAAAATAAAGAAGCGGAAAAAGGTTACTGTATCAGTAAAGAGCTTAAAAAAGATATTAAACTGGTAAAAGCAGAAATGCTTCCCATAGAAGAAAGTATCACACTGACCGGAGAAGTGGAAAGCAACTCAGACAAAACCGTACCCTTTGTAAGTCTTGTAGATGGAGTGGTGATCGATACGTATTTTTCTTTAGGAGATTATGTAAAAAAAGGACAGACACTGGCGAGTGTAAAAAGTACAGCTGTCAACGAAATGCAGGATGATACCCAGACTTTACAGGCTCAGCTGGCTGTGGCAAAAAGGAAGCTGGCTTCTGTAGAAGCGATGTATAAAGATGATATTGCTTCTCAGAAAGATCTTCAGGAAGCAAGATCAGAAGTGGCTATTCTGCAGTCTAATATTTCCAAAACGCAGAAGAATATGCAATTGTACTCAGCAGGGGGCAACACTATTCAGATCAAAGCTCCGGCAGACGGCTATGTGATTTCAAAGAATATTTCCAAAGGAATGCCGGTTACGGCGGGAGGTGATCAGCTCTTTACCATCTCCAATCTGGAGAAGGTGTGGGTAATGGCCAATGTCTATGCGACCAATATGCGACACGTTTATGTAGATCAGCCTGTAGTAGTAAAGACCTTAGCGTATCCTGATGACAGTTTTTCCGGAAAGATCAACATGATTTCTCAGGTCTTTAATGAAAATGAAAGAGTGCTGAAGGCTAAAATTATCATGGATAATAACGGAATGAAGCTAAGACCGGGAATGTCGGCAGATGTTGTCTTACCGATTAACTCACAGAATAAAACGGCGCTGGCTATTCCTGTTAAAGCATTGATCTTCGACAACAATCAGAGCTATGTGGTGGTGTATAAAAAAGACTGTGAACTTGAGATAAGACCGGTAACGGAAATTGCATCCAATAGCCGGTATATTTATGTAGAAGGAAACTTAAAACAAGGTGAACAGGTAATTGCATCAAATGGACTACTGATCTATGAAAACCTGAAAAATCAATTAAATAACTCCACCAAGTAATGCGAAAATTTGTACAGAATATAGTTTCCTTTTCGTTAAAAAACTCATTGATTGTTCTTTTAGGAACTTTTCTTTTGCTGGCAGGAGGAATCTATTCCTATATGCATACTCCTATTGAGGCTTTTCCGGATGTTACCAACACAAGGGTAAGAGTGATTACCCAATGGCCGGGAAGAAGTGCTGAGGAAATTGAAAAATTTGTCACCTTGCCGATTTCTAAAGAGATGAATGCCATCCCGAATAAAACGTCGGTAAGATCCATCTCTTTATTCGGGCTGTCAGTTGTTACCGTGATCTTTGATGATCATGTCAATGATTTTTATGCCCAGCAGTATGCATCCAATAAACTGGGAAATGTAAATCTCCCCAGTGGTGCAGAATACAGTATAGAACCTCCATCCGGAGCTACCGGTGAAATCTATCGGTATATTATTAAAAGCAAATTACCGATAAAAGAAGTTACGGCTATTCAGGATTGGGTAGTAGAGAGGGAGCTTTTGGCAGTTCCCGGAGTAGCGGATGTGGTAAGCTTTGGTGGTGAAGAGAAAATTTATGAAATAAAAATTAACCCTACAGAATTACAAAACTACGACCTTTCCCCCCTGGATGTGTATGAAGCAGTTTCGAAGAGTAATATTAATGTAGGCGGAGATGTGGTAGCAAAAGGTGATCAGGCTTATGTTGTGCGGGGGATTGGTCTTTTAGAGAAAAAAGATGATATTGAAAACATCAAAATTGAAGTCAAAGGTTCCACTCCTATTCTGGTAAAGCATGTTGCTGAAGTAAAAGTCTCGGCAAAGCCAAGATTAGGACAGGTAGGGTACAATAAAGAGAATGATGTAGTAGAAGGGATTGTGATCATGCTTCGTGGAGAGAATCCAAGTGAAGTGATCGCAAGGCTGAAAGACAGAATAGAACAGCTGAACGGAGGTGAATTGCCGGGTGATGTGCAGATTGTTCCGATTATTGACCGTACGGAATTGGTAAATACTACGGTGAATACAGTTTCTAAAAACCTGGTAGAAGGAGTTATTCTGGTTTCGATTATTGTATTTATCTTCCTGTACAACTGGAGAACAACCTTTATTGTTGCATCCGTTATACCATTGGCTTTCCTTTTTGCAATCATTATGCTGAAAATTCAGGGACTACCGGCCAACCTGATTTCTATGGGAGCTTTGGATTTTGGATTGTTGCTGGAAGGAACGCTGGTGATTGTTGAACATGTGTTTGTGGCGCTCGAACATAAGGCGAAGAAAATTGGTCTGCGGAGATTCAATAAAATATCAAAGCTTGGGATCATTAAGAGAAGTGCAGGAAGTGTTGCCAGTTATATTTTCTTCGCATTATTGATTCTGATTGTAGCATTGATGCCGATCTTCTCATTCCAGAAAGTTGAAGGTAAGATGTTCTCTCCATTGGCATTTACTTTAGGATATGCATTATTGGGATCATTGATTCTGAGTCTGACGTATGTTCCGGCGATGTGTAAACTTTTGCTGACGAAAAATATAGAAGAAAAAGAGAATTTTATCTCAAGATTCTTCAGGGTGAATATCTATAGAATCTATGAATTCAGTGACCGTCATAAAAAAGGATTTATCATTGGATTTATTGCATTGCTGGCCATTTGTGGATGGAGGTTTTCCAATTACGGATCAGAGTTTTTACCAAAATTAAACGAAGGCGCCATCTACGTAAGAGCAACTCTTCCAAACAGTGTCAATCTGGATGAATCCGTAAGGCTGACCAAGGAAATGAAAGAAATCTTAATGAAGTATGACGAAGTGAAATTTGTAATGACCCAGACCGGTCGTCCCAATGATGGAACCGATCCCACCGGATTTTTCAACATTGAATTTAATATCCAGCTGAAGCCGGAAAAAGACTGGAAGAAAAAAATCTCCAAAGAAGAACTTCTTGAAGAAATGAGAACCTCTCTCGAAAAATTTCCGGGTATCAACTTTGGATTCAGCCAACCAATACAGGATAATGTGGAAGAATATGTGGCCGGGGTGAAAGCACCTTTAGTGATCAAGATTTTCGGAAATAATCTGTTTGAGCTTGAAAATTATGCCAATCAGGTTGCTAATTCCATCAGAACGGTTCCGGGAATTTCAGATGTAAATGTATTTAAAAATATCGGTCTTCCGGAGCTCAGAATACAGCTTCATGATTCCAAAATGGCAAAATACGGTGTTTCAACAGCAGATGCTCAGGCCGTGATCGAAATGACCATCGGTGGCCAGGCTGCCACTAAATTCTATGAAGAAGAAAGGATGTTTGATGTGATGCTGAGATTTGAAAAACAATACCGTGATACCCCGGAAAAAATGGGGAATATTCTGATTCCTACTCAGGATAATAAAAAAGTTCCGTTGAAGGAAATTGCGACTATTGATTACCATACCGGGCCGTCATTTATTTACCGCGAAGGAAACAGCAGGTATATCGGAGTTGGATTTAATATTGAAGGTCGTGACCTGGGAAGTACGATCAAGGAAGCAAAAGAGAAAGTAGAAAAAGAAGTGAAACTTCCGAAAAGCCATAAAATGACCTGGGCAGGAGAATTTGAAAGCAAAGAGAGAGCGGCCAAACAGCTTGCCATGGTAGTACCCATTTCATTGGTTCTTATTCTGATGTTGTTGTATTTCAACTTTGGGAATGTAAAAGATACACTGATCTCTTCCATTACATTGGCATTTGCATTTATCGGAGGATTCTTATCCCTATGGTTTACAGGGACGATATTTGGAATTTCTGCCGGGATAGGATTCATTATTCTTTTTGGAGTGGCGACCATAGATGGTATCGTTCTTATTGGAGTGATGAAGGAAAACCTGCAAAACAGAATGTCTCTCAAAGAATCTATAGCAGAAGGTGTAAAGAGTAGGATCCGTCCGGTGGTGATGATTGCCCTGATGGGATCTATGGGACTTCTTCCGGCTGCGATGTCGAACGGAATGGGGTCAGAAATTCAGAAGCCTTTGGCTATTATGATTGTAGGTGGACTGATCATCTGTATGTTGCTGTCCTTTACAGTATTGCCAATTATTTTCCATTATGCCTATCGTAAAAAGCATAAGGAAACCCTATAGTTTCTTTTATTTTGTTCATTATGAGGCCGGGATCCGTGAGGAAGATCCCGGCCTTTTTGCTATGTTGTTTTGGGGGATTCTAAAATCTCAATATTCTTTACTATATCACTGCTTTCGCAATTTTTGAGTTTCTTTAAAAGGGTAGGGGTGAGGATTTTCGGATTCAATATTTGTGTGGCAACTTTTGCAGCGGCATAATCTACGATGCCAATCACCGATTCTCGTAAGAAAATGGGCGTGTTGGAAGCAATTACAGCAGTTGCCCAGGAAGTATCCCTTGCTTTGGAAATAGCAAAATCGAGTACAGCATTATCCTTTCCGTTGGCAAGCTGATCGATAAGGTTTACAGGGTAACATATTTTATTTAAAGAATCCTGAACATTCTGATTGATGGAAGCAATGACATTATTAATATTTTCAAAATCTGTCTTTAGTGGATTTATTTTCCGGTAGGGCATGATGGTGGCGGCAGAAATGCCAAGGTCCAGATTGATATGAGCATTCATACCCAGGAAAATGTGCTGCAGGATCAGCAGGTTTTTATTTTTAGTTGCTTCAAAAGCGATATACCAGGAATTGGAACATTTTTCCCCTTTGTGATAGCTTTCCCATGCCTGAAGGTATCTTTGTGCAAAAGCAATATCCAGCAAGGTCATTCTTGTTCCGTCTTCAAATTTCTTCTGCTGAATTCCTTTCAGTACCTGTGCGGTCATGATCCGGTAAGTACAGGCGAAATATCCTGCAGAACTTTTGTTTTCTTTACACCAGATGATGATTTCATCCAGTTTTTTAAGGACTTCTTCAATAGTTTTCATGGCGGGTTTTGTTTATTTAAAGATACTAAAAAAGTGAGCCGGAAAGCTCACCTTGTTTATTGTTTATCAGATGATGGGGTCGATGTTAATCGGATCAGGAAAAGGTTCAAGAACCAATGGTTTGCACATTGCTGCTGGTTGGCAAGTTCCTCCCATACAGACAAAATTAGTCATCGTGGTGGTGCCGTCAGGACATCTGATCATGCCTTCACCGTGGCATCCTCCCGGGCATTCTGGCAAATGTAAATACCCGCCAAATACATCTTTCAACTCTGTTCTTGAAAGTCTTGTTAAGTTCTTTTTCATGGTTTAATTTTTTTTGTTTAGTAAAATAATTTATTCTTAACACTCTTATAATTAAATAAGTAAGTTTAAAAACATTAAACTAAAATAGTAAATTATTCTATGATAATTGAATTAATTTATGATAAATGTTGAAAATAAGCGTTATATTTTTTGAAATGCCAAATAAGTTTAAAATAGAAAAAGGTCAATTGGACTTGAAATCTAACGATGAAATAGTTAGTGATGTGACTTCTGTTTATTTGTGTTTTAGGATCATGTCTGATCTGGCTGCCGTAAATAAATTTACTTCTTCAGGATTTTCAATGTTCTTTTTAAGGTAATATTACGGGTTTTCCTTTGTGATCTCTTCGTGATGTTTTAAATACAATGGTAAAGCAGCAGATCCATACCACGGGAAAATTTCATAACTAAAGACTCCGGCTTGTACAGCGGGATCTGTTTTTACCCATTGCTCAGCTTCTTCTTTAGACTTTGTATTGAAAATAAACATACCCCGGTAGTTCTCTTTATTCTTTTCGAGGAAAGGTCCGGCTACAACAATTTTACCTTCATCTGCCAGTTTTCCGATATTGGCCATGTGGCCTTTCATGAGTTCTCCCATTTTAGCTTTGTCATCAATTTTTGCAGAACCTGTTGTTAGCATGACAATAGTATAAGGTTTCATTCCATATTGATCAGCTCCTAAAGAAGTAGCAAGTTCCTGATTATATTTAGGTTTTTCTGTTTTCTTTTCCTGAGCGAAGGACAATGTTGATATAAGGAGGGATGCCGTTAGTAATATTCCTGATTTCATTTTGTTTGTTTTGATAAATATAGTAAAAGCTTATAGATTTTTTTAACTTGAATTTCTAATAATGATATAATAAAAAAAACCTCGATGATTACGAGGTTTTTTTATTATTGTTCCGATAAGATTACTAGTCTTTAATTCTCAAAAACTCCTTAGCCAGTTCAATCATTTTAGGATCACCGGTATATTTTCCATGTTCATCTGAAAGTTTTACTGTTGGAATCCATTCCTTATTAGGAGCCTGTACTCCGATCAGTTTCATCACGATATTCATAGGTTTCAATCCTACATCGTTGGTAAGGTTGGTTCCTATTCCGAAAGAGATCCCTATTTTTCCTCTGCAGTAGTTGGTGATTTCTTCCACTTTTTCAAGATTTAAAGCATCAGAGAAGATGATGTATTTAAACATTGGATTGATGCCGTTCTTCTGATAGTGAGCAATAGTTTTATCAGCAAACTCAAGAGCATCACCACTGTCATGGCGCACCCCATCAAAGAGTTTTGCGAATTTTTTGTCAAACTGCTGGAAGAAAACATCAGTAGTATAAGTATCTGAAAGAGCTACTCCGAGATCACCTCTGTATACATCTACCCAGTGTTCCAAAGCGAGTTCGTTGGCCATTTTGAATCCGTATTCTGCAGCATGGAACATAAACCATTCGTGCGCATGGGTTCCTATTGGTTTTACGCCATATTTCATAGCAAAATGTACATTTGAGCTTCCGATAAAAGTAGAATCTTTTTTCTGATTCAAAGCTTCCATCACCAGGTTTTGTACTTTATAAGAATGTCTTCTTCTGGTCCCGAATTCTGCAAAAGTAACACCCAGTCTGCCCAATGAATCTGCCTTTTCAAGCGTCTTGCTCATCACCACCTCATTAGAATCCCTTTCCATATGGTTCATTTCATAATGAAGCTCACTGATAAGGGCCAGCAAAGGAACTTCCCACAGAATCGTTCTGTACCAAAGCCCTTCTACCGTTACAGAAAGATCACCGCCTTCCTGATGAATCTTCACTTCAGAAGGATCATAATGATAACCTTCTAAAAAATCAAGATAAGGAAGGTCGATATAAGGACAGGTTTTTGCCATGAATTTCTTTTCATCCTTGGTAAGTTTAAGTTCTGCCATTTTATTGACCGCTTCTCTTAAAGCAGCATCAAAGCCTTCCGGAAAGTGGTGTTTTCCCCTGTTAATAAATTCGTATTTGACAATAGAACCAGGAAAAAGTTTTACCACTGCATTCTGCATGGTTATTTTATAAAAATCATTATCAAGAATGGAGTTCAGTCTTACGTCGTTCATAATATGTGTAATTTTAACGCAAATATAAAAATAAAAAATAAAATCGCCTAAATGTAAGGCGATTTTTTTGAAATATTTCAATGCTTTTGATGGACTTATTTCCCAAGATAAGAATTATACATCCAAACTTCTTTTTCCTGCTCGGTGATATAATCGCTCATCTGAGAGTTGGTACCTTCGTCACCTGCTTCATCAGTAATGTCTAAAAGTTCTCTCTGAAGGTCGATCACTACTTTGAAAGAGCTTAAGATCTGTTCTACACTTTTGGTGCCATCCGTTACTTCTTTGCTTTCTTTAATAGTGGCCACTTTTAAATAGTCAGAATAGTTATGAGCGGGAGTAGCTCCTAATGTCAGGATTCTTTCTGCAATTTCGTCAATCTTTAAAACCAGACTGTTGTACAACTCTTCAAACTTCGGGTGAAGGGTAAAGAACTGGTCTCCCTTGATGTTCCAGTGAGAGCCTCTGGTATTCTGATAGAATACGGAGTAATTCGCTAAAAGTACATTTAATTTTTCTGAAATCTTTTTACAATCAGCTTCTTTAAGGCCGATGATACTAGCATTTTTCATATGTATATATTTATTTTTCTGAAGTTTATCTTTTGTGTATTTCAAATTTACGAAATATCGTGCCGAACACCACCGGATGTCGATAGATGCTAACTATAAGGTGTTTTTTGAAAATAATTCAGATAAATTTGTTTAATATTGCAGATGATCAAGAGCTTTTTAACAACTGTGGCTTTATTTTTCGGGATAGGTCTGATCTATCTGTTGATGATGCTGTCCAAAACCGAAAATTATTTTACCTATATATTGGATGATGCTTATATTCATCTTGCCATAGCTAAAAATTTTGCACTGCATGGAGTTTGGGGAGTAACACCATATACTTTTTCTTCATCCTCTTCATCTCCTGTTTTTACTCTTATTCTGAGTGGTCTTATTTATATATTTGGAAATAATGAGCTGATTCCTTTGATCTTTAATGCGGTATGTATATTCTTTACCATTTACTTTCTGAATACCTATTATGCTCTATTTTACAGTAAAAATAAATCCATAGTAATAGCCAGCCTTTTTACATTGCTTTTTACATCGGTTCTTTTTCTTCTTTTTTCAGGGATGGAACATATGCTGCAGGTGACAGTTATAGTAATCAATATTCTTTCCTTTGAAAAATGGGTGAGGTCAGAATGGAACAACTCAAAAGCTGCCGGATGGTTTTTTCTTTCCCTTGCTTTGCTAGGGCTGATAAGATTTGAAAGCATGTTTTATTTTGTATCCCTTATTGTCATCGCCTTATTGCTGAAAAGAATAAAACTGGCTGCTCAGGTATTGATTTTCGGCTTTCTGCCAATCCTGATCTTTGGGTATTTTACCTATCAGCATACCGGTTATTTTTTTCCCAACTCAGTATTGATAAAAGGATTGAGATTTGATTTTTCAGGAAACTATGTCCCGCAAATAGTTGATATTATTTTATTCAAAATTGTATACAACCCATACTTCTATAATGCTGCTTTGTTTCCGTTGTTGATTTCCTTTGTTTTTATTGGGAGGGATCTTAAAAATAAATTGAGCTTTCAGGAATTAATCACTAAAAATTTCCTTCTCATAGTGTGGATCATTACTTTGCTGATGCACAGTATTTTCAGTCAGCTTAACAATTTCTACAGATATGAGGCTTATATATTGACGGGATTTGCCATGGCATTGGTTCCAAGGTTTAAGAACTTTGCCTTTTGGTCAAAACAAAACAGAATATTATCCGGTCTGGCTGTCTCCTCATTTGCTGCATTGATGTTGAAAATCGGGATGGTGAGTTTTTTAATTGTAACTGGCAGTAAAAATATCTATGAACAGCAGATACAGTCTGCAAGGTTTCTGGAAAAATATTACAAAGAATCTAAAGTTGTGGCGAATGATATAGGGGCAATCTGTTACTTTACAGATATTCATTTGTTTGATTTTGTAGGACTGGGATCAAAGGAAATTGTTCCTTTGAGAATGCGTAAAAATGAAACAGATGATGAGATTGAAGATTTTTTAACCGATTATCTTTCTAAGAATAGGTATCAACTGGCTATCGCTTATGAAGAATGGCTGGACGGGCATGTTCCGGAAAACTGGAAAAAAGTGGCCGAGTTAAAAATAAAAGGACGTAGTGCTGTGTTAGGAAAAAAACACCTGTTTATCTATGCTGTAGATCCTGCTATTTATTATTCCTTAAAAGAAAATGTGAGAAACTTTCAATGGAATAAGAATGTGGAAGTAAGGATTATTGACTAAGCTTCCTGAGAAAATATATAATAAGTAGTCTTACAAAAGTTTAAGTACTATTGTATTTTGAAGTGACGGATATGAATTCTAAAACAAGAGTGGGGAAGCTGGCGGTTTATTTCGCGTTTTGAATCAGAATACAAATTTCATAATTATTTAATATTCGTTTTTTTAAGAGCTGAAAAATCATTTTTTTAAGCTCTTTTCCGCATATATATTATACTTCTTTGATGGCCACAAAGAAACCTGTTTGTTTTTTGATGTAAGTATTTGATTTTAATTTTCATATAAGTATTTGCAGATTAAAAAAATATTCCTATTTTTGCACCCTAAAATAAAAAGCAATTAAATGCCTACTATTCAACAATTAGTAAGAAAAGGAAGAGCCACGCTTGCCAAGAAGAGCAAATCGGCTGCCCTTGATTCTTGTCCACAAAGACGTGGAGTATGTACGAGAGTATATACTACTACACCTAAGAAACCTAACTCTGCACTTAGAAAAGTTGCAAGGGTAAGACTTTCTAACGGTAAAGAAGTTAACGCCTATATCCCGGGCGAAGGACATAATCTTCAAGAGCACTCGATAGTATTGGTTAGAGGCGGAAGGGTGAAAGACCTACCGGGAGTACGTTACCACATCGTAAGAGGTGCATTAGACACAGCTGGTGTAAATGGAAGAACTCAGAGAAGATCTAAGTACGGAGCTAAGAGACCTAAACCAGGACAAGCTGCTGCAGCTCCTGCAAAAGGAAAGAAAAAATAATCATTAAATAAGGTACAGAAGCAATGAGAAAGACAAAAGCGAAAAAAAGACCGTTGTTACCAGATCCGAAATTTAATGATCAATTGGTAACGAGATTCGTAAA
This sequence comes from Chryseobacterium sp. FR048, assembly GCF_056844665.1. Lineage (NCBI taxonomy): Bacteria > Pseudomonadati > Bacteroidota > Flavobacteriia > Flavobacteriales > Weeksellaceae > Chryseobacterium > Chryseobacterium sp. FR048. Next base: position 109,165 of record NZ_JBXDSE010000005.1, on the reverse strand, counting down.
CAACCTAATGCTAGACGGTAAGAAGTCTATCGCATTCAAAATTTTCTATGATGCATTAGACATCGTTGAAACTAAAAAAGGAGATAACGAAAAAACTGCACTTGAAATCTGGAAAGATGCACTTACAAATGTAATGCCTCACGTAGAAGTACGTTCTAGAAGAGTAGGTGGAGCTAACTTCCAAATCCCTATGCCAATCAGAGCTGATAGAAAAATTTCTATGGCAATGAAATGGTTAATTAGCTACTCTAAAAAGAGAAATGATAAGTCTATGGCTTTGAAATTAGCTAATGAAGTTGTAGCTGCTTCAAGAGAAGAAGGTGCAGCTTTCAAAAAGAAAACTGATACTCACAAAATGGCGGAAGCTAACAAAGCGTTTTCACACTTTAAATTCTAATCTGAAATGGGTAGAGATCTTAAATTTACAAGAAATATTGGTATTGCTGCTCACATTGACGCGGGTAAGACTACCACTACAGAAAGGATTTTATTCTATACAGGGGTAAACCACAAAATTGGAGAGGTTCACGATGGTGCTTCTACAATGGACTGGATGGAGCAGGAAGCAGAAAGAGGTATTACTATTACTTCTGCTGCAACTACTTGTTCTTGGAACTTCCCAACAGATCAGGGAAAACCTCTTGCAGATACTAAGCCTTACCACTTCAACATTATCGATACACCGGGACACGTTGACTTCACTGTAGAAGTAAACAGATCTTTAAGAGTATTAGATGGATTGGTATTCTTATTCTCAGCAGTAGATGGAGTTGAGCCTCAGTCTGAAACAAACTGGAGACTTGCTGACAACTACAAGGTTGCTAGAATGGGATTCGTAAACAAAATGGACAGACAAGGTGCTGACTTCCTTAACGTGGTAAACCAGGTTAAAGAAATGTTAGGATCTAACGCAGTTCCAATCGTTTTACCAATCGGTGCTGAAGAAGACTTTAAAGGTGTTGTAGACTTAATTAAAAACAGAGCGATCATCTGGGATGAAGCTGGACAAGGTGCTACTTTCGAGGTAGTTCCAATTCCTGAAGACATGAAAGATGAAGTTCTTGAATATAGAGAGAAATTAGTAGAAGCTGTTTCTGAATATGACGAAACTTTGATGGAGAAATTCTTCGAAGATCCGGATTCAATTACAGAAGAAGAAATCAATGCTGCATTGAGAGCTGCTACTATCGATTTATCTATTATCCCAATGACTTGTGGTTCTTCATTCAAGAATAAAGGAGTACAGTTTATGTTGGATGCAGTATGTAAATACTTGCCTTCTCCATTGGATAAAGATGATATCAAAGGTACTGACCCAAGAACAGACGCTGAAATTACAAGAAAGCCATCTGTAGATGAGCCTTTCTCTGCTCTGGCATTTAAGATTGCTACTGACCCGTTCGTGGGAAGATTAGCATTCTTCAGAGCATATTCTGGAAGACTAGATGCTGGTTCTTATATCTTGAACACTCGTTCAGGAGATAAAGAAAGAATCTCTAGAATCTATCAGATGCACGCTAACAAGCAAAACCCGGTAGAATATATTGAAGCTGGTGATATTGGTGCAGCGGTAGGATTCAAGTCTATCAAAACTGGTGATACGATGTGTGACGAGAAAAACCCAATCGTTCTTGAATCGATGGTTTTCCCTGATCCGGTAATCGGTATCGCTGTTGAGCCTAAAACTAAAGCTGACCAAGATAAAATGGGTAACGCTCTAGCTAAATTGGCTGAAGAAGATCCAACGTTTACTGTTAGAACTGACGAGGCTTCTGGACAAACGATCATCTCTGGTATGGGTGAGCTTCACTTAGATATCATTGTAGACCGTATGAAGAGAGAATTCAAGGTTGAAGTAAACCAAGGACAACCTCAGGTAGAGTACAAAGAAAACTTAACAAAAGTTGCTCAACACAGAGAAGTTTACAAAAAACAATCTGGTGGTAAAGGTAAATTTGCTGACATTGTATTTGAACTAGGACCTGCAGACGAAGGTAAAGTTGGTTTAGAATTCATCAATGAGATCAAAGGTGGTAACGTTCCTAGAGAATTCGTTCCTGCTATTGAAAAAGGATTTAAAGCTGCAATGAAGAACGGTCCATTGGCTGGTTTCGAAGTTGAAGGTATTAAAGTTACTCTTAAAGATGGATCTTTCCACGCGGTGGATTCTGATGCACTTTCTTTCGAAATGGCTGCTAAATTAGGATTTAAAGAAGCGGGACGTGCTGCTAAGCCAGTAATTATGGAGCCTATTATGAAACTGGAAGTTGTAACTCCGGAAGAATATATGGGTAACATCATTGGTGACCTTAACAAGAGAAGAGGTACAATCAGTGGTCAGGAAGAGAAAAATGGAGCTGTTGTAATCAAAGGTTCTGTTCCACTTTCTGAAATGTTTGGATATGTAACAACTCTAAGAACACTTTCATCAGGAAGAGCTACTTCTTCTATGGAATTAGAGAAGTACCAAGCTACTCCACAAAACGTTGCTGAAGAAATCATAGCTAAAGCAAAAGGTTAATTTTTAAATTAAAGAAATGTCACAAAGAATCAGAATAAAACTAAAATCTTACGATTACAACTTGGTAGACAAGTCTGCTGAGAAAATCGTAAAAACGGTAAAGGCTACTGGTGCTGTTGTAAACGGTCCAATTCCATTGCCAACGAATAAGAGAATCTTCACAGTGTTGAGATCTCCGCACGTAAACAAGAAAGCAAGAGAGCAGTTCCAATTATCAGCTCACAAGAGACTAATGGATATCTACTCTTCTTCTTCTAAAACTGTTGATGCTCTAATGAAATTAGAACTTCCTTCAGGAGTTGACGTTGAAATTAAAGTGTGATAACTGCATACTTTGCAATGATTATAGAATCCGTCCCTTTTTTGGGACGGATTTTTTTATTATAATTTTTCAAAAAGATATTGATCTATGAGGTAGAATCAAACTTTAGTTATATTTTTGGCCAAACTCATATTATGAAAAAACTAATACTCTTATTATTTCCTTTACTATTTAGTGCCCAGACACATCGCTTTGTTTATTTGCTTCAATATAAGAAAGATTCGCTCGCACAAGATTTTACCAAAGCCAATATGGTTTTGGACGTCAATCCTAATGATGTCAAATTTTATCCTTATTCTTATGCTCAAACTGATTCTCTGAATATTGTTCGTGGCCAGAGAAGTGCAAGATGGGATGATGACCTTCCTACCATTATCAGAAAGAAAAACTCTTTTGAAAATACCTCATTGATTTTGATGAATGATTTCTTTTCTTTAAAATCTACTGATAAAATGAATTGGACGCTTCTGAATGATACAAAAGTTGATGGACAGTATAATTTACAGAAAGCAACAACAATCTTTGGAGGTAGAAAATGGGTAGCCTGGTTTTGTAAAGACATCAATTTGAGTGAAGGCCCATACAAGTTCCGTGGACTTCCGGGGCTCATCTTTGAAATAGAAGACACTCATAAAAATTATATTTTCAAACTGGCTAAAAGCTTGAAGTTCCCAAAGACCTATGAAACCCCATTCCTGAATAGTTTTGCAGGGAAAAAACCTATTCCTGTGACTGAGAAGATCATTGCAAAAAAACAGTTGGAACTCTACAATGATCCATTGCAAGATATTGCAGAAGCATTTAAATCAAATACTAATCCAGACAACACATTTTACGTTTTAGGAGTACAGGTAAAAAGCATAGACCAGTTGAAAGGAATGTCTGATGAAAGAAGGAAAATGATGCTCAAAGAAAATAATCCGATCGAAATTGATAAAGCTGTAAAATATCCTCTGAATTAAAAAAATTAACAACACCCAATAATTATATCCCTCCTTTCTACAGGAGGGTTTTTTGTGATGAAATGTCTGAAAAGTGAGATATATTAAATCTTATAATTTACAAAAAAATTATAAGATGAATAAAGTAGTATCCTTTTCTCTGTTGTTACTTAGTTGTAGTTTATACATATTAATATAATAAATATATTATTATGTATTGCAAGGTTCTTCTTTGTTTGTATATTTGTTAAAAATATTACTATGAAAAGATATTTGCTAATCATGTTATTAATGAGTTTCTGTGTAAAATCACAAACACAGCGGTTTATCTATGAGTTGCAGTTTAAAATGGACAGTACAAAAGACGTCCATGAGAAGATCAATTTTGTTCTGGATGTCAACCCAAAAGAAGTGAAATTTTACGAGTATGATTACCTTAAAGCTGATTCCATCAACAAGGTCAACGGAAATTATGCCCATCATTACGGAGGCTGGTTTCCGTCTGTAAAAAGAGAAAAAAATACATTTAAAAATCAAAATTATGAATTGATTGGGCAGGATATGTTCACCTATTCCTCAGATGATATATTGACCTGGAAGCTGGCAGACGAAACCAAAAAATTCGGTGACTATACCTTACAGAAAGCTACCACTCATTTCGGGAAAAGAGATTGGACGGCCTGGTTTACTAAAGAGGTAAACGTTTCAGAGGGGCCTTACAAATTTAGAGGGCTTCCCGGATTGATTTTCCAGTTAGAGGATTCAAAATCCAATTATATTTTTACTTTAGTCAAAAACAAAAACTTAAAAGATACTTACAATACCGTTGGTTTTATTGAAACATTTTACGGGATAAAACCATTAGAGATTTCCGAAAAAATGCGAATGAAAAAAAGACTCGAATTGTACAATGACCCCTTAATTGAGATGAGAAGAAGCTTTAAAGAAAACTCAGGAATAACCATGAATGTCATGGGTACAAAAGTTACCCATATCGAACAGTTTAAAGATCTTTCCGAAAAAGTACAGGAGTTTCTCAGGAAAACTAATAATCCGATAGATCTCAATACAGCAGTTAAATATTAATTGATAATGATAAAATAGGCAACCTTAAAACAGGTTGCTTTTTTTGTGGTTTGTTATTTTGATTGATAATAAGGATTTGATTCATTTACTTTAATGATTGATAGAGTATAGTTAAAGATCCTTAGCATATTTCCGGATGCCCTTTTAATCTGACATTTATAGTTCTGCAGTAGGTGACATATGTCAGTTTGATTTATTTATTTAGAATTAATAAAAATAATAATTTTGCAAAAAATTATCAGATGAATAAAGTAGTATCCTTTTCTCTGCTGTTATTGGGTGGGGTTCTTGCAAATGCACAGAAGACGAATGATTCGATCAAACACAAAAAGATCGAAGAAGTAGAACTGTTTGGTGAAAGAAAGAAACAGCCGCAAGGTTTGGAAGCAATCACAAGATTGCCGTTGAAAACCAGAGATCAGATTCAGAGTATTTCTGTGATCTCCCATAAAGCAATTGAAGAATTAGGAGCACTTACAGTCACTGATGTTGCTAAGAATGTACCGGGAGTAACATTGTTCTCCAGCTACGGTGGTGGAAGTGAAAGTATGTCGATCAGAGGATACCGTGGAGTTCCTGTACTGAAGAACGGTGTTCAGATGGATTCTGATTTCCGTACGGCAGGATTGATGACGGATATGCAGGGAGTAGAAAGCATTCAGGTGATTAAAGGTTCTGCTGCAGTAAGCCAGGGTATCGGTAATGGATTAGGTTCTGCAGGGGGAGTGATCAACGTGGTGACGAAAAGACCTCAGTTCATTGATCAGACCAATGTCGGATTCCGTTACGGAAGCTGGGATTTTTACAGACCTACAGTAGATTTCCAGAGAGTTTTGGATTCTCAGGGGAAAGTCGCTGTAAGATTCAACGGAGCCTATCAGAATAACAATTCATTCAGAAGCCATGTAAAAGGAGAAAGAATCTATGTGAATCCTTCAATAGCTTTCCGTCCGGATGATAAGACCTACATCAATGTAGAGATGGATTACTTACATGACAAAAGAACTCCGGACAGAGGAACCATCAACCTGGCGCCTGGAGATACAGAAGCATTATACCATATGCCAAAAGGAAAATTCCTTGGATATACTTCAGATTTTGCCACTACAGAAACATATAATTTTGCGACTACAGCCATTCGTCAGCTTAATGATAAACTGAAAGTGAGAGTTGCTTTCGTCAACTCTACAAGCAATTCAGCGAATGAAGCTTCATCAATATCTTTACCAACGGGAGGTACAAATTATAATATAAGACAGCGTACTATTGGTAAATCCGAATCATTGGACATCAACAGAGTTTTACAATTGGATTTCATCGGTGAACAGGTAAAAACGGGATTCATCAAGCACACCTTCCAGGTTGGATTTGACTGGAGAGAGACAGAGACCTCTTCTGTAACGTATGAAGCGTACAAAAACTCTATTGCTGATGCCAACCTGATTACGGCAAGACCAACAGAAATAAACGGTGTAAAGTATGCTGCCAACCCATTAGATACATTTGATGTAGTGAACGGATCTATTCCAAATACTCTTCCCGTAAATGTTGTTTATAAAAGTCTTGGACGTTCCAATGCGGTGATGACTCCAAGCATCGGAGCAATGGCACAGGATGTCATGTCGATCGGTAAATATGTAAAAGCACATTTAGGGGTAAGATACAGCAGATTGAATGGTTCAGCTAATGAAACTGTTGATACATGGAACCCATCTTTCGGATTGATCCTTTCTCCAATTGAAAATATTAATGTATTTGGATCTTATACAACAACGACTTCATTGAGATCTTCCAATAATATTCTTCAGGTTGGAGGATTGGTAGGACCATCACAGACAAGACAATGGGAAGCAGGGATCAAGTCAGACTGGTTCAATGAACGTCTGAGATTCAATGTTACTTATTTTGACATCAATACCGATAATCTTTCATTCCAGATCCTGGATAAAAATTATAATCCTATAAAAGATAAACAGAATAATATCCTTTACGGATTGGCTGGTAATCTGAAAAGAAAAGGGGTAGAAGTAGAGTTGATCGGAAGAATTTTACCTAACCTTCAGGTGATGTCCGGATGGGCGTATTTAGATGCTCAGTATCAGGATAGCCCGGCATACATCAACGGGTCAAGACCAATGAATGCTCCGAAACATACTGCCAACGCATGGTTGAATTATAAATTCAACAGAGGAATCTTAGATAGAGTAGATATTGGTGCAGGTATTTATTATGTAGGGAAACGTCCTGTAGATGAGTGGACTCAGAAAACATTTACAGCCGGACACATCAATAGTGTAAAAGCAGGAGATCAACCTTTCGATATGCCTGAATATACTACGGTAGATGCTCAGGTAGGTTATTCACTGAAAAACGGAATGGGCGTAAGAGTATTCTTCAACAATATCTTTGATAGTGTAGGGTACAGCTCTTATTTCAGAGGTGGATATATCGATCAGATTCAGCCAAGAAACTTTGCCGTACAGGTAAACTATAAATTCTAATCAACAAATCATCAATTATGAAAAGTGTAAAAACAGTATTCTTAGCATTAGCTCTTGGAGCGGTTACCATGTCATGTTCAGGAGATAAGAAGAAAGGAATTGACTATAACGAGTTCAAAACCGAAGTACAGCTTACCCCGGATCAGGTAAAAAGTTTCGATGAGATCACTAAAAAATACCAGGACCTTCAGGAGCAGAACTTCCAGGCTGCAAAAGCACAGGGAGGAAATATGGACCGTGTGGCCTTAGGCATCAAAAGTGAAGAACTGAGAGCACAACAGGCTCTTGAAATGGCTAAAGTACTGGATGGTCCTCAAATGGAAAAATTCAATAAATTCGTTGATGAAAATTCCAGAAAAAGACCAAGATATGATAATGCTCTTTTAGAAAGAATAAAAGCAGAAGCTCAGCTTTCAGAAGATGAATTCAAAGTGGTAAACGCAGCCAATGATGCATTCGAAAAAGCATTCAACGATGCCCATGATGTGTACCACGGAAATAATGATCTGGCCAAAGAATATTGGGAGAAATTTGATACGCAGAGAAAAGCTGCTATTCAGAAAGCACTGACTCCGGAGCACTATACAAAATTCGAAGAAATTGTGAAGGATGTACAGTTCAAAGGAAGAAAATAACTTTAAACATTCATATTAATTTTAATTTAAAGAACATTAAGATCGTCAAAGGTCTTAATGTTTTTGTCATTAATACCCCAGATGAAAACATTATTTAAAAGTCTTTACAGGAAAAGAAGGAAAAATGAATCAGTCACCAAATATCTGACGTGGCTGTTGCATCTCTGGCTGGGGCTTTTATCATCTATAATTGTTTTTGTGATGTGTGTCACCGGTTGTCTGTATGCATTCAAAAATCAGATTACCGATTTTACTAACCGGGATAAAGTATATATCAGTCCAGATTTTGATAAGGTAAAAAATCCTGATCTGATCCAGGCTGAGCTCTTGAAACAGAATAAGGAGCTTACCTCGATGATGATTCCTGATGATAAAGGGAGATCCTATATGATTGGCTACCGTGAAAATCAGCTGGACAAAAGTGCTTATTACAATCAGTATACGGGCAAGATACTTGGGCAGCCGGAAGTAGGATCGGGCAGGTTCTTTGAAATGGTTCTCGATCTCCATAGAAATCTGATGATGGGAAATGTGGGCCGCCAGATCGTAGGAGCATCGGTATTGATTTTTTGCGTTCTCCTGATTTCTGGTTTGATCCTTTGGCTTCCTAAAAAACTCAAGTTTCTGAAACAGGGCTTAACCGTCATGTGGAAAGCCAAATTTCAGCGGGTCAATTATGACCTTCATAATACCCTTGGTTTTTATACTTTTCTGATGCTCTTCTTTATTGCGGTGACCGGATTGTACGTCACGTATCCCTGGGTGAAAAATGGTATTATCGTTAGTTTGGGCGGATCTTCAATAGACAATATTTCTAAGGAGAAAGATAATGGTGATGATGCCTTTGGAGGCCTTCTGGAAGATATGCTTCAGAAGCAGGATGAAAAGAAAAACCTTAAAGATGTAGCTTCGGCTTCCATCGATGAGATTTTGAAACTTTCCGATCAGCATCTTCCTTACAAGGCGGTGACCAGTATAGAACTTCCAAATAAAGACAATCCCAGGTACGTCGTTATTAAAACCAATACCAATAATCTACTGGGGATGATGCTTCCTGATGAAGTCACTTTTGATAAAACCGGCGTTTTTAAAACCAAAGAATTATTTGCTGATAAACCTTTGAACAAACAGTTTACCTCTCTGGCTAAGCCATTGCATACCGGAGAAATTATGGGATTGCCGAGTATTATATTGTACTTTATTATATCCCTAATCGGATGTTCATTGCCCATTACAGGATTTCTGATCTGGTGGCACAGATATAGAAAGATAAATCATAAATAAGTTTTTTTGAAGAGGGCAGAAAGAAGCTTCAGCTTTACATCCCTCACTTTTTCATTTTATCTCTTTGATGTCAAGTTAATTTTATACATTTATTAATATAAAAGTAATTGGTATGAATCATAGGAATAATAATTTTTTCGAAAAATTTTCTAACTGGGCCGTAAAATTTACCGGAAGCCAGTTTGCATTTCTTGGCGCTATGTTTATTGTGATCGCATGGGCTGTTACCGGTCCGTTTTTTCATTATTCTGAAACATGGCAGCTCGTTATCAATACCGGAACTACCATTATTACCTTTCTTATGGTTTTTCTTATTCAGAAAGCACAGAATAAAGACTCAAAAGCGATACAGATTAAACTGAACGAGCTCATTGCTGCTCACGAAAAGGCAAGCAACCGGATTGTAGATATTGAAGACCTTACAGAAATGGAACTGGACCAGCTTCATCACTATTATGAACAGCTTGCCCAGTTGGCCAAGAATGATTTGGATATACATACTTCTCACTCTATTGATGCGGCACAGAGAAATCATGATTATAAACATGAGTTTTTTAGAAGAAAGCATGAAGAATGGTTGCAGAAAAATAATAAACCCTCGCAATAACGAGGGTTTGTACTACTACAATATTTTAAATATATAAGGTCGTCTTAAATACTGGCCTATTGAAAAAGCAAATATTGCAACTAAAAATATCCATTGATTATACTTTATCAGCCAATAAACAAATGGCAAACTAATAAGCAACCACTCAAAAATTAATATATAATTTGTGTATTGCGACTTTTTGTCAAAACTAAAGAATAGAACGTCTAATAAAGCAATTAGCATCGAAAACCCTAGCCAAAAGGGAAGGTCGTAAACAATTAAACTTCCAAAAGTATTATAGAGCGCATCCTTTAAAGTTGCAATACCTGGAACTAACTCAGAAATAAACAGCCATCCAAACATAAAGATATACACCGTTAAAATATTGACCCAGTTTGTCAATGCAATTTTTAATACTTTTTTCATAATTATTTTTGTTTTTGAGTAGGTTGAGAGATGAATCGTTTATTCCAATCTTTTATACTATAAGTTGTTTTTCCTTCTTTAACTCCTGTAAAATTGCCTTTCTTATCTGTAGTAATTATAAAGTTAAAACGGGTAATAGGCCTTTCATTTTTGAATGGTAATTCCGTGAAGGGTCCAAAATCTTTATCAACTCCTGCCGCTATTTGTCCCACTCCAATAAATAAATTATTCCCTGAAGAATCTGTAATAAAGGCTTCTGTACTAGGGAAATTATCTCCTCTCAGAGAACCACTGACTGAAAGAGTACCTTCTTTTTCATTTTCAGTAATAGAAAAATTTGAAAATATGTCAATTTCTGGTGTACCAGGTGGAGTAAGTGGATTAGCCGCTCCAACATGGGAACCAAAATCAAATGTTGTATTATCCCCTTTTGAACTTATCACAGAATCTCTTGTAAATCTAACCGAAGGTATTGCTGTCTTTTTATTACTGGGATCGGATGTTTTCCAAGTCGGACTACTCCAGGCATTCGTTGTGATTGATGTTTTATCAGTATCAAAATTTATTACCTGATGCACTCTAGCTGAGACATTTCCTGTTGAGTAACCTCTATTATCTCCGTGGTACCCAAATCCAAAATGTTTAAACGGAGCAAACCCTCTTATTGTAATTGGGTATGGCCAGCTATCATTTGTAATAGCCTGCGAGCTGTACATTGCTGATTTTATATCTAGATAATTACGCATCTGATCAACGTTCAAAGTCGTCATAAAACTTTTTTCAACCTCTTTAGTCTCAGGATGATTAAAATTGCCGGTTCTTGCCAGGCTTTCTTGAAGTTTTTTATATAGTAATTCTGAACCTGAGTTCGAATGAGGAGTCATTGGCCGTTGCATTTGCTGGTGAGGCTTATTACTTGCTTCTACAGGGTGTATTGATTTCATGTTTTAATAGTTTTTAAGATTCGAAATTCGCCTTTTTTTTGGAGAATTCCTTGTTTTTGAAGGGATGATTCCTGTAGATGCAATAAGAAGTTTTTCCAAAGTTTAGGATAGCCTTTTACTGTATTTGTAAATGTATTGATATTTTTGAAATATCAGAAAATTCCGAATAGGGTAATTCAATGTTAGGGACTTTGAACAGCAAAAAGACCTCACAAACTTTAGATTAAGATCATTATTCTATTTTTTTAAATATGTAATTATATACGTTATATTCAATTTCTAAAACATCTTTACTATCTTTTGGTTTTTCCCAATAAGCAGTCGAAACACCAATATCAGGTTTTGAGAATATCATATCTGACTCATTGTGATCAGTAAACAACAAAAAATTATTACATGTAATGGTTTTCCCGTCTGCTTCAATGGTTCCATTCGTTTCATATAACACTTGTTTTTTATCTTTAGAATAAACTTTATTGTTAAATGTAAAGTCTGAATTCAATTTTAGTATCGAAGCCTCTCCTGATGGAAATGTATATAAATATGTTCCTGGCAAGTATTTTTTTGCATCTTTTTCACTATAATAGTCACAGCTGGATAAACCGATAGAAAATAGTAGTATGAATACAAACTTTACAAACGTATTATTTTTCATAGTATTTTATTAAATTATTATGTTTTTAGTTGAATAAATTAGTTACTTGTCTTGCGAGAGCAGCCTTATGTAGCTTGGTTGTCAGATTATAATTGACTTGTATTGTTCTCATATATCCATTGGGACCATAATAGTTGTTGGGAATAGTAGCCTTGCCAGAATATTTACCTTTAACCGGAGGGTTTCTAGTGCCCGATGTTGCACCCATATAATCTGTACAAGTTACTTTTACAGTATAAGTATCTATAAGATTGCCACGATCCACTTTTATAATGCTTGCCTTTGCAACAAAACTTCCATGAAATGTACTTGTTGGATTAGTAAGAATGGTACTTAAAGCATCCGCCATATATTCCGCATCATCAAGCCATTGACTTCCAGTGTTGAATTTTTTAGGATTATTTCGGCTGACATCCTTGGATCTGGTACCATCTTTTAAATAAAGGCCCAAAAGCTCTTCGATGCCAAAATATATTTCATCAATTCGTAAGAATTGTTTTCCCATTTTAGAATTTTCATCAAAATTTCTCACGGCTTTACCTGTTCCAAATACCCATTGATAAAACAACGAATATGGGTCAACTTCCTTGTCTGACTTTTCACGGGAAAGTCCTCCTCCGGAAGCAGCATTAACCGTTTCAGCAATTCTTTGATATTTTAACCTGTAAGCCTTTTGCTCCTTGGATTCTTTTCTTCCGCACGTACCACATGTTCTTTGTTTAGGTGAACCGTCTGAGTTAAGTGCTTTCAGTTTCATGTCATTATAAAGACGCAACTGATCAACACTTAAAATCATCATATAGCTTTTTTCAAACTTTTTAGTCTCAGGATGATTGATATTGCCGGTTCTGTCTAGGCTTTCTTTGAGTTTTTTATATAGTGTTTCTGCATTAAGATTTGAAGGATGAGTGGTCTGCTTTTTCGCCTGCTGGTGGGGCTTGTTACCTTTTTCTACAGCATTTGTTGATTTCATGGTTTTAGTATTTTAAATTTTAAGGTTCAAAATTCAACCTTTTTCTCAAAAAACTCTTCCTTTTTAAGAAGAGTTTTCCGTAGTTGCGATAAAAAGCCTGTCTATTACTATTACCTCATAAAATAACTAAAATAAGAACAGCTACCCATTAGATTCTTTGTTGTTTCAGTATCTGAATACTGTGCTTTCAGCTGAGCAAAATAAGTTCTGTATTTCTGGTTTCTCAGATTATCCATCTCTTTTTGGCGGGCATCTTCTTTTTCAGACCACTTCGGATCAGAATAATCGAAGTCTTTTGGAGCTTTAGCTTCATACTGGTAGTATTTACCCTGCTCTGCACTCGCCATCTGGAATAGAATTCTAGCCTTTTCTTCTTTATTCTTAGAAAACTTAAGGGCTTTTTGGTAATAGTTGATGGCTAAATCAAAATTATCAGGTTCTATGTAAGACGTATCAAGGAAGTTTTTATAATAATACTTATACGGATTACCTTTATCATTATTCCAGAAGTAATATTTCCCGCCATTACTATTGTCAATGTCCATTACAAACAATTGACGGTAATAGCCTAAAATAGAAGTATTATACAGCAGGTTTCCGATAAGCTGATTGGCTCTTGCTGCTTTTTCATCATTACCCGTTCCAATCTTTTTAAGCTGGATCAGAATGTCTGTCAGTTCCAGTTTATTCATATTGCTTTTGATGAAAGGGAAATCTGTAAAACCTTCAGATTTCATAGACTCATCTGCTGTACTTTGGTAGCTTTCCCATACATTATGACCGAAAACTAAATCAGAAATATTATTGAACCCATCATAATTTTTTCCATTATATACAAGTTTTTCATAGTTCCCGGTTTGAGGATTGTATCTCTCATAATCCTGTCTTGGTATTCCTCCAAACTTCTGAGCCTTTTCATAATAGGATTTGGCCTTTTCAAAATCAGCAAGCCGAATTGCTCTGTCACCATAGATCGTATTAAAGAAAGCATCTATATTTCCTACGCTATCCATATTTTTGGCAATAATTTGCTGTTCAAACTGGGTTTTGTTAGGTTTTCTGTAGAACTCTTCAACACTTTGTACCAGGCTGGAGTTCGGGTTGTACTGAAGATCAGAAAGCTTGTTATTCATCAGGAAAGATTTTCCATCCTCTCCCTGAAGGAAGTAACGGTTGGCCATTACGTCTTTTAGGAAATCAGCAGTGGAAGGTGCATTTCCATAATAGTCGTAATCACTGTTGACATTTGCTGTATCTTTTTTCACTTCTTTTTCCACAAAATATTCAGCATAGTCTTTCATCAGATGATCTTCAAAAGCGGCATCCACTTTTGGCTGAGAAACAATGTCATTAAGAACTTTCATTCTTTTAATTTCTTCCAGATACTCAGGGTTGGTGGTTTTGATGTCGTTCAGGATTTCAGTGCTTTCTTTATAGTCTTTCTTTAAAAATTTAAGATAAGCATCTGCAATCTGCCAGTATTCATCTTTTGATTTCTCTTTCGTCTTTGAAGTGAACTTTTCAAGATCATTCAGATAATCTTTAGTCTGATCATCATAGCCGCTATATCCGGTTGTGTAAAAAGGAATTCTGTTGGGATTATTCAATAGCTCATCATCACTTTGGTCCGTTTTACTTCCAGTGGCAGATGAATCCGATTTGGAACCGCCGAAAAGATTTTTGAAAAACCTTACAATTTTCTGCCAGAAAGAGATTTTTTCTTCTTTTACCTCTTTTGCCTCCGTGGTTGTTTTATCTGAAGCGGCGTCTTTTGAAGTATGATTTTCAGTATTTCCCCTGTAGACAGATACTCTTCCATAGGAATCAGAAGTGTAATAATAGGTGGGAAGGTAACTTCTTTCCAGCTCATTGATGCTTCTTACGGCCATTACCTTCAGGATTTCAGAGTCCGGATTGATGTCAAACATCTTTTCCATAGTAGGAATAGGATTGTTGAAATCTTCATACCCTAAAAGGAAGTAAGCCATATTCTTTTCCTCACTCGTATTGGCTCTTTTCATAATATTACTGAAAGAAGCTGTGTCCGAAAGTTTCATAGAAACAAAAGCCGATTCCTTACGGTCCTTACTTTTCATAAATACCTGAAAGAAGTTCCAGTTGGCATCACTGTTCATTTCCATGCCTCTTTGAGCACCTGCCAATTGATCCAAAGCCATATAATAGACGGTACCTTTTAATTTAATAGGCTCAATATAGCTTTTGAAGGCCTGCATCGCTGAGTTATAATTTCTGGTATAATGATTCAGACGTACAAGCTGGTATCCGTAGCGTTGCTTTATTTCAGGATTTCTGGCAGCATTATATAAAGAAGTCAGTGCACTGATCGTTTTATTGTAATCCAGCGCTGTAGCATTCTTTCTGTTCTCATCTCTATTATAGTAAAATGAGTTTTCACTTTCAATATAATTGATACTCATGTAAGGCTCCAGGTATTTGGCCTCAATTAAATAATCAATTCCTTCTTTATATTTCTGATAAAAATTAATTCCAAGTTTTTGTAGAAGAGGGTTGGAGGGAGTTCCGTTTTTCAGTGCATTGAGATCGTTCATGCTTACTTTATAAACAAGATCTTTGGTCTCTGCATAATTTAGCTGATTATTGAAATACTTTTTCCATGTTTCAATATTGTCATCAGGAATCACAGAAGGATTGTAATCCCCAAAAAACCGTGTAGAATAAGTACGAAGAAAAGGAAGGTAAGATTTATCCTTAATGATGCTCTGCGTAAAAAGATTGAAGTATTCATAATCCGGATCCGACCATGCGCAGGCGTTGGAGTTGGTGTAGAAAAGAGATACAACCGCAAGTGAAAGAATATACTTTTTCATAGGGTGTGTAGTGTTTTTTAGTTTTTATAGAGTTATTTTGTAATCTGGCTGCAGATAGAAATTACATAAGATATTGATTATATATTCTCTGTCTTAATCTGTAAAAGATTTAAAATTTCCGATCTAATACAAATTTACTATCTAATTGATAATAAATAATATTAAAGTGAGGTATTTTTTTCTGGAGAAAACGGGTTACGTCTTCCAGCTGTTCTTTCGAAATCTCTTCAACCTTTATTGTAAAACCTTTATTGAGGTAATGTCCGAAATAAAAGCCGTCTTTCAGAACTTCAGCCTCAAAGTCTGACATCTTCTTAAAGTTAGGGTTGTCGAGATCCTTTTTAGAAAGAGCATTGATGAGTTTATGCTTGCCGAGATGATTCGTAATGATTCCCCATGAATAAATAGGTAAAGCCACTTCAATTTTTTTGACAGGGTAGTCTTCCATTTTCGAAAGATAGCTTTTCAGGATATTCACATCCAGAATAGAATTTTTATCTGATTTTTCTAATGGGGAAGAAGTAGAGTAGCACATCAGATAAACTTTATCAACAGGGGGAATTCCTGTTTGTTTTTTATCTTTAACCTGATGAAGGCGTAAAGTGCAGGTAACTTCCTTTCCGGAAATTCTTTTAAGTTCTTTTAAAAATTTAAAATAATCATCCCGTGTGCCTGCTGTCCAGTCGCAGTCGATTTGAATTTCATTATTTATCTTTAAATGGTATTCCTCTGCTTTCTTCTGAACCAGGTGATGAACGCTTTCTGCCAAAAATCTGATTTCTTCCTGACTAATCCCGACTAAAGTTGGATTTGTGATAAAAACAGTTGGCACGATCTGCTTATCCGTCTGGAAACTCTTGTCTTTTGTAATAACAGCAACAGGCTGGAATTTTCCGCCTACCTTATCTACATCGAAAAATCTTGTATATAAAAAAGGAACCGTTGCTTGATCTAAAACCTTCTTTTCTTCCTGGTCAAGTTTCAGATTCGTTTTCCAATAATAAAATGTGTAAGGGTGATTCTCTTTTTCACTGCAGGAAACAATAAAAAATAAAATCCATAAAATCTTTAGTATTTTCATACTGAGGTGTGCAAAATTGATTCTTCAAAAGTAAAGATATTTACCTAAACCATAAACCGTAAAATCCCGGTGATAAAGTGGGAAAATATAATTGGTATTCCCCAATCCTCATTCCTACAAGGAACAAAATCGGTATAACTATTCCCCTCCCTTGGAGGGGTGGCAAATCTTCGATTTGACGGGGTGGTTAAATATTGTCCCTACTCATACAACTCGCTTTCACAATTACACGTATCCTTATCCATACTTTCTTTGGAAGAACAGCAGCCTTCAAGATTCAGAACATTTCCTTTCTCATCGGTCATAAAGATTTTATTCTTATCAAATTTGACAAAGAAAGTTTCTTCCCCTTTTTTGAAATGTACTTTCATGACTTTATTTGGGGCGTATTTCCCGGCATTTACTTCCTCTTTAGTCTCTTTTTGATTGGCCTGGTTCACCTGTACATATCCAAAAAAGACATCTCCGTTTTTTTTCACATCCAGATAATAATGAGGAGTGCCAGTGCCACTGTAGCCTTCCATAATGTCAAAACTTCTGTGGCCTGTAAAGGGAAGTTTGGCCTGTTGTGCCAAAGTGAACATACTTATACACAGAATCATTAAACTGAAAATCTTTTTCATATTTTTTTATTCAAAGTTAAAAATATCTGTCAAACCTATAAACCGTAAAATCCCGGTGATTTATGGTCCATAGCAAATCCTAAACTCTCAAACTCCCTTTTCAACCAGACTCTACAATTTGTAAGAGCATTCCCCTCCCTTGGAGGAGTGTCAAAAATTCAAAGAATTTTTGACGGGGTGGCCTTTTCCTCCATAAAGCAAAAAACCACCCCAAAAGGAGTGGCCTATATCATGAGTTAAAATCAGATTAAAAAACAGTTGCCGCCAACTGAATCCTTGCATACTTATTAGAAGGATTCCACATCGCCATCATAGAAACGGGTAGACTGTAATGGTCTGTGATTTTAATGACCTTTCCGGCTTTTACCCCCACATTGACAATGTCAAAATTATTTTTTCCATTGCTATACAAAAAGGTATTGCCGTTTAATGAAAATCCTGCCCCTACAAAAGCGTCAAGATTTACTTTTTGTCCACTAATCACAGGATAGCTTGCCTGAACATAAGTAGAATACCTGTTCTTTTTATAGCTTCCATCCGGCTCCAGGATCACTTCTCCCGCATTCGCTCCTCCGTACAGCATGATGTCAGCTTCAATATTGATTGGAAAAGACGGTCCGAAGGTATAATTCGTTCTTAAATCGATAATGTGAGCCGTTCTCCTCTGCGAGTAACTGAAAATATCATCTGCAGCCACAGCCGTGTTGATATTCCTTGAGTTGTAAAGATCCCATAATCCGATATAAAAACGTCCGTTAGAATATTGAACATAGTAATTGATCTCCTTATAATGGGTATTGTCTTTATCATCTGCAAGGGCTGAAGCTCCCCAAATACCAATTTTCCATTTCTTTTCAGCATCCAAAGCGTAAGAAAGATTTCCCATGACCACAGGTTTATCCGTGATGATCAATCCTCTCCACAAGTGATTGTTCTGAATATTGGCTGTAAAATCAAGTCTGCCTTCTTTGGAAGTGTTCGTTTCGCTGCTTTCCTGAGAAAATAACTTTCCTGTGCTTAATACAAGCAGGAAGATTCCCTTTAAGATTTTCGTCATTGTATTCTTAGTTTTTTATTTTAACATCGTGAATACTAATGCCGCAAGTACAGCTCCGGTAACAGGTCCTAACACGGGAATCCAGGCATAGCTCCAATCGCTGCTCCCTTTTACCGGAAGAATAGCGTGCATTATTCTTGGTGCAAGATCTCTAGCCGGGTTAATGGCGTATCCTGTAGTTCCTCCCAAAGATAATCCGATTACCCAAACAAGAAACGCGACAGGGATTGCCCCTACAGAGCCAAGACCTACTTTTGCTGACGGATCGGCATGAAGCGAAATACTCGGATCTGAAAAATAAAAGATCACAAAGACAAGGACAAATGTTCCAATGATTTCACTGATAAGATTGGAAGATGTTTTTCTGATAGCAGGACTGGTACTGAAACAGGCCAGTTTGGCGCCTTCGTCTTCAGTAATCGCAAAATGATCCTTATGGAAGAGCCATACAAGAAATGCGCCCAGCATTCCGCCGATCATCTGAGCTGCGATATAAGACGGAACGAGATCCCAAGAGAATTTTCCGGCAGTGGCCAGGCCAATCGTTACAGCGGGATTCAGATGGGCACCGCTTACAGGTCCTGCAACTGTTACCCCTACAAAAACAGCAAGTGCCCATGCGGTGGTAATTACAATCCAGCCTGAATTATTTCCTTTAGTATCTTTCAATACAACGTTGGCTACAACACCATTTCCTAATAATACAAGGAGTGCTGTGCCTATTAATTCTGCAATAAATGGAGTCATGTGAGTTTTTTTAAGGTCAGGAAATTAATCTTCTATCCAGCTTTGAGCACGGGAAACAGCTTTGTTCCACATATGGATCATTTTATCTACTTTTTCTCTTTCCAGTTGAGGATGGAAATCTTTGTCTACAATCCACTGAGCCTGTATTTCATCGATGCTTTTCCAGTATCCTACGGCAAGACCGGCAAGATAAGCAGCACCAAGAGCTGTAGTTTCTAAAGTTTTTGGCCTTGTGATTTTAAATCCGAATAAATTAGACTGTATCTGCATAAGCAGGTCGCTTGCTGAAGCGCCGCCATCTACTCTCAATTCAAGACTTTCTCTTCCGGAATCAGCTTCCATCGCTTTTACAATATCATAAACCTGGAATGCAATTCCTTCTAAAGTAGCTCTGGCAATATGTCCTTCGGTAGTTCCTCTGGTAATGCCTACAACAGTTCCTCTTGCATATTGATCCCAGTGAGGAGCACCTAGTCCGGTAAGAGCAGGGACAAAATAAACACCGCCATTATCTTCAACAGAAGCTGCCAGTTCATTGACCTGATCAGAAGAATCGATCAGCTTAAGCCCGTCTCTCAACCATTGGATAGCAGCTCCGCCTACAAAAACACTTCCTTCTAAAGCATAATTGACTTCTCCATTGATCTTCCATGCTACTGTGGTAAGAAGGTTGTTTTTAGAAGAAACAGCTTCTTTTCCTGTATTCATTAATAAGAAACATCCTGTTCCGTAAGTATTCTTTACCATTCCGGGAGAAGTACACATCTGTCCGAATAAGGCCGCCTGCTGATCTCCTGCGATTCCGGCAATAGGAATTTTAGTGGAAAACAGGGTAGTGGCTGTTTCTCCATATACTTCACTGCTTTGCTTTACTTCAGGAAGGATGGCTTTAGGAATGTTGAATAATTCCAAAAGATCATCGTCCCATTCCAGGGTATGGATGTTCAGGAGCATTGTTCTGCTGGCATTGGATACATCGGTGATGAACATTTTGCCACGGGTAAGTTTCCAGACAAGCCATGTATCAACGGTTCCGAAGCATAATTTTCCGGCTTCTGCTTTTTCTCTTGCTCCATCTACATTGTCGAGAATCCATTTCAGTTTGGTGGCAGAGAAGTAGGCATCCAGTACAAGTCCTGTTTTTTCTTTGATGGTTTCAGCATGCCCCTGTTCTTTCAGCTCATCGCAGTATTTTGAAGTTCTACGATCTTGCCAAACGATAGCATTGTAGATGGGCTCGCCGGTTTCTTTATCCCATACAACAGTAGTTTCCCGTTGATTGGTAATCCCGATGGCGGCTACTTCCAATCCGGAGATTCCTGCTTTTGCTATAATTTCAGCAGCTACGGAGATCTGTGATGACCATATTTCATTCGGGTCGTGTTCTACCCAGCCTGGGGTAGGGAATATCTGTCTGAAGTCTTTCTGAGATACATACCTGATCTCTCCACTGTGGTTGAATAAAATCGCTCTGGAGGAAGTTGTTCCCTGGTCTAGAGCGAGAATTAGTTTTTCATTCATATAGGTAGTGTTAATTTAGGTTAATAACTTTAGGAGAATAAGGAGTTAATAAATAACCTCTCGCCAGATCAATGAATTCATTTTCCTGTTTCTGTGCCCATTCTTCAGAATATCCTTTTTCTTCAGCGATAATTCTGGAAACATTTTGTGCGCTGTCAATCGCTGCTCTTGCATCTAAGAATAAAAGACGTACTCTTCTGGCCAGAATATCCTCAATAGTTTCTGCCATTTCCTGTCTTACGGCCCATACTATTTCTGCTACGGTGAAAGGATGATCCGGGTGGATCTTCTGAGCATAACGTGGGTTGCTTTCCTGTAATGCTTTTATGGCTGGGATGTCTGATCCGTAAACATATAAATGATTGGTTCTGTCTACCTGTTCAGGTTTTACATTCCCATGAATGGAAAGATGTTCCGTTTTAGACGGGGTATTTCCCAGTCTGTGAACTTTCATCGCTTCATTTACCGTATCCTCTGCCATTTTACGGTAAGTGGTCCACTTTCCTCCGATGATGGAGATGAGTCCTGTGTCGGAGGTAACCACTTTATGGCTTCGGGAAACCTCTTTAGTACTTTTGCTTCCGTCTTTGGGAGCGGCAAGCGGACGAAGCCCGGCAAAAACAGATTTTACATCCTCACGGGTTGGTTTTTTAGACAGATATTGTCTTGCGGTATTTAAAACGAAACTGATCTCTTCTTCCAAAGCACGAGGTTCGAAACTTTCATCTTTTAATAAAGTATCCGTGGTTCCTACCAAAGCTCTGTCGTGCCATGGAACAACAAACAGGACTCTGCCGTCTGAAGTTTTCGGGATCATGATCGCATCATCGCTCTTCAGGAAAGATTTATCCAGTACCAAATGGATTCCCTGGCTTGGAACAACGAATTTTCCATGCTTAGGGTTGTTCATATTAAGAATGTCATTGGTAAATACCCCTGTGGCATTGATGACCACGTTTCCATGGATCTGGTATTGTTCCTGGCTGAACTGATCTTCGGCTGTAACCCCGATGATTTTTCCGGAATCATTTTTTAAAAGACCCACTACCTTCATGTAGTTGATAGCTGTTCCTCCTTTTTCAATAATGGTCTGGGTAAGGTTGATTGCCAACCTTGCATCATCAAATTGCCCATCCTGATAAACAACACCGCTCATCAGATGATTTTGTTCAATCGTTGGCAGTTTTTCAACGGTTTTCGATTTGCTGATGTATTTCGTTTTTCCCAAACTTAGTTTTCCGGCAAGGAAATCGTAAACGGATAATCCTATTTTATAATAGATTCCACCCCACCATGTATAATTAGGAATAATGAAAGACTGGTTTTTTACAATATGAGCTGCATTTTTAGCCAAAAGACCTCTTTCTTTCAATGCTTCTTTCACCAATCCTACATCTCCCTGTGCTAAATATCTTACTCCGCCATGTACCAGTTTGGTACTTCTGCTGGATGTTGCTTTCGCAAAGTCATGAGATTCAAGCAATAAAGTTTTGAATCCTCTGCTTACTGCGTCTAATGCCGACCCTAAACCACTAGCTCCACCTCCTATGACAATAAAGTCCCATTCTTTTACATGGGTTAACTTACTGAGTTCTTCGTTTCGTTTCATAAATGTTTCGTTTGTGTTTCGTTTTCAAATATATAAATTAAAAATGAAAGCAAAAAGAAAATAAATGAAATTTTAAGGAACGAAAAAAAAGCGGTACTTTTGAGGAAACGAATAAAATGGAAAAGCTAATTCCAAGGCATGATGAAATATTGAAAGAGCTTGACGAGAAAGGACATGTTCTTGTTCAGGATCTGTGCGAAAAATTTAATGTGTCTTCGGTTACGATCCGAAAGGATCTGAACTATCTTGAAAGTTTAGGACTTCTTTTCAGAAATCATGGTGGAGCCAGTAAGCAGGTAAGGTATGCTTATGAAAAAAATGTTGGAGAAAAGGAAAATATTAATGTGGAGGCAAAGCAGGCTATTGCCAGGGCAGCGCTTTCATTGATTCAGGAAAATGACTGTATTATTCTGGCTTCGGGAACTACAATGCATTATCTCGCGAGGATGCTGGTGAATTTCGGTCCGCTTACGGTATTGACTTCTTCTTTACGGGTGGCTATCGAACTTTGCAATAATCCCAATATTAACATCATTCAATTAGGAGGCGAGGTGAGGAAAAGTTCCACTTCTATAGTAGGTTCTATTTCTGAGGGAATTCTCAAGCAGTTTTCCTGTAATAAACTTTTCCTGGGAGTAGA
Organism: Chryseobacterium sp. FR048; assembly: GCF_056844665.1. Classification (NCBI taxonomy): domain Bacteria; kingdom Pseudomonadati; phylum Bacteroidota; class Flavobacteriia; order Flavobacteriales; family Weeksellaceae; genus Chryseobacterium; species Chryseobacterium sp. FR048. The sequence goes on along the minus strand of NZ_JBXDSE010000005.1, from coordinate 86,161 downwards.
TGGTATTGACCCGGAATTTGGGATCAGTACTTCCAATGCTGCAGAGGCACACCTGAACCAGGTGATGATTGAATGTGCCGATCAGACGATTATTCTTGCCGATTCTTCGAAGCTGAATAAAAAAGGTTTCGGTAAGATCGGATCTCTCGATCAGATCGATTATCTGATTACGGATAATGGAATTTCATCAGAAGACCAGTTGAATTTGGAAGAAATTGGAGTGAGTGTTATCAAATAGAATCATCATATTATGTATGCTGATGGAAAAACGAGTGTTGATTTTGTCATCTTATCTCGTTATGAAATACAAACCTTGTGAATGCACAAGGTTTTTTTATTGAGTGCAGGTAAAATTGTCATCATGACAGATCGGGATGTGATTGTGTTTTTGTTAGCGATCTTATGATTTCAGAAAAAATAAGGAAAAAGTGGCGAAATATTTCATTATCCTGTAGTTATGGCATTTTTTTTGCGTCTTGCAGTTAGCCTTAGCGTTGCTGAAAAGTGTGGTGGAGGTGAAGTGTATTTTTTATGATGAATTCTTTTTTGCAAAACCTGTTCTGTTTTTCGAAAATGATCTAAATGATTAAAAATCAAAATATTTTAATTGAAATATTTGTCAGTTACAAAATTATTCATAAATTTGCACACTCATTTTAGGAGCGTAGTGTGCCTATATCAAAAGTAGAAATCACTTCAGACTTCCGAAAAATGGGAAAAATAAAGGATAAATTTTATTATAATATAAACAATGTCAGGTATTATTGGTAAAAAAATCGGTATGACATCTTTGTTTAACGAAGAAGGGAAAAACATTCCTTGTACAGTTATTCAAGCTGGTCCATGCTCGATTTTACAGGTCAGAACCTTAGAAAACGACGGTTATACAGCTGTGCAGTTAGGTTTCGATGACAAGAGTGAGAAGAACGTTGGTAAAGCGTTAGCTGGTCATTTCAAAAAGGCTGGTTCTACTCCTAAAGCTAAATTAGTAGAATTCCACGATGGATTCTCAGATGCTAAAGTAGGAGAGGAAGTAAATGTTCAACTATTCATCGAAGGTGAATATGTAGACGTAACAGGAACTTCAAAAGGTAAAGGTTTCCAAGGTGTTGTTAAAAGACACGGATTTGGAGGTGTAATGCAGGCAACTCATGGTCAGCACAACAGACTTAGAGCTCCAGGTTCTATCGGTGCTGGATCTGACCCTTCAAGAGTATTCAAAGGGATGAGAATGGCTGGAAGAATGGGAGGTAAGCAGGTAACTGTTCAAAACCTTCAAGTGTTAAAAGTTGATCAAGAACAAAATCTTTTAGTAGTAAAAGGTGCTGTTCCGGGAGCTAAAAATTCTTATGTAATTATCAGAAAATGGAACTAGTAGTATTAAATACATCAGGAAAAGAGACCGGAAGAAAAGTAACTCTAGACGAAACAGTATTCGGAATTGAGCCAAATCAGCACGCGGTTTACTTAGAAGTTAAACAGTACCTTGCTGCACAAAGACAAGGAACTCATAAAGCAAAAGAAAGAAGCGAAATTACTGCTTCTACTAAAAAGCTTAAGAAGCAAAAAGGATCTGGATCTGCTAGATATGGTGATATTAAATCTCCAACTTTCAGAGGTGGAGGTAGAGTATTCGGACCAAAACCAAGAGACTACAGATTCAAATTGAACAAAGCTCTTAAGAGATTAGCTAAGAAATCTGTTTTATCTCAAAAAATGAGAGACAACAGCATTAAAGTTTTAGAAGATTTGAGCTTTGGAGCTCCTAAGACTAAAGATTTCATCAATGTATTAAACGCATTGGAACTTAACGGTAAGAAGTCTTTATTCGTTCTTCCTGAAGCTAACAAGAATGTGTATTTATCTTCAAGAAACTTACCTAAAACTAAAGTAATGAACTTCAACGAAATCAGTTCTTACGATTTAGTAAACGCTGGTGAGATCATTTTCTTAGAAGGTGCAGTTGAAAAATTCCAGGAAAATTTAAAGAAATAAGTCATGTCAGTTATTATTAAACCAGTTATTTCAGAAAAGGCTAACTACCTTACAGATTTAAGAGGTACTTATTCTTTCTTAGTAAACCCTAAGGCGAATAAGATCGAGATCAAAAAGGCTGTTGAAGCAGCTTACGGTGTAAAAGTAGCAGACGTTAACACAATGATTTATGCTCCGAAGGTTTCTTCAAAATACACTAAAAAAGGTCTTCAAGTAGGAAAGACAAACAAATTGAAAAAAGCGGTAATCAAACTTGCTGAAGGTGAGGTTATCGATATTTTTGCTGTAAATTAATTATTAATTATAAATAATAGTAATGTCTGTTAGAAAATTAAAACCTATCACCCCGGGACAGAGATTCAGAATTGTAAACAATTTTGAGGAAATTACTACTAACAAGCCAGAGAAATCTCTAGTTGTTGGTATTAAAAAGTCAGGTGGACGTAACAATACAGGTAAAATGACCATGCGTTACACCGGAGGTGGACACAAAAAGAAATACAGAATTATTGACTTCAAAAGAAACAAAGCAAACGTTGAAGCAACTGTAAAATCTGTAGAATACGATCCAAACAGAACTGCATTTATCGCTTTATTAGAGTATGCTGACGGAGAGAAGAGATATATCATCGCTCCAAACGGTATCAAAGTTGATCAGAAAGTAATTTCTGGTGAAAGCGTAGAGCCAAATGTAGGTAACGCAATGAAGTTGAAAAACATTCCTTTAGGTACTGTAATTTCTTGTGTTGAAATGAAGCCTGGTCAAGGTGCAATTTTAGCAAGAAGTGCTGGTTCTTCAGCTCAATTAACATCTAGAGATGGTAAATATGCAATCATCAAATTGCCTTCAGGAGAATCAAGAATGATCCTTACTGAATGTATGGCAATGATTGGATCAGTTTCCAACTCAGATCACCAATTAACTGTATCAGGTAAGGCTGGTAGAAGCAGATGGTTAGGTAGAAGACCAAGAACAAGAGCGGTTGTAATGAACCCGGTTGATCACCCAATGGGAGGTGGTGAAGGACGTTCTTCAGGAGGTCACCCAAGATCTAGAAACGGTAAACCAGCTAAAGGTTACAAAACTAGAAAGAAAAACAAAGTGTCTAACCGTTACATCGTATCTAAAAGAAAATAATTATGGCAAGATCACTTAAGAAAGGACCGTTCATTCATCATACTTTAGATAAGAAGGTTCAGGCAAATATAGAGTCTGGTAAGAAGACAGTTATCAAAACTTGGTCTAGAGCATCTATGATCTCTCCGGACTTCGTAGGACAAACTATTGCTGTACACAACGGGAAATCTTTTATCCCAGTTTACGTTACAGAAAACATGGTTGGTCACAAGTTAGGCGAATTTTCTCCAACAAGATCTTTCAGAGGTCATGGTGGTAACAAAAACAAAGGAAGCAGATAATCATGGGATCAAGAAAACAAGATAGTTCAATCGCAAGAAAAGAAGCTAACAAAGACGTTGTAAAAGCTTCATTAAATAATTGCCCGTCTTCTCCAAGAAAAATGAGATTAGTTGCTGATATCATTAGAGGAGAGCAGGTAGATAAAGCTCTTTATATCCTAAAATATTCTAAGAAGGATGCTTCTAACAAGTTAGAAAAATTACTTCTTTCTGCTATGGCAAACTGGCAGGTGAAAAACGAAGGTGCGGATATTGAAGAAGCTAACCTTATCGTTAAAGAAATCTTCGTGGATAGCGCAAGACAATTGAAGAGACTAAGACCAGCTCCACAAGGTAGAGGGTATAGAATCAGAAAAAGATCTAACCACGTTACATTAATCTTAGGTAATAAAGAAAATTAATCAAGGTATGGGACAGAAGACAAATCCAATTGGTAATAGATTAGGTATCATCAGAGGATGGGATTCTAACTGGTTTGGTGGAAACGATTATGGAGACAGAATCGCTGAAGACTACAAAATCAGAAGATACCTTGAGGCTAGATTATCTAAAGGTGGTATTTCAAAAATCTATATTGAAAGAACCCTTAAATTAGTAACAGTTACAATCACTACTGCTAGACCGGGATTGATCATCGGTAAAGGAGGTCAGGAAGTTGATAAATTGAAAGAAGAGTTGAAGAAACTTACAGGTAAGGATATTCAAATCAACATTTTCGAAATCAAAAGACCTGAATTAGATGCTGTACTAGTTGCTGATAGTATTTCTAAGCAAATTGAAAACAGAATTTCTTACAGAAGAGCTGTTAAAATGGCAATGGCAAGTACTATGAGAATGGGTGCTGAAGGTATCAAAGTTCAAATCTCTGGTAGATTGAACGGAGCTGAAATGGCAAGATCAGAATCTTTCAAAGAAGGAAGAATTCCATTGTCTACTTTCAGAGCTGATATCGATTACCACTGGGCAGAAGCTCACACTACTTACGGTAGATTAGGGGTAAAAGTATGGATCATGAAAGGAGAAGTTTACGGTAAAAGAGAACTTTCTCCACTAGTGGGACAACAGAAAAAAGGAGGTCAGTCAGACAGAGGAAACAGAGGAGGAGACAGAGACAACAGAAGACCTAGAAAAAACAACAACAATAACAATAATAATTAAAATTTTAGATTAGAAATTTTGAATTTTAAATTACCGTTACTTTTTTAAAATTAAAAAAAATCTAAAATCTAAAATCTAAAATCTAAAATTTAGAAATTATGTTACAACCAAAAAGAACCAAATTCCGTAGAGTTCACAAGATGAAGATGAAGGGGAATGCCCAAAGAGGTAGTCAACTTGCATACGGAACTTTTGGGATCAAAGCAACGGAAGGAGCTTGGATCACAGCTAGACAAATTGAAGCGGCTCGTATCGCTGCGACAAGATATATGAAGAGAGAAGGTCAACTATGGATCAAAATCTTCCCGGATAAGCCAATTACTAAGAAACCAGCCGAAGTAAGGATGGGTAAAGGTAAAGGTGCTGTTGAATACTGGGTAGCTGTAGTAAAACCAGGTAAAATTATGTTCGAAGTTGGTGGAGTTCCTTACGAAGTAGCGAAAGAAGCTCTTAGACTTGCAGCACAGAAATTACCAGTAGTTACTAAATTCGTAGTTGCTAACGATTTTGTTAAACCTCTATAATCTTTGAATACAATGAAAAAAGCTGATATTAAAAATTTAAGCGCGGGTGATATTCAAGCTCAATTAACTGAAGCAAAAGCTCAATATTCTAAATTGAAATTAGCTCATGCGATCAGCCCAATTGAAAACCCGATTCAAATCAGAGATTTGAGAAAGACAATCGCAAGACTAAACACTGAGTTAACTAACAAACAATAATTTCATTTTACAATGGATAGAAATTTAAGAAAAGAAAGAATCGGAGTGGTTTCCAGCAATAAAATGGAAAAAACTATTGTTGTTAGTGAAACTACAAGAGTAAAGCACCCGATGTACGGTAAATTCGTTCTAAAAACGAAAAAATATACTGCACACGACGAGAACAACGAATGCACAGAAGGTGATACAGTTTTGATCCAAGAAACTAGACCTTTGAGCAAGAGCAAGAGATGGAGATTAGTAAGAATCATTGAAAAAGCTAAGTAATAATGTTACAAACAGAATCAAGATTAAAAGTTGCTGATAATACAGGTGCAAAAGAAGTACTAGTTATCAGAGTTCTGGGAGGAACCAGAAGAAGATATGCTTCAGTTGGTGATAAAATCGTTGTTACGATCAAAGATTCTACACCATCAGGAAACGCAAAAAAAGGTCAGGTATCTAAAGCTGTAGTAGTAAGAACTAAAAAAGCAGTAAGAAGAAAAGATGGTTCATACATCAAATTCGACGACAATGCTTGTGTATTACTAAACGCAGCGGGAGAAATGAGAGGAACGCGTGTTTTCGGACCGGTTGCTCGTGAGTTGAGAGACAAAGAATATATGAAAATCATTTCATTAGCTCCTGAAGTACTTTAATTTTTAAAATTTTTTAAAGAAATGTCAAAGTTAAAAATAAAAAGAGGAGATAACGTAATCATTACTACTGGTAAGAAAGATATCAAAGGTAAGACTGGTGAAGTTATTGAAGTGATCAAGAAAGAAGGAAGAGACCCTAGAGTAATTGTTGCAGGACTTAACATCATCAAAAAGCACGTTAAGCCTTCAGCTTCAAACCCTCAAGGAGGAATCGTTGAAAGAGAAGCTTCTATTCATATCTCAAACGTAGCTTTAGTTGGTAAAGACGGAAAAGCGATCAAAATCGGTTACAAAATCGAAGGAGATAAGAAAGTAAGAATTAACAAAAAAACGGGTGAAACTTTATAATTTGAATTAACATGGAATTTATAGCAAGACCCAAAAAAGCATATAAAGAGACAATTGTTCCTGCAATGATGGAAGAATTCGGGTACAAGTCAATCATGCAAGTACCTAGATTAGAGAAAATCGTTGTATCACAAGGTTTAGGAGATGCTACTGCAGATAAGAAAATCATTGATTATGCTGTAGAAGAATTGACAAACATCACAGGTCAGAAAGCAGTAGGTACAATCTCTAAGAAAGACGAAGCTGCATTCAAACTAAGAAAAGGAATGCCTGTAGGTGCAAAAGTAACTTTGAGAGCTCAGAGAATGTATGAGTTCTTAGACAGACTTACTTCTTCTGCTTTACCACGTATTAGAGATTTCTCTGGTATCAAAGCAGATGGTTTCGATGGTAGAGGTAACTACAACTTAGGTATTACTGAGCAAATTATCTTCCCTGAAATCGTAATTGACAAAGTGAAAAAAATCCAAGGGATGGACATCACTTTCGTAACAACTGCGAAAACAGATAAAGAAGCTAAAGCATTATTAACTCACTTCGGTTTACCATTTAAAAAGAACTAAGAAATGGCTAAAGAATCAATGAAAGCGCGTGAGCGCAAAAGAGAAGCACTAGTTGCTAAATACGCTGCTAAAAGACAAGCTCTTAAAGAAGCTGGTGATTACGAAGGACTTCAAAAATTGCCTAAAAATGCTTCTCCTGTAAGATTACACAACAGATGTAAACTAACAGGTAGACCAAGAGGATACATGAGAACGTTTGGTATTTCCAGAGTAACTTTCAGAGAAATGGCTAACAACGGTCTTATCCCAGGTGTAAGAAAAGCTAGCTGGTAATAATCACTAGATAAAAAATCGGAACAATTAAGTTGTTCAGATACTAAAGATAAAAATATCAGACCGAAGATTTCTGACGTCTGATATTTTACTCTTCAAGTCTTTGCAAAACTGATTGTTCTTTAACCAATAATTTATAAAAGAAAAATGGTAACAGATCCAATTTCAGATTTCCTAACAAGAGTAAGGAACGCACAAAGCGCAGGCCACAAAGTGGTGGAAATTCCTGCATCGAAAATCAAAAAGGAGATTACTAAGATCTTATTTGATCAAGGGTATATCTTAAACTACAAGTTTGAAGATAGCGCTGTTCAAGGAGTGATCAAAATCGCTTTAAAGTACGATAAGCAAACTAACAAACCTGCTATTAAGTCTATTCAAAGAGCTTCAAGACCAGGTTTAAGACAGTACAAAGGTTCTGCTGAACTTCCAAGAGTACTAAACGGTTTGGGTATTTCTATCATCTCTACTTCTAAAGGAGTAATGACTGACAAGAAAGCTAGAGAAGAGAAAGTAGGCGGTGAAGTAATCTGCTATGTTTATTAATTTTTAATCAGAGGAAAATGTCAAGAATTGGTAAAGCAATTATAACAATTCCAGCTGGAGTTACAATCACTGAAAACGAAGGTGTAGTAACTGTAAAAGGAGCAAAAGGAGAACTTTCTCAAGAGCTTACAGCAGGAATTACTATAGAACAAAAAGATGGTGAACTTAACGTAAACAGACCATCTGATTCTAAGCAACACAAAGCGCTTCACGGTTTATACAGAGCGTTAATCAACAACATGATTGTTGGTGTAAGTGCAGGTTTCGAAAAGAAACTTGAACTAGTAGGGGTAGGATATAGAGCAGCACACGCAGGTCAAAAACTTGAGCTAGCTTTAGGATTCTCTCACGGTATCGTATTGGAACTTCCAAACGAAGTAAAAGTAGATACATTGACTGAAAAAGGTAAAAACCCAATTATTACTTTAACGTCTCACGACAACCAACTTCTAGGGATGGTAGCTGCAAAGATCCGTTCTTTCAGAAAGCCTGAACCATACAAAGGAAAAGGTGTGAAATTCGTAGGAGAAATTGTTAGACGTAAAGCTGGTAAATCTGCTTAATAAATTATAAGTATTATGGCATTAAGTAAATTAGAAAAAAGAATAAGAATCAAAAGAAGAGTAAGAGGGAAAATCTCTGGTTCTTCTGAATTGCCAAGATTATCTGTATACAAAAGTAATAAGGAAATTTACGCTCAGTTAATCGACGATAAAAATGGTACAACGCTAGCATCTGCTTCTTCTAGAGAAAAAGGTGTAGACGCTAAAGGTACTAAGACTGAAGTTTCTGCTGCTGTTGGTAAAGCTATCGCTGCTAAAGCTATCGCTGCAGGAATCGAAAGTATTGTATTTGACAGAAACGGATTCGTATACCACGGTAGAGTAAAAGCTCTAGCTGACGGTGCAAGAGAAGGAGGACTTAAATTCTAATCATTAAATTTCGGAAAATATGTTAGGACTAGATAATATAGAAAGAGTAAAACCGGGAGGATTAGAATTAAAAGATCGTCTCGTAGCTGTTAACAGAGTAACAAAAGTAACAAAAGGAGGTAGAGCTTTCGGATTTTCTGCTATTGTTGTAGTAGGAAATGAAGAAGGTGTTATCGGTTTCGGATTAGGAAAATCTAAAGAGGTTGCTTCTGCAATTGCTAAAGCAGTTGAAGACGCTAAGAAAAACCTTGTGAAAGTTCCTGTAATGAACCACACTATCCCTCACCAAACTACTGCTAGATACGGTGGTGCAGATATCTTCTTAAGACCTGCTTCTCACGGTACAGGACTTATCGCCGGTGGTGCGGTAAGAGCGGTATTGGAATCTGCTGGTATTCACGATATCCTTTCAAAATCTAAAGGATCTTCTAACCCTCACAACGTAGTGAAAGCTACTTTCAAAGCGTTATTAGACATCAGAAGACCTGAAGAGATTGCTAGAATGAGAGGAATTTCTCTAAGTAAAGTGTTTAACGGTTAATAATTAAAACAATGGCAACAATTAAAGTAAAGCAAGTAAGAAGCGCTATTGGTAGAACAAAAACCCAAAAGAGAACGCTTGAAGCATTAGGATTAAAAAAACTTCACCAAGTTGTAGAGCACGAAGCTACTCCTTCTATCTTAGGAATGATCGCTGCTGTAGGTCACTTACTTGAAGTTCAAAAATAATTTTATAAAAGAGAAATTAAAATGAATTTAAATAACATACAACCAGCTGCAGGATCTACTTTCAACTCAAAGAGAATTGGTAGAGGTCAGGGTTCTGGAAAAGGAGGTACTTCAACAAAAGGACACAAAGGTCAAAAAGCTAGAGCTGGTTATTCTCAGAAAATCGGTTTCGAAGGTGGACAGATGCCTTTACAAAGAAGATTACCGAAATTCGGATTCAAAAACGTAAACAGAAAAGAGTTTAGAGGTGTTAACCTTGATACTATCCAAACTTTAATCGAGAACAAATCCATCACTGGAGAAATCACGAAAGAAGTTTTAGTAGCAAACGGTATCGTTTCTAAAAACGAATTAGTGAAAATTATGGGTAGAGGAGAATTGAAATCTGCGGTTTCAATCTCTGCTGATAAATTCACGAAATCTGCTGAAGAGCTTATTGCTAAAGCAGGTGGAAAAGCAATTACCTTATAATACTTACTAATGAAAGAATTTATACAAACACTTAAAAATATTTGGAGTCTTAAAGAACTTAGAGATAAAATTCTCTTCACTTTAGGGATTATCCTTGTGTATAGATTCGCATCTTATATCTCACTTCCCGCAATTAACCTTGCAGAGGTGGGAGATCTCTTAGAGCATTATAAAAATCAAGGCGGTAACAAGCAAGGAGCAGGTCTCCTTGGCTTGCTTTCGTCGTTTACGGGGGGGGCTTTCAGCCACGCTTCCGTAATGGCGTTAGGTATCATGCCTTATATTTCTGCTTCTATTATTGTTCAGTTGATGGGGATGGCTATTCCTTATCTTCAGAAGCTTCAGAAAGATGGAGAGTCAGGTAGAAATACATTGAACCAAATTACAAGATGGTTAACGATCGGGGTTTGTCTGGTACAGGCACCTTCTTACTTAACTTCTATTACTCAATTATTCTTACCGTATGCTCAGTTCCAATCTGCATATTTTGTAGAACCCAATTCAATCATGTTCTGGCTGCCAAGTATTGTAATCTTGGTAGGTGGTTCAGTATTTGCAATGTGGTTAGGTGAAAAGATTACCGATAAGGGAATCGGAAATGGTATCTCTATCCTTATTATGGTGGGGATCCTTTCAAGATTACCTGAGGCATTCGTACAGGAGATGGCCGTGCAGAACGGAAAAGGAGGAATGGGATCTATCATGATCCTTATTGAAGTATTATTCTGGATGTTGGTAGTTCTTTTAGCAGTGATCTTATCAGTAGCTGTTAGAAAAATTCCAATTCAGTATGTAAGCAGAGCTCAAGCAAGAGGAGGTGTAAACAGAAATCTTATGCAGGGCGCAAGACAATGGATTCCATTGAAAGTAAATGCTGCTGGTGTAATGCCGATTATCTTTGCTCAGGCATTGATGTTCGTACCAGGATTATTAACAAAATTCGATGAGTCTAACACTTTTCTTGCAGGTTTCAAGAATGTTTTTAGCTGGCAGTACAATGTATTGTTTGCGCTATTAATTATTATCTTCTCATTTTTCTATACTGCAATTACTATTCCGGTAAACCAGATGGCTGATGATTTAAAGAGAAACGGAGGTTTAGTACCGAAAGTAAGACCCGGAAAAGAGACCGCTGACTATTTAGATGATATTTTATCAAAAATTACCTTGCCAGGTGCAATTTTTTTATCTATCTTTGCAGTCCTTCCAGCAATTGTGCATGGAAGCTTTGTTCAGACAGATGCGTTTGCCCTATTTTTCGGGGGAACGTCACTATTGATTATGGTGGGTGTAATTTTAGATACAGTTCAACAGATCAATACTTATCTGCTGAACCATCACTATGATGGCTTAATGCAGTCTAAATTGTCAAGAACGACTGGATATTAATTTATGGCAAAACAAAAACATATTGAACAAGATGGCGTTATTACGGAAGCACTTTCGAACGCCCAGTTCCGTGTAGAACTAGAGAATGGGCATATCCTTATTGCTCATATTTCTGGTAAAATGAGAATGCATTATATTAAACTTTTACCTGGTGATAAGGTAAAACTAGAAATGTCTCCCTATGATTTAACAAAAGGGAGAATCACATTTAGATATTAAAACAAATTAGCCAAATGGAATTCTCATTCCATTTGGCATTTGTAAAAAATAAATACTATCAAAATGAAAGTAAGAGCATCAATTAAAAAAAGAAGCGCTGATTGCAAAATCGTACGCAGAAAAGGTGTACTATTCGTAATCAACAAGAAGAACCCAAAATTTAAACAAAGACAAGGTTAATTAAATTATGGCGAGAATTGCAGGTATTGATTTACCAAAAAACAAAAGAGGAGTTATCGGTTTAACTTACATTTATGGTGTTGGAAGAAGTACTTCTTCTGAAATCCTTAAAGCTGCCGGTATCAGCGAAGACAAGAAAGTCAACGAATGGAATGACGATGAATTGGCTGCAATCAGAACTTATATCTTAGAAAACGTAAAAGTAGAAGGAGAATTAAGATCTGAAGTGCAATTGAACATCAAGAGATTGATGGACATAGGATGCCAACGAGGAATACGTCACAGACTTGGATTACCTTTAAGAGGCCAGAGAACGAAAAACAACTCTAGAACCCGAAAAGGAAAGAGAAAAACTGTTGCTAACAAGAAAAAAGCTAGTAAATAATCGTTAGGAATTATGGCAAAACAAACTAAAGTAGTTAAGAAGAGAAAAGTAAAAGTTGAAGCTATTGGTGAAGCACATATTCAAGCTTCTTTCAATAACATCATCATTTCTTTAACAAATAAAAACGGAGAGGTTATCTCTTGGGCTTCTGCCGGTAAAATGGGTTTCAGAGGTTCTAAAAAGAATACTCCATTTGCTGCTCAGATGGCAGCTGAAAATTGCTCTGCTGTAGCTCACGAAGCTGGTTTAAGAAGAGTAAAGGTGTTTGTGAAAGGTCCAGGTGCAGGTAGAGAATCTGCTATCAGATCAATCCACAATTCAGGAATTGAAGTTAGCGAAATCGTTGATGTGACTCCAATGCCACACAACGGATGTAGACCACCAAAAAGAAGAAGAGTTTAATTTTTAGAATTTACCCATTATGGCAAGATATATTGGACCTAAAACTAAGATTGCTAGAAAGTTTGGTGCTGCAATCTACGGAGATGACAAAAACTTCGAAAAAAGAAAAAACCAACCGCCAGGACAACACGGTCCTAACAAAAGAAGAGGTGCTAAAAAATCAGAATACGCAGTTCAGTTAGCTGAAAAACAAAAAGCTAAATATACTTACGGTATCTTAGAAAGACAGTTTGCTAACTTATTTGAAAAAGCACACAGAAGTAAAGGGGTAACAGGGGAAGTTCTATTACAACTTTGTGAATCAAGATTGGATAACGTTGTATACAGATTAGGTTTTGCTAAAACTAGATCTGGTGCAAGACAATTGGTTTCTCACAGACACATCACTGTGAACGGAGAGATTCTTAATATCCCTTCTTACTTGGTAAAAGCTGGTGATGTAATCGCTGTAAGAGAAAAGTCTAAGTCTCTTGAAGTTGTTACCAATGCATTGGCTTCTAAGTCAAACTATGAGTGGTTACAATTCAACGATGAGAAGAAAGAAGGTACTTTCATTTCTGCTCCTGAAAGAATCCAGATTCCGGAGGACATTAAGGAAAACCTTATCGTCGAACTTTACTCTAAATAATTTTTTAATCAAATTTTTGCTCAACCCAATAATATGGCAATTTTACAATTCATAAAACCCGATAAAGTAATTTTACTTAACTCTGATGAATTTAAAGGTCAATTTGAATTCAGACCTTTAGAACCAGGTTTCGGGCTTACAATCGGTAATGCTTTGAGAAGAGTGTTGCTTTCTTCTCTGGAAGGATACGCTATTTCATCTATCAAAATAGAAGGTGTAGAGCACGAATTTTCAACTATTCCAGGAGTAATCGAAGACGTTACCGAAATTATTCTTAACCTTAAGCAGGTAAGATTAAAAGCTGCAGCAGAAGGCCAGGCTAACGAGCAGGTTGTTGCTAAAGTTTCAGGTCAGACGGTTATTACTGCTGGTGATTTAGGAAAATCTATCAATGGATTTGAGGTTCTTAACCCAGATTTAGTGATTTGTAACCTAAACAGTGATGTAACTTTCGAAATTACTTTCAATATTGAAAAAGGAAGAGGGTATGTTCCTTCTGAACAAAATAAGTCAAACAATGCTCCTGTAGGAACTATTGCTATCGACTCTATTTTCACGCCGATCAAGAAAGTACAATACAGCATTGAAAATTATCGTGTAGAGCAAAAAACAGACTACGAAAAACTTGTATTAGATATAGAAACTGACGGGTCTATCAGCCCTCAGAATGCTTTAACAGAAGCTTCTAAGATATTAATTTATCACTTCATGCTATTCTCTGATGAGAGAATCACCCTTGAAACTGAAGCTGTAAAAGCATCTATCCAATATGACGAAGAAACACTTCACACAAGACAACTTCTTAAGTCTAAATTAGCAGATATGGATCTTTCTGTAAGAGCCCTAAACTGTCTGAAAGCAGCTGAAGTAGAAACTCTTGGAGAATTGGTTTCTTACAGTAAGTCTGATTTGATGAAATTCAGAAATTTTGGTAAAAAATCTTTGACAGAACTAGAAGAATTAGTGCATTCAAAAGGTCTTAACTTCGGTTTCGACGTTGCAAAATATAAGTTAGACGCTGATAAATAATTAATAATGAGACACGGTAAAAAATTCAATCACTTAGGAAGAACAGCTTCTCACAGAAGTGCTTTACTTTCTAATATGGCTTGTTCTCTAATTGAGCATAAAAGAATCAACACTACTGTAGCTAAAGCTAAAGCTTTAAGAGTATATGTTGAGCCTCTATTAACAAAAGCAAAAGAAGATACTACACACAACAGAAGAGTAGTATTCTCTTACCTTCAAAATAAATTTGCGGTTGCTGAATTATTCAGAACTGTAGCTCCTAAAATCGCTGAAAGAAACGGTGGTTATACAAGAATCATTAAGACAGGTTTCAGACCAGGTGATGCTGCTGATATGGCTCTTATCGAATTGGTAGATTTCAACGAGCTTTACAACCCTAATGCTGAAGAGAAAAAGACTACAAGAAGAAGCAGAAGATCAACTGCTGCTCCTAAGAAAGCAGAGGTAGCTGATGCTCCTGCAGTAGAAGAAGCTAAAGCTGACACTACTGAAGAGAAAACTGAAGAATAATATTCATTCAGAGATATAATAAAACCATCCGGATTCCGGGTGGTTTTTTTGTTTTATTTCACCTTAGACATCAGAACGATTCCTGTTGCTCCTTTTCAATATATCTTACCAAAAAGAGCCCGGTAAATACTAATATTATAAAAGAGAAACTCGAAAAAAGCTAAAATACTATTTTGTTAAGAGTTCATAAAACAGTCGTAATGATTATTTAAGCACATCAATCAGAACTTAATAGTTGAATAATAAAGAAAATTATGTTTATTATTGATTATTTTCTTCATTTCTTTGACGTTTAATTTATTTTTTTAGAATAAATTTGAAGCCTTAAAAAAAAACTTCTTCATGATCATCGTAAAAGATAAGTTAGGAAAAACAATTTCCGGCGAGAGTGTTAATTTTATAGAAACGCTCAATAAAGAGGGAATTATTGTTCCGGAATACATTATCATTCATTTTACAGCAGACCGCGGTGTTGAAAATTCTATAAACTGGTTTCAGGATCCTATGGCGAAAGCCTCCGCTCATGTTATTATAGACAGAGACGGAAGGATTACTCAAATGGTTGAATTTAACCGAAAAGCATGGCATGCCGGAAGAAGTCGTTGGTCTGACAGATCAGGGTTCAATGATTTTTCTATTGGTATAGAGCTGGAGAATCCCGGAAAACTTACCAAAGTGAATGACAGATTTTATGCATGGTTTGAAAAAGAATATTCAAAAGATGTTGTAGTGGCAGCCAAGCATAAACATGAGAACACGACATCTTATTGGCATAGCTTTACTGAAAAACAACTTGAGGTTTGTTTTCAGGTATGCAAGCTGCTGATGGAAACTTATAATATTAAAGGTATTCTGGGACATGATGATATTGCCCCTTTTAGGAAAAATGATCCGGGACCGGCATTTCCTATGGAAAGCTTTAGATCAAAATTATTCGGAAGAGAAGATGACTCTGCAGACATTTATAAAGTCACGGCAAACAATATCAATATAAGGAAAGGACCGGGTGCTGAATTTGATCCGATCGTACAGCTTAATAAGGATACTGAAGTAGAATTTATCAAAAGTAAACTAGGATGGTTCTATGTGTATGTTTTATTAACAACCCCAAAAGATGAAGAGCCGGTATATGGCTGGATTAATGGTGACCTGCTGACGAAGGTCTAGCCTGATGATATTTGAAAAAGAAATGTCCCTCAAATCCGAGGGACATTTTTGTTTTATATTTTGGTTCTTTTCAGTTCAATGATATTATTACCCTGCTCAAGGTGAAGACTGTCGCCTTTTACTCTTGCAGTCATATCATCTTTTTTATAGATCGTTTCATCCCCTTTCGTTTCAGATTTTGGAAGGGTAAATGTCTTTTTGTTGCTGGTAATCGCTACCGTATTTTCTTTTGGATCATTTTTGAATACTACTTTTACCAGTGTTCCGTCTGTAGCTTTATAAACAAAATCGGTTTTTTCAGTTTTTTGTCCATTGATGTCTACCGTTGACGAACTTTGCGTTACAGAATCTATTTTTCCGTTGGTGTCTGTAATGACGGTTGATGAGCTGTCTGTTTTGATAACGCTTTTGTTTCCGCTTTCACTTTTTTTGCAGCCAATAACTGTTAAGGTAAGTACTGCTCCAAGTACTAAAATACTTTTTCTCATGATTATTTTATTTGATATTCAATATGATTTTTATTCTTTAATTTTACAAAAATCATGCCTTCTAATATGAGAAATTTTAGCCGATATTTATATATAATTCTTTTGGTTTTCCTGGCCAATTCAGCATTTTCCCAAAAAGGGAATTTTGAAATAAAAGAGGGCCATTTTTTATTGAACGGAAAGCCATTTACGATCTATTCAGGAGAAATGCATTATCCCAGAGTTCCATCTGAATATTGGAAACATCGGCTGCAGATGATGAAAGCAATGGGATTGAATACGGTGACTACGTATGTTTTCTGGAATTATCACGAAGAAGCTCCCGGTAAATGGAATTTTTCAGGAGAAAAAGACTTACGGAGATTTATAAAAACAGCACAGGAGGTAGGTTTATATGTCATCATTCGTCCTGGCCCTTATGTTTGTGCAGAATGGGAGTTCGGCGGTTATCCCTGGTGGCTGCAGAAGAATAAGAGTTTAGAAATAAGAAGAGACAATAAGGCTTTTTTGGAAGAATGTGAAAAGTATATCAGTCAGCTGTCGAAGCAGATTGTTCCCTTACAGATTAATAATGGCGGCCCGATTATCATGGTGCAGGCTGAAAACGAGTTTGGATCTTATGTGGCCCAAAGGAAGGATATTCCATTAGAAGAGCATCGGAAATACAGTCATAAAATAAAAGATATGCTTTTGAAAGGCGGTATCTCGGTTCCATTATTTACTTCAGATGGCAGTTCACTTTTTAAAGGAGGTTCTATCGAAGGAGCTTTACCTACTGCCAACGGTGAAAGTGATATTGAAGTCCTCAGGAAAAGCATTAACGAATATAACGGAGGGAAGGGACCTTATATGGTTGCTGAATATTATCCGGGATGGCTGGATCATTGGGCAGAGCCTTTTGTAAAGGTATCCACTGAAGAAGTAGTGAAGCAGACAGACTTGTATATAAAGAATGGAATTTCTTTCAATTACTATATGATTCATGGAGGAACCAACTTTGGTTTTACAAGTGGAGCCAATTATAATAAGGAATTTGACATCCAGCCGGATCTTACCAGCTACGATTATGATGCGCCTATCAGTGAATCAGGCTGGGCAACTCCAAAGTACCATGCTTTAAGGGAAATTTTTGAGAAGATCCATAACGGTAAGCTTCCTGAAATTCCCCAACCAACAAAAGTGATCACCATCCCCAATATTGAGTTTTCAAAAACAAGCAGCCTTTTTGATGTTATTGCCAGGATAAAACCTGTTATAAAAGATCAGCCTCTTACTTTTGAGGATCTGAATATCGGAAACGGATATGTTTTATACCGAAGAAAATTTGATAAGGCTCATAAAGGATTATTGGAAATAAAAGGATTAAGAGACTATGCCAATATCTATGTAAATGGAGTTTGGAAAGGTGAGCTTAACAGGATTCACAAAAAATATGATCTTGAAATCGATCTTAAGTCCGGGGATCAGTTGGATATTCTGGTAGAAAATATGGGCAGGATCAATTATGGAGCTGAGATTGTTCATAATTTAAAAGGAATTATAGAACCTGTAAAAATAAATCAGGCTGACATCACCGGGAATTGGGAGATGTTTCCTCTGCCTTTCAATCAGTTTCCAAAACATATTTCCAATACTAAAAAAATGATCGATGGTTCGCCCATCATTCAGGAAGCAGAATTTAACCTGAATGAAACAGGAGATACTTTTCTGGATATGCGGAATTTTGGAAAAGGGATTGTTTTCATCAATGGAAAGAATCTTGGAAGATACTGGAGTAAAGCAGGTCCGCAGCAAACACTTTATATTCCCGGAGTATGGCTGAAAAAAGGAAAGAATCTTATTCAGATCTTTGAGCAGATTCAATCCCCGAATTCAGTCAGCAGTATTGATCATCCGATCCTGGATCAACTTGCAAAATAATTGATGATTTATTTAAATGAAACTGACTTTTGCAATGGAAAATTGATTAAATTTAATAGACTAAAAACTGACCATAAACAAACACTCAAAATATTAAGATTACACAAAGGTGTAATTGATTCTTATCTGTTTTCTGTTGAAATTTGCTTCAAACAAAAATGACATGAGCATTTCCATCGCCATAGTAGAAGACGAAAAGAACTACAACAATGCGTTGAAGAAGGTGATCAATTACCAAAAAGATATGAAGGTAGTTGCTCAGTTCTTCGATGGAAATACTGCGCTTAAAAATCTTTCTGAAATTTCCCCGGATGTTGTCATGATGGACATTCAGCTTCAGGATATGCTCGGAATAGAAATTATTGAGAAACTCAGAAAGGATATGCCGGATACCCAATTCATCATGTGTACAAGCTTTGAGGATGATGAAAAAATCTTTAATTCTTTAAAAGCTGGTGCTATGGGCTATCTCGTAAAAGGAGAAAGCATGGATAAAATCCTTTCGTCTATCCGGGATGTCCATAGTGGCGGGGCTCCTATGAGTTTTTCTATTGCCAGGAGAGTTCTTAAACATTTCGAAAAGAAACTCCCCGAAATCAAAGGTTTTGATGAACTTACCGAACGTGAAAAGGAAATTCTTGAACTCCTCTCACAAGGACTTCTGTACAAAGAAATTGCTGATAAAACGTTCATCAGTATCGATACGGTAAAAAAACACGTTGGCAATATCTACAGAAAGCTGCATGTCAGCAACAAAGTAGAAGCAATAAATAAATTTAACAATTTCAAAAACTAAGAAATCATGAGTACAAAAAATCTAAAGCTTACCGCAAGCGACATTGACTGGAGCAAAATCAAAATCTATGATCAAAAAATCGCAGGATTAATTTTAGGGGATACCCCTATTATTAAAGAGTACGATGTTCCTCAGGAGCTTCATCAGCTTCATGGTATAAATGTTTATAAAGGCTTTATTGTAAAAAAAAATGGGCAAGAAGTTTTAATACCGGTTACTAGTGAGTTTCCTGCAGGACCGGCTTTTAAAATGGTGAACACGTACAGCCAATTGGTAGAAGATCAATATGAGAAACCGATAATGATTAAAAAATCAGTTGCCGACGATATTTTTTTAAATGAAACTGAAGTTCACATATTTTTAGGAGAAGGAGAAGAGGGCATAGTTTTTATGACTGAAGATAAGGAAGGGAAATATTATATTATTAGTAATTGTGATAATAAAATTGAAATAGAACGGGCAGATTTTTTTAGTAATAGAAATATTTATAATAACGCATTGAAGAGTAAATTAGACGCATATATTCAAAAACAGCTAAATGATCCTACAGAAAGTAATACGAAACGATTTACACTGGCAGATGCTGTTTATAATAAATGCGTGGAAAAACAAGCCGAGGATCCTACACTAAACATAGGAATTGCATGTTATCCGGCAATTCATATGGCAAGTGATGTTTATAAATACAGATTAACTTTTATCATGATATTGGGAAAATATAATGGAACGGATTTTACCCCATTTGAAGATGTTGGGGTTTATGACAGAAACGGTCTTTGCCCTCCAGGAAACTGTTAAATATGACTATACCAGACATTATATATTATAATATAATCAATATAAATTTTATTGTTTCCATAGTGTATAAAAGGCTGTGGAAGCAATTTTTTTTTCTTTATTTCGGAATTACTTTAGTGATTGAAATCATGATTGCTGTTGAAATGAAGATAATCACGTCAAGGATATATAGCTATTTGGATTTATTTTGTATCGCTTATTTTGGATATATTTATTATAAAGAAATTAATAACAGTAATATTATTAAGACTGCTACGCTTATTTTTCTTACAGTAAGTAGTTTTATTATTTTAAACTCTTTTTCTGAGAAAGAATATTCTATTTCTACTGGATATTTTTACTCTGTATTCTTAATTTTTATTGCTTTGTTTTGGTTATATAAAAAGATTTCGAGCGTAGATGAAGAAAATAATATTTTAGATCTACGCTTTTTCTGGTTGAGCAGTTCTTTATTATTTTGGGCTGTTTTCTATATTTTCAGAATGCTTCCTATGTATTTTTTTAACAATACTGATCGTGATTTTTTAACAAAAATTTCTCATATTTTTACCTTTATAAATATCACAACCTATTTATTATTTTTACGTAGTTTATTTTGTAAACAATGAACAATCTGCCCATCGAAATAAAGATCGTATATATAACAGCAATAAGCATAATGATGTTGTTTGTAGGGTTCCTTATTTTTGTTGTTCTCATCTATAACCGGAAACAGTTGTTGCATTTAAAAGAAAAACAACTCAAAGAAGCTGAATACCAAAACCAGCTCCTCCAAAAAGAACTCGAAAAACAAAGATCAATAGAGCAGGAAAGAGAACGTATTTCCCATGATATGCATGATGACCTTGGGGCAGGTATTTCTGCACTGAAGCTTCAGGCAGAATTTCTAAGGCAGAGAGCTGAAGATGCAGAGCTCCAGAATGATATTGACGAACTGCTGAAAACTTCAGAAGAAATGAATATTTCTATGCGGGAAATGCTTTGGAGTCTGAATTCTGGAAATGACACATTAGAGCGTTTTATGGATTATACTACATTGTATGCCGGGAATTTTCTGAAAAAAACAAAAATAGTACTGCATTCAGAATGTAAGGGAATTATTGCAGAAACAGCTATTTCTACAGAGCAGCGAAGGAATTTGTTCTTATGCTTAAAAGAAACGATTAATAATGCTTACAAATATAGCCAGGCAAGTCAGCTAAAACTTTCATTTTCCCAGAATGCCAATATTTTTACCATGGAAATTTCAGATAATGGAATAGGAATTCCTGAAGAATGTCAGGAAGGAAATGGCCTTCGGAATATGAAAAGAAGAATGGAGGAATTAAAGGGTGAATGTGTACTGTCATCTGACAAGACCGGAACCAGCCTGCTCTTCAGGGTTACATTATAAATCAATACAATTTTTATAAACAGCGTCATTTCTAATGGTGCTGTTTTGTTTGTAATATCACCCGTTTGGGTAATTGACATGAATGTTTTTTTGGCAGAACTTTATATCATAAAACTGATAACCATGGAAACTTTAGCTAACGGAAGGTTTCAATATGTAAGAGGAGCCTTTATCAACAGAAATAATACTGGGCAGCCAAATAAAAATCACAGATCAGTACGTTCTGGTTTGCCTCCCAAAGATGATATTTGGATTTGCCGGGCGATTGTTATTATTCTGGGGCTGGTAATCCTGATGATTATTATTGGAGTCTTTGTGCTTTCAATAATAAAAGGAGGAATTAAGGTTGAAGTGATTACCATATGTACAGCCATCTCTTCCGGAGCAATTGGTACTTTGGCAGGGCTTCTGGCCCCATCACCCAATAGGCAATAGCTTAACGATTAAAAACTAATGACCCTATTCTTTAGATTTTTCAATGGATTTAAAGACCGATGTCTCCAATTATTCATCAATATTTGGAGACATTTTTATTGGGAACTGACATTTCCAAACGGATGTATTCTATGAATAAAATTACTGCGTTTATCATAATATAAATTAACTAAAATTTAACTTGGATTTATTTCAAAAAGATCCTCACGGAATACCCCTAAAAGTTAAATTTTGATTAAATTTGTATAAACTAAAAAAAATAAAAAATGAGTGCAATTTCTTACATAGAAGCAAGACAGATTTTAGATTCCAGAGGTAATCCTACCATCGAAGTAGATGTATTCACAGAAAATGGAGCAATGGGGCGTGCAGCTGTACCTTCAGGAGCGTCTACAGGTGAACACGAAGCTGTGGAATTACGTGACGGTGGTTCAGAATATCAGGGAAAGGGAGTTTTGAAAGCTGTTGAAAATGTAAAAGAAGTAATTGCAGAGAATTTAGTTGGGCAGCCGGTTTTCGAGCAAAACTATATCGACCAGATTATGCGTGACCTTGACGGAACGCCTAACAAAGGAAATCTTGGTGCCAATGCAATCCTTGGAGTTTCTTTAGCAGTGGCAAGAGCTGCAGCTGCAGAACTGGGAATGCCTCTTTACAAATATGTAGGTGGGGTAAATGCAAACACCCTTCCTGTACCAATGATGAATGTAATCAACGGTGGTTCTCACTCAGATGCTCCTATCGCATTCCAGGAATTCATGATTATGCCGGTAAAAGCTGATTCTTTCTCTCACGCATTGAGAAAAGGAACAGAAATTTTCCACAACCTTAAGTCGATCCTTAAAGGAAGAGGTCTTTCTACAGCAGTAGGAGACGAAGGAGGTTTTGCTCCAACTTTCAACGGTACTGAGGACGCTTTGGATACTTTACTTCAGGCAATCGAAAAAGCAGGTTATAAGCCAGGTGACGACATCATGTTGGCATTAGACTGTGCCGCTTCAGAATTCTACAAAGACGGTACTTACGATTACAGAAAATTCGAAGGAGACAAAGGAGCGCACAGATCAAGAGAAGAGCAGGTTTCTTACCTTGCAGAATTAGCGGCTAAATATCCAATCATTTCTATCGAAGACGGTATGCAGGAAGATGACTGGGAAGGATGGAAAATGTTAACTGATAAAATCGGTGACAGAGTACAGTTGGTAGGTGATGACTTATTTGTAACAAACGTTGACAGATTATCAAGAGGAGTAAAAGAAGGAATTGCTAACTCAATCCTTGTAAAAGTAAACCAGATTGGTTCCCTTTCTGAAACAATGGCAGCAGTACAGATGGCTCAGAACAACAAGTTCACTTCCGTAATGTCTCACAGATCAGGAGAAACTGAAGATTCTACCATCGCTGATTTAGCAGTAGCTATGAACTGTGGACAGATCAAAACAGGTTCCGCTTCAAGATCAGACAGAATGGCGAAATACAACCAGTTACTAAGAATTGAAGAAGCTCTTGGTGAAACTGCAATTTTCCCAGGTTTAGAAGCATTTAAAATTAAAAGATAATTGAATTTATAAATAACGGCAAGCGATAATTTTTGTTTGCCGTATTTTATGGAAAGTGGTATATTTAAAAAAAATAAATAAATAATGTCAGACAACAAAGTAATATTGAATTACGACGGTAATTCATATGAATATCCAATCGTGGATAGTACTATCGGAGACAGAGGGATTGATATTTCAAAATTAAGAGACCAGACAGGTTTGATCACTCTGGATTTAGGTTACAAAAATACAGGAGCTACTATTAGCGACATCACTTACTTAGACGGAGATAAAGGAGAATTATTCTACAGAGGTTATCCAATCGAGCAGATTGCTGAAAAATCTAACTTCACAGAAGTAATGTATCTTTTATTACATGGAGAATTACCTACTCAGGATCAATTTACTTCTTTCGACAACAACATTAAAAAATATAACTTCATCGCAGACGAAATGAAAAAAATCATTGATGTTTTTCCTCGTTCTGCTCACCCTATGGGAGTTTTATCTTCTTTAACTTCTGCTTTGACAGCCTTCAACCCGAAAGCCGTTAACGTAAACTCTAAAGAAGAAATGGATCACGCTGCTGAGCTGATGATCGCTAAGTTCTCTCACCTTTGTGCTTGGACTTACAGAAAAACTCAAGGTTTACCATTAAACCACGGAGACAACAACCTAAACTACGTAGAAAACTTCTACAAAATGGCATTCAGATTACCAAACGCTGATTTCGAAATCGATCCGGTAGTAGTAAATGCACTAGATAAATTATTAATCCTTCACGCTGACCACGAGCAAAACTGTTCTACTTCTACAGTAAGAATGGTAGGGTCTGCTCACACAGGTCTTTTCGCGTCTATCTCTGCTGGAGTATCTGCACTTTGGGGACCACTTCACGGTGGTGCTAACCAGGCTGTAATCGAAATGCTTGAGCTTATCGAGAAAGATGGTGGTGACGTATCTAAATATGTGGCTAAAGCGAAAGACAAAGGAGATAGCTTCCGTCTAATGGGATTCGGACACAGAGTATACAAAAACTTCGACCCAAGAGCAAAAATCATCAAGAAAGCTGCTGACGACATCCTTAAAGCATTAGGAATCCAGGATAAAGCTCTTGACATTGCAATGCAGTTAGAAAGAGTAGCTCTTGAAGACGAGTACTTCGTAGAAAGAAAACTATATCCAAACGTAGACTTCTACTCTGGTATTATCTACAGAGCGTTAGGAATTCCTACAGAAATGTTTACTGTAATGTTTGCATTAGGAAGACTTCCAGGATGGATTTCTCAGTGGAAAGAAATGAGATTGAAAGGAGACCCAATCGGAAGACCAAGACAGGTTTACCAAGGTGCTCAGGAAAGAAACTACATCGACATCGCAAGCAGATAATATTTGCTTATACCATAAAAGAATCCCAAGGCTTGCTTTGGGATTTTTTGTTTTTAATGATTAGGAGCTATTTCCCGCTATCCACTCGTACTCCTCACGCCTCTGCATTTCCGGCGCATGTTGCGGGGTAACCGTTTCTATCGGGGCTAGGATATAAGCAATGAGATTAGCTGTGGGAGATCTTAAACACGAATTCCACTAATATTTTTTCACAAATAACACGATTTAACCAGACCAAAAATACGGCACAAAGATCTGCGTGAAATTAATTTAATACTTTAATAAATTAATATCAATAGAAACGGATCTTAATCTGTTGGCAAAGAGGTTCATAGATTCATCAATATCAAGATAACTTTTCCGCAATATGATCCACAAAGTTTATCATTCAATAGAAACGGGCTTTAGCCCGTTATCCAATAGACAAAAATTCCATTGGCTTTAGCCAAAACTTAAAATACCCATATTAATTTCAAGAAAACATCAATCTGTCTGAAATTCAATCCAATAATTTATTAAATTTACTCTTGCAGATTATTATAGGCTTTGGCTAAAGCCAGATGAATGAACTCTATAAGTTGAACGGACTAAAGTCCGTTCCTATCGATCCGGTTTGTAAATATATTTGTATCAAAAAAATTAATCAATCATGACTTTCGGACAACAGATGTTATTTTTCTTCAGTGCAGTAGGAGCATTCAATGGACTTCTTCTGGGAATCTACCTGCTGTTTGTCAAAAAACTGAAATACGTACCTGATTTTTTTCTTGGGCTTCTTTTGTTCACACTGAGTTTAAGAGTGGGTATTTCCGTATGTATCTATTTCTATCCTGATTTGCCGAGGCTTATTCCTCATTTGGGATTGTCAGGACTGGTTTATACAGGGCTGGCTTTGTATTATTATGTGAAATCTTCTTTTCAACAGGAACATTTTGATTGGAAGAGCTGTCGCCGTTTGTTTGGAATATTAACCCTGATCTTAGGGGCCGTCGGGTTGCTCTATTTATTTTTTCCGGTGACCTGGGATCATTATTTCGGAGGCTTTATTTATACCGTTTGGTCGATATTTGTGTTTCTTACGGTTTATCAATATTATCTTTATTCAAAACAGAATATCAGAAGTCCCAATAAATTTGTGGTTTCCGTTCTGGTTAGTAATTTGATTATATTTCTTACGTATCAGCTTATTTCTACAGGTTGGGTACAGATCTATTGTGCAGGAGGAAGCCTGGTGTTTTCATTCGTTTTGTATGCTAATTTTCTAATTTTATTCAATAAAAAATACCAGCAGACTCCAATAAAAGAAGTCAGTAGCAGGTATTCTAATAAAAAGATTTCCGGAGAGCAGGCAGATGGCTTTGCGGTGAAACTGGAGCGGTTAATGGATTCAGAAGAACTTTATAAAAACCCGAATCTGAAATTAAGTGATCTGGCTTCCAGAATGAATATATCTGCCCATCAGCTTTCCCAGTTGTTAAATGATAATTTAGGTAAAAGTTTTTCAACCTATATCAATGAATACAGAATTGATGAAGCTTGTGAGAAAATTGAAAACGGATCTTATCTTAAAATTGAAGAGATCGGATATGAAGTAGGATTCAATTCCAAGTCTACATTTTTTTCTACATTTAAGAAAATAAAAAATACAACCCCTCTTTTGTACAAACAATCTCAAACCCCTTCTGAGCCAAGGTTCCAGAGTTCAAATTTATAATTTCGTACTGCGGAATTTCAATTCCAAAACCTCATTTCTACTTTGAGCCTATACTTTTGGATTCATAAAATTAAAAATTATGATATTCAAATTATGGCTTCTGCTGCTATTGCTGTTTCTCTCACTTTTAGGAAAGGCACAGGAAAGAAAATTGCCAGACTCGCTTACAGAATCAAAATCTGTCACAACGAATATTTCAGAAGTTGTTATCCGTTCAGCTCCCCGAAGTACAAAACTTAATGAGGGAAATGTAGTGGTGACCGTCTCCGGAAACAAAGACTTTAAAACATCGGTCAATCTTCTTGACGTTTTGAGAAAAACTCCTGGGGTAACGGTGGATCAGGAAGACGGAATTTTTGTAGGCGGAAGAATAAGTCCGGCGATCCTTGTCGATGGGAAACCTGTTGTGATGAGTAACCAGGAACTTCAGGCCTATTTACGGTCATTATCACCGGAAATGGTAGCTTCTGTAGAAGTCAATACCAATCCATCTGCAAAATACGATGCTGAGTTTAAAGGAATTATTGATATTAAATTAAAAAAGAATACCAACCTCGGCTGGAAAGGAAATTATGGTGCTAATGTATATGTCAACCGGTTTAATTACAGAGAAAATACATTCAACCTTTCTTACACTACAGGAAAAGTTACCTACAATCTTCAGACAGGATATAACAATGGAATGTCCACTTACCGGTACAATGCTGTACAAAGATTGGCTAATACCAATATGATGCGGACCAATACCTATCAGAAAGACGATATTTTGGCTTACAATATACAGGCAGGTGCAGATTTCCGATGGAATGAGAACAATAGAATAGGCTTAAACCTGAGAGGTAATTTTCGGGATAATAACCGCTCCCGTGACGGATCACTTTATACAACTGATAAAAATGAAAGCCAGCTGATTTTTAATACAGTGAGTGAAAATCCTTCTGATTATGGGCAGGATACTTATGGATTGACAACTGATTATTCTTTTCAGAAAAAAGGATTCAGACTCAACTTTCTAGGGAACTACCTTTCAGTGAAAAATAAGCAGAAAGATGATTTCATCAATAGAAATCAACCTGCAAATGAGATTTTGTCTTATTGGAAGTCGGATCTGCTTAATAAAATTGACATTTATACCGCTCAGATTGATGCTTCACAGAAGCTGGGAAATGCAGACATTGAAGCGGGGGTAAAGTTCAGCAGCTCAGATACCAACAATAATATCAGGTATGATACTTTGTCGGTTGCCGGGCAATTCGTATTTGATCCTTCGAGAAGCAATACATTTTCCTATAAAGAAAGAATATGGGCCGGGTATTTGGGCTATCGTCAAAAATTTGGAAAACTCCAGATCAATGCAGGACTAAGATTTGAAAATACAAATAGTATTTCTAATGCAGTTACCATAGATTCTGTCGTTTCAAGAAACTACCTGGAATGGCTGCCGTCTTTCAGTGCAAGCTATGCATTCAATACCTCGAATGAACTTTCCCTTTCATACAGCAGGAGAATGACAAGACCCGTTTTCTCACAGCTTAACCCGTTCCGTTTTTATTTTAGCCCACTGAACTATTGGATAGGAAATCCTTACTTACAGCCTTCTTTTACCAGCCAGATTAAGGCAACTTATCGATATAAAAACTGGATCACAAGTTTTACTCTTGGGAAAGAAAAGGAGGTAATGACACGCTATCCACTATACAATCCGGAAACCAATGTTTTGGAATATTTAGGAACGAATCTTCCTTATAGGAATTTCGCCGTTCTGGAAACCAGTTTCCCTGTTAAAATAGTAAAATGGTGGAACATCACCAGTCAGATTGCCGGATATTACAACTATGAATTCAGACCCTATCTGGATGAGGTTTTTGCAATAGGTATTTACAATTATGAAGTCCGGCTCAATCAGGTTTTTTCACTTCCAAAAGGGTATACGATTAATCTCTTTGCCAATTATGAATCCAGAACCGGAAACAGTCTTTATATAATTAAACCAAGATATACGGTAGACCTGTCCATCCAGAAATCATGGCTTGGCAATACACTCAATACAAAAATTGGGTATAATAACATCTTTGATTCCTATGATCAGCGATTGGAATTCAGACATAAACAGATCATGGATAACCGCTTTACACACTGGTGGGATAGCAGCCGCCTGTTTCTTTCACTCACCTATAATTTTGGAAGCTCGAAATATCAGGCAAAAGAAACTCAGAAAACAGAAGAAGAAAACAGAGCCAGATAAAAAGAAAACCTGCTTTTAAGGCAGGTTTCTTAGTTGATTATGGACATTGGCATCTGTCACACGTCCATATATAACATTTTCCAGTGACATCATCCCATTCGCAGCATCTTCTGTTTCCTGGTGGGATGGCACCTCCCATTAGTGTTTTTTGTTGCTCTCTTCCTAATTTTTGTGCATTTTTCAGCACCGGATTGTTCTTGTTCATGACTTTGTTTTTTTGATGTTAATAGTAAGTTTTTTTTGTCTATAATTGCTCGAGAATTATATCACTAATATAGGAAATTAAATTTAAAAAATATCTGTTTTATCATACTTATGTAGATGAAATATAGTAAGTTGTAGACGTTTTTGCATACTGTATCTATGGTTTGTCTGATAGGAGGTGAATTTTGCTGAAGGCCGCTGCCAGAGGCGGTTAAATTTAATATATAAAATAATCCAAAAGTTTTGCAGATAGAGACCTTTACTTATATTTGTAGTATTGCATAAATCTTTATGAGACTAAACATTAAAAACGAAACGGGAAGGCTGAGGTCAGTAGTACTAGGTCAGCCTAATTCTTTGGGGGCGGTTCCCACACTGGAAGAAAGTTATGACGCCAAGTCATATTACTCAATCGAGCACAACATTTATCCTAAAGAAGAGGATATCATCAATGAAATGAACGCTTTTGAAGCGGTTTTAAAGAAGTATGACGTTGAAGTCCTTCGCCCAAGTATCATAGAAGATTATAACCAGGTTTTTTCAAGAGACGTAGCCTTTGTAATTGACGACAAAATGATCATTTCCAACGTGATTGCTGACAGAGCAGACGAGCAGGAAGCATACAAAAGCGTTTTCGAAAAAGTGGCATGGAGAAAAATTATCAATCTTCCTGAAACAGCCCATATCGAAGGTGGGGATGTCATCGTATGGAATGATTTTATTTTCATAGGTACCTGCTTCAGCGAAGACTACAGAAACTATAAAACGGCGAGAACGAATGAATACGCCATCGAAATCTTAAAAGAATATTTTCCTAAGAAAAGAATCATCGATCTTGAACTGAAGAAAAATGATAAAGTTCCGTTTGAAGGAATTCTGCACCTTGACTGTACCTTCAACCCAATAGGAGAAGATAAGTGTATCATCTATAAAAACGGATTTGTAGATGAAAGTGACTACCGTCTGATCATTGATATTTTTGGAGAAGAAAATTGCTTCCACATCAATGACGAAGAAATGTTTGAAATGTTCCCGAATATTTTCTCTATTTCTCCGGAAATTGTAGTTTCAGACAAAGCCTTTACGAGAATGAATAACCACCTGAGAAACGAGTGGGGAATGACCGTAGAAGAAATCCCTTACAGAGAAATTTCTAAAATGGGCGGATTGTTGAGATGCTCTACGATGCCACTTGTGAGAGAGTAGCGTATTTTGGGTAGACTATTTTTCATATTGGTAGTTTTTCTTGCAGTCATAAAAACTGATGCACAGCTTTTTGACTGGAAGAAAATTTATTCCGGAGATCTTGAAACATACAAACAGTATAATATTAAGACTGCTGTTTTGAAGAAGAATGGAGAAGAAGTCAACAGGATTGAGATATTAGCCAATAAAAATGAAATCATTACTTCCAATATTAATGGAACTTCCTGGCTCATTTATGACAGACAAAATAGGCTATCCCGTGTAATATCTAAGAACACAGAGTTCAGAGTTTCATATTCTGCTGGCGGAATGATCGCTTCTGTGGAAAAAGAGAGCAAAAGCGAAAACGGGGTTCATATTTTTAGAAATTACTGTCCGGATCTTAATAATCCAAAAAGTATCAATTATGAGGCGAACTTTCTGGAGACTAAGACTGGAAAAAATGAGTTTTATAAGAAACGTTTTGTTTTTAATTCCAAAGACTCACTCTTGAGTTTTAATGAGAACACTTCTGAGACCGGATATTATAGATTGTATCGGAATGGAACAAAAGTGAGCAAAACGCTTTTTGAAAAGGGCTTTGAAATAGATTCTTCTTATTATGTGTCACCCAATAGGCTCTACGGCTATAATCATATCCGTAATAAGGAAAGAGATAGTATTATCAAAAGTCAGGATTCAATCTACATTGAAACCTACCTTCGGGGTAAAATAGAAAGCAGAGTGGTAAAGCATAATGATTTACTCTATGATGAAGAGCTTTTTATTCCGGATCATCAGAAGAATAAGTATATTTATTATACAGGTGATGATAAAAGATATGTTCTTTGGGAAATAAGATCTACCAATGCTAATGGGAAAATAAGAAGCAAATATCCCTCGAAAAGATATTATGATCTGATAGATGGGAAATTAGTCAGAAATAAAAGAAAAATTAAAAATGAAATAATAAAGATGCGGAGCTGTGGAGGGGCTTACTACAAAAAAAAAGAAATCTGGATGACAGAATTTGATATTTTTTCGCCCTCAGTTTTGTTTTCAAGAAATATCAGCCAGAGAGTTTCTGATAATCTTGATGCTTCTGAAATTTTTTCTCACGAACTTGGAATTATCTATAATCGATTAAAGTCAGATACATCGGTAAAGAAAGAAGATTACTTAGGAAACAATATCTCTTTATCTCCGAGATTTTATAATTTTCTGACGGAGTTCATCTGCAGAGAAGATTACACGGTTGAAATAACCGACGGAAACGGAAAGGTTTTTACCAGAAGATTCTTTGAGCATCCAGATGAATTTTCAATTATTTTAAATATTTTTAGTAAACAAGAATAAAAAATGCAAACAACAGATACAGTACTAATGATAGAACCGATTGCATTCGGTTACAATGCAGAAACTGCGAAAAACAACTACTTCCAGGTAGAACAGACAGGTTCTGATATTCAGTCAAAAGCTTTGGCGGAGTTCAATACCTTTGTCGGAAAGCTGAGAGAAAAAGGAGTTAATGTTATTACCATCAAAGATACATTAGATCCGCATACACCGGATTCTATTTTCCCGAATAACTGGGTGAGTTTCCATAAAGACGGAAAGGTGGTTTTATATCCGATGTTCGCCTCCAACAGAAGAGTGGAGAGAAGAGAAGATATTCTTGAAAGTATTGAGCAATTAGGTTTTGAAATTGATGAAATTGACGACTGGTCTTTCCCTGAAACACAAGGTCATTTTCTTGAAGGGACGGGAAGTATGATCTTTGACCATGACAATAAAATTGCTTATGGATCAGTTTCTTTAAGACTGGATGAAAAATTGTTCAGAGAATTCTGTGCAAAATACGGTTTCACGCCGGTAGTTTTCCATTCTTATCAGACTGTAGGGACAGAAAGACTTCCTATTTATCACACCAATGTAATGATGTGCGTTGCAGATAAGTTTGTAGTGATCTGTCTTGATTGTATCGATGATGAGCTGGAAAGAGAAAAAGTTATTGAAACCATCAAAAACTCAGGAAAAGAGATCATCGAGATTTCAGAAGAGCAGATGCAGCAGTTTGCAGGAAATATGCTTCAGGTTCAGAACAAAGACGGTAAAAAGTTCCTGGTAATGAGCCAGACAGCTTATCAGTCTTTGACATCAGAACAGGTAGCAGCGATTGAAAAATACTGCGAAATCATTTATTCAGACCTGAATACCATTGAAGTAAACGGAGGAGGAAGTGCAAGATGTATGCTTGCAGAAGTTTTTCTTCCAAAAAAATAATATATTTACGAAAAAATTAATTGAACCCATTATCAAATAAAGGTTTACATATTCTTCTGACTTTGGAAACAGAGTCAGAAGATTTGTTATTAGACAGCAAAGGTTTTCTGGCATTTACAGAAAGTATCCTGAAAACCAAAGACGTGGAGATTGTAGGAATGACCAATCATATTTTTGACAATCAGAGTTTTACTTCGGCAGTATGCCTTAAAGAATCGCATCTTTGCATTCATACATGGCCGGAATTTAAACAACTTACTTTTGATGTTTTTCTGTGCAATTATACACAGGACAATACCTTGAAAGTGGAGCAGATTGCCGATGAAGTGGTTCAATATTTTAAAGCTAATACCATTCAGAAACACAAAATTTACAGATAAAAATGGATCACATCTGTCCCTTTTGCCAAACCAACAATAATGATCTGGCCATTGACTTTTCCGTTGAAGAATTTATCTGCAGCCATTGTGACAGCCTTGTTGAGGTAGGAAAAACTACCAAAAAGAAAGTCATAAAGAAGCCTGTAGAAAATGTTGTTCTGGAAGTAGGGCGCAAGGGGACGCTCTATGGTACGGAATACTGGATTATAAATATCGTCATCAAAAAATACGGTTCATCTACTTTCTGGAGAGAATATTCCCTGAAAGACCGGGCCGGAAATAATGTCTACCTCAGCGAAAGTGATGGACATTGGGTACTTCTTCGGCCTATTGATTTTGCTTTTAAAGAATATCAGTATTATGCTGAGGCAGATGGCAAGAATTACAGATGGTATGAAACCACTCCTTGTACAGTACATGCAGCTACTGGTTTTTTTGAAGATAAACTGTCATTCGGGTTAGCTACCTATAAAGAATATGTGAACGGAGCAGAAATGATCTCCCGGGAAGAGTATGGAAAATCCGTTCAATTCTTCAAAGGGAATCATATTTCAAGAGCGGCGATCAGAAAAGCCTTTGGAATAAAAGATATGCCGTATCGCACCGGAATAGGAATTGTTCAGCCTTTTCCACTTAATGTGAAACAGTGTATCAACATTATGGCTGTCATTGCCTTGTTGATCTGTGTATTGCAGCTGTATGTGGTGACCTCAAGAAACAACCAGACCGTTTTCGAGCAGAATATCAATTTTTCAGATGTTAACGACAAAGAATTGGTCAGCAAAAGCTTTACCCTTTCAGGAGGCTCAGCTCCTCTGAAGATCCATGCCTTTTGCGATGTGGATAACTCCTGGGCCAATGTAGGAATAGGCCTGGTGAATGAAAAGACCAACGAAGTTGTCTATGCTTCTAAAGACATTGAACAATATTCCGGATATGAAGATGGCGAAAGCTGGAGCGAAGGCAGCAAAAGTGAAGATTTCAATATCTGTGGAGTCGCTGCAGGAACTTATCATTTTCTGGTTTCAGCAGAAAAAGAAGGCGGAATAACAGATCCGTTTAAAGCTGGATACAGGCCGGAAAATGGAGATTTTTCAGTTATACAGAATGAAACCGGGACCTATTTTTTGCAGAATGATAAAGACAAAAGCGTTAATAGCTACCATGACAGAGATTCCCTAAAGAACAAAATAATAGAAAGAACAGGCCTTCTGAATAATGTGAAAGCAATGGGAAAAATAGATTCTGTTCTTGTCAATATGGTTCCTGATTATGGGTATCCTAGCAAATATGAGCAGAATGCAGCAATAAAACTTAAAGCTACATGGCTTCCGGTTTCCTTCTGGAACTTTGGAATTGTACTCTTCTTTTTAGCCTTGTTTACTGGATTGACTTATCTGATCAAACGTATTTTTGAAGGGAGCAAATGGAGCAATAGCTCGAATTCACCTTATCCTACCAATTAAGCTATGGAAAAAATCATCAATTATATCAGAAACAACTGGATGCTGTTTGCTATTGGAGGAGTATTTCTGGGCTGGTTCGTTTATCTGACTTTTACAGGAAACCAGTTCTGTGATTGCACCAAAACAGAAAAATATCGTGATGGCACTACAAAAAGCCATTCCAGAGCAGGATTTTACAGATATTATCACAAATAAAAATATAAAACTATGGACAACTTCAATGTATTACCAATATTCAATTCGATTCTTTATTCATTTCTGGGAATCGCTATTTTACTGATCTGTTATTTCATTATAGAAAAACTGACACCGGAAAAAACATGGCACGAGATCGCTCAGAATAAAAATATTGCACTGGCAATTGTTTTCGGAGCATTCATTATCGGAATTTCAATGATTATAAGCGCAGCGATTCATGGATAAAAAGAGGATCCCTCTTGAAATGCTTTTATTGTTCTCGGTATTTGTCATTGCTACATGTGGGTTGATTTATGAATTGGTGGCCGGGGCATTGGCAAGCTACCTGCTAGGAGATTCTGTCAAGCAGTTTTCCTTTATCATCGGTGTTTATCTCTTTTCGATGGGAGTAGGTTCCTATCTGGCAAAATTTATCAAAGGAAATCTCATCGATAAATTCGTGGAGATCGAAATTCTGGTAGGTATTGTGGGGGGGATCAGTTCCGTTGTACTGTTTATTCTTTTCAATACAATGGCTCATTTCGAAGCCGTTCTTTACCTGTTTGTATTCTTTACCGGATGTCTGGTTGGGGTAGAAATTCCTCTTCTGATGAATATCCTCAAAGATCGGATAGGGTTCAAAGATTTGGTTTCGAATGTATTTGCTTTTGATTATATCGGGGCACTCTTGGCTTCCATCCTGTTCCCACTGGTACTTATTCCACATCTTGGAATTGTAAAGACCCCGCTGTTCTTTGGACTGATCAATATTTCAATCGCTATTTTTCTATGCTTTTACCTGACAAGAGAACTGTCGAAACCGATTTCCTTAAAAGTAAAATCTATCGGAGCCTTTATACTTCTTCTTGGTCTTTTTATTTTTTCAGATACCATTCTGTCATATTCAGAAGAGAAGCTGTATGGAGAAAATGTGGTGTACACCAAGAGCTCGCCCTATCAAAGAATTGTTCTGACCAGAAACAGTCATGAATTCCGTCTGTATTTAAATAATAACTTACAGTTTTCCTCTACCGATGAATACCGTTATCATGAAGCGTTGGTACATCCGGCAATGTCAATGGCCAAAAACGTAGATAATGTCCTTATCTTAGGAGGTGGTGATGGTTTTGCCGTACGTGAGGTATTAAAATATAAAGACGTTAAAAAAGTAACCCTTGTAGATCTTGATGGTGAAATGACCAGGTTCTTCAAAAACAATGAGACCATGCGCGGGCTTAATCAGAATTCTTTTTCCAATCCCAAAGTGGAAGTAATCAACAAAGATGCTTATATCTGGGTAAAAGACTGCAAAAAGAAATTCGATGTGATTATCATAGACTTTCCGGATCCATCCAATTACAGCTTAGGAAAACTGTATTCACTGCAATTTTATAAAGAACTTGAGAGGCTGACGACCCCTGATACCAAAATTGTGGTTCAGACGACTTCTCCATACTTTGCCCCGAAATCGTTCTGGTGTATCGAAAAAACAATCAATCAGATTTTTCCTTTCACGGCTGCATATCATACCTATGTACCATCATTTGGAGAGTGGGGATTTTCGATGGCTTCCTTTGAACCGATCAATAACAGAGTCTACAGAAAGCTGCCCAATCTAAGATTTTATGATTATAATTTTTCACAGATGTCTTATTTCAACAAAGATATGAAGGTGAAAGAAGTAGAAGTTAACCGTCTGGATAACCAGATATTAGTGCGTTATTTTGATGAAGAGTGGGGGAAAGTTCAGTAGGAAGGATTTCCTTAAAACTATATTTTTAGGTAGCCTGATGCTTCCTTTTCTGCAGTATTGTGGGAAGAAGGTAAAATCGTTGTTGCTGAAGATCACCGGGACCAATCATGTTCTGGGACATCGGCTTTGGGCAAAAGATTTTCCACAGTTTTCAGAAGTTATCCACACTCAATACCTCATTGTGGGTGGTGGGATTTCAGGGCTTTCTGCAAGCAGATTCCTTAGTTTGAATAATAAGAAAGATTATCTCCTTCTGGAAATGGAAAACCATTTGGGTGGAAACTCTTCCAACGGGCAGAATCAGTTTTCAAAATTTCCTCTGGGAGCCCATTATTTACCTTTACCCAATAAAGAGAATACCGAGATCATAGATTTTCTGAAAGAATGTGAAATTTGTCTGGGAACAGATGAAAACGGAGAGCCTGTTCTTGACGAATATCAGATGACTTTTCCACAGCAGGAAAGACTTTTCTTCAGAAATTCCTGGCAGAACGATATAGTTCCGCAAAAGGGGATTACAATAGAAACTCAGAAAGAGCTTACCCGTTTTTTCAAAATGATGGATACATTTCGGGAAAAGAAAGATATACACGGAAAATATTGGTTTGCTATTCCTGTACATGATTCCAGCAGGCAAGA
Source organism: Chryseobacterium sp. FR048 (assembly GCF_056844665.1). NCBI lineage: Bacteria > Pseudomonadati > Bacteroidota > Flavobacteriia > Flavobacteriales > Weeksellaceae > Chryseobacterium > Chryseobacterium sp. FR048. The sequence continues at coordinate 49,652 of NZ_JBXDSE010000005.1, read as the reverse complement.
TGAGGTGATAAAGCTTGAAAATATGCTTTTCAGAGATTGGCTTAAAGAACAGAATTACCATTCAGAAGAGCTGATGTGGCTATTGGATTATTCCTGTAGAGATGATTACGGATTGGGTCTTGATTATGTTTCAGCCTGGGCGGGAATTCATTATTTTGCAGGCAGGAAAAACAACTGGAGTAAAACCTATAAAGACCAGGTTTTCACATGGCCGGAAGGAAATGCCAGACTGGCACAGCATTTTTCAAAATATACAGAAGGAAAACACTTATCCGGACATCTTGTTTTTGAGGTGAAGATCAATGATAAAGTTGAGGTATTAAGCTTCGACAGTGTTCAGAAAAAAACAAAAAAGATCATTGCGGATAAAGTACTCTTTGCAACACCGCAATTTGTGAATGAAAGAATATTAGGCGATAAAAGAGCAGATTCATTTCATTACGTTCCGTGGCTTCTTACGACCATTACCTTAAAGAATGAATTTGGGGGTGATGAAGAGCTGGCCTGGGATAATGTGATCTACGGATCGTCAGGCTTAGGTTATATTTACGATCAGCATCAGAACCTCAATCAGAATCTTGGAGAAAAAGTGATTACTTACTATAAAAGTTTTTCCGGTAGCGATTGCAGAAAAGCAAGAAAAGGGCTGTACGCAATGAAAGAAGCAGAACTGAAAACTTTAGTTTTGGAAGATCTGAAGAAAGCGCACCCATTGATAGAAGATTTTATTCTGGAAATGCAGTTTCATAAAATAGGACATGCAATGATCGCTCCGGTTCCCGGCCAGATTTTTGGTACGAAAGCGCAGGCTGCAAAAGAACCTGTAGATCAGAAAATTTTCTTTGCTCATTCTGATCTCTCAGGAATCTCTATTTTTGAAGAAGCTTTTTATCAGGGAATGAGAGCCGCAGAACAAATGATATAAAGCAACCAAAAGCAAATCATCATGAAGCAACCTTGGATTCATAACGCAAAAACAGACGGGTGGCTGATCTTATCACCGCCTTTTCTCGTTCTTTTGATTATTTTCCTTTTTCAGAAACAGATTCAGGACCTGGAAAGCAGCTATTCTTTTTATACATGGCTTTTTCTGATTGTTTTTGTAGACGTTGCCCATGTGTATTCCACACTGTTCAAAACCTATTTTGTAAAAGGAGAAATACAGAAAAGAAAGCTCTTGTATATCGGAATTCCTTTGATAAGCTGGGTTCTTGGAATTATTTTATTTCAGTTTGGAGGCCTTACATTCTGGTCTGTCCTGGCATTGATTGCTGTTTTTCATTTCATCCGTCAGCAGTATGGGTTTATGAGGATCTATGCCCGTTTCGAGCCGAATAACTGGAGCAAAAGAATCGATGAGGTTGCCGTTTATGCAGCGACTATTTATCCCATGTTATACTGGTTTAAGACTCCAAGAGCCTTTACCTGGTTTGTAAACAACGAATTCGACTGGCTTCAGAATCTTCCGGACTATACCGGCTTTATTACCGTTTTATACTTTGGGATATTGATGACCTGGCTGATAAAGACGGCTTTTGAAGCGTTTAAAACAAAACAGCTGAATATTCCTAAAACCGCTCTGATTGCCGGGACTTATCTTTCCTGGTATTTCGGAATTGTTTACTTTAATAATGACCTTCTTTTTACCTTTCTGAACGTTATTTCTCATGGAATTCCTTATATCGCGCTGATCTATATCCGGGAAATCAGACAAAAAGAAAACAGCCAGCTGGACGGATTGCTGATCTTCAAATCTGTAATGGGGATCTTTTTATTTGTAGGAGTCATTCTTGGATTTGCTTTTCTTGAAGAATTCTTATGGGAAACATTGGTTTGGAACGAACATTTTTCCCTGGATTTTACAGTTCCGGAAATCCTCCTTCAGTTTCTGGTTCCACTATTGGTGGTTCCGCAGCTTACCCATTATCTTCTGGATGGTTTTATCTGGAGGAAACCGAAAAAAGTTAGCTAACTTTGCCTCGAATATAAAAATCTAAAAATGAGACAATATCTTTTATCGCTAGCCATTTTCCTCGGAATGTGGGTGAGTGGTCAGCAGAAAACCTTCTGTAACCCCATCAACATCGACTATGGTTATACCCCTTTTGAAGTTTTTTCCAAACAAGGGAAACATCGTGCTACGGCAGATCCGGTAATTGTCAATTTTAAAAATAAACTTTTCCTTTTTTCTACCAATCAGGAAGGATACTGGTACAGTGATGATATGCTGGACTGGAAATTTGTGAAAAGAAAATTCCTGAGAGATAACAAATATATCCATGACCTTAATGCTCCGGCGGTATGGGCTATGAAAGATACGCTTTATGTCTATGGTTCTACCTGGGAGCAGGACTTTCCGATCTGGAAAAGTACCAATCCTACCAAAGACGACTGGAAAATAGCGGTGGATACTTTAAAAGTAGGAGCCTGGGATCCTGCATTTCACTATGATGAAGATCAAAACAAATTGTACCTGTATTGGGGATCCAGCAACGAATGGCCTCTATTGGGAACAGAGGTAAAAGTAAAAAATCTTCAGTCCGAAGGCTTTGTAAAACCAATCATCAAGCTAAAACCTGAAGATCATGGCTGGGAAAGATTCGGGGAATATAACGATAATGTTTTTCTTCAGCCTTTTGTGGAAGGAGCATGGGTGACCAAACATAATGGAAAATACTATATGCAGTATGGAGCGCCGGCTACAGAATTCAGTGGATATTCAGACGGGGTTTATGTGAGCAAAAAACCTTTGGAAGGTTTCGAGTACCAGCAGCATAATCCGTTTTCCTATAAACCCGGAGGTTTTGCAAGAGGAGCGGGGCATGGAGCTACTTTTGAAGATAACTACAAAAACTGGTGGCATGTTTCTACCATTTTTATTTCCACAAAAAATAATTTTGAAAGAAGGTTGGGAATATGGCCTGCCGGATTTGATAAAGACGATGTGATGTATTGTAACACGGCTTATGGAGATTATCCTACTTACCTTCCGCAGTATGCACAGGGAAAAGATTTTACAAAAGGCCTTTTTGCCGGATGGATGTTGCTGAACTATAATAAACCCGTTCAGGTTTCTTCTACTTTAGGAGGTTATCAGCCTAATTATGCGGTAGACGAAGATATTAAAACCTATTGGAGTGCAAAGACCGGAAATTCCGGGGAGTGGTTCCAGACGGATCTTGGTGAAGTATCTGCGATCAATGCCATTCAGATCAATTATGCAGATCAGGATGCTGAATTTATGGGGAAAACTTTAGGGAAAATGCATCAGTATAAGATCTACGGATCAGATGACGGGAAAAAATGGAGCGTCATTGTTGATAAAAGTAAAAATACAAAAGATGTTCCTCACGATTATGTAGAATTGGAAAAGCCGGCTAAAGCAAGATTCCTTAAAATGGAAAATCTGAAAATGCCTACCGGTAAGTTTGCCCTGAGTGGTTTCAGAGTATTCGGGAAAGGAGCAGGAGAGAAGCCTAAAAAAGTAGAAGGATTCGTTCCTTTACGAGCTGATCCCAAAAAGTATGGTGAAAGAAGAAGTATCTGGATGAAATGGCAACAAAACCCCGAAGCTGACGGATACGTGATCTATTGGGGGAAATCTCCTGATAAAATGTATGGAAGTATCATGGTCTATGGTAAAAATGAATACTTCTTTACCGGAGCAGACAGAACGGATGCTTATTATTTCCAGATTGAAGCTTTCAACGCCAACGGAATGTCTGAAAGAACGGAGATTGTAAAATCTGAATAAAACATATTATATTCCTATAAAACAAACGCTTTGATCATTTTCAGAGCGTTTATTTTTTGTCAATTCGTTTCAGAAAAAGATCAATTTTATCAATAAGGAAAAGATCATTGGGAGAACGATCCCAATCCAGATGTCCTCCGTTGAATTCATAAGTCTCGTGTATTACATTGTTTTTACTTAAGACAGAATCCAGGATCTTTCCTTGGGCTGCAGGAATCACACGGTCTGTTTTTCCGTAATAGGAAAGGGTAGGAGGAGTGTTTTGCGTAATCCAGTGGATGGGGCTGGCAAAATCAATACGTGATATGCCTGGTTCAGGTATATGGGGATCCACAAGTCTTCTTTCTACAAATGAATATTCCTGGTAGCTTTTGAAGCTAGGATCTGAAAGATTGGTTGGCCCAACAATATTGATCACGGCTTTAATCTTCTTCAACGAATCGGAATGATACGCATACAACATAGATAAATGTCCGCCGGCACTGTTTCCCAATAAAATCATTTTCGGGCTGTAATGAAGCCTTTTCTCTAAAAGTTTTGAAACCTCCTGAATATCATAAAGCTGATTGGGTAAGGCATAGTTAGTTTCCGATGCAAGCCTGTAGTTCATATTGACAAAAATATGATCAGGAAACCTTTGCATCAGGGAGAGCGTGAAGGATGTAAGTTGAGATTTATTACCGCTGCGCCAGCCTCCACCATGAATAATCACGAATACTTCTCTTTCTTTTGCTGATTTTTTCTGAGGAATATAAAGATCCATGATCTGCTCAGGAAGATTTCCATAAGCAATATTTGTTTCTTTCTCAAAGTGGACGTTTTTTCCCAGACTGATCTTTTTTTCATTACAACAGATCAATAAAAGAAATATGATAAGAGCGGCAAATGAGATAACAAGACTTTTTTTCATACCATTAAAGATAAAAAACCCGACGAAAACTCGACGGGTTATACAAAATAATTAATTGAATATGAAGAAAGATAACTATTATCTGGTTCTGCTTTTGATGGAATCTGATGCTCCTTCTATGTCTCTTACCTTTTTCACTTTCTGATTTCCGAAATTGTAGGTAAGACTTATTGTAAAGCTTCTGTTGTAACGGTTCTGATGGATGTAATTATAATTTCCGTTAGCCTGGTAATCTTCAATTTTAATGATATTGGTATTTAAAATATCATTGACGTTGGCTGCAAAGGTCCACTCATTCCAGACTTTCTTTAAACTAAGATCTAAACTCATCAGGCTTTTCAGTGATCCCAGTTCGATCTGCTGTCGGTCTACGAAGAAATAATTAAGCCCAAAGAACCATGTTTTCTTTTTATCAAGACGGATCGTGTTGTTGGTCTGAATCAAAAGACTGGTAGAATTTGTTTTGTTGGTATACACGATATATTCTCCGTCTTTGTTTTTGAAACGATCTCCTGTAGTAGGGTCCGTATCGAGGCTGCCGTTATTGATATTATGCTGAACGCCGATGTTGAAATTGGTGGTCCAGTATTGTTTAAAGAATGATTTTTGCATCCCTATCATTGCAGACATTTCCTGTTTGTTCCCAAAATTCGTTCTGATGTATCTAAGAACAGGATTTGCTCCCACGCTTCCATCAGGAGAAACAGGGTATCCCTGTAGCGGAACCTGAGTAATGGCATCCTGGATATAAGAGTGGTTCAAAATAAGGAAGTATGAATTCTTATACATATAGGTCAGTTCCTGATTATAAGTGGAAGAGGCCTTTACAAAAGGGTTGTTTTGAGTATAATTATCATCCGTCAGGATATTTTTTACCGGATTCAGTTCCCAGAAGCTAGGTCTTCTCATTCTGCTCGAAAATGAATAGGAAATATTGTTCTTGTCATTGATCGCATAATTGAAGCTTAAATACGGAAGGAAATTCTTATAATTTCGTTCAATTCTTTTGAGCTCTTCAGTAGAGGCATTATCAGAAGTTCCCAAACTGTTGGTAATTTCATATCTGGCCCCGATTTTTCCGGAGATTTTTTCTGAAAACTTCTTTTCAGCTGTTAGATAGACCCCATAAATATTTTCATCATAAATAAAATGGTTCGGTCTTGGATCAGGAGCTTTTGCGGGATCAAAGAAATAAGTAATGTTTTTAGAATCGTTGTCTGTTTTTGTTTTATTATAGTTTCCTCCTATGGAAATCGTAAGATCATTTTTAAACTTTTGGATATAATCTGCCATTCCGGAAAAATTATTAATGATCTGTGGCAGATCCTGGATCACCTGGGTAGTATTCGTTCCTATTCCTCTGTTGGCATCCGAAATATAAGTCTTGTTATCTGTATACTGAAACCTTCTGTAGTTCAGATAAGCAGCATTCACATTCAATTTACTGCCCAGAGAGTCTGTTTTCAGCTCATAGTTTAAGTTCAGGGAATTGTTATAAGACCTTGCATCTTCTTTATTTTTAGACCATGTATACCTTGGGTCTTTACCATTATCTTTAATCGTATTGAAAAGGTTCACGGTAGAATTATAGCTTTTATTCGCCCAGGTATTCCAGGATAAAGCCAGATTACTTCTATCATTCAGTTGATAGTCGATGTTCAGATAACCCCCGATATTTTTGTTCGGATCATCAATATCTCCTGTAGATTCATTAGACGTAGACGCAGTACCATTCCTTAAAGTATAGGTCTGAGCTTCGATATTCTCACCACCGCTAAGACTGGCATTGATCCCAAGTTTTCCCTTTCTGTAATTGGCTGAGAAACTTGCCTGGCTTGCATTGTATTTGTTGGTGGTATTAGACATTCTCATATTTCCGTTGAGACCATCACTCATTTTTTTCTTTAAAACGATATTGATGATTCCATCTGAAGATTCTACCTGATATTCACTTCCTGGAACGGTAATCACTTCAATTTTCTGAATATTCTCAGCAGGTGTATTTTTCAGAAACTGAACCAGAGATTCAGAATCCATATTGGTTTTTCTTCCGTTGATATAGATCAGCGCATTATTCTTTCCTGCAATTTTTAAGGTTTTATCATCTGTAGAAGATAATAACGGAGTCTGTTTCAAAAGGTCAAAAGTGGTATTTCCTTTGGCAACGGGGGAGGCGGCTACGTCGTATACAAAACGGTCGCTTTGCTTTTTAAATACCTGTTTGGTAATAGTGATACCTTCTATATTCTTCGTTTTGGCCGTGTCAGATTTTTTCTCCTGAGCAAAGGCGCAGGTTCCGAAGACGATGGCTATAGATAAAAGGATACGTTTCATGTTGGTTTTCTTTAGAGAGTGGTAAGTGATAAGTTTTTTATAGATTAGGTTCTTGATTTTACAGCATCATTCGCTGATTTCATTTCCCTTGCTTTTTTCAGTTTCTGATTTCCGAAATTATAAGTAGCGCCAATGCTGATTATTCTTGGATAGCTGAAGTTGGTGATATTATTATACATTCCGTTAGGCTGTATTCCTTTCACCCTATAGAAGCTTTGATTGAAGAGGTCGCTTACTTCCGCCATAATCGTCCAGTCACCTGCGATTTTTTTCAGGCTCAGATCGAAACTTTGTCTTGTGCCTACTGTACCACTTTCCATGGCTACTTTACTTCCGAAGAAATAATTGATACCCAGATACCAGTCTTTTTTGGAAGAAAGTCTGATCACATTGTTAAGAGAAGCAGACATGCTGTAGTTTTTGACATCAATGATGTAAGGATCCAGGGTTTCAGTTTCTCCCGGAGTCGGTATCGCTGTCGGGTCTTCCCATACTCCGCCTTTGTAAGTAGAATAGGTTAAATTAACCGAATAATTCGTTGTCCATATATCTTTGAACCATGACTTGTTCATTCCAAGCGTTAAGTTTAGCTCTCTGTTCTTTCCGTAGTTGGTTCTTATATATCTCAGGAATCTTACCGTTTCCATGACTTTATTTCCGTTGTTGTCAAGGATGATATTTCCATTAATATCTCTTTTAGGCCGTGTGATACTTCCCTGTAATGGAAGCATATCAGAAGCGGAAGCATCTTCTACCATATTATAACTAAGGTTGGCATAGAACGAATTTTTATACATATAATTCAATTCCTGATTATAATACTTAGCAGCCAGGATAAAAGGGTTGTTCTGCGTATAATTGGTAAGAGTAAAATACGTTATGGATGGGTTCAGCTCCCAGAATCTCGGTCTTCTGATTCTGCTTGAAAAAGTATAGCTGAGGTTGTGATCCGAACTGATGGCGTAGTTTAAATTCAGATAAGGCAGCAGGTTGTTGTAATTTCTTTCAAATCCTGTTTTATCTACAATATCACCTGTACTTCTTGTCATTTCATATCGGGCTCCGATTTTCCCGGATAACTTTTCAGTAAGCTTTCTCTCATAGTTGAGGTAGATTCCTAAAATATTTTCTTTATAAATGAAATGATTCGTTTGCTTAGGATCTTCTACGAATTCTCCGTTCAGAAGTCTGTCCTGCTTGGCATCATTATCCGTATTCGTACGGTTATAGCTTATTCCCATCAGCCATGTAGCCCCTTTAGCTGTTTTTTTCAGGTAATCTATATTGGCTGCATAATTGTTGATGATCTGCGGTACAGATTGATGCAGAGCAGAGTATCTATTGTTAGGATCAGTATTTAAAGGAAAAGTTTCGTTGAAGCTTACCTTGTCTCTGTTGAACCAAAGATAAGATACATTCGATGTCAGCTTGCTTCCCAGTGAATCCGTTTTTACTTCATAATTCAGATTGAAAGAATGATTTCTGGTTTGGGCATCCTCATTATTGACCGTTCTGTTGGTTAAAACCCCGTTTTGCCAGTTTGTAATATCCAAAACAGAGTTGAAACTTTTATTGTATCTCATGTTATACGAGAATCCAAGACTTTGTTTCTTGTTGATTTCATAGTCAAGGTTGAAACCGCCACCGAAATTTTTATTGGGATCATCATTGTATCCGGAGGATTCATTTCTGAAAGTAGGGTCCCCATTAGAAAGTGTATAATTTTGTCTTTCCGTCCAGCTGCCCATTCTGAAATTAGAATTCCCGGACCACTTTCCCTGTCTGAAATTAAAAGAACCTCCTGCATTAGGATTGTTGTAATAAGCCTGTTCATTCTGCATTTTCATCGTCCCGTTGTAGCCGTTATTTTTGTTCTTTTTCATCACGATGTTGATGACCCCTTCCTTAGATTCCACCTGGAATTCACTTCCGGGAACAGTAATGACTTCAATTTTCTGAATATCTTCTGATGGCGTAGACTTCAGCATTTCAATTAATGCCTCAGAATCCATATTCGTCTTTTTGTTGTTGATGTAGATTACCGCATCATTTTTTCCCAGAATCTTCAGTGTTTTTCCGTCAATACTGGAAATCATAGGAGTCTGCTTCAACAGATTGAATGTATTGGTTCCTTTGGCAATAGGAGAAGCAGCTACATCATATACCAATCGGTCTCCTTGTTTTTTGAAAACCTGTTTCTTGATATTGACAGCCTCAATGCTGTTCACCTTCAAACTGTCTTTTTTCTGCTGAGCTATAGCAAATCCGCTGAAAAATAGGGCTGCAATAAAAAATTGAGTTTTCATGATTGTTAATTTTTTAGTTTAATAGCTTGTATGGTTTGTTATTTAACATTACAAAGATATATAATAAATTTAGTATCATGCAATACAAAGTACTGAAAAATAATTTTAATTAAATTTAACTTATTGATTTTCAGTTGTTAAAATTTTATATTAAAAAATTGATTGCTTGACCTTTCTGTATAATAAGACAACTGTAACAATAATTTTGTTACAGCAAAACATGAAATTTTATGAAAAATAATTTTATTCTCTGTCGAAATTAGCCAGCTTTTTATCTACCCATACCGTAGCAAAAGGAAAAAATGCAGCCAATAAAGCGAATACAAAATCTTCATCATCCCAATTGTAAATTTTTCTTGCGGGAAGACAGAGTAAAAGATAAAGCGTGAAAAATAATCCGTGTAAACTACCAATCACACTGATGAAAATAATAGAATACAGATTCTCATCATACCGAATCCAGATCATCGCAACACAATACAACAAAACACATGAAATGGCTTCTGCAAGACAAATCTGTTTAAACCATTTGATGAGTTTTTCCTGAGAGTATTTTGAAAAGAATTTTTCGATGAAGTTCATTTCTAGAATTATAGGTTATGAATGATAAGCATTGAATCTGAACTAAGCATTACATACTAAAGCTCAGTTTCTGAACTGCAAAATTACTTATAAAAATTACTTCCATCCAAATATTCAAAAACTTCAGGAGGAAGCATAGGTCTTACATTTTTGTCATCTTTGATCATATTACGGATCTCCGTGGCAGAAAGCTCAATAACCGGAGCCTTGATCATAGAGATATTTTCGTGTTGTAGATATTCAGAATCTTTTTTCTCTCCTTCAAATACTCTTGGGTAAACAATGATATGATGGTTTTTGATCAGAAGATCTGAGTTTTTCCATTTGTGAAGACTCTCCAGGTTATCTTCACCCATGATCAGGCTGAAAGAATAATCCGGATATTTTTCATGAAGGTAGGTGAGGGTATCGATCGTATAGCTAGGCTTCGGTAAAGAAAACTCTACATTGGATGCCCTCATATTAGGGTAGTTTTTTACAGCAAGCTGCACCATATCCAACCTGTTGTGATCTTTCAATAAAGATTTTTTATCCTTAAATGGGTTTTGCGGACTTACTACAAACCAAAGTTCATCCATATCAGAATTTTCCAGGATATAATTAGCCAGAATAAGATGCCCGATATGTATTGGATTGAAAGACCCGAAAAATAAACCGATTTTTTTCATTTTTGTTAAGTAGTAGGTAGCTGATAATAGGGGATAACACTTTAAAGTATAAACAAGGAAATTAAGTTTTTTAGGTTGACAGAATTTTCTGCTTTGGTTCTGATTTTACCTGCAACCTAAATCCTGCACCTCACTTAGTCTCTAAATTTTACATCCTTGATATTAAGATAATGCGTTACATTGCCTTTCCAATGATTTTCTTCAAGAGTAAAAGCCAGATCGAAGTTTTTGTTTTTAAAATCTTCCACAAACTGACCCAGTTTGAAGCCTACGCACTCTATATTCCTCCCACTGGATTCCTGTCTTATATAAAACTTCAGGTGATTATTGTCCTTTCCCATTGTTTTTACATAGCCGGAAAGTTTCTGATCCGTCAAGGTAAAAATAGGTTTCATATTATGAGGTCCGAAAGGAGCCAGTTTTCTATGGAAATTGATAAACTCTCTGTTGATCTCATCCACTCTGATTTCAGTATCAATGGTGATGGAAGGCTCTTTCTGATGCTCCTGGATTTTTTCAGAAACAATTCTTTCAAACTTTTCCTTAAAGGCATCAAATTTATCCTTCTCCATGGAAAGTCCTGCTGCTGCATGATGTCCACCGAATTTAAGAAAATATTCCGAGCACATATCAAGCGCTTCATGTACATCAAAATCAGAAACAGATCTTGCGGAAGCTACCATTTCCCCATTATTACCATCGGTAAATACAAGAGTAGGTTTATAATAGGTTTCAATAAGTCTTGATGCAACAATTCCAATTACTCCCTTATTCCATTCAGGGTGGTAAACGATTGTAGTATGTTTGGTTTCCTGCTGAGATTCTATGATCTGATTCAGTGCAGAAAGTGTAGAGTTCATATCCAGTTCACGCCTTTCATCGTTGAGGTTCATAATGTCATTCACGATCTGATTGGCATGCTTCAGGTTATCCGAGACCATAAGCTCTACAGCGGCCTTACCATGTGAAATTCTTCCGGCAGCATTGATTTTGGGAGCGATCTCAAAAACGATATTGGATATTTCAAAATGAGAAAGCTTATCCTCAGGAATCAGTAATCTTAATCCAAGATTTCTTGTCTTTCTGAGAGTTTTCAATCCCATTTTAGCCAAAACTCTGTTTTCTCCGGTCATCGAAACAATATCTGCTGCAATAGAAATGGCAAGAAGATCTGTAAGCTCAAACAATTCAGCTTCCGGAATTTTATAGATGGTATTCAGTCCCTGGCAAAGTTTAAAGCCTACGCCACATCCTGAAAGTTCTTTAAAAGGATACCTGCAGTCGCTTCTTTTAGGATCAAGTACGGCAACTGCATTAGGGATTTCTTCTCCGGGAAGGTGGTGATCACAGATAATAAAATCGATGTCCAGACTGGTGGCATAATTGATCATATCAAGTGACTTGATTCCACAGTCCAGAGCGATGATCAATGAGAAACCATTTTCTTTGGCGAAATCAATTCCTTCCGTAGAAATTCCATATCCTTCGGAGTTTCTGTCCGGGATATAGTAGTCCAGGTATTTTTTCTCAACAATTTTGCTGAGGTATAGGTACATCAGGGCTACAGCTGTAGTTCCGTCCACATCGTAGTCACCATATACCAGTATTTTTTCTCCATTTTCAATAGCCGTTGCAATACGCTCTACAGCTTTTTGCATGTCTGCCATTAAAAACGGATTGTGTATATCGTTAAGGTTTGGTTTGAAAAATTCTCTCGCCTTCTGATAGTTGTCAATTCCTCTTAGAACGAGAAGTTTAGATTCAAAAGTACCAAAACCAAGCGACGAACTTAGTCCGTCCACAATTTCCTCATCGGGTTCGGGCTTATAAATCCATTTTTGACTCATGTTCACAAAAATAAGGAAAAAAAATAGCATTCCATAAAGAACAGGAATTAAGTTTTGACTTAATAATTGTTAAAAAATAATTACCTTCGTGCTCCAAATTTTAAATGATTATGAAAAAAATTATTGTATGCCTTATCCTATTAGGGGCTACACATTCGATCACTGCACAGAAAATCAATCTTGGTAAAGCTGCCGGTATGGTTTCTAATGGTGCAAAAGCTTTAACATTTTCCAACGAAGACGCTATTAAATTATCCAAAGAATCAGTAGATTGGATGGATAAGAACAATCCTGTAGCCGGAGCCAAAGATCCGTATACGGTGAGATTGAACAAACTGTTTGGAAAACACAAGTCTCAGGACGGATTGAACCTGAATTATAAAGTCTATAAAGTGAAAGATATTAACGCTTTTGCCTGTGCAGACGGAAGCGTACGTGTATTTTCTTCATTAATGGATATTATGACGGATAACGAATTATTGGCTGTAATAGGTCACGAGATTGGTCACGTTAAAAATGAAGATACCAAAGATGCTATGAAATCTGCTTATCTGAAAGCAGCAGCACTGGATGCCGCATCTTCTGCGTCTTCAGCCGTAGCGACTCTTAATGAAAGTCAGATTGGGAAAATGGCTAACGCTTTTGTAGATGCCTCTCACAGCAAAAAACAGGAATCTGAAGCAGATACCTATTCCTATGATTTTATGAAGGCAAACAAATATGATGTCGTAGGAGCGTATACTGCTTTCAAAAAATTGGCATTACTTTCACAGGGAAGTACACAGACCGGTTTTGAGAAAATGTTCAACTCTCACCCGGATAGTGAAAAAAGAGCCCAGGCCATCAAGAAGAGAGCTGAAAAAGACGGGCTATGGAAAGATCCGGGAACTGTTGCTCTGCCTACTGCAAAGCTGACAAAGTAATTTATTTTACCGATAAAAATAAGAAACTGTTTCACCATTTGTGAAGCAGTTTTTTTTGTTATTTCTACACTTATTTGATTTTTGGCAACACTTAAACAGATTTCGTCTACACTTGAAGGATACTTATTGACCGTAAAATTGATTATCACCATATTAGTTGAAGATTTTTAGAGAATGTATCTCTACAAAATCAGGCTTTAAAAAACACATATTATGAAAACAAAACTACTACTAGTATGCTTTCTCGTGCTATTCTGTATGGGGAAAGCTCAAATCGTTAATATTCCGGATGCCAATTTCAAATCGAAACTACTGGAATCGTCGGCTAACAATCAGATTGCCCAAAATTTATCAGGAAGTTATTTTGCCATAGATGCTAATAATGATGGCGAAATACAGGTTTCTGAGGCATTGCAGGTAAAGGAACTCAAGATGATCTATCCGAATACTTTTGCAATGATCCAAAGCTACGACGGTATTTTATCATTTATGAATATAAAGAGCCTTACCATTGATTACGCTAACGTTCCTTCCGATCCTTTTGTTATTTCAAACCTTACTTCACTCAATACTCTGAACGTTAGATTTGGGAATTATGATCCGGGTACAATAAAGGTATCAGGCTGCCCGGCTCTGAAAAACCTGAGTATTTATGGAATTATTCTTGAAACACTCAGCAACAATCCTTTAATAGAGAATTTTTCGTTGTACAGCCAGACCGTTTCTAGTGACATAATAACTGAGATCGAACATTTAACTCATCTTAAAAATTTGGAGTTTAGAGAATTTATAGATGGGATCGGAAATGCATATCTGGATTTAAGCAATCACCCTAATTTACTATCATTGAAAGTGATCTGTACAAATTTGAATGTTAATGTGTCCGGATGCCCTTTATTGAAGAGTATCACTTTAAATGCTACAGATGATCCTTATAATTTTATTTATACGCCTTCCGTAAAAATCAACTCCAGTAATTGTCCAAGTCTGGTCAACTATACAGTAGGTGAATATTTTGATATTGTTGCTGAAATTATTTCAGACAACTGTCCGGGCTTGCTTAATTTTTCCTCCGAGTATGGGGACGTTACATTATCTTTCAATAGCTGTATCAATTTGAAAACGATTGATGTAAGAAATCTGAGAACATTGTCTGTAAATAATTGCAGTAATTTAGAGACAATCAAAGCGCTCCGCTTCAGAGATACTTCCCTGGATTTATCTAACAAAGGATTGAATTCCTTAAAAAATCTGGAAATCAGTTATATTTCTCCTTCCATTGTAGATTCGGGAAGCTTAACCAATCTTAATGTACAGGGGATTACCTCTTTGAAAGTATTGGAATGTGCCAATCATGAGATCACCAATCTGAATGTTGCAGGATGCACCGGTTTGCAAACTCTGGATTGCAGTAAAAATAAACTGCCAACCTTAGATCTTGGTAGTGCCATCAATCTTCAGACGGTTGATTGCAGTAATAATTTGCTTACCTCACTACTGATAAAGAATGGCATGAATGAAACAATTGAGTTTCTTAATAACCCTGACCTGATGTATATTTGTTGTGACAACAGCCAAATGCAGGATATACAGAATCAGGCAGCTATGTATGGTTATACAAATTGCACAATAGACAGCAGTTGCAATGCAGTTCTGGCAAGTATAGAATCAGGACCGAAAACAGATGGAAATAAGATCATCATTTACCCTGTGCCGGCAAAAGATGAAATAACAGTAAAGTCAGAGGTCAGTATTATTTCCGTGGCTTTATATGATGCTCAGGGAAGAATCCTTAAACAAGAAAAAACAGATTCTAAAAATACAAAGATCAATATGCAACGCTATCCTTCAGGTATATATTATTTAAAAATCAATACAGAAAAAGGAAGTATTCTAAAAAAGGCTGTTAAGAGCTAAAATGAACGCAAAAAAAATCCTCAAATAAGCTTGAGGATTTTTTCTATAATAAGTTTTAATGCTTCTCTGCAATTAAGAATACATTTTTTCTCTTAATTCTTTTACCTTTTTATCAGCAAGGTATTCGTCATAAGTCATTTCTCTGTCGATGATTCCGTTAGGAGTCAATTCGATGATTCTGTTACAGACCGTTGACAACATTTCGTGGTCATGAGATGCCAATAAAAGATTTCCTTTGAAGTTAGACAAAGAGTTGTTCAATGTTGTGATACTTTCAAGGTCCAGGTGGTTGGTAGGTTCATCTAATAAAAGAACATTAGCTTTCTGAAGCATCATTCTACTAAACATACATCTCATTTTTTCACCTCCGGAAAGTACTTTACAAGATTTTAAAGCTTCATCACCAGAGAAAAGCATTCTTCCTAAGAACCCTCTTACGAATTCTTCATGACGCTCTTCATCGTTTTTAGTGAATTGTCTTAACCAATCAACCAGGCTTAAATCTTCCTGGAAGAAATTGGTATTATCTAAAGGCATGTGAGACTGGTTTGTAGTAACTCCCCATGCAACACTTCCTTTGTCTGCTTCAACGTTACCAGCCAAAATTTCGAAGAATTCTGTGATCGCTAAAGAGTTTTTAGAAAGTACAGCTACTTTATCGCCCTTTTTAAGATTTAAATCGATATTAGAGAACAATAATTCTCCGTCTTTTGTTTTTTCAAGACCTTTTACATCAAGGATCTGATCTCCGGCTTCTCTTTCCATTTCGAAAATAATAGCTGGGTATCTTCTTGAAGATGGTTTAATGTCGTCAATATTTAATTTGTCGATCATTTTCTTTCTTGCAGTAGCCTGTTTAGCCTTAGCAACGTTAGAACTGAATCGGGCAATGAAATCCTGAAGTTCTTTTTTCTTCTCTTCAGCTTTCTTGTTAGCCTGAGCTCTTTGTCTTGTCGCTAGCTGAGAAGCCTGGTACCAGAAAGAGTAGTTACCAGTATAAAGGTTAAGTTTAGAATAATCTAAATCTCCGATGTGTGTACAAACCGTATCCAAGAAGTGACGGTCGTGAGATACAACGATTACTGTATTTTCATAGTCAGCAAGGAAATCTTCAAGCCAGGAGATTGTTTCAATGTCAAGGTCATTGGTAGGCTCATCCAGGATTAGTACATCTGGATTTCCAAAAAGAGCCTGAGCCAAAAGAACCTTTACTTTGTCTTTGTTCTCAAGTTCACTCATTAGCTGCCAGTGCATATCATCAGTGATTCCTACGTTTGAAAGCATAGTCTGTGCATCAGATTCAGCAGTCCATCCTCCCATTTCATCATAGATTACACCTAGTTCACCTGCTTTAATTCCGTCTTCGTCAGAGAAATCTTCTTTTGCGTATAACGCATCCATTTCCTCTTTTATCTCAAATAATTTCTTATTACCTCTCAAAACAGCTTCAAGAACAGTAAACTGATCATAAGCAAAGTGATCCTGCTCCAAAACTGACATTCTTTTCCCTGGTTCCAGAGATACGTTACCTGTTGTCGGATCCTGCTTTCCTGTTAATATTTTAAGGAATGTGGACTTTCCCGCTCCGTTTGCTCCGATGATTCCGTAGCAGTTTCCTTTGGTAAACATAATATTTACCTCGTCAAAAAGAACTCTTTTCCCGAATTGTAAAGATAAGTTAGATACTGTTAACATATAGTTTTGTAAATTTGGCGCAAAAATACAAAAAGAATTTGGGTATTTTGTAATAATATAATAGTCAAGTTTTTAAATGTATGGTATTTTTTATATATTTCATTAACGAAATTCTAAAATGATGAAGATTGAAAAAACAGTTAGTATATTAAACAAAAGAGCCCGCTTTGAATATGAAATTCTTGAAGAATATGAAGCCGGAATGGTTTTGACGGGTACAGAAATAAAATCTTTACGCTCTTCCAAAGCATCTATCACAGAATCTTTCTGTCAGTTTATTGATGGGGAATTATACATCATCAACATGATGATTGATGAGTATAAATTAGGAACTTTTTACAACCACAAAACAAAAAGGGAACGGAAATTGCTCTTGCACAAAAAAGAATTACAAAAACTTGAAAAAAAGTTAAAGGATGCAGGTAATACTATTGTACCTTTAAAATTATATATCACGGACAGGGGCAAGGCAAAGGTGCTGATAGCGCTGGGTAGAGGGAAAAAGCTCTTCGATAAAAGAGAGGCCATAAAAGATAGAGAAAATAAGCGGAACCTGGACAGAATATTAAAGAAAAGTTAAAAATCATTTGAAAAACTTTGTATATAAAGAAAAATTATATTTATTTTGCATTATCAATTATTTAATCATTTAATTCTATGAAAAATCTAAAATTAGGAATTTCAGCATTGGCGCTTACCGTTGCCTCTACTGTTTTCGCACAGACTACCAACAATCCGTGGTTGATCGGAGTTGGTGCTCACGCTGAAAACCACGTAGCAGCAAGAACTACATTCGGTAACACGTTCTCTGCGAATAATTTAACGAAAAATATGTTCAATGTGAACAATTTTTCTATTACACCTCCATTATCTAAGTTAACAGTTGCTAGAAACATTGGAAAAGGTTTAGTAATCGACTGGCAAACTACTGTTGGAAATGTTGAAAACAAAAGATTCAACATGGGGAAAGAATTTTTCTTAATGACAGGTATTGGTTTCCAGGCTCACGCTGCAGGTCTTTTATGGAACGAAGAATCTTGGTTTGATCCATATTTAAGAGTTGGAGCTAACTACTTAAGACATGACTATACTGCACTTGCTTTCCCAAGAACAAGTGTTGACGCTAATGGTAACGCAATTGAAACTGTTAATAACGGTAGCGGTGGGAACGAAAACGGTAAAGCTAATCACTTTGCTGTAGCTACAGGTGCTGGTGCTAACTTCTGGGTAACTAAGAACTTCGGTCTTGGTATCCAAGGAGATTATGTATCAACTCCAGGTGATAAATCTACAGTTGCTAACTTCTGGCAAGCTTCTGCATCTATCTTATTTAGATTCGGAAACAGAGACAGAGATAAAGATGGTATCCTAGATAAAGATGACCTTTGTCCAGATACACCAGGTTTACCAGAATTCCAGGGATGTCCTGATACAGACGGTGATGGAGTTCCAGATAAAGACGATCAATGTCCAGAAGTTGCTGGTCCAGTTGAAAACAACGGTTGTCCTTGGCCAGATACAGACGGTGACGGTGTAATCGATAAAGATGATGCTTGTCCTACTGTAGCAGGTCCTGCTGAAAACAACGGTTGTCCTTGGCCAGATACAGACGGTGACGGTATCTTAGATAAAGACGATGCTTGTCCTACTGTTCCAGGTCTTCCAGAATACAACGGATGTCCTAAACCAAAAGAAGCTACAGCTATTGATGTTGAAAAGAACCTTAAGAGTGTATACTTTGATTTCAACAAAGCTACTATCAAAGCTGAATCTAAAGGAGCTTTAGATACTGCATCTGAAATCATTAAGAAAGACGGAGGTAGATTCCTATTAGTTGGTGAAACTGACAAGAAAGGAAGTGATGCTTACAACTTGAAATTATCTAAAGAAAGAGCTGCTTCTGTAGTTGCTGCTTTAGATGCTAGAGGTGTAGATGTTAACGCATTAAAATCAGTTGGTATTGGTGAGCAGAACGCTAAAGTTGCAGAATCTGCATCTGATGCTGAAAGACAAGCTGATAGAAAAGTAACTGTTAGATACATTGGTGATGACAGTGAATGGAACAAATATCAAAAATCTGATGTTGTTGCTCCAGCGAAAAAAGCTACTAAGAAAGCTACTAAAAAAGCTCCAGCTAAGAAAAAAGCTGCTGCTAAAAAGAAAAAATAATTAATTTTTCTAAATAATGAATACCTCCAATTTTTTGGAGGTATTTTTTTTTTGTTGACTTTTAAGTAATTTTGCTGAAAATTTAAAATTTAAAAATGGGAAGAGCATTTGAATATAGAAAAGCTTCTAAAATGGCCAGATGGGATAAAATGGCCAAAACATTCTCTAAAATAGGTAAGGATATTGCACTGGCAGTAAAAGCTGGTGGAACAGACCCGGAATCAAACCCGGCGCTAAGAAGATGTATCCAGAATGCGAAAGGGGCTAATATGCCTAAAGATAATGTAGAAAGAGCAATCAAGAAGGCAAGTGGTGCCGATGCAGAAAACTATGAAGAAATCACTTACGAAGGTTACGGACAAGGCGGAGTTGCTTTCTTTGTAGAATGTACTACAAACAATACAACAAGAACAGTAGCGAATGTAAGAGCTGTTTTTAACAAGTTTGATGGTAACCTTGGGAAAAACGGTGAATTAGCATTTATCTTCGACAGAAAAGGAATTTTTACCATTGATCTGGCTCAGGTTAAAATGGATTGGGATGATTTCGAAATGGAAATGATCGATGGAGGAGCCGAAGATGTAGAAAAAGACGACGAAGAAGTAATGATCACGACTGCTTTTGAAGATTTCGGATCTTTATCTCATAAATTGGATGAACTTGGAATTGAAGCAAAGAGTGCGGAGCTTCAGAGAATTCCGAATAATACAAAAGAAGTAACCTTGGATCAGTTCAAAGCCAATATGAAAATGCTTGAGCGTTTTGAAGAGGATGATGACGTTCAGAATGTTTACCACAATATGGAAATAACTGAAGAGCTGATGAACGCTCTATAAAAAATAATATAGCATTCATATACAGTTAATTTACAATTAGTTTCTTTGTATAAAACTATGAAACGCCTTGTTCTGTTTTGATAACAGTAAAGATGAAGGCGTTCCATCCGGCCAAATTAAAAAAGCTGAAAATATACGGATGAAAAGAAACGTAGAATTAGTTGTTATATCGGATGTTCACTTGGGAACTTATGGATGTAAGGCTAAAGAATTGCTGAGATATCTGAATTCTATTCAGCCTAAAACTTTAGTTTTGAATGGAGATATTATTGATATCTGGCAGTTCAAAAAGTCTTACTTCCCTAAACCTCATTTGAAGGTAATCAGAAAGATTCTTTCATTTGCTACCAAAAACACTGATGTTTATTATATTACAGGCAACCACGATGAAATGTTCCGTAAATTCACGGATTTTGAACTCGGGAAACTTAAGGTCTGTAATAAAATCTGTCTGACTATCGATCAGAAAAAAACCTGGATATTTCATGGGGATGTTTTCGATACCTCTGTCCAGCATTCCAAATGGATCGCCAAACTTGGCGGAAAAGGATATGACCTCTTAATTATTATCAATAATGTTGTAAATTGGTTCTTAGAAAAAATGGGTAAAGAAAAATATTCATTTTCAAAAAAGATCAAGAACAATGTGAAAAAAGCAGTAAAATATATCGGAGATTTTGAGCTTACAGCTTCCGAGCTGGCTATTGACAATCATTATGACTATGTGGTTTGCGGACATATCCATCAGCCACAGATCCGTGAGGTAGTCAATAAAAAAGGTTCATGTACTTATCTGAACTCTGGTGACTGGATCGAAAATCTATCTGCTTTGGAATATCATGATAAGGAATGGAAGATCTTTTACTATGATGAACATAAGCACCTGCTTAAGGATGATGAAGCAGAAGAGATTCAGGAGATGGACCCTTCAGCGCTTTTGAAAATAGTAACCAATTTTTCTTAAATGAAGGTTCTTTATGCATTTCAGGGGACTGGGAACGGACATGTTGCCAGAGCGCAGGAAATTATTCCTCTCCTTAAAAAATATGCTTCGGTTGATACATTAATCAGCGGACACCAGTCTCAATTAAAGGCTGATTTTGATATTAATTTCCAATATAAAGGGATTTCCCTGCTTTATAACAAAACAGGCGGTTTATCCTACCGTAAAACATTTACAGAAAACAAATTTTTTGAAGCCGCCAGAATTATAAAAGAACTGGAACTGTCAGACTATGATCTGATCATCAATGATTATGAGCCACTGACAGGCTGGGCTTCCAAATTGAAGAATCTTCCGATGATAGAGCTCAGCCATCAGGCATCAATGAGCTTTTCTGAAACACCAAAGCCCAACAAAAAAGATTTTCTGGGGGAAATGATTTTAAAATATTATGTTCCCAGTGAAAGAAAGATCGGTTTTCATTTTGAAAATTACCATCCTCAGATCAAAAAACCGGTTATCAGAAGAAAGATCCGAAATCTTAATCCCTACAAGCAGGGGTATTACCTTGTTTATCTTCCAAGCTTTGCTGACGAAAATATTATCAAGGTTTTAAGGAAAATTCCTGTTGAGTGGAAGGTGTTTTCCAAATACAGTAAAGTGCAGGTAAAAGTGAAAAATGTGGAAGTGTTTCCTATTGATGAAAGTCAGTATCTGAAATATTTTGAAGGCTGTGAAGGTATTTTATGCAATGCCGGTTTTGAGACTCCTGCCGAAGCTCTTTTTATGGACAAAAAACTTTTCGTGATCCCTATTCATAATCAATATGAACAGGAATGTAATGCCTGTGCTCTTGATAAAATGGGGATACCTAATTCTAAAGTATTAAATCTTCAGGAAATTATGGAGTGGGTAGCTTCTGATCATCATTTAAAAGTAGACTATCCGAATGATATTGAAGATATTCTGGTAAATGAAGTTTTGAAAATCTGATGGATACCGTTTTATTGTAAGACGACGAATCCTACAGTGAATGGAGGAATTGTTCCCACCGTTGAGTTTTCTCACTCAGGACATAAATATCCGTGCGGTTTTTAACATTGCAAAAGATAATTACCAAGCTACCTTTTGTCAGCTATGGTAAGGATTTGGGAAAAACTGTCAACAGAAAATAAAATAGCTGTTCCCAACAGAAAGTTTCCTATCTGATCTTTAAGTTGTGGATGTAGCAAAAGTATTGAAGATGTTAGACGGAAAATAAAATCAGTTCTTTAAAAATATATCCTCCACATCATTCATTCTCATCATTACTGCTCTTGCATATGAACAGTGAGGGTAAACCTTCCATTGATTCTCTCTGGCAAATTTTATCGCTTCTTCCACCAAATATTTGCCCATTCCTCTTCCTTCAAATTCAGGATGTACCAATACAAAAGAAATGATCAGTTTATGATCTTCCGGGAAAATGGTATAGGTCAGTCTTCCTACTTCTTTGACTTCGTTGTTCAGAGTAAGAACACCACCATTTCCGGATTTATTATTTTCAAATTTCATGAGATCTGCTTTGTTTCTGTTGTTCTGTTAAAATATTTATACAGATTATCCTGCTCAGGCCAACCCTATAAATAGATTATTTATGTACTCTAATTTACGTAAAAATCAGAAAAAAATCATCAATATGTTTTGAATTTCTTTGAGATATTTGAAATGCTGAGCAAGTGATAACACCACTTCAGAACTCATGATGAAAAAAACGGGCTATTCTTTGAGAATTATTCTTTCCCTGTATAGTAATTATAATCTTTAATAATAATACCGATAAATTGTCTTTCGGTCATTTTTGTGGGATCAATCTCCAGTTTCAGAATGCTTTTGATCTTATCAGAAAGTTTACTGATGATCTGGCGGTCATCCACTTTTAAAGCTTTGGTATAATTGTCTTTGATGATCCGCATGTCATTGTCACTCAATGCAATGACCTGTGGGAAAGACGGGATATAGTTTTCATGGATGTTTTCTAAGATGGTATGGGAAATATTGATGTTATTTTTTAAAGAAATGACTGCCGTACCTGAGGCAATATCTCCTAAACGCTGATTATTCTTAGAGACAATCATGGAGATTAATCCTATCACTCCAGCAAAAGAAACATCAATGATTCTGAAGACCCATCGGATCATATAATCGCCAAAGCTGGCCTGGTAGCCATCAATCTTCACGACCTTTATTTTCATGAGTTTTTTTCCCGGAGTCTGGCCTTCCATAAGGCTTTCCAAAACAACAGGATATATGTAGACCGGAAATGTAAGAATAATGTAAACCGCTCTGATAGACCAATCATCCAGACCATTTAATATATAGCCCAGATCAAAAATATTGAAGAACAGATACAGCGTAATAACGATATAAGCAACCCTTATCAGAAGATCGATAATGAATGCCAGCATCCTTTCTCCTATACTGGCAGTATTAAAGCTGATATTTACATTTTGTGAAGTATTTATCGCAATTTGAGACATATTTTTTATTATTTTAGCCTTACAATTATGAGAGAAGTTTATTTCATTAAACAAAATAAAGAAAAATGGTTGGGAATAGAACAGGTTATTGATGGGAAAGTAAAAAAAAATCCTGATGACCTGTCTTCATTATACATCAACCTGATCAACGATCTTTCTTTTGCCCAGACGTATTATCCCAAAAGTAATACGACGGTTTATCTTAACCATCTGTCATCTCAGATTTTTCAGAAGATCTATAAGACCAAAAGGGTAGAAGAAAACAGACTGCTGTATTTTTTCAGAACGGAAGTTCCTCTTTTGGTGTATCAATACCGCAGATACTTGCTTTATGCTTTTCTGTTTTTCATCTTGTTTACCTCCATTGGTGTGCTTTCGGCTATCCATGACAAACGTTTTCTGGCAGTTGCGATACCCAATGGGGAAGCTTATGTCAATGAAACCATAGAAAATATAAAAAGCGGAAATGCTGTAGCTATATATGATAGCGGTTCTACGTGGGGAAGTACCATCGGGATTATTTTTAATAATATAGGAGTAGGAGCCAAATTGTATGTTTATGGCATTTTCGGTGGAGTAGGAACTTTATATGCATTGCTTTCCAATAGTGTAATGTTAGGGGCTTTTCAATATTTTTTCTATGATTATGGAGCATTGAAAGACAGTGCAAGAGGAATATGGCTTCATGGAGTATTCGAAATTTTTGCTATGGTTATTGAGGCTATGTGTGGATTGATTTTAGGAGCCTCCATTCTGTTTCCCAAAACTTTTTCAAGATTCAATTCTTTTAAAAAAGGCTTTAAAGACTCTTTTAAAATATTTTTAAGTACCATACCTTTCACTATTTGTGCCGGGATTATTGAAGGTTATGTTACAAGACATGCTTTGAGAATGCCTTTGACGGTCAACTTATTGATTATTTTTACTTCACTGGCCATTGTGATATTTTATTACCTTGTGTATCCATCCATTGTCAATAAAAAAACTAATAAACAGATCCATGATACAGTTTTATAAAAAAAGAGATTTTGGTACTTTTATCAGTGATAGTTTCAATTTCTTTAAATTATATGGAAAGAATTATTTCAAAAGCTATCTGTTGATCAACGGGCTCTTGCTCATACTTATGGTAGGAGTCATTATTTTCGGATACAGAGAACTTTTTACCCGGGTTTTAGGATCCAACATGGATGGCGATTCCGGATATTTTGAGCAGTATTTTTCTGATAACGGAGGAATGCTGATTGTTGTGGGTATGCTCACCTTACTGCTTTTTATGATTCTGGCGATCATCAGTTATCTGTATCCCGTTTTCTATATGAAGAGAATTGTTCAGGGAGCGGAGAATATCAAAACAGATGAAATTCTGGGAGATTTTAAAAAGAATGCAGGGAAAATAGCCAAGCTATGTATCGGGCTGATTTTTATTGTTACCCCATTGGCTTTCTTTGTGATAGGATTTTCTTATATCCTTATCTTTCTTATTATCGGATTTTTCCTTGTAATGCTGATCTATCCTACCATATTTAATGTTGTTACATTTTTGATGTATGATTATTTTAATTCGGACAGAAGGTTTTTTGAAAGCCTCAGCTACTCTATACGATCACAGTTCTCTTACCCGAACGGAAGTGAAAAATCACCTTATTGGAAATATTGGGGAGCATCCATCATTATGATTACGATGGTATCTATTATTTCTTCCGTATTCACGTATATTCCGGTTATATTTTTTTATGGATCGATTTTGACTACAACCCCTGATGGGAATTTTGAACAAAACCCCTTCACCGGAACTGTAGGAATGATTTTTTTTGTATTTTATGGAATTTCTATGCTGCTTTCATTAGTTCTTTCCAATTTGCTGTATGTGAATTCCGGGCTGATGTATTATGACAGCAGAACTGATCTTCACCAGAAAGTAGAACTTGAAGAAATAGACACGATAGGTATCAATGAATAAGATTCTTTTTTTTATCCTTTTTTTTCTTTCTCTTGGGCTCGTTCAGGCTCAGGATGACGGGCCTGTAGGTGATGATCTGGTAGATTCTCTTTATACAACCGAGCATTACCGCAATATGCTGCGTGCAGATTCGGTATTGATGAAAACCCCGGTTTCCGAGAATACAGTTTATCCTAAACAGTTCAAAGAGAATATTCCATCAAGATATAAAGGAAATGAGTTCGATTATTCAGTATCCAAACCCAGAGAATCTTTCGGGCAAAAACTGATGCGAAAAATAGAGCAGCTTATACAAAGCATTTTTGGTGAAACAGCTTTTACAAAATCTGCGGAATTCACAGTTCTTCTTATTCGTCTGTTTGCTATTATCCTTGTCGGTTTTCTGCTTTATTTCATCATCAAATATATTCTTGGAAAAGATGGAAACTTCATTTTCGGTAAGAAAAATAAAAAACTGAATCTGAATGTAGAAGAGCTACATGAAAACATCCATGAGATTAATTTTCCTGAAAGCATTGCCAAATTTGAACTTGCAAAGGACTATCGCTCAGCGGTACGGTATCAGTTCCTGTTTATTCTTAAGAAATTGAGTGATAAAAAATTGATCAACTGGAACCCTGAAAAAACAAATAAAGATTATACCGCTGAATTAAAGGCAGCTCACCTGAAAAATGAATTCTTCGATCTGTCCTATATTTTTGACAATGTCTGGTACGGGGAGTTCAATATCGAAGAACAAAGCTATCAGAAATTTAAAAATAAATATCAGGCATTTAAACCATAACAAAAACTAATCATGAATAAAACTTTCAAAATATATGCTGTAATTTTCATCATTGTGATGACGATTCTGGCGTTGCTTGAAGTTAATAAAAAAGAGACCCTAAACTGGCGGAAGAATTTTGATATTCATGAAAAATCTCCTTTTGGTCTGTTTGTTTTCAATAATGAAGCTGGAAATCTCTTTAAAAATAATCTGAAGAAAATTGAGACGGCTCCTTACGAATACTATAGCCAGCATAAAAAGGGAATCCATAATATCATTATCATCGAAAACGACATAGATGGCCAGTCTTGGAAGAAAATTCTGGATCAGGTTTCTGCCGGATCAGAAGCAATGCTGATGGTAAGCCGTATGCCTAAAGAGATTTCGGACAGCATAGGATACTATGACTCGGAAATATCATTTGAAGAAGAAAATGTACTGAAATTTACAGATAAGAAATATCAGAATGATTTCATTAAATTAGATAAATTTCCATCAGGAAGAGGGTTTTCATTTATTAAACCCGGAGTTGAAATACTGGGAAAAACGGTAGAAAAGAGGAATACAGATCAGGCAAACTTTATTAAAGTGAAATTTGGCAAAGGAATTATCTATGCCCATACAGAACCGCTTTTTCTTACCAATTATTACCTCCTGAAACCCGGAAATATAAAATATGCACAAGATGTGTTTTCCTATCTTCCGGATAAAGAAACGCTTTGGTTTGTAAAAAGCAACACAAAGACTTCTCAGTTCTTTATGAGGTTTATATTAGCCAATCCGGCTTTAAAGTATGCATGGTGGATCCTCTTGGGAGGACTTATACTGTTCATTTTCTTTAATGCAAAGCGAAAACAGAGAATAGTGCCTATAACAGAACCATTGCGAAATACTTCCCTGGATTTTGTGAAAAGTATTGGAAATCTCTATCTTCAGGAAGGCGATTTTCATGATATGATGTCAAAAAAAGCCCAGTATTTCCTGAATAAAGTAAGACTGGATCTGCTCATTGATACCCAGAATTTAGACGAAGACTTCGCTAAAAAACTACAATTAAAGACTGGAAAACCAATGGAAATGATCAATGAAGCCATCAACCTGATCAAAAAAGCACAGGATCCTTATGCCAGTGTGATCAAGGAAGACCTCGCAAGGATCAATAAACTGCTTGACGAAATATTTAAATAATATAATAGTACAACAGTAGAGTAAACCAATAGAAATACAAACTATTTTAATAAAACTGTATAATTATTACATTGCTGTATTGAAAAAAGAGAGTCCCAACGGGACGATTTAGCCAAAGATAGAACGAAGTCCTATCAAAACAAAAATAAAAATTATGGAAAACTTCGATAACCCAAACACAGAAAATCAAACTTCTATAAACCTCAATAAAAACGAAGATCAGTTTCAGTCCAGAATAGATATGATCGAACTTCGTGCAAGCTTAGACAAAGTAAAAGCAGAAATAGGAAAGGTCATTGTAGGTCAGGAAAATATGATAGACCACCTTTTGGCGGCACTGCTTTCAAACGGGCACGTCCTGATTGAAGGAGTTCCAGGAGTGGCTAAAACCATTACGGCTAAACTATTAGCTAAAACCATTGATGTGGGCTTCAGCAGAATTCAGTTCACACCGGATCTTATGCCTTCAGATATTCTGGGGACATCCGTTTTCAGTGTAAAAAACTCCGAATTTGAATTTAAAAAAGGCCCAATTTTTTCCAATTTTATACTCATTGACGAGATCAACAGATCGCCGGCGAAAACACAGTCCGCTTTATTTGAGGTGATGGAAGAAAGACAGATCACAATGGATGGTACCCGTTATACGATGCAAGAGCCATTCCTTGTCGTTGCTACCCAGAACCCGATAGAGCATGAAGGTACCTATAGACTTCCGGAAGCGCAGCTGGACCGTTTTCTATTCAAGATCAACGTGGGGTATCCAAACCTTGAGCAGGAAATCGCCATTATCAGAAATCAGCATGAAAGTAAGAAAGAAGATAAAACCGAAGGAGTACACAGTGTCATTACAGCAGAACAACTGAAAAATTATCAGCATCTGGTAAAAGAGATTATCGTAGAGGCTCAGTTGATGGAATATATTGCTAAAATTATCATCAATACCAGAGAAAATCAGTTCTTATATCTGGGAGCTTCTCCAAGAGCATCATTGGCACTTCTTACTGCATCAAAAGCTTTCGCTGCCTTAAGAGGAAGAGATTTTGTAACCCCTGAAGATATTAAAGAAGCAAGTTATGCTGTTTTAAGACACAGAGTAATCGTTTCTCCGGAAAGAGAAATGGAAGGACTTACTGCAGATGAAATTATCCGTCAGATCTTAGAAGGAATAGAGATTCCCAGATAGGAAGTCGATTACAGGTAGCAGGTAGTAGGTGATGGAGAACCAAGATTTAAATTAAGTACAAAATATTCAATATGGCAAATTTCAAAGACCTTTTAGTTTGGCAGAAATCTATTGATTTTGTTACTGAAATTTATAGAATTACAGATGCTTTTCCTAAGAATGAAGTTTATGGACTAATATCACAGATTAGAAGAGCCTCCGTTTCTATACCATCCAATATTGCCGAAGGAAATTCAAGAAGAAGCAAGCCTGATTACCTGCAATTTTTAAAAATATCAAGAGGCAGTTGTGCAGAAGTGGAAACACAATTAATAATTTCAAAAAATCTCAATTTTTTAAAAGAAGAGGATTATTTAAAATTAAATCATGAGATTATAGAAATTTCGAAAATGTTAAATGGCTTAATCAACTCCTTACAATAATAATGATCGGGATAAAGCGAATGAGTATTTATCTAAAACCTAAAACCTATAATCTGCAACCTGCCACCTAAATAATGAAAAACTTATACATCAATACACGCTTTTTCTTTACACTCATAGGAGTGGGAGTGCTGTATGTCTTAGCATTTTTCTTTCCGGTCCTGATGTGGGGGGCTCACATTGTTTTGTTGATCTGCTTTCTTGCGGCTATGGTAGATTATCTGTTGCTTTTTAATCATAAAAATGCATTACAGGCTCAGAGAATATTACCGGAAAAACTATCCAACGGTGACGAAAACTTTGTGAAAATTGATATTAAAAACAACTACAATTTTACAATAAACACCAGGATCATTGATGAAATCCCTTTCCAGTTTCAGAAAAGAGATTTTTTAATTGAGAAGAAGGTCAGCCCAGGGTCCAATACCTTTTTTCAGTATACCCTGGAACCCAAAGAGAGAGGAGAATATCATTTCGGAGGATTGAATATCTATGCATCTTCACCTTTAGGACTGGTCTCAAAAAGATATACATTCCAGAAAGATGCAACATTGGCTGCTTATCCATCATTTATTCACCTGAGAAAATATGAGCTGATGGCTTTGCAAAGCGAATTTTTGTTGGGTGGAATTAAGAAAATCAGAAAGCTGGGACATACCATGGAATTTGAGCAGATCAAAGACTATGTCCCTGGAGATGACATCAGAACAATCAACTGGAAAGCAACCTCCAAGGCCAATCGGCTTATGGTCAATCAGTTTCAGGATGAAAGATCACAACGGATCTTTATGCTGATTGATAAAGGAAGAACGATGAAAATGCCTTTCAACGGATTAAGCCTTCTGGATTATTCGATCAATGCTACTATGGCATTATCACACATTATTCTCCGAAAAGGAGATAGGGCAGGAATGATGACTTTCTCGAAAAAAGCAGAGAATAAAATTGCCGCCGACAATAAATCGGGACAGCTGAAAAAAATTTCAGAAGCACTTTATAACATTAAAACCGATTTTTTTGAAAGTGATTTCAATCGTTTATACCAGGATGTAAAATATTCTATCAATCAAAGAAGCCTTATTTTACTCTTTACCAACTTTGAAACCCTTGATGGGCTCAACCGCCAGTTGAAATATCTCCGCGGAATTGCCAAGAACCATTTGCTGGTAGTTGTATTTTTCAAAAACTCCGAGCTGCAGACACTGATCAATAAAAATCCTGAAAATATGCAGGAGATTTATGATGAAATTGTCGCTGAGAAATTCGAATTTGAAAAGAAACTCATTATTCAGGAGCTCCGCAAATATGGAATCTATACCGTATATACCCTTCCCGAGAATTTGAATATCGATGTTATCAATAAATATTTGGAAATAAAAGCGAGAGGAATTTTATAACTTTGCAACAAGCAACAAGCAACAATGAAAATAACACTTAACAGAATCAACGACGACTTTTTATTTGAATGTACCAATAGCCAGGGAAATTCTATTCTTTTGGACAATACTTCTCAGCCCGGAGCAAAAGGAGTATCCCCAATGGAAAGTGTACTGATGGCAGTGGCAGGCTGCAGCGGGATTGATGTAGTTTCTATTTTAAAAAAGCAGCGCCAGGAGATTAAGAGTTTTCAGGCAGAGGTAGAAGGTGAGAGAGTTCAGGTAGATGATGCCAAACCTTTCAAATCTATTAAAGTGAAATTCCTTTTAGAAGGAGAGATTGATCCTAAAAAAGTATTGAAAGCAGCAGAATTGTCTTTTGAAAAATATTGTTCCGTATCAAAAACCTTAGAACCGAATGTAGAAATAGGCTACGAAGTCTATGTAAACGGAGAAAAAATATAAATTTTGATGGGGCTTGAATGCCTCATTTTTTATTTTGCCACGGATGCACGAATAAGATAATAGATAATAATACCTAATATTTAATAAAGAAGGATTTATACAATAAAAAATATAGTTGTATAGATCTTATGCAAAAAGAATCATTCGTACATCCGTGGCAAAAAATACATACAAAAAGAAACCCGGATAAGAATATCCAGGTTTTTATTATTCATTAAAAAGTAAGTCTCGGCTTGATCAGCTTCGCCACAGTGGCTGTCCAACCGGTTTGGTGAGAAGCTCCCACACCCCTTCCATTATCTCCATGGAAGTATTCAAAGAAGGTGATATAATCTCTAAAGTGTTCATCATAATTAAACTTTGGATTTCCTCCATTGAAAGCTCGTTGGCCGTGTTCATCCTTTAAGAAAATCGAACAGAGCCTTTTACTGATATTTTGTGCCACTTCATCAAGATTTCTCTTATCTCCGCTTCCGGTAGGGAGGTCTACTTTCAAGCTGTTGCCATAATAATAATGGAAACGTTGCAGACTTTCTACAATCAGGAAGTTGATCGGAAACCAAATGGGGCCACGCCAATTACTGTTTCCACCAAACATTCGGCTGTCACTTTCTGCAGGAGTATAATACACTACATTTTCTGTTCCGTGAACCGAGAATACAAACGGATTTTCTTCATATACCTTAGACATGGCCCGTATTCCATAAGAACTTAAAAATTCTTTTTCGTCCAGCATCCTTGTTAATACCTTTGTCAATCTGTTTTTACGGAGAATACTCATAAGATGCTTTCTTCCGTGTCCTTCTTCATCCCAATGAGAAACAAGTTTCGTGAGTTCTGGTTTATTTTTTAAGATCCATTCCATTCTGGTTTTGAAGTTGGGCATCTTTTCCAGTAGGCGGTGATCCACAATTTCTACGGCAAACAAAGGAATTAATCCTACAATACTTCTTAATCTTAAAGAAACACTGTCTCCGTTTCCAAGCTGGAGAACATCATAGAAAAAGCCATCCTCTTCATTCCATAAACCTTTCGTTCCTTCCCCCAGATTTTCCATGGCTTCGGCGATATACAGATAATGCTCAAAGAATTTGATGGCCATATCCTCATATACCTGATAATATTGGGCAAGCTCCATCGCAATTCGCATCATATTCAAGGCGTACATTGCCATCCAACTTGTTCCGTCGGCTTGCTCAAGGTGCTGGCCATCCTTTAACTCAATGTTCCGGTCAAAAGCACCGATATTATCAAGCCCAAGAAAACCGCCTCCGAAAATATTCTTCCCGTTTTTATCCTTACGGTTGACCCACCAGGTAAAATTCAAAAGAAGTTTCTGGAAAACTTTTTCAAGGAATAAAAGATCTGGCTTTCCATTATTTTTCTCATCAATCTTAAAAACACGGAAGCAGGACCATGCGTGTACAGGCGGGTTTACATCACTCATGTTCCATTCATAGGCAGGAAGCTGTCCGTTAGGATGCATATACCATTCTTTGGTCAGTAATAAAAGCTGCCCTTTGGCAAATTCGGCATCAATAATAGAAAAGGGAACACAGTGAAATGCCAGATCCCACGTAGCATACCAGGGATATTCCCATTTATCAGGCATGGAAATAATATCCTTGTTGTGAAGGTGATTCCATTCCGTATTTCTTACATATTCGTTGAAATTTCTTGGAGCTTCAAAATTAGGATCTCCTTTCAGCCATTTTCCGATATTGTAATGGTAGAATTGCTTATTCCACAGAAGTCCGGCAAAAGCCTGTCTTTGAACATTCTTTTCATCTTCGTTTACCGTATCATACTGAACTTCGCTATAAAACTCTTCAGCTTCCGTCTGTCTGGCAGTAAAGATTTCGTCAAAATTAGCAAAAGGTTCATCCGTTTCATCAGGACACAGCCTGAATTCAAAAACTTTAGACTGTCCTGCCTCAATCATTTCATCGATCAGAAAAGCCGCTTTCGTTCCTTTATGTTCAGGATTAACGGTGTTGGACCTATGAATAACAAAATCATTGATCCCATCTTTAAAATAATTATTTTCAGCTAAAGGAGCTCCATAAAGCTTAGACGTATTGGTCTCATTATCACAGAATACACGCTGTACATTAGAATTTCTTGAATACAGCTTTTTGATTGAAATACTGTCATGCCCGATATTGATGCTGTCATCATAAGAATAGGCATTCATCTCTCCCTTATAAGTATTGTACCCCCATTTCCAGTTGTTTCTGAACCAGACAGTAGGAATGACCACAATGGGAGCTTCATGCTGACTTCTGTTGCAGATGGTAACCCTTGCCAGAATATCGTTGTGATCAGCCTTGCAGTACTCGATGAAAATATCAAAATATTCATCATTATCGAAAACTCCGGTATCAAAGATTTCATATTCCGGATCCTGTTTACTTCGTCTTCCGTTTTCAATAAGAAGCTCATCATAAGGAAACTCATTGATCGGGTATTTGTACACCATCTTCATATAGCTATGCGTAGGTGTATTGTCCAGATAATAGAAGATTTCTTTAATGTCTTCCCCATGATTTCCTTGTGGGTTGCTCAGACCAAAGAAACGCTCCTTTACCATTTTATCTTTCTTATTCCAGAATGAAAAAGCGAAACAGAAAAGCTGTTTTACATCGGAGATTCCTGCAATACCTTCTTCACCCCAGCGGTAGGCATAGCTCTCGGCATTATTATGATTGGTAAAGTTCCATGCATTTCCGTTTGGGCTGTAATCTTCACGTACATTACCCCATTGCCGGTTGCTTACATAAGGTCCCCAGTTTTTCCATTTGTTATCTTGTAATCTTTCCTTTTCGGCGATCATATATCATCATTTTTCAATACGAAGTTAGTTTTTTTGTAAAATAATTCCAATTCTTTCTATCTGAATAATAATTAATATAGTTCTGAAAGACTTGTATTTAAAGGCTTTTTTTAATATTAAAATAATTTTTTTTTGAAATTAAAATAAAAGAACTACCTTTGCACCATTCGTTCATTCAAATATTGAAAATGTTATCAAGAAAGGTTGAGGGATTAGACCCTATGAAACCTTAGCAACCCTTTGTGCAAGCAAAGAAGGTGCTACGTTCTACCAAAATTATTTTGGACAGATAACTTACTGAAGTTCTTTTCAGCCATTTCCTGTGGCATTTTCAATTGTATTAAAATAATAGAATTGAAAACAGAACTAAACTATATTAATCTTTCGTATCAGACCTATTCCCAAAAGGAATATCGTATCTCGTTAAGCTATGAGCTTTTCGGGAAAGACCTGTTTACAGCTCCCATCATTTTGATCAATCATGCCCTTACCGGAAACTCTGCAGTATCTGGAGAAAAAGGTTGGTGGAAACAGCTTGTAGGAGAAAATCAGGTGGTTGATACCAATAAATACACAGTTCTGTGTTTCAATATACCCGGAAACGGTTATGACGATTTTTTAATTGAAGACTATGAAGACTTTACCCCTTCAGATATAGCCAATCTATTTCTGAAAGGGCTGGAAGCTTTACATATCAAAAATGTATATGCCATTATTGGAGGCTCTCTGGGAGGAGGAATAGCATGGGAAATGCTGGCAAAGCAACCTAAGCTTGCAGAAATTTTTATTCCTATAGCCTGCGATTACAGAACCCACGACTGGCTTCACGCACAATGCCTAGTTCAGAAATTCTTATTGAATTCACAGGATGAACCTTTACAAAAAGCGAGAATTCATGCCATGTTGTGTTACAGAACCCCACAATCGCTCAATGACAGATTTCAAACTCAATATAATCAGGATAAACAGCGGCTCGAATCAGAAGACTGGCTGATATATCATGGTAATGCACTAAACGAAAGGTTTAGTTTAAAAGCATACAGACTGATGAACCACCTTCTGATGAATATTAATGCCGATGAAGCCGCACTGGAGAAGATAGAAGCACGAATGCACATGATCTCCGTAGATACAGATTTGTTCTTCCCGGCTTCTGAAATCCGAATGTGTTTTGAAAGCTTAAAAGAGAAAAAGAAGAACGTTTCTTATCACGAGATCCAATCTATGCATGGGCATGATGCCTTCCTAATGGAATATCAACAATTAAATAATATCATAAAAAACATCTTATAGACTAATGAAAAAGGTTAATGAAATAAAATTTTTAAAGAACAGGTCAATTATCAAATTTGAAGGCGAAGATTTCTTAGGAGAAATCGGAATTGACGGACGAATTTTTAAAGCGCTTACTTTAGCAAGAATTAGCGTAGGAGTGATCTCCCAGCAAGCCATAGAAAACGGAATTTCTATTTTGGTTCACGAAAATGACGCCGAAAAAGCAGTTGCTTGTCTTATCGATGAATTCGAGGCAGAAAGAAAATCAGGAAAAGTTTCACAGATCTATAGCATCAATAATGTGTCTGTTATCGGATTTGTAGCAGAAGATTTCAATAAAGTTCTTGCTGAACTGGCTAGAAATAATGTGTTTCCATTACTTTTAAATCAGATCGCAGGAGAAAACAGAGTCAATATTGTAGTCACTTCCTCACAGGACGAAAAAACGAAAAATATCATCGAATCCGAAATTTTCAAAAAACCGAAAACCGTTCATTTGGCGATTATTGGCCACGGAAATGTAGGGAAAACTTTGATTGATCAGGTTCTGGAATCTTCAGAAGAGATCAAAAGACGTAAGAATATCGACCTTAAAGTAGTAGCAGTAGCCAATTCCAAAAAAATTGCATTCAATAAAAAAGGTTTTGAATCTAACTGGAGTGATGAGGTTTTGACAGCGGAGCACCCATCCAATGTAGAAGAGCTGATCAATTTCTCTAATGAAAATCAACTGGAGAACTTTATCGTTGTGGATAACACGGCAAGTAAGGATTTTGTTAAAAATTATCATGCACTCGCAGAAAACGGATTCGATCTGGTTTCTTCCAATAAGATTTTCAACACCCTTCCTATCGAAGAATACCGTAAGTTAAGATATACCCTGAACAAAAAGAACAGACGTTATCTGTATGAAACCAATGTAGGAGCCGGGCTTCCGTTAATTGATACCATCAAATTATTACACCTTTCAGGAGAAAATATAACGAGAATTAAAGGTGTTTTCTCCGGAACATTGAGCTATGTTTTCAACAATTTCTCTTTGAGAGAGGATAAATTTTCAACCATCATCAATGAAGCTCTGGAAAAAGGATACACAGAACCGGATCCAAGAGAAGATCTGTCCGGAAATGACGTGGCAAGAAAACTATTGATTCTGGCAAGAGAATTAGATTTGATCAACGAGTTCGAAGATATTAAAATCCAGAATCTGGTTCCTGAGAATTTACTTTCCGTTTCAAAATCAGAATTCCTTTCAAGATTAGAAGAACTAGATGATGAATACCAAAAAATAAAAGAAAACCAGGAACCTGGCCATGTCTTGAGATATGTTGGTGATCTGCACGGTGATTTACAGAAAGACAAAGGCGAATTAGACGTAAAACTGATTTCTGTTCCTGCCACTTCAGCATTAGGACAATTAAAAGGTTCAGACTCCATCTTTGAAATTTATACAGAAAGCTACGGTGAAAATCCAATCGTGATCATGGGAGCCGGAGCCGGAGCTCTGGTAACAGCAAGAGGAGTTTTCGGAGATATTTTAAGACTAAGTGAAACAAAATAAAATTAATGTAGGAATCTAACAAGGTAACAGTTTACCCATGATTGTTAATTGCCATACTGTGCAAAACGAAGAATCTCATTGTTACACTGTTAGATCCATACATCGGTAAATTAATTAAAACTATATGGAAAATTTCGAAACATCAGCAATAAGAACCCAGACTGAAAGATCTCAGTTTGATGAACATTCCACTCCATTATATCTTACCTCCAGTTTTATTTTTCAGGATGCTGAAGATATGAGAGCAAGCTTTGCTGAAGAAAAACCTAAAAACTTATACAGCCGTTTCTCCAATCCAAATGTATCTGAGTTTACAGAGAAGATTGCAAAAATGGAGGGAGCTGAAGCAGGTTACGCCTTTGCAACAGGAATGGCAGCTATTTATTCAACATTTGCAGCTTTGCTAAGTGCGGGAGATCATATTGTAAGCTGTCAGTCTGTTTTCGGGTCTACTCATACCTTGTTTACCAAGTATTTCCCGAAATGGAATATTGAAACCACTTACTTCAAAGCCGAAGATGCAGAGAATGTAGAACAGTATATTAAGCCTAATACAAAGATCCTATATCTGGAAACACCTACCAATCCGGCAATAGAAATTCTAGATCTGGAGTTTTTCGGGAAAATTGCAAAAAAGCATAACCTTATTTTTATTGTAGATAATTGTTTCGCAACACCTTATCTTCAGCAGCCGATCAAATATGGTGCGGATGTTGTTGTACATTCTGCAACGAAGCTGATCGACGGACAGGGAAGAGTATTAGGTGGAATTGCAGTAGGAAAAGCAGACCTGATCAGAGAAATCTATCTTTTCGCAAGAAATACAGGGCCTGCATTATCTCCTTTTAATGCCTGGGTATTATCAAAAAGCTTAGAAACATTAGCAATCCGTGTTGAAAAGCACTGTGAAAATGCATTGAAAGTTGCCGAGTTTTTAGAGAGCCATCCTAATGTAGAATTGGTAAAATATCCATTCCTGAAATCCCACCCAAGCTATGAAGTAGCCAAAAAACAGATGAAGCTTGGTGGAAATATTGTTGCCTTTGAAATAAAAGGTGGAATAGAGGGCGGAAGAAACTTCCTGGATAAGATACAAATGTGTTCGCTTTCTGCCAACTTAGGTGATACAAGAACGATCGTTACTCACCCGGCATCAACAACACATTCTAAGCTGTCAGACGAAGAAAGAAACGAAGTAGGCATCACGGCAGGTTTAGTACGTTGCTCAGTAGGTCTGGAAAATGTAGACGATATTATCGCAGACTTAAAGCAGGCTTTAGATTAATTGACAAAGAGCCCCAAAGGGGCGATTTAACCCCAGATAGAACGAAGTCCTATCACCTAGCAATACACACTATGACAAATATAGAATCCCTAAACAAAGCCCTTAAAGAACGCATCCTCGTCCTGGACGGTGCCATGGGAACCATGCTTCAACGATACAAATTCGAAGAAGAAGATTACCGTGGAGAACGTTTCAAAGACTGGGAGCATCCTGTAAAAGGAAATAATGATCTTCTTTCCCTGACGCAGCCCCACGCCATTGAAGAAGTTCACAAGAAATACCTGGAAGCAGGAGCTGATATTATTGAAACCAATACATTCTCCGGAACAACCATTGCAATGGCAGACTATCACATGGAAGAGTTGGTGTATGAACTGAACTATGAGTCTGCAAAAATTGCCAGAAAAGCCTGTGACGAGTATACAGCAAAAAATCCGGATAAGCCTAGATTCGTGGCAGGATCTATAGGACCTACGAACAGAACCGCTAGCTTAAGTCCTGATGTGAATGACCCAGGATACAGAGCCATTACTTTCGAAGAATTGAGAGTAGCTTACAAACAGCAATGCGAAGCTTTATTAGACGGAGGTTCCGATATTCTTTTGGTGGAAACTATTTTTGACACCCTGAATGCAAAAGCTGCTTTGTTTGCAATTGATGAAATTCAGGATGAAAGAGGAATCAAAATTCCGATTATGGTTTCAGGAACCATTACAGATGCATCGGGAAGAACATTGAGCGGACAGACTGCAGAAGCTTTTCTGATTTCTGTTTCCCATTTGAACCTGCTAAGTGTTGGATTCAACTGTGCCTTAGGAGCAGATCAGTTGACCCCTTATCTGGAAACCCTAGCTCATAATTCAGAATTCCATGTTTCAGCCTATCCGAATGCAGGATTGCCGAATGCTTTTGGGAAATACGAAGAAACTCCGGAAGATATGGCCAGACAGATCAAAGAATATACAGAGAAAGGTTTAATCAATATTATTGGAGGATGTTGTGGTACCACTCCGGAACATATCAAAGCCATTGCAGATCTGGTGGCAAACTATCCGCCAAGAAAATTGAGAGAATTTGTGTAATAAGATAGATTTTTTTAATTAAAATCAAGAATGGGGGCTGGGTTATAAATATTATCTTTAAATAAATCACAAAATTTAATATAATGGAAAAGCCGAGTTACTTAAAAGATTCAGAAGACGCCAGACTGTTTAATGAACTGAGAAAGAAAGTAAACCAACGGGTAGAAGCCATTTCTGAAAACCGTGATATTTATATTCAGATGAAGGCTATACTGCTGCCCCTGATCTATGTAGGTTTATATTTCTTTGCCTTGTTTAATGCTGAAAAACATTGGGCTTATATATTGAGTTTTGTTTTAATGGGTATTTTCCTGGTTCTGATTTATCTGAATTTAATCCATGAAGCAGCCCATAACAACATCTATAAAAGCAAAAGGCTAAACTGGATGGTCTTACACATTTTTGATTTTATAGGCGCCAATTCCTATATCTGGAAAAAAAGGCATATCGCAAGCCATCATGCCTATCCTAATGTGGATGGATGGGATACAGATATTGAGCAGAGTGGTTTGTTGCTGATAGTACCTTGGATCAAAGCAAAAGGAGTTCAGAAGTATCAGCATAGATTTTTCTTTTTAGTATATCCGTTGTATCTGTTCAATTGGATGTTTATAAGAGACTTCAGAGACTTCTTTGACAAGGAAAGAGTGATTTTGAAAACCCAGGGAAGAATACCTGTAATAGAAAAAGTGAAAATGGTGAGCTATAAACTGTTCTATTTCTTTTATCAGATTGTAGTTCCTGTGTTGTTCTTTAAAGTATCAATAGGGTTGGCTTTAGGAGCTTGGTTTTTACAGGTGATTTCGGCAAGTATTTTTGCATTGTTTGTTTTATTGCCTTTGCATCCGCTTCCTGATAATGCCTTTCCAAAATTAAATAAAGAAAATGGGCTTCCGTTCAGCTGGCTTCGGCATCAGTTGGAAGTGACCAATGATTTAAAAGAAAATAACTGGTTTGTGAGAAATGTATTAGGAAATTTTAATTTTCATGTGGCCCATCACTTATTCCCAAACTACAGTTATATGTATTATAACGAGATCACAGAGGAGATTGAAGAATTTGCTAAAGAGCATGGCTTAGCATACAAAAGATTTCCGTTGATCACTGCTTTAGGTAAGCATAGAGATTTATTGAGGCAGAATGCGAATAATGCCTACTATATTTTAGAAGAATAAAATGAAGTATTTAAGATTATCAGGCCTTGAGCCTCTTATCATAACGCCGGAGAGTAATTTCATCAATGTTGGTGAAAGAACTAATGTTGCCGGTTCCAAAAAGTTTTTAAGACTCATAAAAGAGGAGAAATTCTCTGAAGCGTTAGATATTGCCCGCCATCAGGTAGAAGGCGGTGCCCAGATTTTGGATGTTAACTTTGATGATGGTTTGATCGACGGAAAAGCATCCATGATCAAATTCCTGAATTTAATTGCTTCTGAGCCGGATATAGCAAGGATTCCAATCATGGTAGACTCTTCCAAATGGGAAATTCTGGAAGCGGGTCTTCAGGTGGCACAGGGAAAATGTGTGGTCAACTCTATCAGCTTAAAAGAAGGAGAAGAAGAATTTATCAAACATGCCAAAGCCATCAAGAGATACGGAGCCGCAGTCATTGTAATGGCATTTGATGAGGTCGGGCAGGCAGATAATCTTGAACGAAGAATCGAAATCTCAAAACGTTCTTATGATATTCTGGTGAATCAAATCGGTTTTCCGGCAGAAGACATCATTTTCGACCTAAATATCTTCCCGGTAGCAACAGGAATGGATGAACACCGAAGAAATGCCATCGATTTTATTGAAGCTACACGTTGGGTAAGACAAAATCTTCCTTATGCATCCGTAAGTGGGGGAGTGAGTAATGTATCCTTTTCATTTCGTGGAAACGATACCGTAAGAGAAGCGATGCACTCAGTATTCCTTTACCACGCCATTCAGGCCGGAATGAATATAGGTATTGTGAACCCTGCTATGCTGGAGGTATATGACGAAATCAATAAAGAACTTCTGGAACTTGTAGAAGATGTAATCCTTGATAGGAGAGAAGATGCTACAGAAAGACTTCTTGATTATTCCGAAAAGCACAAATCGGTAAAAAAAGAAAAGACCGAAGATCTGGAATGGAGAAACAATCCGCTACAGGAGAGGATTACCTATGCCCTGGTAAAAGGAATTGACCGTTTCATTGAAGAAGACGTAGAAGAAGCCAGACAATTGGCAGCAAGACCACTTCATGTTATCGAAATTAATCTGATGACTGGGATGGGAGTAGTGGGAGACCTGTTCGGAAGCGGAAAAATGTTCCTGCCGCAGGTAGTAAAGTCAGCAAGGGTAATGAAAAAAGCTGTGGCCTATTTACAACCTTTCATTGAAGCTGAAAAGGATGGTTCAAAGCCGGCAAATGGCAAAATCTTAATGGCAACAGTAAAAGGAGACGTTCATGACATTGGAAAGAATATTGTGAGTGTTGTCCTGGGCTGTAATAATTACGAGATTGTTGACCTCGGAGTGATGGTTCCTGCAGAAAAGATTATCCAGACAGCTATTGAAGAAAAAGTAGATGTTATCGGATTAAGCGGATTGATCACACCGAGTTTGGATGAAATGGTATATATCGCTTCAGAATTAGAAAGACAGAATTTAGATTTTCCTTTATTGATTGGTGGTGCAACAACTTCGAAAGCACATACCGCTGTGAAAATCGATTTAAAATATAAAAATGCAGTCGTTCACGTAAATGATGCTTCAAGAGCAGTCAACGTAGTAAGCTCATTATTGGGTGACAGAAATAAAGAATATGTGTCAGATTTGAAAAATGATTATTCGGATTTCAGAGAGAAATTTTTAAACAGGCAGGTAGATAAAGACTATGTCTCCATTGAAGAGGCCAGAGAAAATCATTTTAGTATTGATTGGGATCAGGAAGAAATTTTCACACCGAATAATTTAGGTATAAAAATTATCGAAAATCAGGATCTGAATGAACTTCTTCCTTTCATCGACTGGTCACCGTTCTTCAGAAGCTGGGATCTTCACGGGAAATACCCGAATATTCTGGAAGATGAGGTCGTAGGAGTACAGGCAAAAGAATTATTCAAAGATGCTCAGGTGATTCTGAAGAGAATTTTAGATGAAAAACTTTTAACAGCAAAAGCAATCTTTGGAATCTTTAAAGCCAATTCCAATGAAACCGATGATATTCTGATTTTTGATGAAAATAACAACGAACAGGCTAGATTCTTAACTCTGAGACAGCAGGCCCAAAGATCAAAAGGCAAAGATTACCTTGCATTAAGCGATTTCATTGCCCCTCAAAGTTCCGGAAAAACCGATTATATGGGGTGTTTTTGTGTAACGACAGGCTTTGGTACAGATGAGTTGTCAGCAGAATATGAAAAAGCCCATGATGATTACAACTCCATTATGGTAAAAGCATTGGCAGACCGTTTTGCAGAAGCGTATGCTGAGTTTTTACATAAAAAAGTCAGAACAGAATATTGGGGCTATGCCGTTCAGGAAGATTTGAGCAATGAAGACTTAATTGCTGAAAAATACAAAGGAATCCGTCCTGCACCAGGGTATCCGGCTTGTCCTGATCACCTGGAAAAGAAAACGATTTGGGACCTTTTGAAAGTAGAAGAAAATACAGGAGTTTTCCTTACAGAAAGCTTGGCAATGTTCCCTACGGCATCAGTTTCCGGATATTATTTCGGAAGTCCACATGCCAAATATTTCGGATTAGGAAAAATTACAGAAGACCAGCTGAAGGATTATGCCGACAGAAGAAGTTGTAGCATCCAGGAAGCGAGAAAATGGTTGTCACCAAATTTAGCAGATTAAAATTGATATGAAGATAACAGAGCACATTAAAAACGCAAATGGGAAAACTTTATTCTCCTTAGAAGTTGTTCCGCCACAAAAGGGGATTGGTATTGAAGACCTTTACACGAATATAGATCCTTTGATGGAGTTCAAACCACCATTCATTGATGTGACCACTTCAAGAGAAGAATATATCTATCTTGATAAAGGAAACGGCTTGATGGAACGTCGTATCACAAGAATGCGTCCCGGAACTCTGGGAATTTGTGCAGCAATTCAGCATAAATATAATGTAGATACAGTACCACACCTTCTTTGCGGAGGATTCACAAAAGAAGAGACAGAATATCTTTTGGTAGACTGTATGTACCTTGGGATTGATAATGTAATGGCATTAAGAGGAGATGCGATGAAAGGACATCAGTATTTCGAACCTACTCAAGGTGGCCATGCCAGTGCAATGGATCTTGTAAACCAAATTAATGACCTGGGAAGAGGAAAATACCTGCACAACGAAGAACAGGTTTGTGATGAACTGAACAAATTCTGCATTGGGGTAGCAGGATACCCTGAAAAACACATGGAAGCCCCTTCTATGAATTATGATTTGAAATGGCTGAAGCAAAAAGTAGATGCCGGAGCAGATTATATCGTCACCCAAATGTTTTTTGACAATAAAAAGTATATTGAATTCGTTCAGAAAGCAAGAGAGATGGGGATCACAGTTCCGATAATTCCGGGAATTAAGCCGATTGCCACTAAAAAGCATTTGAAAATCCTGCCACAGGTATTCAAAATAGATCTTCCGGAGGAGCTTATCAATGAAGTAGAGAATGCAAAAAATAATGAAGCTGTTAAGCAAATCGGAATAGAATGGGCCATTGCTCAATGTAAAGAACTTCTTGATTTTGGAGTTCCCGTTTTACACTTCTACTCAATGGGAAAAAGTGATAACATAAAAAAAGTAGCCGGTGAGCTATTCTAATAAAAGTACCAAAAATGAAGGAACCCCTGTGATTTTCACAGGGGTTTATTTTTTATCCGTTCATAAAGTTAACCAGTTTAATAAGATCCTCTTCTTTATTGAATTTGATATTATTAGATTTTACGAATGTTTCAAAAGATTCTTTCTTAGCAGGATACAGCTCCAGAATATCTTTTAACTTTTTAGGTTTCTTAATGAAGCCTTTTTCAGTTTTGATATAATAAACCGGATCTAATGTTTTAAAGAAAGCCGCTTTATCTGTTGCATACGAATTGGCAGCAGGAACAGCATCATTAAATTTAGTCTTTACTTTTTTATAAAGTTTATTTTGACCATTAGCGATCTCAAAAAAATAGCCACTCAACTCATCATTGGTCTGTAATAGCACCAAAGTATTCTTAGGAGAAGAAACTTCGATTCTGGAATATTGCTCCTCTTTAGGAAGAACCCATGGCTTTCCTTCTTTCTGAAACTCTATTTCATCCTTATAACTATTGTACCTTACAGGCACTTTGTCAAAATTTTCAGCCACTTTAGCAGGATGAAATTCAGCGCTGTAGTAAGGTGATCCTGCAACTTCGTCATACTTTAAAGACCTTCCTGAATTTTCAGATTTTACCCCGAATACAGCATGGTCTCCTCCAAGGCTATTGACAGAAAGAGTGCTTGAGTAAGCAGACTGATAACTACCTGGGGTAAGATTTTGTGCATAAATAATGCTGGAAGCAACCAAAAAGGCGCCTATAATTACTTTTCTCATTTTGTATGGTTTTATTTGAGTTTTTTCAAAGTTATGATCAAAAATAGAAAATATTCTCTTTAAATCAGTGAAAAAAAGAAATATTCTTAATGATTTATAAGGTTGGATGCCTTTCAAACTCTCGATTTCTGTCAAATAAATACCGGTAAGTTGCCAGCTTTCTCGTCACAGAAGTATCTAGTGTTTCTGCAATTTTCACCATTTTGGGATTAAAATCACCGATCCACTGGAGCTCAGTAGTTGTAAAATCAGTATGTTTTCTCAGATGTTGAGTTCCTTCCCAGATCATATACCCGTCAATCCCTTTCTTTTGCCATTCAGGAACCACTCCGAAAACGAGGCCAACCATTTTCTCATTCTTTTTAAACCGCTGAAGAAACCAGAACTTAAG
The DNA here is from genome assembly GCF_056844665.1 of Chryseobacterium sp. FR048. Taxonomy (NCBI): domain Bacteria; kingdom Pseudomonadati; phylum Bacteroidota; class Flavobacteriia; order Flavobacteriales; family Weeksellaceae; genus Chryseobacterium; species Chryseobacterium sp. FR048. The sequence continues at coordinate 4,892 of NZ_JBXDSE010000005.1, read as the reverse complement.
CTTTTCAAAGACTCCGAATTTCCCGTTCAGATATTTGAACCACTGATTAAGATCCGGAAGATTGATCCACATGGCAATAGGTTTTTCATATTCATAGACAAACCAGGAAATATGCTCGTTAAGGATAGGTTTCATTTTAGTAAACATCTTCAATACCTTGGCTTCTTCCAGATGCTTTCCTTCCCCATGAGCTGCCCATGCTTTATTATAAACCTCCGTGAAATCTTTGGCAAACTTTTCCAGTTTATTTTTCTTCATCGGCTGAGCTGAAATGGCGGGATTTCTTTTGTTTTTTTCATGAGCAATGGTGAAAATCCTTGAAACTTCTGCGAAAATGGGTCTGGTAAAACAAAGCTGCTCAAAATAAACCTGAAAACCATAATTTTCAAAAAGATCTTTGTAGTAAGGGAAATTGTAATTCATCCCAAACAGAGGCTCAATAAAACCGTCAGTCAAAAGTCCCCAGAATTTATCCCTTTCCCCAAAATTGATAGGCCCGTCCATGGCTTCCATCCCTTTTTTTTGAAGCCATTCTTTACAATGGTCGAAAATAAAATTGGCCACCTGCTGATCATTGATACAGTCAAAGAATCCTATTCCTCCGGTAGGTTGTTTCTGCTCATAACAATTGTTGATGAAAACGGCTACTTTACCAATGGTCTTTTTGTTTATTTTAAACAGAAATCTTTCACATTCTCCATTTTTGAAGAACTTATTTTTTTCAGGATCAAAAATCTCTTCAATGTGTTGATCTAAAGGGCGGATATAATTTTTGTCGTGTTGATAAAGTTGTGCCTGGAATTCCAGAAATTCCTTCTTTTGGTGTTTGCTTTGTACTTCTTCGACAATAATCATAGGTTTTAATCAGAATAGGTTATAAAAGATAATGTTTTTTCGTCCCAATAGAATATACAGGAACAGATATTATCCGTATTTTTGCTGCAAATTAAATAAAAATGGTTGATTTTACTGATAACGACGATGATATTTTCACTGGAAAAGAACATACGCCTATAAGGGAAGATGCTTTTGATAAATCGCCACAGGAAAAGATAGAAAAAATTACGGAACTTTTTGGCGAGATTATGGAGACATTGGGGCTGGATATGACAGACGATTCCTTAAAGGATTCTCCAAAACGTGTTGCTAAAATGTATGTGAACGAAATTTTCGGAGGGCTTCTTCCGGAAAACAAACCGGGTATATCTACTTTCTCCAATAAATATAAATACCGTCAGATGCTGGTGGAAAAGGACATCACAGTATATTCTTTCTGTGAACATCACTTTTTACCCATCATAGGAAGAGCACATGTGGCTTATATCTCGAATGGAGAAGTAATAGGACTTTCAAAAATTAACAGAATTGTTGATTACTATGCAAAAAGACCTCAGGTTCAGGAAAGACTGACGATGCAGATTGTAGATGCTCTCAAAGAAGCATTGGGAACAAAAGATGTAGCCTGTATCATAGATGCAAAGCACCTTTGTGTAAACTGCAGAGGAATTAAAGACACAGCAAGCTCTACCATTACAGCAGAATTGAGCGGAATCTTCAGAACAAACCCTATCACAAGACAGGAATTCTTACATTATGTAGGAAGCCACGCCAAATTAGATTAATAGTAATGAACTACCAGATCCTTAAAAATATTATAGATGAAGAACTTCAGAGATTCCAAACGATTTCTGAAGAAGAGTGGATCTACAGGGCGGCACCGGAAAAATGGTCCAAAAAAGAAATAATTGGTCATCTTTGTGACAGTGCTTTTACAAATATCCGTAGATTTGTAGTTACTCAATATAAAGAGAACGAGAATATCGTATACGATCAGAATATCTGGGTAAAGGCACAGAACTATCAGAATGTACCAACTTCCGAATTGATTAATCTTTGGAAAGCATTGAACTATCAGATTGTTCACATTGTAGAAAATATTCCTGATGAAGCACTGCAGAGAATTTGTGATACAACCAAAACAGAACCTCGGAGGTTTACGTTAGAGTTTATCATCAATGATTATGTAGATCATTTGCAGCATCATTTAAAAGCGATTTAATAATGATAAAATTTAAAAAGGTTTCACATAAAATTTTTATCACAACGATTATTTGTTGTGACAGAATATTATTTTAACTAATTTTTAAATCTAAAAACTATTGAATCTTTTAATAAAAAATAAATGCAACTAAAAATATATAACTCGCTTACAGCAGAAAAAGAAATATTCAAACCTATTTTAGAAGGAAATGTAGGAATGTACGTCTGCGGACCTACAGTGTATAGCAATGTGCACTTAGGAAATGTAAGAACTTTCCTTTCCTTCGATTTTATCTACCGTACCTTAATGCATTTAGGGTACAAAGTGAGATATGTAAGAAATATTACTGATGCTGGCCACCTTACTGATGATGGGGATGTAAATAACGACAGATTCGTAAAACAAACCAGACTTGAAAAGCTGGAGCCTATGGAGATTGTGCAGAAATACACCGTAGATTTCCATAAAGTTTTAGATATGTTCAATCTGCTTCCTCCTAATATTGAGCCTACAGCTACAGGTCACATTGTAGAACAGATTGAGCTTACTCAAAAATTAATAGATACAGGATTTGCTTACGAAAGCAATGGTTCAGTATATTTCGATGTATTGGAATACAATAAAAGAGGATTGAACTATGGTGAGCTTTCAAAACGTAACATAGAAGAACTTTTTGCCAATACCCGTGATCTTGACGGACAGGGTGAAAAGAAGAATCCTCAGGATTTCGCTCTTTGGAAAAAAGCATCTCCCGCTCACATCATGAGATGGAACTCTCCTTGGGGAGAAGGATTTCCTGGATGGCATCTTGAGTGTACAGCAATGAGTACTAAATATCTAGGTGAAACGTTTGACATCCATGGAGGAGGAATGGACTTGAAATTCCCACACCATGAATGTGAAATTGCTCAGGGAAAAGCTTGCAATGGAGCCGCACCGGTACACTACTGGATGCATGCCAATATGTTGACTATGAACTCTCAACGAATGAGTAAGTCTACAGGAAACTATATTCTTCCAATGCAGTTGGTGACAGGGGATAATGACTTCTTTGAGAAGCCTTTCCATCCGTCAATTGTACGTTTCTGCTTCCTGCAAGCGCATTATAGAAGTGTTTTAGATATTTCCAATGATGCCATGATTGCAAGTGAAAAAGGATTTATCAGATTGATGGAGGCTGTGAAAGTATTGAATACAATCACTCCTGACGATACAAAACAATCCGGTTTCAGCCTGAAAGAGTGGAAAGATAAATGTTATGATGCATTAACAGATGATTTCAACTCTCCAATCCTGATTGCTCATCTATTTGAAGCAGTAAAATACATTTTTGCTTTGAATGATGGGAAAGAAACAATCTCAACAACAGATCTTGAAGATTTGCAATCAACATTACACGCATTTATCTTTGATGTTCTAGGATTGCAGACTGTAGAAGAAAACAACAATGAGAAGCTTGATCAGACCCTGAAAGTTTTGATCGAATTGAGAAACCAGGCAAGAAAATCCAAAAACTTTGAACTTTCAGATCAGATCAGAGATAAACTGCTTGCTGAAGGTATCGAATTAAAAGACGGTAGAGACGGAACATCCTATGTTCTGAACTAGAAAATATAACTTCGTTTTAAAATCATTCCGTAGGAGTCCCCCAATATTCAGGATTCTTACGGAATGTTTTTTTATCCCTCTTTAAATATTCCCTCCCATCTTAATAGAGTTATACATTCCCAGCTACCAAATTCTCTAAGACTCATTAGTTTATCATTTCTAATTTATTTCAGAGCTATTTCCCGCTATCCACTCATACTCCTCGCTCCCGCGCGCTCCAGTGCTTCGACCTTTGAGCTTTCCAACTCGTGCTGTGGGGTAACCGCTTCTATCGGGGCTAGGGTAGGGGACGGGAATTACAAATGATCCACGGTAATAGGTAATAGGTAATAAGTGTATCTCAGCATGAGTTCCAGCATCTTTTACAGAATCTATCGTTCCGAAAAGAAATAATAGACAGCTCTTATATAAGAAGGACCTGTTATATCCGCCCAGTCTTCCATCACTAGGAACGGGCTTTAGCCCGTTCACCTAAAAAGCCCACGATCCATTGGCTTTAGCCAAAACTTAGAAATATTCATTACCCCAGGCACCCATTTCCACAGTCTTTATCATGCCGTAGGCATCTCAACAAAGCTTTCCAGATTACTATATAAATAGAAAATTCAAAAAACATACTATATAATAGGTATAATTTTCATTATGTATCCACTGCACCTACTATATATGCACTCCAAAAATCCTTTCCAAACCCTCATTTTCCTCCAATTTCCAGATTCTTCAATATCTTATCCCCAACCCTCAAACATTTGTTTAAAATTTTTCCCACTCCTTCTCAGACGTTTACGCTAAAATATTACCCGAATATGAACTTTATGTTAAATAAACTTGTTTTGCTTAGTATAATGTTGTTATCTTTGCCCCACTGAAAAACGAAAGCGGATCAGTAAGCGCAGAAGAGCTTTTAGATAAGCAGAAACAATATACTCTAAAGAAGAAACGAACGAAAAAAAAACTTTAAATTTTTAATCAATAAAAGTTGCGAGTTAAAAAAGAGTTTGTATCTTTGCAGTCCCAATTAAGGGAGCGCAGGAGTAGATGGATTAAGGGTTTTAGAGAGGTTAAGGTTAATAAAAAAAACTTTAAAATTTTCTTTCAAAACATTTGGTCAAGTCAAAATAAAGTTTTACTTTTGCACTCGCAAATACGGAGCGACACTGACAGAAAGATTGCTTCGTTACAAAGCGGAAGATATAAAGATCATTGACATACAATATAACAACCAAGTAAGGAAAAACTAAAG
>NZ_JBXDSE010000004.1:479226-482899 GCF_056844665.1 Chryseobacterium sp. FR048 | reverse complement strand
AATCCTCCCTTTGCTTTATTCTACCATAAAAACTCAAAAATATGACCCCCGAAAAATAAATTCATTGAAAAATATGAGTTACAAAAAAATACGCCCATAAAAAAGGCTGTCCTTTTGAGACAACCTCCTCTATTGATAGTAAAGTATTGAGAGTGATAGTTGGGTATTATATTAGTATTGAAATTGATACCGCTATTGCTATTGCTATTGCTATTGACAGGATGGATAGATGTTTACCGAAAAAATCTTTAATCTTTAATCTTTAATCTTTAATCTTTAATCTTTAATCTTTAATCTTTAATCTTTAATCTTTAATCTTTAATCTTTAATCTTTAATCTTTAATCTTTAATCTTTAATCTTTAATCTTTAAATCCTTATATTATAAAATTCGTTAAGATTCCTGAAATACATTATTTCATATCAAATAATTTCGTAATTTTAAAAAGGAGAATGTATTCTCGGTTTTATTTTTTAATCAATCAAATCTCAATAATTATGGAAAATATAAAGTTTAAAGTATCTCCATATCAGGATGAATTGCAGTTACTTATTGACGAAAAAAAAGTAGGCTATATGTCCATAGAGGTTGACGGAAGACTGCTGATCGTGTATTATACCAAGCTTGATGAAGAGCGTGAAGGAAAAGGATATGCCAAACTATTGCTGGATGAACTGGTGCGCTATGCAGAGGAAAAAGATTTGCTTGTAGACCCGGAATGTGATTTTGTACGCCAACAGTTTGAAAATCATCCCCGAAGATATAAAGATATATGGCATGCCTGATTAATCTTCCCACCAGGCCGTAAATTGCCGGTCCGGATGGTTCAGGTCGACCACTTCTCCAATCATTGGAGTAAGGATATGAAGTCCTTTTTCTGCTCCAAAAGCTGTTATTTTCTGTAAAGGCTCATTCCACGGATGAAGAGCCAATGCAAATTTTGCGGCGTGCACAGGAATAATACGTTTTGCCTGAATATCAATCGCTGCCTGAATAACATCTTCAGGCAGTGTATGAATATATCTCCAGGCTTCTCCATACTGCCCGTTTTCAAGAATGGCATAGTCAAACGGTCCATATTGATCACCGATCATTTTGAAATGAGCATCATACCCACTGTCTCCACCCAGAAATATTTTCTTTGTAGGCGTTATCAAAACATAGGAAGACCAAAGGGTATCGTTCTGCTTTATCCTCCTGCCTGAGAAATGCCTGGCGGGTGTAAATATGATCTTCATATTATTTTTCAGCTCAACTTCTGTTCCCCACTCTTCTTCGATCAGCTTTTCTCCGGTATATCCCCATCGCTCCAAATGTGCCCCAACGCCCAACGGTATGATCGCCGTTCCTGTACGGTCTCTGATCGATTTTACAGTTGGATAGTCCAGATGATCGAAATGGTCATGGGTAATGACAAGGTAATCCAAGTCCGGAATATCTTCGGGCTTATAAATATCCGATCCTTTGAATGCTTTATTGAAATATTTAAAAGGTGAGCCATACAGACTCAGCACCGGATCAATCAGAAACGAAACGCCATCAACCTGAAGATAATAGGAAGAGTGCCCCAACCAGATAAATACATCAGTATTCCTGTCAAGGCTTCTTAAATCAGTATAAACCGAAGGAATATCTTTGAGTGGTTTCAGCAACGGATCTTTTTTGCCTAAGAAGAAATCATAGGTCACTTTCCACATTTTGTACCCTTCTGCAATGGAAGGCGTACGGCTGATATTCTGAAACTGTCTTTTTCTGTAAAGTTTTGACTGCCTGATACGCTTCAGCCTCTCCCCCTTTGGTACTGCCCCAAATGCTTTCATATTGATCACGATAAAAAAGGTGGTAGTAAGAACAACGAGGCACGTAAGAATCCAGTAAATCATTTGTAAAAAATAAACATCAAATGTATTGACTTTTGTTTTTAAATGAAAATCTGAAGAAGCGGATTATAGTTTTTAACTAAATTTATCATGTCTTTCATAAAATTTATTATTCATTTAAGTGATGATTAATTTAAAACTTTCTATTTTAGCAGCTTAAAAAAACTCAAAGTACATTGAAAAATTATTCGGTCATATTTCTTCTCACCATGCTTTCATCATGTGCGTCTATCAGAAGGCACAACGAGCAGCGGGCTTCCTGTATTCCCCCGGAACAGCTGAAAGAAGATGTAGACTATGCTTACTCCAAGCTGCAGCAGATGCACCCTCAATTGTACTGGTATATTCCCAAGAAGGAATTGGAACACAAACTGGACAGTCTTAAGCAAACGCTTCGCGAACCGCTGACTCCTCTTCAGTTTTATTTTAAGCTACAACCTGTGATTGCAGGAATCCGTGAAGGACACCTTTCGCTAAGAATTCCAAGGAAGAAATTTACCAAACAGGAGATCAAAAAATTTGAACACCAGAAAGGACTGTTCAGCCGTTTTGAATATTATGTAGCCGATGACCGGATGTATATTATTCAGAATCGGGATTCCATTGAAAATATTAAGCCAGGCACTGAAATATTAACCATCAATAATGTTCCGGTTTCTGATTATATAAAAAAATACAGAGGACTGATCAGCAGTGACGGATATAATACCACCTTCCAGCCTTATTTTTTAAAGGATCTTTTTTTTAATTTTTATACGGCAGAAAACGGGCTTGCCAGCCAGGCAACGATTACGACCCTTTATAATGGAGAGAAAAGGACTTATACTTTAAACCGGGAATCGAAATCCGAAACCGATCTTGAAAAGGATAAGGAAATGCAAAAAAGAACCGCGGAAAAGAAACTGAATGACTATGTTGCATCCAGCAATTCTTATAACCGAAGTTTTAAATTTCTGGATAAGGACAGTACCATCGCTTATATAAAGGTAAGAAGTTTCTCAAGGGAATATTCTGAGGAATTTTACAAAAAATCATTTTTGAAAATCAAAGATGCCCAATCAAAGTACCTCATTATTGATGTCCGAAATAATTATGGCGGATCGCTATATGAGATCAATAATCTGTATTCTTATCTGAGCGATAAACCTTTTACCCTGATAAAACCCTCTCAGGTCAACTCCAGAGACATTCCTCTGAGAACCAATTATTTCAGAAAAAGCAGTCCTTTAGACTATGCTTTTAAAAGCATTGCTTACCCTAGCTACTTTTTTGCTCAAGCGTTCAGCACTTATAAAAAAGACGGTAAAATCTTTTATAAAATGAAAGCTGACAAACCCACAAAGCCTAACAAAAATGCCTTTCACGGTAAAGTCTTTGTTCTGATCAACGGTGGAAGTTTCTCCGCCTCGTCTATCATTACTGCCAAACTGAAGAATGATAAAAGAGCGACTCTTGTAGGAGAGGAAACCGGAGGGGCTAATGACGGAACGGTAGCCGGATTTTATTCTTATCAGAAACTCCCGAATTCTGAAATCAGATTCCCTATCGGATTGCTTCTTGTACAGCCGAACATTGATTTTTCAGATTCAAAAAAAGGAGTACTTCCTGATGTCGTCGTAAATGAAAGTCTTCAGGACATTATCGATAAAAAGGATCCGCAGCTGGACTGGATAAAAAATGAAATTGCTAAAGAAAAAGGACAATAAGGATTGAGCTGATTTCTCAATGCATATATCAATACATTGAAGATTTTAGTTTCGGGGGGGGGGGGGGGGGGGGGGGGGGGGGGGGGGG
>NZ_JBXDSE010000004.1:175158-479216 GCF_056844665.1 Chryseobacterium sp. FR048 | reverse complement strand
GGGCTTTCAGCCCGCCCCGAAACTAAAATCATTTTTTCAATTCTTCCAGAAGCCCTTCAATATGCTTGATGTATCTTCCATAGTAACGGTGAAACCAGTATTTCCCGGATAAAAACAAAATAAACAGGCCACCAATCAGAGAGCCAATCAAAATGGCTGCAATTTTAATTTCACTGAAAGGTTCAGGCCACGGTATAAATTCTAATACAATGAGTATTTCACACACAATAAACGGAGCAAAGCTGATATAATAGGACAGATAATACTGTTTATTAAGGTTCAGCTGCATAACCAGATCTTTCAGAGAATCATAGGTATTGAAGACAGGATTACTGATCTCATTATAAAGTCTAAAAAACTTATAATAAAAGAAAACGGTAACGATGAGCATGGAAGCCACCAGGACCGTGATGTACAATTGGAGTTTAAAAGGTTTACATACTGAGCAGACCATGAAGGAAAAGATAAAAATCCCGATCACCCACCAGAATTCTGTGCGCATATTTTTGCGTATTCTTTCAAGGGGAAGATTGATTTTATTTCTTTGTTCAATGCTTATTTCCGGAGTTTCCTCCGTAATATCTTCGTTCCAGGTATTTTTTAATTCATCGATATTCATTGGACTACTGATTTAATGTTGATTTACTTTTTATATTGGCTTAAGATATCTTTAAGTTTATTTTTGGCCCGGTTCATTTTCACCCTTGCATTACCTTCGGAGATTCCCATTTCTTCTGCAATCTGTTTTCCGGAAAAATCCTCCAGATAATAGAATATAAAGGCTTTATCAATCGGGTTGAGCTGATGGATGGCTTTGTACATTTCTGTCAGCCGTTCTTCTTTATGATCATCATAATCTTCCTGGGTCAACACATACCCGGAGACATCCTGATTGGCTATAAAGCTTCTTCTTTTTTCAGATTTAAGGAAAATGATTGCTGTATTTAACGCAATTCTGTACAGCCAGGTTGAAAACTCACTTTGTCCTCTGAAACCCGGATAGGCTTTCCAAAGCTGATAGGTAATCTCCTGAAAAAGATCATTACGGTCATCTTTTTCAGTCATATACATTTTAGAAATCTTAAAAATGATTCCTTTATGTTTTTCGATTTTACTTATAAACTCTTGTTCTAATGAGGCCATAACTTGTTAATCTATAGAGTTAGTTTTCATTCAGAAAAATTGTTACAGAGATTTGATAAAAATAAAAAAACCCGACAGAAAATACTGTCAGGCTCTCATTGTGTGTTTTTACCTTCTACTATTTTTTAGGATAGCATTTGTACGAAATAATTTTGTGGGATTTTATCTTATCGGTCAGCTCATGTATTTTCATGCTACAGTCTGGCTTTTTGTTTTCTACTTCTTACTAAATTTTACAGTTAGTAGAGAAAAAGTCAAAATGTTACATTTTTTACACAAAAAAACCTGTCAGAAATTTCCTCACAGGTTCTTTAATCGTTTTTCAAAACTATAAATTGGTTTAATAATTATTTAGTATTGTCAATTCAGGCGGTTTAACGCTCTTTGCAAAGTAGAGATGTCAATAAAGCCTAATTTTGCTCCAAGCATGATGAAGATCAGAAGAACCAGTGTAAGGAAGACAATGAAAAAAATATACATGGATACAAACCATATTACCGTATTCAGAATGTTTCCTCTGAGTCCCCATTTATTCATCAAAAACTTCTGAGATCGTTCAAACCATGTTTTTTTCTTTTCTGCAGGAGGAGCCGGTAATTCAATACCGTTCAATTCGTCTACCAAACGTACCACATCATCAATATACCTTCCGTACATATAATAGATCCAATATTTTATAAGAAAAGCTATCAGTAAAAGAGTAATCAAAAGACTGACTCCGAAAATAGCAAGGTTATACTCCATATCAAAATGGAAGCTGACCTTAATCAAAGATAAAAGAAAGCCAAGAGGAATATAAGAGATATAATACGAAATATAAATTTCTTTTGATATAAGAAGCTGGTTTTTAAGGTTAAACAGGTCATAATTCGTATTGATACTGTTTTTCCTGAGTAAGGTATAAAGTTTGCGAAATCTTGAATAGAAATAGACTATAAAAGCAAGCGTCAGAACGACAACAAATGCGGATATGGTCCTGATATTAGGGTCTGCGGAAGCAAATGGAATATTGGTAAAAAGCAAAGGCAAAGTAATGACCATCAGCCAGAATTCCGTCTTCATATTGACTTTCAGCATCTGCAGTGGAGAATGTATTTCACGTTGTTTTTCCAGGGAAATCTCAGGGAGCTCCTGTCCCGTATCTTTATTCCAAAGTTCTTTAAAATTTTCTAACTCCATTTTTGTGTTTTTTATACTGAATCTGCTCCTTGCTGCCTGGCGATGATTTCCTTTAATTTTTCTTTTGCTCTTTTGAGCTTCACCCGGGCATTGACTTCTGTAATTCCCAGCTGGAAAGCAATCTCTTTTCCGGAAAAATTTTCCAGGAAGAAAAAAATCAAAGCTTTATCGATGGGACTCAACTGATGAATTGCCTCATACATCAGCTTCATATTTTTATCATCCGTATCGTTGTAAGGCTCCTGCTGAGTGCCCAATCCATCTATATTCTGACTCCGGATAAAGCTACGTTTTTTTTCACTTCGCAGGAAAACGATAGCTGTATTGAGCGCAGTGCGGTACAACCATGTTGAGAAATCACTTCTCTTTTGAAAATCACCATATGATTTCCAGGCCTGATAGATGATCTCCTGATAAAGGTCATTCTGATCATCTTTATGATCCATATACATTTTAGAAATCTTGAAAACAACCCCTTTATGTTTTTCAATTTTCTCTAAAAATTCTTTTTCTGGTGAAGACATGGGTACGCACTAATCCTTCAGCAATATTTATAAAAACATTACCATATTATAACACAAAATCTCAATTTCAAGACCTCAATTTAACAAATCCCCAAAAAACAAAGAAGTTTATTAGGGATTTTTATTTTATGTTAAATATGACCAGAAAGCAGGACTAAAAAATATAGTCAGTGCTTAAAAAGTTGGAATCATGTTCTCTGACGATGGTATTCAATAAGGTTTTATTAGATTCTGTAAGCTTTGCAGCAACCAGCGATCTGATGGAAAAGGAACGCAGCGCATCAAAAACAGAAAGGGTTCCTTCGGCACTGTCTTTTCTTCCGGTGAATGGAAATACATCCGGCCCCCGCTGAGCCTGGCAGTTGATATTAACACGGCTTACCAAATTGACAAACGGATCAATTAGTCTTGCCACCTCATGTGGATCTTCACTGAAAATACTCACCTGCATTCCATGGGAAGCATTAACCTGATATTCTATAGGCTCTTCTATATCTTCAAACGGAACCACAGGAATCACCGGCCCGAACTGCTCTTCATGATAGAGTTTCATATCACTGTTTACCGGATACACCACAGCCGGAAATACAAAAGACTCGTCTGTATATCCCCCATCTTTATTCAAAACGGCAGCTCCTTTCATCAATGCATCTTCAATACATTCTTTCAGATAAGGTGGCTTATTCACTTCCGGAAGCGGAGTTACCTTTACGTCTTTTTCCCATGGAAGTCCTGCCTTCAAAGCGGAAACAGCAGTACTCAGTTTCTCTGTAAATTCCAAAGCAACTTCTTTCTGAACGAATATCAGTTTCAAAGCTGTACAACGCTGTCCGTTGAAAGAAAGGGCTCCCAGAATACATTCGCTTACCGCTACATCCAGATTGGCATGCTTAGTTACGATTGCAGCATTTTTAGCATCAAGACTCAGAATGGCTCTCAACCGGTTTACTTTCGGGTGTAGTTTTTTCAAACCGTTGGCCACTTTACTGGACCCGATAAAAGCCAGTACATTTACTTTACCACTTTCCATAATAGGAGTGATAATCTCCGAGCCTTTTCCATACAAAGTATTCACGGTTCCTTTTGGGAAAGCTTCCCTGAAAGCATTCAACAGCGGATAATGTGCCAGAACACCATGCTTCGGAAGTTTAAACAAAATGGTATTTCCCATAATCAATGCTGGAATCAGGGTTGTAAAAATCTCGTTCAAAGGGTAATTGAACGGCCCCATACTCAAGACCACTCCCAGTGGTGCTCTTCTGATCTGGGCTATTGTACCTTCTGCCTGCTGAAAACGGGAAGATTCCCGGTCCAGATCTTTCAGGGCATCAATGGTCTGATTGATATAATCTACAGTACGGTCAAATTCTTTAGTAGAATCAGCCAGCGTTTTACCAATTTCCCACATCAGCAACTTAATGATCAGATCACGCTGCTGAATCATCAGATACACGAATTTCTGCATACATTTGATTCTTCCTTCCACCGACATTGTAGGCCATTCACCAAGCCCGTTATCATAGGCTTTTACACAGGCTTCCAGAACTTCCATTGCTTCATTGGGTCCAATATTCGGAATACTTCCCAACAGTTTTCTCTGCAAGCCGTTTTCTGTAGGAATACAAACCGGAGAATAAATATTCTGGGTCTCTCCCTTCCACTCTACCAGCTCACCATTGAGCAGATATACGTTCTGGTGGATTTCCGGAACTCTGAATTCTTCGGGAATTTCATTTTCGCTTTTAAAAATATCATGGAATGATGCGGTATTTTGTGAACTCATAAATTTTTCTATTTTTTTATGGTGACCGAATTGATCTGAATTTGATAATATAAAGGTAGAGGTAAAATTGTTGGAAAGAAATAATCCGTCAATAGATTTATTCTATTTAAATAAAAATTAATCCCAGCTCCTGAAAAAAGAATAATTTTGTTTAAAAATAAATTTTCATGTTTTCAAAATTAGTTTTCAGTACCTTATTATTTTTCTCTGCAGTAGGTTTCGCTCAAAATACCAAAATATCCAATACGGTTTTGATGAGAGGAAATCCTGTACGTATTTATTCTCAATTACCGGCGCTCAATAAACCTGCACCTAAGTTTACCCTTACAGATGTCAATATGAATGATCAGACTCTGGAGTCCTACAAAGGAAGGTATGTCATCCTGAATATCTTTCCAAGTGTAGATACGGGAGTTTGCTCAGCATCTGTACATCATTTCAATGAAGAGGCAGGAAATCTTCCCAATACGGTAGTTCTTTGTATTTCCAAAGATTTGCCATTCGCTCAGAAAAGGTTCTGCGGTGCGGAAGGGATCAAAAATGTAGTGATGCTTTCAGATTTCCGTTCAGATTTCGGGTGGAACTATGGGGTGGAAATGATTGATTCATCAATGAAAGGTCTTCTGAGCCGAGCTGTAGTGGTAATAGACCCTTCAGGAAAAGTGATCTATGAAGAGCAGGTTCCGGATATTTCACAGGAACCTAATTATGAAGCGGCTATTGCAGCGGTGAAATCATAAGCTTCTGTTTAAAAATATTTTCATAGCTCCGGCGATCTTCGATCGCCGGAGCTATTTCATTATATCCTGACAATCAAAAGAAAATCAGTTGAATAATGCTTGCTTCATAAATAACTGCTTCTGAAAAAGTACCCGAAAGGGTAATTCTCTATTTGACTAAAGGGGCATATCTTTAGGATAGATAAAAATACATAAACCATGAAAACAATTAATTCAATGCCCCGTTTTGGGGATCGTTCTGAAGATGTGAAAATCGTTCAGCAGATTCTTGCAGCAGCAGGAAGTCCATCACTCGTAATTGATGGTATTTTTGGAAATAAAACACTGAAAGCCGTAAAAAAATTCCAGGAAAAAAATAAGCTGGAAATAGACGGAATTATCGGGAAAAACACCCTGAAAGCAATGGGTTTGGAATTGAAAATTATTGCGCATGATACAGGAATTACTGCTCAGGATATTATCAAACAATTTGTAACAGTTGCTGAAAATTATCAGGGACAGACTGAAATAAACGGCCCCAACCGGTCTCCTTTTATAGATATTGTCAACAAGTGGATTGGCGAGTCTTTAGGAGCTCCTTATTGCATAAGCTCAATATGCTATGTTTTAGATAAGATCAAAAACAGTATGGGAGTGAAATTTGATCTGCCAGTAACCTCCTCAACACAACATTTTTGGTACAGCACCAAGAATGAATATAAGACTAAATTTCCCCAGTACGGCAATATCTGTATTTTCTATAACCCCAATGACGAAGGACATGGTCATGCCTGCATAGCATTAGGTCCACCCGATGCAAACGGAACATTCAAAACTTTCGAATTTAATACCGTTAAAGACGGCAAAGAGGGTGTTTTTTATTCCGAAAGAAACATTAACGGAACTCCGGAATTGAGAATGAGAGGCTTTATAGATGTATCCAAAAGTTTAAAATTTTCTGCAGAAAACTCTGTATTTGTTCCTAATCAAGGTAGTTATACCAATCCCGACTGGAATTATATTGCAAAAAATATTGCTTTGGATGCTGAAATTTATAAATTAGAATACCTGACCAATATCTGCAACAAAATAATCCAGAATATTGCAAAGTTTCAAACGGTTGAAGCGGCTACCAATGTTCCATGGAAACTAATTGCTTCTATATTTTTTATGGAATCCAGCCTGGATTTTTCGAAGAATTTCCTTAATGGTCAGAATCTTAACCAAAAGACAACAATTGTCCCTATTGGCCGTGGTCCATGGGATACTTTTGAGGAAAGTGCCATTGAAGGACTGCAAGGTGTAGCAGGTAGATCCAATGATTACTGGACGTTTGGAAATCAATTGGCTTTTGCTGAACTATATAACGGGACAGGCTACCGTAACAAGAATATGTACTCTACCTATGTCACCTCTTATACTAACTTCAGCCAGGAAAAAGGAAAATATGTGCGGGATCATGTATTCGATCCTGAGAAACTTATTACGCGTCCGGGAGTAGCCGCTATCATACTGATGCTAAATAAGATGAATTATTAAAATCAACACTAACTAAAAATACCAAAACCTGCTCATCAGCAGGTTTTCTTGTATATACTAAGGTTTAAAATTATTCAGTTGTTTTATCTTTACTTTCAATAACAATTACTCCATGTTTTCCTTTATCTCCATAAAGCTTTATAGCTCCTTCTCCGGAAAGTACTTTTATACTCTTTACTTTGTCTGAGTTTATTTTTTTCATTTTGTCCTCAGATATTTTTTTATTGTCTAACAGAATCAAGGGTTGTGTAGACTCAATATCTTCCTTAGAAGGCATTCCCAACCACATGGTCTTATTCAGGGTATTGTTGATGACCTCTACTCCCTCAAATCCTTTTTTAAAATCAACTTTTTTTACGTCCTCACCCTTTAACTCCTGTGCATTGGCTGTCGTAGCAATTCCACTTGCGGCCAATAGTCCTAAAGCGATCTTACCGGCTAGTGAAAAGCTCAAATTCCGTCCAAGCTGATCTTCGGTAAATCTTCCACAAACCTCATTCTCTGACCGAAAGCTGGTTACAAGTTCTTCATCAGAAAAATGGGTATAATCCTTCACTGTTTTGGAACAAACAGAACAGAATTTGTCTTTTTCATTGGCTGTCATCATTTCCCAGTTCTCATGACAGGGTTTAGGGATAGTAAGTTTCATGGTTCACAATTTTATACTAAGATAAATATAGTTCTGTAAAATCTCCATTTTTTTATTTTCTAAATTTCCATTTTCTCTTAGTAGTTACCACTATTACTCCATTTTTAGCTTTTTCACCGTATTCTGCCATTGCTTCTTTCAGAACTTTCATCGTTTTGATCATTTTAGGGTCGATCATTTGAAGTTCATCCAGACTGCTTATTTTTCCATTGATCACACAAAGAGGTTTCTGTTCATCTCTCAATCCCGTTTTCGCTCTTCCGATCTTCAATGTATTCATTTCTGAATTATCTTTGGGTAGCTGATTAATCATCAATCCAGACCATTTTGGAGAAAGATCTTTTATTTCCTTTTCACTTTTATTTACCAAAGCATCCGCAGATACTACAGAAACTGACCCAATAAATTCCTGCTTTTTGGGATTACTAAACTTGGGAAAGACAATTTGTGGTATTTCTTCCGTTCTCAATGTATCATTAGCTTTATTTTCCTGAGCATGTACAGAAACCAGTCCTCCGGTTGTCAAAATAAAACCTACCGCAAACTTTACAAAAACCGAATTGATATAAGAATAATGTAAATCTCTATTGAGTTGTGATGAATTGAAATTACCGCAAATATTGTCCGAAGTGTTTGA
This sequence comes from Chryseobacterium sp. FR048, assembly GCF_056844665.1. Taxonomy (NCBI): domain Bacteria; kingdom Pseudomonadati; phylum Bacteroidota; class Flavobacteriia; order Flavobacteriales; family Weeksellaceae; genus Chryseobacterium; species Chryseobacterium sp. FR048. The sequence continues at coordinate 471,043 of NZ_JBXDSE010000004.1, read as the reverse complement.
AAAAAACGCTATAATCTCATCATCCGGAGCTTTGCTGAAATCTCTGACCGTTTTGGAACAAACAGCACAGAATCTCCCCTTTTCATCAGGAGTCATATTTTCCCAGTTTTCATGACAGGGTTTTGGTAAACTAATCTTCATAGTATGGCTTTTATCTATAATGATGCCCTGATTGTGAAAAAGGTTGGAACGGATTAAAACTTTAATACTTATAAATATCAACTAATTTGATAGTAGCAGGAATATGAAGAGAATCTAACTTTCTGTTAAAATCATTGTTCTTCAGATTACCCAGAACATAATTTTTGTTTGTATTCAGAATCCAGAAATCTTTTACATTCTCATCCGGAATTTCGTAAGTGTCTAAACTATCTTTAGGATTTCTTCTTTTTAAACCTTGTCTTTCGGCAATAATAAACTCTTTGTACACATTTACTTTAATGACCTTTGAAGGGATAATTGCTGTTTTACTATTCCAACCACCTTCAGGTACTATAAATATTTCGTGTGCTGAAGTTCTGTAAAGCATGTAACCTCCTGTCAGATTTTTAGAAAAATCCTGAACTCCAGGTCCGAAAGCAATGGGTAATCTTTTATTTAAAAAAAAGCTGATGACCAATACCAACAAAATTAATCCACAGAAGAAAAGGCTTATCTTCAGATATTTATTCATTGGTCCTCTTCATTATTTTAACAGTAAAAGTATTTTCTTTCTGTAAATAAAAAGAATACATCCGGATACCACCAACGATACTATAGAGAGAATAAGTCCTGTCCAATGAACCTCATCTTTTTCTGTACTGTTCAAAGTCTTTTGTTTATTTCCCCCTACAGCCTGCAATCTTTCATTTAAAACAAGGCTTTCAAAACCATACTCTTTGGCCATTTCATAATCTTCCATCGCATCTTCTTTCTGATTCGTCAGAAAAGCGAGATTTCCCAGATCAAATAAAAGCTGAGCTACAATTTTATCTTTCGGTTTTACAAAAGATATTCTTTCATTCAGTTGGTAATACAATTGCATTTTAAGCAGTTGTAGTTCATCCTTGTTCAGATCAGACTTAGGATATTTTTCTTTTCCAAAATCCTTTCCAATCAGATGTTCTGACGAAATATACTGATCTCCTTTTATTTTGGTTTTTAAAATATTCACATGAATCCACTCAGAGCGGAAATGAGAGTTGGGTTCAATTTCTATAGCTTTTTCAATCCATTTCAAGGCTTCCTTATTATTTCCAATCAATTCGTAGGCGGTTCCAATATTGGATGCCGTAGAATATCTGCCCGGCTGCATAGATTCTATTTTCTTATAAAGCTCAATAGCTTCATTATATTTTCCTAAAATAATCAGTATAAAGCCTTTATCAGATAAGTAATCAAGATCTTTGGTCTCTTGATAGCCTTTCTCGAGTTTTCCCAAAAATTCTTCCACCTGTTCTTTACTCCCAAACCCATGCCCGTAAGGAACCTCACCACTATGGTCAACATAGAGAAGTTCCTTGTTGGCCAGCACCATTTGTTCGCCATTAAGGCACCCAAAAACAGGAGCTGACAACATTATTGAAAAAATGAAGCTGAAAAAGTATTTATTCATGTTTAAAATGGTTATTCATTTATATTAGGCTTAAAAATAAAAAACTTTGCTATATCGGCCAATAAAGAATACAGGTTTTCTCAAGCTTCACTTGAAATTATAAATACGCAAAATTATTTCTAAAAGATATTTTGAAGACGCAAGAATTTTACCTCTGATAAAATTGGGTAATGCTTTATAATTGCCACTAATGCACGAATACAAACATTCACATTCGTGCATTAGTGGCATAAAACATCAGCTTAGCCCTTGCTTAAAATTTATAATATTCTTGTGCTTAAAAGCATTATTAAGGTTAAAAAAATTGCTCCTTTGTGGATGTCCAACAAAAAGCTAAGCATCATTCAGTATCTCCCCGTCCTTCAGAACTCTATATTCCTGTCTCATTTCCTCTGAATCTCTTTTCAAATCATGTTCATTAAACACCTGAGGAATATAACATTTCTCATGTTCAAACAATCCATAATGTATGGGAACCAGCTTTTTAGCATGCAAAAGATGAGCTGCTGAAAAGGCTTCCTTCAGATTAAGAGAAGCCGGAACCGGACTGTACTCCAATCCGATGATTTCAAAATTGACCACCACTCCGTTTACGGGTAAAAATGCGTAGTCAATATCCGGATTTTCTTTTCCAAGCCTCCAGAACTGGTTATGCCAGATGGTGTCACCTCCATGAAAGATCTTTGTTGTTGCATCATTCACGATCCAGGAAGATTGAATTTCTCCTATCCCATCCATCGCAAATACAGGTTTGAAGGTAATTTCGTTTTCGGTAAAGGTTTCATTCAGATCCAGAATGATCATTTCAACATCATCGATCAGTTTTCTGACAACAGGCTCAAGTCCGGAATACACGATCAGTTTTCCCTCTTTTTTCAGGCATTTTTGAATGACATTCTTATCAAAATGATCCAAATGTAAATGGGTAAAAAGAATGTAATCTGCCTGTGTATGATCTGAGAATTGTATCAATTGTTCAATCGCATCACCCAAAACCGGTTTATAATAGGAAAAATCCTCTGCAGCATCTATTAAAATGGTTTTTCCGTTGGAGGTCAGCTTTATTCCTGCCCAGTTTAGTTTTTGTATTTCCATAATTTCTTTTTCACAAAGGAAAAGACTTATGAAGGGCGGGACAATAAACAAAAGATAATTAATTAAAGGCTGGGAGATGGAAGCTTGAAGATGGAAGTTAATTATCTTCCTATAATTTCTGATAGTTTTTTTGAATTAATGAATAATACAGTTTTTTAAATGCAAAGATTTAAAATATTCTGATGTTATATTTTAAGCAGGCAAAAATGACGGCAAAGCCACTGATTAAGTTAATGGTAGCGGCATGCTTCATCAAATTGATTGAAAATCGATCAACTCTTTGCTCATTAAAATAATGCGTATTTAAAATTGAAACTTTACGTTTATAAAAAGATAGTTCCTATCACGCAATAGGAATTGCTATGGCCTTGATAACTTCCCGCTTCCGCCTTCAAGCTTCCTGCCTTTAACTAATCCTCTTTCTGATTCTACTTAATGATATAGGAGTAATCCCAATATAAGACGCCAGGTATTTTAAAGGAATATTCTGAATGTAATGAGGCTTGCTGGCTAATAGATATTCGTAAAGATCTTGTGGCGTATTTTTTAGTAAAAGCATTTCACGCTTCATCGCAGCATTCAGTTTCCGGCTCAGATAGTAATTTTGAACAAAACGGCATTCGGGATTTACCGCAAACATTTCTGTGACCTCATCTAAAGTAATTTCCCAGGCAAGGCCGCCGCTGATAGATTCATAAATCCCTTCAGAACCTTTTTCTCCGACAGTAAAAATATCTCCCGGAAAGTAAAATTCCGCACAGATTTCAGTATCAATATCCGAAGTGCTGTTAATGTAATATTTACGAACAAATCCATCTTCAACAAGATAGGCTTTATTATCCGAAAATATATTTCTCTTTGAAAATTCAACCCTGGCAAATTTCTCCCATACAGGATCATCATCCTCTACCTGAAGGTGTGAAAAAAGAGTTTTATTAATCGTTGCTGAAGTCAAATCGTTTATAATTTACAGTAAATTCTCCTCTAAGATATGAAGAATGATATTTTCAGATTAAGATCCCATTCGATCGCTTTTCATGGCAAAAATAGCGTATTCAACCGTTAATTCCTATCATTCAAATATATAAAAAACTTATATGGCAGCCAACGAATATCCTTATGAAGAATTTGATCAAAGATTGAAACAATAAAAACCTACTCTAAGGCAGGTTTTTATTGTTTAAAATTATTCACTTAATAAGTCTCTGAGATAAAAATATAAAAGGCTCAAAGTGATTAAACCATTATTGAAATTATCACCAATTTCCAGTTTATAGTTCAACTTAAAAAGTGTTTGTCTGTAATCTATAGCCAAAACTAACTGATCGTTGTTATTATACAAAAATAGCTTTTTATGTAGCCAGCCTTTATATTTGTAAGTATAAATTTCTGTAGAATCACCATAATAAAATATTCTGTTTTTTGCAGAGTCAATTTTTAAAATCAATCTTCCTGACTCATCAAAAACATCAATCGCCATCCATAAAAATCCGGCACCTTTAATTTTATAAAACTCGTTACCTATTTTTATTCTGCTGTTAAGGCCACTTAAAAAACCAGATAGAAGCTCACCTACGAGTTCTTTCTTATTATCTAGCAGCTGAAACGAATTATTTGATTTTTCTATCTGAAAAAGTCTCATGCCTTACAAACTAAGCACTACAGTAAATTTTCATCCACAAGATTCGGAAGGGTTACTTTTAAATTAGGTTCCACTTCCATGGCTCTTTTAATAGCGAAAATAGCTCCTTCATTTCTGGCCCAGCTTCTTCTTGAGATTCCATTATTGACATCCCAGAACAGCATAGACTTCAATCTACGGTCTGCATCATCACTTCCGTCCAACAGCATTCCGAAACCACCGTTGATTACTTCTCCCCAGCCTACCCCACCTCCATTGTGAATAGATACCCAGGTAGCTCCCCGGAAACTGTCCCCAATCACATTGTGGATGGCCATATCTGCAGTAAATCTTGATCCGTCATAAATATTGGAAGTCTCTCTGTAAGGCGAATCTGTTCCTGAAACATCATGATGATCTCTTCCCAATACTACAGGTCCGATCTCACCATTTTTAATGGCCTTGTTGAAAGCTTCAGCAATTTTCATTCTTCCTTCTGCATCTGCATAAAGAATTCTTGCCTGCGATCCTACCACCAGTTTATTTTCCTGCGCTCCTTTGATCCACTGGATATTATCCTTCATCTGCTGCTGGATTTCTTCCGGAGAATTTTTGATCATTTCTTCCAGTACCTCACATGCAATATCATCTGTTTTCTGCAAATCTTCCGGTGTTCCGCTTGTACACACCCAACGGAAAGGCCCGAAACCATAATCGAAGCACATAGGCCCCATAATATCCTGAACATAGCTTGGATATTTGAATTCTCTTCCCAAAGTTGGATTATCCGCCATTACATCAGCTCCAGCTCTTGAAGCTTCCAGTAAAAAAGCGTTTCCATAGTCAAAGAAATAAGTTCCTTTTTCTGTATGTTTATTGATGGCAGCGGCATGTCTTCTTAAAGTTTCCTGAACTTTTTCTTTGAATAATTCAGGGTCTTCAGCCATCATTTTGTTGGATTCTTCAAAGCTTTGCCCTACCGGATAATATCCACCAGCCCAAGGGTTATGAAGAGAAGTCTGATCTGAACCAATATCGATTCTCAGATCTTCCTGATCAAACTTTTCCCAAACATCAACAATATTTCCAAGGTAAGCCAAAGAAACCGTTTCTTTATTAGCCTGGGCTTCTCTTACTCTTTTTACCAATTCACCAAGGTCTTCATAGATTTCATTTACCCATTTCTGATCATGACGGATTTTGGTAATCTTTGGATTCACTTCTGCACATACGGTAACACATCCTGCAATATTTCCTGCTTTTGGTTGTGCTCCACTCATTCCTCCCAATCCTGAAGTTACGAAAAGACCTCCTTTCGGTTCTTTGTTTATTTTTCTGAAAGCATTTAAAGCTGTAATGGTTGTCCCATGAACAATTCCCTGCGGTCCAATGTACATATAGCTTCCTGCAGTCATCTGCCCGTATTGCGTTACCCCAAGTGCATTAAATTTCTCCCAATCATCTGGTTTTGAATAATTAGGGATCATCATTCCGTTGGTCACCACGACTCTCGGAGCATCTTTATGGGAAGGAAACAATCCCATCGGATGTCCTGAATACATCACCAAAGTCTGTTCGTTGGTCATTTCAGACAGATACTTCATGGTTAGCAGATACTGTGCCCAGTTAGAGAAAACCGCTCCGTTCCCACCATAAGTAATCAGTTCATGAGGATGCTGTGCAACGGCATAATCCAGGTTATTCTGAATCATCAGCATAATTGCTTTTGCCTGCTCAGATTTTCCGGGATAGTCTGTGATCGGTCTTGCCTTCATCTCATAATCCGGACGGAAACGATACATATAGATTCTACCATAATCTTCTAATTCCTGCTTAAATTCAGGGATCAGCTCAGCATGAAACTTCGGATCGAAATAACGTAAAGCATTCTTCAATGCCAGTTTTTTTTCTTCTTCTCCCAGAATTTCTTTACGCTTTGGAGCATGGTTGATATTCGTTTCGTATGGCTTAGGTTGTGGCAGCTGGACAGGAATCCCCTGCTGTATCTGTTCTTGAAATGTCATATTGCTATTTAAAGTTCTATGTTTAAACAATGTTTGAAGTTTTAAAGATATTCAAATTATGAAATATAGGCAAGTAAAGAAAGGGAAATAGCGAAAAGGCAAAAAGGAAGAAGGAAGAAGGGCGAAATGGTAAAACTGTAAATGCGTAAAAGTGTAAAATCGCAAAATTGTAAAATCGTAAAAGGATGAAGTCGCAAATTGGCAAATTCACAATTTTGCTTTTTTGCTTTTTTACAAAAAAACATTTCATTTTAAATACTATATTTGAAAAGAGGTACCTCAATTCCCCTCCTCCGGAGGGGTGGATTTCAAAGTTTTGTAAACTTTGAAAGACGGGGTGGTTTAAAACACACAATATGAAAGAAATTCTCACCATGATCCACGGAGTTCTCATTTACAGGAATTTCGTTGAAAATCTCCCATACAATCCCCATTTAAAAGCATTATTAAAAGATAAACGCAAAGCCAGAATTTTGGGTGAAGTGATCTTCTGGAAGAAAGTTCGTGCAAAAACCTTTCATAAAATTGATTTTGACAGACAAAGGATCATTGGAAATTATATTGTTGACTTTTATGTAAAAACTTTAGGGCTTGTAATTGAAATTGATGGTTCCAGTCACAATGAAAAAGAAGTTTATGACGGTATAAGGCAGAAATACCTTGAATCATTAGGATTGTGCGTTTTCAGAATCAGTGATTTTGACGTACGAAATAATCTGAGTTTAGTGATGAAGGAATTGGAGGAATTTATTGTACTGCATTATGGAGCCACCCCGTCTTCAAAAATTCTTTAAATTTTTGAATCCACCCCTCCAGAGGAGGGGAATTTCTTTTACTAAAAGAAGCTATTATTCAAATAAAAAAACCTTACTGAAAATCAATAAGGCTGCTTTGTTTATCGTAAAAATTTAAGTTAAAACATCATCATTTTCTTCTTCATGATCGTCTTCATTATCGCTGAGACTCCAATAATTGTTCTCTTCATCTTCCTCTCCTATTTCTTCCATGTCATCATCATCGTCTGCTCCCGGTATATCCAAGCCTTTATCAATTTTGTCATCGTCAAAGTCTTCTTCTAAAATAGGGTTTCCGTCGCCATCGAGCGAAATGTGTTTTTCTCTCTTAAATATATCTTCGCTAGGGTTATAATCCATCTGTTCTAACCTCTTGTTCTGCTCATTAATATTTTTCTCTGGTGCCATAATATTTAAGATTTTAGGTTTCTATAGTGAGAACAAAAATAATTCCAAGTTATTACAAATAGTCAGAATAAACTTCAGGATTTGCACAATAAGGCATTTTCTCATTTTTTGAAAAAGCGATGATATTTCCTGCCGCCAGTCTTGCCATTCCATTACGGGCTTCGATAGTGGCTGAGCCAATATGCGGCAGAATGCAGACCGTTGAAAGCTCCAGAATAGGATCATCCGCAGACATCGGCTCCGGATTGGTAACATCCAGTCCTGCACCCCATATTTTCTGTTCTACCAATGCCCGATACAGATCTTTCTGATTGTGAAATCCACCTCTGGCCGTATTGATGAAAATAGCATCAGGCTTCATCTGCTCAAAAAGACTGTAATTGAATAATTCCTGATGCTCAGGAGTAAAGTTCGCGTGAACACTCAACACATCGGAATTTCTGATCAGTTCTTCGAAAGAAACATAAGTTGCCCCTAAACCTCTTTCCGCTTCTTCATTATGACGGCGGTTGTGGTAAATAATATTCATACCAAAGGCTTTCTTTGATTTTTCTGCCATTTCATAGCCAATACGTCCTAGCCCAAAGATCCCCAGAGTTTTCCCATAAAGTTCCTGTCCCAAAGCATGCAAAGGATCAAATGCTTCCCAGCTTCCCTCTTTTACTTTCCGGAAATTATAACTTGCTCTTCTTGCCACCGACTGCATGAGCAGAAAAGCCACGTCTGAAGTTGCTTTGCTCAAAACATCAGGGGTATTCCCTACCGGGATCTTTCTTTTAGTGGCTTCTTTAATATCTACATGATCAAATCCGACCGAATATAAGGCAATGGCTTTTACATTCGGGCAGGCCTCAAAGAAATTTCTGTCATATTTAAATTCTGCCCCAATACTTAAGATGGCATCCGTATTTTTACAATATCTCAGCCATTCTTCATAAGAAAGGTTTTCTTTTTCCGGAACTATCATTTCCAGCCCTGCTTCTTTGAGCATTTTAATTCCTGTTTCGGGAATTCTTTTATTGATAAAGACTTTCATTGTTATAGATTAATGATTGTAAAGAAAAAACCTCACTCGCAAAAAGTAAGGTTCCTGAACTTTAATATTAAAAAATTATTTTCTTTTCGTCTGAGTGATATTTATGCAGTTTCTTCTGAACATTACTGAAGTTATGGGATAATTTAAATCTATTCATATCCATAATAGTAAGATTTTACGTGATGGGGTGATTGTATAAACTTCAATTTTCATTCCGAACCGGGTTCATAATTCATAAAAAAACATTAAAGTTTATGAACTACGAAAACCACAAAGTTTATTTTTAAAATATTTTTATCCAATCGGGTAAGCTCTCATAGTATTGCTAACGGAATAGGTTCTATTTTATTTTTGCCACGAATGCCTTTAGATTTGCAAAAGGATTTAGTAATAAATTAGATATTAATTAAATTCTGAAGAACCAGAGAAAATAAAGTGAACTAAACGAATTCATAGATACGAACTATTTCGTGTATCAGACTCTATTTTCTCTTTTGAATACTCGCCATTTAGAATTTTAAGCATTGCGGCTTATTAAAGGTTTTAGCATGATTCAAAATGGTTCATTCAGGATTACCCTAAATCCAAAGTTATGAAAACTTATTTTATCGGAATAGATATTTCCAAGGATACATGAATTATATTGTTATGAGTAGAGACTATAAAGTAGATATTTTATTCGTGGATTCGTGCAAAAAAAATAAGTGTAACACTTGCTGAAGATCTTAGATCTTCTTGTGCCTTAAAATACCCATAATGTATATAATCCTTTTGCGCCTTTGCGATTTCCAACAAATCTACATCATTTGCAAAATTTAATAAAGATCAAAAAGCTTAACAGCATAGAAATAAAAAAGCGCACCCAAAATGGAAGCGCAATATGAAATAGAAAAGGGAATTCTGGCGTACCGTTATTTTGTGCTGGTGAATTCTTGGGATTGAATTTTATTTTCAGCGGATGACATTGATTTTAATGAAAATAAAATTATTGGTTCGCAGGTTTTACAGATGACCAGAGTTGAGTGCGGAAAGTATGGAAGGTTGGAAATCGCAAAGGCGCAAGTTCTTTTACATACACAGAGTTGTAAGACGCAAGGATTTTATCTTCGATAAAATTGTATACCGCTGAATATTTCCACGGATGCGGTATGCTGTAAACTTGTCTATAGAATCTTCGCTGTGGTAAAAGAGAAGATCCCTTTGTAAACCTAACAAGATATAATTTGCAGATGCCTTAGGATACACGCATTTTTATTCGTGCATTCGTGGCAATAAATCAGTCTTCTTCCTATTGATTGGTACTTCCCAGCATCGGAACAAATTTATACGCCCCGAATTCTTCTTTTTCAAATTCTGTAGGACCTACTTTTGTAAATCTGTATAAAACCTGCTCATCTGTAGGACCCAACGGAATCACCATGATCCCCCCTACTTTCAGCTGCTTTAATAATTCTGTCGGTAAGGTTGATGCCCCACAGGTAACAATAATTTTATCAAAAGGAGCAAAAGTGGGAAGCCCTGCAAAACCATCTCCAAAGCTCTGAAATTTGGGGAAAAGATGGAGTTCTCTGAGTTTATTTTTTGAGAAATCAAACAGATCTTTCTGTCTTTCTACGGTGTATACATGAGCTTTCATTGCCATCAGTACTGCCGTCTGATAACCACATCCGGTACCGATTTCCAACACTTTTTCCCCCGCTTTTACCCGCAGAAGCTCTGACTGTTCTGCCACTGTAGAGGGATGCGAAATGGTCTGATGGGCCAGAATCGGGAAAGCCCGGTCTTCATAGGCAAAATCTTCAAAAATACTTTCAATGAAAAGGTGTCTCGGAACTTCATTCATTGCCGAAAGTACATTTTCATCTGAAATCCCGATCCTGTATCGGAGATATTCAACCAAATTCTTTCTTTTTCCTTTATGTACAAACGAATCACGCATCATTATTTAGAGAGTAGTTATTAGGGGTTACTGCTATTAGTTTTACAAAAGTAACGAAACAAACTTTACTGATCAACTCAAAGTCTGTTCGTTTTTTCCCTTTATATCAACAAAAAAATAAAACCGTCAAAAAATGAATGCTTTATCTTATTTTTCAATTCCATTTTATCTCTAAAGGTCCATAAAAATTGCTAACGGAATTATCACCACATCTTTTTCTGACAAAAAAATTATACGTTGTCATTTTACTTAATCCTGAATAAACATGGCCTGAGGCTGTGAAATCTCCACTTACCGGTGGAACAGAGCTTGTCGTTAAGACCGCTTCATAAGTAGAAACGCCATCATTTTCCCAAGATACTTTAGCTTCAAAAGTAAAAGCAAGTGCTGAAGAAGTAGTTTTTGAATAACTGGCATACGCCGGGATTGAACAAATCGTCGTATTGGTGGGCAAAACACTTAAAGGCCCAGCCCAGTAGCTCCGTCCATTATCTGTTCCGCAGTTTTTTCTTACATAAAGGTCATATTTCTTATTTTTATACAAAGGAACACTATAGGAAGTACTGCTGGTTAAAGCCTTGGTTCCAGTTCCTAAAGAAAACCCCTGGACTCCATACTGTACTTCATAATGTCCTGAGTTCTGACTGTTATCATCGTTCCAGGAAAATAAGTTATTTCCTTGTTCAAATTTCAGATTTGCCGGCGTTTCACATTTAGACGGATCTATCTTTACCTCATCTTCTGCACTATCTCCTAAACATCCTACAGTAAGTAATCCGCAGATGGATAAAATCGAAACTATTCTTTTCATGGTTGTTTTTTAGATCGTGAATTTACTGTAATTTCTTCAATGCACGGATGTCTTTTAATTTTAACTCTACTTATTTATTTTAAGTATATCCAAGTGAAAAGTCATGTATTTTTATAAATGTACATTCACTATATTTACAAAAATTTAATACAGCTATGTTAAAAGCAGGTTTGGTAGGTGCCGGACACTTGGGAAAAATACACTTAAAACTCCTTAATCAGTCAGATCGATATGAGTTTGTAGGTTTCCATGATAAGGATGTTGAAAACGGAAAGAAATTAGAAGCCGAATTCGGATATAAATATTTTGAAAATTTTGATGAATTGCTGGAGCAGATCGATATGCTGGACATTGTCACCCCGACAATTTATCATTATGATTATGCTTTAAAAGCAATTGAAAAAGGCCTTCACTTCTTTATTGAAAAACCGGTTACCCAGACTCTTGAGCAGGCAGAAGAGATCCTTCGTTTGTGCCAGGAAAAAGGAATCAAAGCACAGGTAGGACACGTTGAGAGATACAATCCGGCTTTTATTGCCACTAAGGAGTACATCAGCAATCCGATGTTCATTGAAATCCACAGACTTGCTGAATTTAACCCCCGCGGAACAGATGTTTCTGTGGTACTGGACCTTATGATCCACGATCTGGATATTTTATTGAGCATTGCCAGATCCAAAGTAAAGAATATCCATGCAAGCGGTGTTTGTGTAGTAAGCAAAACGCCTGATATTGCCAATGCAAGAATAGAGTTTGAAAACGGATGTGTTGCCAATCTTACCACTTCCAGAATCTCTATGAAAGCCATGAGAAAAAGCAGATTCTTCCAGAAAGATGCCTATATTTCCGTTGATTTCCTTGAGAAAAAAGCAGAAGTCATCAGAATGAAAGATGCGCCGGAACATCCTACTCCATTTGATATGATCATTGAAAATGCTGAAGGAGAAAAGAATCAGATCCTGTTTGAATATCCGAATATTCAGCCTAACAATGCTATTCTTGATGAGCTGAACTCTTTCGCAGATGCCATTACAGGTGATAAGAATGTGGAAGTTTCTCTTGAGGACGGAACTGAAGCTCTGAAAGTAGCCTTAGAAATTATGAAACTTATCAGTTAACATGAAAATACGGTCTGCTTTATTGTTTTTAGCAGCCATCACAGTGCTATCTTGTAACCAGAAGAAAAATGGTTACGAGATAGATTGTGATTATCAGAAAAAACAGGCTCAGAATGACTTCAATTATAAGAATTATACCTGGACTCTCTTTTCAGGGCTAGGCTATGATTATCTGGGCGAAGCAGAATTTAAAATACTTCTGAATCAAAATCACATCAAGACCAAAGACATCTCTTTATCCTGCGAAAGGTACCCAAATGACAAGTATGATAACTGCTGGGAAACTGAGATGAACAGACTCATTAAAAAAAAGTTTGGAAACCGTTTCATAGACTCTTTACGCTCTGTTGCAAAACAGAACTTTATAAAAAATCACCCGGAAGAAGTTTTTTCTTACGAACAATGTGACCAGACTTCCCGGTATCCTCATTCTACCATAGATAATCAGTTTGATAAAATTCGGTCCGACTATTTTTCAAAATACCCGGTTCCCAAACAATACCTAAAAAAAAACGAAGAATATTATTCTTATACTTCAGCCCGTTTTATTCTTTCTAAAACCGGAGAAATTAAAGATTTATCAATAGAAAGCCAGTTTCAAAACAAAAAAAACAATATATTTGGACAACAATTCAATAAACAGTTGAAAGATTTTGTTTTACATACGCAATGGATTCCTGCCAGAATAAGCGGTCTGAATGTAGACTCTTATTATGATGTTACGGTTCATTATGACTAAACCTTAAGTACTTTTCTCTATTATTTAAAATCAAACCACTATGAAAAAAGCCATTCTATTCTCTACTTTATTATTGTCTCAATTTGGGACATCGCAATTATTAAAAACCTCCGGTCAGAAAATCGTTAATGATAAAGGTGAAAACATTCAATTGCGAGGTCTTGGTCTCGGTGGCTGGATGCTTCAGGAAGGATATATGCTGAAAACAGCCGATTTTGCTGGTCCGCAATACAAGATTAAAGAAAAAATAGCTGAGCTGATTGGAGAAAACGGAATGCAGGCGTTTTACAAAGCTTATCTGAAGAATGGAATTACCAAACAGGATATTGATTTTCTGGCAAAAGCCGGATTCAACTCTATAAGGCTTCCTATGCATTATAATCTGTACACCCTTCCCATAGAAAAAGAAACCGTAAAGGGTAAGGATACCTGGCTGGAAGAAGGTTTTAAAATGACGGATGATCTGCTTCAATGGTGTAAGGACAATAAGATTTATCTGATCCTTGACCTTCATGCTGCTCCTGGAGGACAGGGAAATGATGCCAACATCTCAGATAATGATAAATCTAAGCCATCCCTGTGGGAAAATGAGGAGAACAAAAGAAAAACCATAGCACTTTGGAAAAAACTCGCAGACCGCTATAAAAATCAGGCGTGGATTGGCGGATATGACATCATCAATGAGCCCAACATCAATTTTACCGGAAAAAATCCTAACGGTACAGACGAAATGTCGAATGCTCCGCTATGGAAATTACAAAAAGATATTACTGCTGCGATCCGGGAAGTCGACCAGAAGCATATCATCTTTATTGAAGGAAATGGCTGGGGGAACAATTACAACGGTTTACCATCAGTTTGGGACAAAAATATGGCGTTCAGCTTTCATAAATACTGGAATTACAATGATGACGCAACCATACAGTTTGCATTGGATCTAAGGGAAAAGTACAATATCCCGATCTGGTTGGGAGAAACCGGGGAAAATTCCAATGTGTGGTTTACAGAGCTTATTCAACTGCTGAATAAACACAACATCGGCTATGCTTTCTGGCCCATGAAAAAGATTGATAATATTGCAGGAATTACCAATGTAAAAACCACTCCTGAGTACGAAAAATTATTGAATTTCTGGAAGAATGGCGGCGAAAAACCTTCAAAAGAATATGCTGAAAAGGCACTGATGCAAATTGCCGACAATTATAAATTAAGCAATGTAGAAATTAAGAAAGATGTTATCGATGCCATGTTCAGACAGACAACCGACGATTCTGCAAAGCCTTTCAAAAATCATCAGATTCCCGGGAGAGTATTTGCTTCGGAATATGATCTGGGAAGAATAGGCTCGGCTTATCTGGATAAGGATTTTATCAATCTCTGGGTAAGTGATCCTGCTAAAAGATCGGAATGGAATTTTGGCCAGCAAATGAGAAATGACGGGGTTGACATTTATCCATACAGCGACAAGATTACCAACCAATATTATGTAGGGAAAACAGAAACCGGCGAATGGCTTCAGTATACGATCTATTCCAAAACAGATAAAAGTTACTCGTTTGATATAAGATATGCCGCTGCAAATGATTCAAAAATAAAAATTGAAACAGCTTCCGGAAAAACTTTAGCAGAAGTCTCTTTACCGTCCACTGGAGGAAATGAAAACTGGAAAACGGTTCCGGTAAAAAACATCAACCTCCAGAAAGGAGAAAACAGGATCAGAATCATCTTTGAAAATGATGGGGTGAACCTGAATTATTTTGAAGTAAAGTAACCAGAAATATCTTAAATTGCAGATCCCTTTTAGCTCCTAAAAGGGATTTCTTGTTAACCTAGTTATTATGAAAAAAATTGCCTTTCTACTTCTAATGGTTTCAGCATGGTCTGCTGGCCAAAATACAACTTTAGATAACAAGATCAATGCTGTTATTAAAGATAAAAAAGCGACGGTAGGGGTTTCCGTTCTGGGATTCGAAAATAATTTCACCTACGATAAAAACGGAGATAAAAGACTTCCTATGTTAAGTGTTTTCAAATTCCATCTGGCTTGTACCGTGTTGAATCTGGCTGATAAAGGAAAGCTTTCTACTGACCAAAAAATCCTGATTAAAAAAGAAGATTTGCTCGAAAATACATGGTCTCCATTACGCGAAAAATACCCTAACGGAAATATTGAACTTTCTTTGGGCGAAATTATTGACTATACCGTTTCCAAAAGTGATAACAACACCTGTGACCTCCTTTTAAAACTTATAGGCGGCCCTCAAGCAGTACAGCATTTTATGAACT
The DNA here is from genome assembly GCF_056844665.1 of Chryseobacterium sp. FR048. NCBI lineage: Bacteria > Pseudomonadati > Bacteroidota > Flavobacteriia > Flavobacteriales > Weeksellaceae > Chryseobacterium > Chryseobacterium sp. FR048. The sequence continues at coordinate 455,578 of NZ_JBXDSE010000004.1, read as the reverse complement.
CCAAAGGAGTCAAAGACCTGCAGATCAAATACAATGAGAATGATATGCATAAAGACTGGAAAACTCAATATGGAAATTATAGCACTTCCCATTCTGCTGTGGATTTATTGAAAAAATTCTATGATGGCAAAATAATTTCTAAAAAATCAACGGACTTCTTAATGCAAATCATGTTGGGAACAACTACTGGAACTAATAAAATTGTTGCCCAATTACCGAAAGGCACTCCGGTTGCCCATAAAACAGGTTCCTCAGGAAAATATGACAAAAATCTCACTGTAGCAGAAAATGACATGGGAATCATTACATTACCCAATGGAAATCATTATGCTATTGCTGTCTTTGTAAATAATTCAACAGAGTCTGATGAGGTCAATACCAAGATGGTTGCTGATATTTCTAAGATCGTTTGGGATAATTTTAATAAATAAAATAATAAGCTTAATTTTAGCGCAGAGAATTGAGTTCATCATTTATGAAAAAAGGAATCGCAGCCGTGGCTGTATTTTGTTTTGCATTTTTCTTTTCACAGAAGAATCAAAAGTATCTGGAGATCAGCTATGGCAGTGTATGCTGTGGTCCGCCATCTGAAAAACCCGTCATCAGTTACCTGAAAGAGTTTAAGAAAAAGAACCAGATCAAAACCCTGGAAATCCTCCAGCAAAGAGGCTTAGGCAGAGAAGGTGAGTTTTCTTTATATGTGGGGATTGATTATCTTACGCCCAATCAGAAAAACCGTCTTACACGGGGGATTATGGCCACGGTTTCCAATCAGAATAATAATAGAAAACAGGACAGTAACGGAATGGTCAGTTTTGATTCGGCAATGATCGTGTCTCAATCGGATCTTATGAATGCAAAAAATTTAACTATCTATAAAAAATAAAAGAAAAAAATGATTAAAAACATTGTTGTTATCGGAGCGGGAACCATGGGGAATGGTATTGCACATACTTTTGCACAAAGCGGTTTTAAAGTAAATCTTGTAGATGTATCTCAGGAAGCTTTAGACAGAGGCCTGAAAACCATTACGACCAATCTTGACAGAATCATTGCAAAGGGAAATCTTACTGAAGAGCAAAAAGCTGAAACATTAGGAAATATTACAACTTTTACAGCGCTTAATGATGCTGTAGGATCGGCTGATCTTATTGTAGAAGCTGCTACTGAAAATCTGGACCTTAAATTAAAGATTTTCGGACAGATGGATGAACTGGCTCCTGCAGGTTGTATCCTTGCAACCAATACCTCTTCTATTTCTATCACAAAGATCGCCGCTGCTACTAAAAGAGCAGACAAAGTGATCGGAATGCACTTTATGAACCCTGTGCCTATCATGAAACTTGTGGAGATCATCAAAGGTTATTCTACTTCTAAAGAAACTTTCAGTGCGATCTATGAAATGAGCAAAACTTTAGGTAAAGTTCCGGTAGAGGTTAACGATTACCCTGGTTTTGTTGCCAACAGAATTCTAATGCCAATGATCAACGAATCTATCGAAACACTTTATAACGGTGTGGCTGGTGTAGAAGAGATTGATACGGTAATGAAATTAGGAATGGCACATCCAATGGGACCTCTTCAGCTTGCAGACTTTATCGGTCTGGATGTATGCCTTGCCATCCTTAATGTAATGTACGATGGTTTCAAAAATCCTAAGTACGCTCCCAACCCACTTCTTGTAAACATGGTGACAGCCGGGAAACTGGGTGTAAAATCAGGAGAAGGCTTCTACGATTATTCTGAGAGCAAAAAAGCTGAAAAAGTTTCAAAAATGTTTTTGAAGTAATCTTAAATCAATAATTTTATTTATCTTTGAGAAAGTTAAAACATTAAAAAAATGAAATTACCAAAGTTTTTATTAGCAGATAATTCGGAATTTCCAGAAGATCTATTCGTAGTTCATACAGAATATCCAAGATTTATCCTAAACGTTGAAGAAGAAGAAGTTGAGTGGTTAGATGATCTTGAAGGTGATGATGAAGAAACGATGGCAGACGAAGCTACGAAAGTGGTAGAAGCAGCATTCAAATGGTGCGATGAAGAGTTGGCTAAGTACGACGAAGAAGAGGAAGATTAATAATAGTCTAAACATAAAAAAGGAACTCAGATTGAGTTCCTTTTGTTTTTTATCTTATTCTGCTTTATTGAATTTCAATAATAGAAGATTGTCTTTATAAAGTTCTAGGGTATTTCCTGAGATCACATATTTATTCGCTTTCCCCATCATATCCATAAAGTTCTGCTCTACTCCGATGTTGTTACACATCATTTTGGTAGATCCCATCTGCCCTGCAGAGAAGCCTCCGGTAGAAGGATCTATTGTAGCGGTTCCAAAATAATTATTGCATCCTGCATTTCCTGTGATTTTCTCTCCTTCAATATTTAATGTTGGAATTTTCCCTTTCACGTTGTCAGCCAACGTCCATTTTGTATTGACAAGAGCCGGCTGAGCCTTCCCTACTTTAGAAGCAGACGGGCTGCTCATCGTTCCACATGATACCAATACTGCTGCTGTACATATACTTAAAAAAAGATTTTTCATTTTTTTCTTTTTGAATTAATCCAAATTTACGGAAATTATATTATTTAAACGGGAAGCGATGGATTTTATTATTCTTTAACACGTGGTTTTTTAAACACAAATGACACAAATGTTTTCACAAATAGCACGGGTTGTCTTAACGAGTGAAGCTTAGCAATCACAGCCTGAAATTGTAATCTGATAGGTTGGGAAAATATTTTCTTTTGCTGAGAATCTTTGATTCTCTTGCGTCCCTAAAACAGTTAGATGATCTTTCTTTGCGCCTTCGCGTTTTCCAACCGAAAAACTATCTCTTACAAAATAACTGTTAAAAACAAAAAAACGAACCTTTTCAGGTCCGTTTCTATCTATTTCTGTAATCTTTTTATTATTAAGATCTCAACTCAGCGTTGAATTCCTTCTGGAAAGATTTGATAAGAGAGTCCATTACTTCAGTAATTTCTTTTTCTTCCAGTGTTTTTTCTTCGTTCAACAATTCAAAACTCATTGCGTAAGACTTTTTACCTTCAGGAAGATTTTTCCCTTCATATACGTCAAATAAATTGATGTTTTTGATGAATGGTGATTTATTCTTCTTCGCAATCTGATAAAGCTCCTGATAATTTACACTCTTGTCGATCAATAATGCAAGGTCTCTTCTGATCTTGTTGAATTTTGGAATATCCTTGAATTTCAATTCATTTTTAGAACGTAATTCCTGAGCGTATTCCAGTTCTATTTCTGCATAGAAACAATCCTGATCAATATCAAAATCTTTCAGTAAAGCCGGAGCTACTTTTCCGATTCTTACTAAAATTTTACCATCTGCTTCATAAGCCAGGGCATCAGAGAATCTTGCATCAGACAAAGCAACTTCCTTATAATCAACAGCAAGTCTTTCCAATAAAACTTTTACATAAGCTTTAAGGTTATAGAAACTTACCGCAGATTTAGGCTGAAGCCAGTTCTCAGCAACATCTCTTCCTGAAACAATGATCGCCAGTTGTTTTCTTTCTTCGTACTTATCTTTTTTGTGGTAGATTTTTCCGAGTTCAAAAAACTTAATATCCTGATTCTTTCTGTTGATGTTGTAAACTGTATTCTGAAGAAGTCCTTCCAATAAAGACTTTCTCATAAACGCAAGGTCACCGCTTAAAGGGTTCAATAGTTTTACGGCATCGGTTTCATCTTTTACAGAAGTCAATGAATTGTTCATTACCTCATTGAAGCCAAGGCTTTGTAAAGCTCTTGCCCAGCTGTTTTCCAATTCATCCTGATCGTTTGCACTTAGCTTTACAGGGGTAAATGAAATTTTTTGCGGAGCATCAATCTTGTTGTAACCGTAGATTCTTAAGATCTCTTCGATCACATCGATTTCTCTTGTTACATCTGCTCTGTAAGCAGGAACAGAGATTTCAAAACCATTAGGAATTTCATTTAAAACCTGAATTTCCAATGCTTTTAATATTTCTTTTACTTTCTCTCTGTGAATTTTTGTTCCTAAAATCTGTTCGATTTTTGAGAATCTAAGGATCACATAGCTGTCTTCTATTTTCTTAGGATATTCTTCAAGCAATTCACCTACCAGTTTTCCTTCGGCAATTTCCTGAATCATTTTGATAGCGTGTGTGATAGCCGTTCTTGTAAGGTTAGGATCCACTCCTCTTTCAAATCTGAAAGATGCATCTGTGTTAAGATTATGGAATTTAGCTCCTTTTCTCACTGCAATCGGGTTGAAGTAAGCACTTTCAAGGAATACAGTTTTTGTAGCCTCAGATACTCCTGAATTCTCACCACCGAAAACTCCGGCAATGCACATCGGGTGATCTTTACCATCTTTGATCATGATTTCAGAACCGTTCAATGTTCTTTCTACCCCATCCAACGTTGTGAATTTCGTTCCCGGTTTTACCACTCCTACTTTCACGGTTTTATCTGCAATTTTATCTGCATCAAACGCATGAAGCGGCTGGCCGTATCCATGAAGAATATAGTTAGTAATATCAACTACGTTATTGATCGGGCTCAGTCCGATTGCTTTTAGTCTGTCTTTTAACCAAGACGGAGATTCAGCTACTTTTACATCTTCAATAACAGCTCCGATATATCTTGGACACAATTCAGTATCCTCGATTTTCAGTTTAAAATCATGAGAACCTTCATTATTTAAAGCTTCTGAAGCCACTTTATTAAACTGAGATTTCAATTGATTGGTAGAAAGATAAGCATGCAGATCTCTGGCAACACCATAGTGAGACATTGCATCTGTTCTGTTTGGCGTCAATCCGATTTCAAAAACCTCATCATTGGTTAATTCAAAATAATCAGCAAAGTTCTTCCCTACTTCATATTTGTTTTCATCCAATACCATGATTCCGCCATGATCTTCGCTAAGGCCAAGCTCATCTTCTGCACAGATCATTCCTTGTGAAACTTCTCCTCTGATCTTAGCTTCTTTAATTTCAAAAAAGTTTCCGGTTTTGTCATAGATTTTTGTACCGACCACTGCTACAGGTACCGTTTGGCCTGCATCTACGTTAGGAGCTCCACAAACAATATTCAACACTTTTCCGTTTCCTACGTCTACGGTAGTCTTCTTCAGTTTGTCAGCATTCGGATGTTTTTCGCAGGTTAATACTTTACCTACCACAATGCCTTCCAGACTGCCTCTTACACTCTCAAATTTATCTATCCCTTCAACCTCAAGACCTATATCTGTAAGGAATTCACCGATTCTTTCAGTTTTCGATTCCGTTTTTACAAAGTCCTTCAGCCAGTTGTTTGATATTTTCATTTGTTTATCTATCTACTTTTTTAATTGGTCAGATGAAACCAGCGGCCCCGTCTGTTCTTTTTTGAAACTTTAATTTGAAATATCACGCCAATATTGACATGATTTTTCGAGGTACAAATGTCGTGTTTTTTTGAGAAATAGAGAAATTTCAAACCGATTTTAAGAGAATTAATTTTCAGGAATTGCTTTCCCTGTACGGTGGATAAAACTCTTAGAAGCAGTTCTCAAGTTTAGATACGATCTGCGAAAGGTTTCACAACTTTCTTTACACTGTCAGAAAACAGCACCAGCCCAGCCGCCATCATGATAATATCTTTCAATACGAGACGCCCGGCTCCCGACAGATAAGGAAAGCCATATTGAGGAGTTGGATAATCGCCTCCAAGATTGGGAACATATACTTCAGGAGTCGTTATCAGAAATGACAAGGTCATCAGAGACATCAAAAAGGTGAGTATTCCACCGATAGCTCCTATTTTAGGAAACCAGACCCCCAGCAATACAAAACTGCCAATAATAATGATCATGGTTCCCAAGCCATATGAGAACCAATAAGTCCCATTTTCTTTATGCCAATCAATGTTTTTCTTAACGACCTTTCCTTCCGGATTTTTATAAAGTGTATATTCTAAAACCTGTTTCTGATCTTCATTCAGCACCTTATTACCTGCATTTTTATAGAAAAAACTCATCAAAGGGCTGTTGGCCACAAAGGGAACAATTCCGTCGGCTTCATACTGAAACGCTTTAAGTCCGCCAATCCAGGCCATAACAATAAAGATGGAAATTCTAAGAAAATTGAAGAAATAAGTATCCAGTCTTAATAATCTGTTGTATAATCTGCTGTTCTGCATAGGTTTACTTTTTTCTACAAAAGTATCAACCTCCCCTACGCTTTACCATAGATATTTGAGGACATTACATGGACATTTTAGCCACCACAGAAACGCCTACTTTCTCTCTGTATTGTTTTGGAGAACAGCCTACTGATTTTTTAAAGTACCTGCTGAAATAGAATTCGTCATCAAATCCCAATTCTGAAGCAACTTCCTTTACAGACCGATAGGTTAAATGAAGCAACTTTTTGGCTTCCAGAATAATTCTTTCATTGATAAGTTGTGAGGGCGTTTTGGCAAATTCTTTTTTTACCGCTTTGCTTAAAGTATTGTTGGCAATATTGAGTTTATCACTATAAAAAGTAAGTTCTTTTTCTTTTTTAAAGTAAATTTCCAACAGCTTTTGGAATTCCACGGCATTTTTATTGGGTAGTTTTTCGTTGGCTACTGAATGATTTTCAATACTGCTCTTTTGTTTACTGCAGATAGCCAGGATCAGCTGTATATAGGTTTTGATAATGGATTCGGAAAACTGATGATTTTCAACCCCTTCCTTTTTAATATGATGAAAGAGTTCCTGAATATATTTATAATGCTCCTCAGAAAGCTCTATTGCCGGGTTCAGATAGATATTATTGAAAAGAAGCCCGTTGCAGGCCACTTCTTCTTTATGATATTCTATACAGTAAAAATCACCATGAAAAAAGAGAACCTCAATACTTTCATCTGTTTCCGAGATCATTTTCAGCTTTTGATACGGCGAAAGAAATAAAACAGTATATCCATCGTAAGAATAATTAATACCATCCACAGCAAAAACACCAACGCCTTTCCACAGAACAACACTGTAATTTTCAGTGGTAAATTCTGAAGAAAAATCTGAAATGTGAAAGGACTGTATTTTTATTTCCATGATCTGCTTCATTTAAACACGAATCTCTAATGATTCACAAATAACACAACTTATTTTAGTAGTCTTTTGAATAGGTTTTCTTCTCTGCCAGGTATTCGCTTTTAGTTCCGTTACCAGTTCTGAAAAGGGTTTTTATAGTATTTTTTTGCTTTGGGCTTGCAGGATCAGGAAGAAAACATTGGAAGTGTAAATGAGGACCATTAGTCCAACCTGTATTTCCACTAAGACCTATCAGATCGCCTTTTTTTACTTCATCCCCTACTTTTACTTTCACTCCATTCTGTTTTAAATGAAAATATTGTGCAATACTACCATCAGTATGTAAAATAGAAATGTAATTCGCCAGATTAGCACAGTTTATGGTGGGGCATCCTTTATCATTATTCTGAATAGCCTCAATGACTTTACCTTCTCTCGCTGCTGTAATCTCGGTACCTTCCGGCATCACAAAATCCAAAGAATTTTCATTCTGATGAGAAAACGTCCCATTATATCCCTGATAGACATTGAATGACTTTCCCTTTTGAAAAGGAAGATCATATTGATAGTTTGTATCGTACGTCCTTATAGTTGCATCACCTGCCAATGTATAATATTCCGGCATTTTCTTGATTCGCCATCCTTTTTTGGTATCATTCACCACAAAATGGGCAATTTTATTTTTCGTAGATTTTGGAGGCAGAACATTGATCATTTTCAATTTTTCCGGCATTCGAAGGTTTTCTACTTCAGGTTGTTTAGAAAAAGTAATAGAAATTGGATAAATTTCAATATTATCAGCATAGTAGGTTATTCCGTCTTTATTTTGCTCATAGTACATTTTTGCACTTTGTTGGGAGAATGCCCATAGAGAATGTACAAGCAGCCCAAGAACTGTTATTTTTTTCATCGTTATTATTTTTCTTGATTCCTTTTCAGGTTTTCAACTCATTATTAGTTTCTTCAGAAGATCAGAAGGTTACTATATTACAAAAAAAAGCTGGAATTTTTCCAGCTTTCATTTTATTTATCATATTAATCTTACAATCCGATTACCGGCATTGACAACATTAAGATGTTTTCGTTTTCTTCAAGACCGTCAAGAGGTTCAATGATCCCCGGTCTGTTTGGTTGAGACATTTTCATTGTAATATCGTCTGATCCCAGGATCGTCAACATTTCTGTTAAGAATTTTGAGCTGAATCCGATATTAATATCTTCTCCGTTGTAGTCACAAGGGATCTGCATGTCTGCTTTGTTTGCATATTCGGTATCTTCTGCATGAAGGTGAAGAATATTTCCTGAAAGCTTAAATCTTACTTGGTTAGTAGATTTGTTTGACATGATAGACGCTCTTTTGATGGCTCCTAATAAAAGGTTTCTGTTGATCGTCAATACATTTGGATTTTCTTTAGGAATTACCGCTGTATAGTTTGGATATTTTCCGTCGATCAGTCTACAGATCCAGATATGTTTACCAAAAGTAAATTTAGCCATATTCTCATTGAAGTCGATGGTAACGTCTTCATTGGAACTTGCCAGGATATTTTTGAAAATGTTCAAAGGTTTCTTAGGCATGATAAACTCCATTGGCTCGGCATTCATAAGGTCTGTTCTTTTGTAGACCACCAATCTGTGAGAGTCTGTAGAAACGAAGTTCGTTTCATTTTCTCCAAACTGGAACAATACCCCTGTCATTACAGGACGAAGAGAGTCGTTACTTGTAGCGAATAATGTATTGGTTAAAGCTTCAGACAAAACTCCAGCCGGCATTGTTACACTCTGAGAAGCGTCAAATTCAGGCAACTCAGGGTAGTCATCAGCATTGTCTAATGCTACTGCGAAATTATCTTTTTCATCTAAAATCTCAAGCTGGCTTCCAGTACCTTCTGCATTGTCTTTTACAACAAATGTCAAAGGCTGTTCACCATATGTCTTGATAAAATCCTGAAAAATTTTAGCAGGAACAGCAAATTTACCTGAATCATCAGACTTTACTTCCAAAGAAGTCACAAGAGTTGTCTCGCCGTCAGATGCTGTAATGGTAACATTATTTCCGTCTAATTCAAAAAGATAGTTTTCTAAAATCGGTCTCGATTGAGAGCTTGATATTACGCCACTTACAGTTTGCAAAGCCTTCTGCAGTTCACCACTTGAAATAATAAATTTCATAGATTTATAAAATAAGTTTCTACAAATATAATAAATACATACAACAAAGAAAAAAATAATCCAGAGGAGTTTTTAACAAACATCATCAATCTGTTTTCAGACCGGATATTAAGGTCTGGAATTCTAAGACTTTACATCTCTTTTCAGAAATACTGTCTGTAGATCACTCCATTCTTCTTTTTAATCTTATATTCCAAATATAGCAGATAAAAAATTATAATCAAAATACAAAACCTATCTTTGTTCTTAAAAATAAGAATTCATGCAAAAACCTCCTCTCCATAAAAGTTTTTTAAATGCTTTCCGGGGGGTGGCTGCCATGATAAAAACGGAAAGAAATTTTCAGATCGAACTTCTGGCTTTCTTTATCAACTTATTTTTAATTTTTTATTTACACCTCAGCAGCATTGATGCTGTTCTTATTTTGCTGGCTTCATTTGCTGTGCTGAGCGCTGAAATTTTTAATACGGCCATTGAAAAGATTTGTGACATTATTCAACCGGATTTTGATCCAAGGATCGGCTTCATAAAAGATATTGCCGCAGGGGCTGTTATTTTACTGGCTATTGCTGCCATCATTGTTGGAGTTATCATTTATCCAAAGTATATTTTCATCTGATTATTACCACTATACCTTCTTTATTTTTTCATAATTTTTTTATAAAACTTGCAAAGCAGTTCAATTAATTTGATAATTTTCATTAAGTTCGCCAAAAATTAATTTATGAAAAAGTTTTTAGTAGGAATTCTGGCTGTCGGAGCTCTTTCATCATGCAGTACGGGAGATGATAGCTTACCTGATTATAATAATATTCCCGATTATAGCAATTCTGTTATAGTAGGAGTATGGAAAATACAAACCCAATATCAGATTTCAGGAAAAGACAAAACCACAGTGATCAGTGAAACCCTTCCTGATGACTGTAAAAAGAAAAGTACTTACGAATTCAGGAATGATGGTAAGTATGTAATGATTGATTATAATACTGTTGGTCCCAATTGTGAGAAAACGGAAATGACAACCTCTTTTCAATATGACCCAGTAACGATGAAACTTATAATCAATAGTCAGGAAAACTCAGTATTGGAGGCATCTTCCAGTAAACTATCTTACCTGTCTCCGACCAATCAGGACTATAATGGTGATGGAGTGAATGATTATATTAAATATGTTTATTATAAATAAATACTGCTATAGTATTCAAAAGCCTGCTCTCATGATTTGACAGCAGGCTTTTTTTATGTTCAATAAGTCTAAGGCTTTAATTATAATATTATTCTACTGCAATAAAAATATCAACTTCGGCCTCTGACGGATTCTGTGCTTTTTCTCCATAGGTCTCAAAATCTGCAGTAAATATTCTGCCAAGATCCATATTCCAGATCTTTATCCATTCATTAATGACTAAATTATCTGCAAGGTTCCCTTTTACGGTAAACTTTATGTAGTTTCCTCCTTCAAAGGATTTACCTACCATCCCTTCAGGAATATGATCTAGGTTTTCTACTTTACAGCCAAGTAGGGTGGTGTAGGGTTTTGTATGGTCTTTTTCGTAGTCAGTATATATGGAATATATTGTTGTATCGATCTTATTAGGAATAGCATTCACAATACCTTCATTCATCAGTTTTCCCCATAATACAGGAATATCTTGTGCTGCCTGATTATTTTCATTGGCTGTTCTTACAGCGATTCCGATCACCTTAAAAGGCTCTATTTTCATGTTATGCATTGTTTGATTTTTTATTGTACAACAAAGATAAGTGCCGGCAATGACAAGTGTATGTCAGGAGGAATAAGCTTTTTCAATCCTTTTTGCATCCAACCTTTCATCAAATAAAATAACTCATTAAAGATCAAATAAATAAAACATTATTTTCACCAAACCTTCCAAAGGCTAACTCAATATTATTCCATTTATAAAATGCAACCTGAATAAAAACCAACCATTAAATATTACATTATTTTGTTTTAAACAATAAATATTTTACCAAAAATATACCATTTATATTAAAATTTTATTTTTCACAAGTAGATGATATATAAAAAATCAATATATTTGCTGAAATCCAATAATAATTTATACATATGAAAAGCAAACTATTGTATGCGATCATGTTAGCCATGTTCATTTCGTGTAATACCGAAAGTACAGCACTGAACATGAGTGAACAAAAAAAGAGTGAAGAGATTTTAAATTTTGAAAAATCCATAAAAAGTCTTTCCCTTCCTGAAAACCGTGCTACTCCTGAAGAAATCAGAAATCAGAAATCTTTGGAGCTTAGCGATCGCCGTAAGGATATTTTGGTACCTTCAGCAATACAACTGATAAAATCCACCGGGGTAACGGATAAAGAATTTACTCAGGCAACACAGGGAGACCGTGATAAAATACTCACATGGGCAGTAAAGATCTATAATGAGAAGATCAACAAAATCAATCTAATCAACCACGTCACTCAAAACAATTAATCATGAAAAAAATATTCACTGCCATTTTTGGCTTATGTATAGCCGCTACCTCTTTTGCTCAAAACAATTATGGTAATCTGCATATATTTAATGATAATACTTACCACAAGCTGGATCTGAACTATACTATTTTTACAGAAAACCCATCAACATGTAACTATGGAATGCAGGCCATGGATTTGGTATCGCTTCCACCCGGTGTCATTACAACATACACTACCTTCGCAGCCAGTACGTCTACAGCCAATCCACCACACCCATACCCTATCGATATGTGGTCCGGAGGTCCTGGCAACCAGATTCCACCAGCCATTTCCAATACGCATGGATGGGGCTATATTAAGTTCCAACTGAAAGAAGCTCCGAATGTACCGGGAACTATGATTCCTACGCTAGGAGGTTCAGTAGGATTTTATCCTGGTTGTGGCGGTGTACCAACCAGTTTAAGTGGTACCAGCACACAAAATGGTATCGGTTATGCTTTTGGTGCTGAAGCCTTTACTTTAGCAGGCGATCTGTGGGTACACGTCTGGTAATCTTACAATAACTTTGTCATATAGATCATAGATTTTTAAAAAGCCTGTCAGGTTATTCACCGACAGGCTTTGCTTTATTTGCAGATGGAAAAGTTCCACACTATTTTCCTACATAAATAAATCCTTTTTTTCCGGATGTAAAAACGGTTTCTATCCTTTTGTAATCATCTACTTCATAATCGTCTGCCTGAATAATTTCGGTTTCTGTCACTTCAAAAAGCACTCCTTCTACTTTATCCTCTTCATTTCCTGAGAACTTCAGAACCGGATGGTATTTTTGTCCGCTTGTACGAAGTACTTCCGGATCGGTAATTTCAAGCATATCGATTTTATATCCGGATAAGGCGTCTTTTTCACCCTGTAAAATACGTCCGAATGTTTCGAGTTGAACCTGTTCTTTCTGTAAGGTTCCATAAGAGAATAGATAAGGCATTATAAATATTTTTCAATGATTGGCATTGCGATTTCGGCCATTATTCCATAGCCCTTTTCATTGGGGTGAACTCCGTCTGCAGATAGAAGTACTTCTTTATCTTCCAGTATTGCGTTATAAAAATCGATATATCTTAAGGAATGATCTGCGGCAATGTCTTTAAGTATTTGATTGTAGATGATCACTTCTTCGTTAGATCTCAGCTTTCCTGAACTGACAACTACTCCATCTATATGTTTCGAAACAGGAAGAACGCTTACCAGGTAAATATCTTCAGAAAACTGTCTGGCATGCTGAACAGCCCTTATGATATTATTTTTAAATTTTTCACGCCCTACTACCTGTACTCCCTCTTTGATCGCAAGGTCATTGGCTCCGTAGCTTAGGAAAACCAAATTTCCATCCACTGAATTTCTTGCACTTAATTCTGTAGGCATTCGTTTCAATAAACCTTCTGTTGTTTCGCCACCGATTCCTAAATTGAATAAAATCAGTTCATCACCATTTCCCTCATGGAACTTTTGCAGTGCATATCTTTTCAGAATATCTACCCAGCCCCCAAATACACCGTCATACTCTCCATACGTTATACTGTCTCCAAAAAACAGCCCATACACAATTTTCTTCATTCGATTAATTCTTTTGTTCTTTGATTTTAATCGTTTTTACTCTCCGGATTAAAATATTTTTCAAAGTAAGATAAAAATCTGCGAAAACAGTGTGATCTGCGAGAAATTTTTAATCTTGGGGTTAAGTTTTTTTATTTTTTGAAGCAAAGTTTTTATGATAATTCTGTACATTTTAGAGAGCTAAGAGGAATCAACAAATTGATTGGATGAAGCTGGCGGAAAAATATTGAAAACAGAGAAACGTAACTATTTTAAAATTTCCGCTCATTATTCATTATTCATTATTCATTATTCATTATTCATTGCTTGTTACTTGTTGCTTGTTGCTTGTTGCTTGTTGCTTATCAACCCAATATCAGAGTAATATCCGTGTGTGATTCAATAATCTCCACGAGGATTTCAAACAATGTTTGCCCTTTTCCTTCGTTCAGTTCATTCAGTTTCTTTTGAATCAATTCTATATTGAAAGGTTTTCCCTGTCTGATCTTATTTTCGTAAAATTCACGGGTTGCATTCAAGCCAAGGTCTTCCTGTGATTTCGGTGAATTTTTCCACGTAATGTCTGTTTCAACTCCGTAAAGAATATCATCAAAACCATCTAAGGTTCCCACTTTCCAATCTTCATCTTTCATGAAAAGTCGGGAAACTTCATCATAAAAGCCTATCAGATCTGAGAAATGATTAGCATTGATGACCGCCATTTTTCTGTTTTGAATTTCTTTATGCATTTTTTTATTATGGACTATTATTTCCTCAGATAAACATTTCCATATTTGGATTTAAGATTATATTGAGGTCCTTTTCCCGGCATCGTGGTGACTAAGGTATGAAAAGCCGTAGAATCTTTTCCTGTAAATTGGGTATCAAGGTTAGAATAAATCTGTCCATAAGAGGTTTCTGCAGTAATTTTCCCAATGTTCTTCTGTACAATTGTAGCATCCACACTCCCATAGGTTGAAGTAGCCGTAATTTCTCCCCCGAAATTTTTCACTTCTATGATTCCGTATTTGGATTCTATTTGGGTTTGAAGTGATTTCGGAACTTTGATTTCCAATCCAATATGAATTTCCACTCCTGTAGTTACGGTGTTGAATGTAACATTGTTTACCTTGCAAAACTCCTGGTACTCTTCTCTGGTTTTAAAACTTAGTTTTTTACCTTCATGTTTCACTGTAATTTTATGTGGAAGGTTTTCTACATCCGGAACTGTACCTTCTACAACCAGAGAGTTGCCATCTTTGGAATCTTTGATCAGAAATGCATTGTTACTTTCATTATCATTGATATTAACGGTTCCCGAAATCTGAATTTCGTCTTTGTCCCAGGTACTGATTCTGATTAGTTCAGGGTAATCAAATTTTAAGAGTACTTTCTGATTTTTATTTACAGAAAAGTTCTTATTAACCGGTGTCTGTGCTGCAGTGAGATTAAAAATAAATCCGAATGCAAAAATTAGTACTATTCTCATTTTGCTCTCAAATAAATTTTACTGTGATCTGAACGTACATCAATGTTGATTCCCCCTCCGTTCACTTTTCCAATGAGCTCATCACCATTACCCATCTTATCCTCTTTCTTGTCAATATCAATTTTAAATTCCGGTGAAGCATAAATTTCACCATAGGACGTTGTAGCCTTCAGATTAGCTTTTATGGATTTAGGAAGGCTTACATCTACAAGACCGTACACTGAAATGATAGACAAAGGGCCTTTTACATTTTGACTGAATACGGCCTCCACATTACCATAGATCGACTTTACAGCCACCGGACCGGTAATGTTTTCCAACTGTACATTATTATAAGTCGCTGCAATTTCGATTTCATTCTGCATATTTCTGAACACTACTTTATCTCCATATTGCGATTGATGCATGAATGAAACAATCACATTTTCCGGAACCAGGATTTTTACTTCGGGTGCAGAGAGTTTTTTCATTGGATTAACTTCCAGTACGCCACCTTTCTCAACGATATTAATTCCGAGCCCGGTGTTATCAACCATTCCTATTCCGTTGATTGCCTGAAGTCCTTCTGCACGTTTGTCTTCCGCAGGTACTTTGCCTTCCAGAGAAAAGATAATTTCATTTCCTTTGTAGCCTTCTACTGTAACTTTTCCGAGGTTAATCTGCAGCTTTCCTTTGTTCTTACTGACTTTATATGTTTTGGAACTTTGTGTTGCCGAAGGATTTTTGTCTGTATTTTCCTGTGCCTTAACGAAGAATGTTGTCAAGGCAAGCATGATTAAAAGTATCTTTTTCATGATGTTTAATGGGTTAATGTCATTGGTTTGTATATATCGGAGGTTCAATATTTCATTAATACAGCATAAGCTTCATCTTTTACGAAAACTGCTGTTCCAGGGTCCTGCGTAAGTTCTTCAAGTCTGGTATTAACTTCTCTATTGAGGCCGTCTGGATTTTTCGCTCTTAAAAAAGTAATCAGTTCTTTTTGTACAACCGGATCGTCCTGATGAAGAAAAATCTGTTGAATATTTCTATTGATAGCTGGATTTTCAACGTTGGCAAATAAAGCATCAACAGCTGCTAATCTCACATTTGTATTTTCGTCTGACAGGGCTTTTTCAGATACAATATTGATCAGCTGTGCATCAGAAGTCAAATGATCCTTTATCAAGGTAATTCCTTCTAATCGGGAACTTGCGGAATACTGATTGTTGATCAGGGCCATAGCATCTGTTTTCGCCAAACTGTTTTCATTTTCTGAATGATTATTCTGAATTAGATTTTGAGGATCACTTAGCTTTTGATGAAGATCTGAACTGGTATTTACAAAAGTTTTGCCTGTATTTTCATGTTCTCCAGTTACTGTTTTTTCAGTTTCCCATCTATTTTTCTGATTTGGAATTGCCTCATTTTTTTTATCTCCTGTTGTCATTTTTACATTAGCAACAACAGCTTTTTCAATTTCCTTTTGGTTCCATAAAGTGTAAGTTCCAAGACCAGCAATAATGGTTATAGAAGCTGCTGCCATCCACTTTTTCCATGGAAACAACGGTACTGTTTTCTCTGTTGAAACAGCTGGTTCATTCAATCTGAACATTATTTTTTCAAACGCATCTTCAGGTGGTTCGAGTGTGTCGAATTCCTCACGATGATCTTTAATGTATTTTTTAAGCGAATCGTTCATCCTGGATCTTTTGAGTTAGTTTTTCAAAAATTTTCTTTTTTGCACGGTGATAATAGCTTCTTACCGTGCCGGGTGGTATATCCAGAACTTTTGCTATTTCTTCCTGCGGCATTTCCTCAAACAGAAAAAGGTTAACAATTGTTCTTGTCTGCAGTGGAAGTTCATCAATAGCATTTTGAAGTTCTTGTACACGGGATTCCTTCTTCAGTGTTTCTTCCCATTCGTCATCTTGTATATCCAGCATTTTGTCATCTTCAATTTCTGTAAAGTAAATTTTTCTTTTCCGAAGAAAATTGAGTGAATGATTGATCGCAATCCGCTTTATCCACCCGCCGAAACTTTCCGAATTTTTCAGGGATTTTATTTCTGAAAATGCTTTTAGAAAAACTTCCTGAAGAATATCTTCGGCTTCCTGTCTTTCGTTCACAAGGCGAAAAATTGAATTGAAAACCGATTTAGAATAACGCTGATAGAGCAGAGAATACCCTACATTGTCCCCGGAACGGCATCGTTCCAACAGTTCTTTGTCACTGATATTTTCTGTTGTTGTTTTCAAAAAGTTATTCGTTTTTATTTATTGGTTCTATATAATAGACACCAATCGGTCTTCAATGTTGCAGTTGTTTATCTTTTTTATGACTTTTTATCGGTCCTTTTTTAGAAAGATTAAAATTATTAAAAAGAAAATTGCTTTTCTATGAGCTATTGTTCACACCATTGGGTTTCAATAGGAATTTTAAAAGTACTTATTTTTTCCTGTTCGGCTTTATTGTACGCTTCTTTCGCTTCTCTGGAATCTACATCTTTACCGTTGTATACATAGGTAAATGTATTGTTAGAGGAATTAAGATTGGCAAAAATCATTGAGGGTTCTTTCTGGTATTTATTCCAAAAGGTTTCCCATTGTTTTGGGGTAAAGTTTACCTTTGAAGTATAGGCGTTTCGTTCTTCAATACTGTTTTTTTCTTTGGTGATTCCTTTAATTTCAAAAATAAAATTTTCTTCAGAATCTGATATTTTCAGAATAAGCCCGGGTAACCCAAAAAATTTATAAGGTCCATCATTAACCGGCACCTCATTGGTAAACCATGCAATCCACTTTCGCCCTCCAAAATCTGTTTCTGCTTTCTGGACAGTATAATTGAAAAGGGTGCTTTTTTCCTGGTGAATTTTCCAGTTTGGTTTGCAGGTATAGGTTGTGAAATAGACTTTATCAAAGAAATTTTCTTCGGAAACCGTGGTTTGAGATTTAAAATTTTTGGAGATTAATGCCTGCAGTTTCCATGTTTCTTTCGGGCTTGGGAAGCTTCTGGATCCTTGTTTTACAAGAACTGTCTTTAAAGAATCATACCTGAATTTTGCTAAGGATTCAAAATAGGAAGCTTCATTATTTTTTATGAGCGCCGTTAATTCTGAGTTATATTCTTTACTTCCCTTTTCGGTCCTCCATTTGAAATCATAGATTATTTTGTATGATTGTGAAAAGATATTAACAGAGCCCATGAATGCAAATAAAATGATCAATAGTTTTAGTTTCATAATTGTTTTTTTTACTAACTATTGTAATGACGCAGAAATTGAAAAAATGTTGCAACTTCAGATCATAAAAGTATCAATCATCTGCATAAAAAAATGACTGCCATTGTTGACAGTCATTTTCTTTTATTGTTATTTGAAGTATTCGACTCCGTTTTTGAATATGTTGTGATAATTTGCGGTGGGTATGTTTTTCATCAGACCATCAGCAAAACGTTCCGGGTGTCCCATTCTTCCGTAGATCTTTCCACATGGGCTGGTAACACCTTCAATTCCGAATAGTGAGTTGTTTGGGTTGAACGGCATTCCGTGAGCAATGTTTCCATCGAAATCGATGTACTGTGTCGCGATCTGTCCGTTTTCATACAACTTCTTGATTTCTTCTTCTGAAGCCATGAAACGTCCTTCACCGTGTGAAATTGGAATAGTGAAAGTCTGACCTTTCATTCCTTTTAACCAAGGACTTTCATCATTTACCACTTTTACCGTCACCATCTGAGAGATGTGTCTTCTGATGGCATTGTGAGCCAATGTAGGAGAGTTTTCATCTAAATCCTTGATTCTTCCGTAAGGTAGCAACCCAGATTTTACCAAAGCCTGGAAACCGTTACAGATCCCGATGATCATACCGTCTCTGTCTAACAGTTCGTGAACTGCATTTTTCATCTTTTCGTTCTTTAAAACGTTAACAATGAATTTTGCAGAACCATCCGGCTCATCACCTGCAGAGAAACCTCCTGAGAAGGCAAGAATCTGAGACGTTCTGATCTCTTCCACCCATGCATCGATGCTTTCATCCAACAATTGGTGGTTGATGTTGATTAAAGGCAGACTGCTGACAACAGCGCCTTCTTTCTGGAATGCATTCAGGGTATCATACTCACAGTTGGTTCCCGGGAACACCGGAGCAAATACTTTAGGTTGTGCAATTCCGTGTTTTTTGATGATGATATTTCTTGGGTGGATTGAGTTTGATGTCTCCTCTATTTCAACCGTGATCTTTTCTTTTTCTGCTGTTGGGAAAAGGTTTTCGAATGTACCGGTGTAAGCGGATTCGAGATTCGTGATTTGGGTTTCAAGATTGTTGATTTTCAAAATTCCTGAATCTTTTACTTCTCCGATTAGCTGAAGAGATCCATTGCTTAATTCTTCTTTAGCTTCGATGATTAAGCTACCGATATTTTTAGCTAATAAAGTATTTTCATCCGCGTTGATTTCTGCTCCCAATCTGTTTCCGAAGCTCATTTTCGCCAATGCTACTGCTACTCCACCATCTTTTACGGTTTTCACAGAAACAATTTTCCCTGACTTGATGTTGTTGAAGATGAATTCATAAACGTCTTTTAAAGCATCATAGTTTGGAAGACCGCTCTCCTGAGCGATGTGATTAAAGAAATACACTTTGTTTCCTGCTGCTTTAAATTCCGGAGAAATGATATTTTCTTTATCTCCGTTAGCACATGCAAAAGAAATCAATGTTGGCGGAACATTCAGGTCCTGGTACGTTCCGCTCATGGAATCTTTACCACCGATTGCTGCCAATCCAAGGTTGATCTGCGCATCATAAGCTCCTAAAAGGGATGCTAAAGGTTTACCCCATTTTTCAGGAGCCTGACCCAGTTTTTCAAAATATTCCTGGAAGCTTAATCTGATATTTTTATAATCACCTCCCATCGCAACAATCTTCGCCACACTTTCTACAACGGCATAAGATGCTCCCAATAATGAGTTTTGCTTTGAGATTTCAGCATCGAATCCCCAGCTTGCCAAAGAAACTGTTTTAATATCTTTTGCGCCTAAAATCGGTAGTGTCTGTACACTTCCTTCCATCAGGGTTTGCTGGTATTTTCCACCTAAAGGCATGGCTACGGTTGTTCCTCCTACGGAAGAGTCAAACATTTCCAATAACCCTTTCTGGGAAGCTACGTTTTTATCTTTTAAAGCATTCAATAAGTTTTCTTCGTTGAACGCTTTAGTTTCTACTTTTACTTCTTCAAGGTGGTTGATTTTCACCTCCTGAGATTTTGAACATCCGTTGGTATCAAGGAATGCTCTTGAAAGGTCAACGATTTTGTCTCCTTTCCAGAACATCTGCATTCTTCCTGAATCTGTCACTTTTGCCACTTCCACAGCTACAATGTTTTCAGCTTCACAGAATTTGATGAACCTTTCTTTGTCTTTAGGATCTACCACAACTGCCATTCTTTCCTGAGATTCAGAGATAGCGAGTTCTGTACCGTTCAGACCTTCATATTTTAATGGTAATACATCAAGGTTTACTTCCAGAGAGTCTGCAATTTCACCAATGGCTACAGAAACTCCTCCTGCACCGAAATCGTTTGATTTCTTGATTAATCTTGTCAGTTCAGGGTTTCTGAACAATCTCTGGATCTTACGCTCTTCTACTGCATTTCCTTTCTGAACTTCAGAACTCATGGTGTGAATAGAAGTTTCGTCCTGTTCTTTTGAACTTCCACTTGCGCCTCCAACTCCATCACGCCCCGTTGCTCCTCCTAAGATGATGATAGAATCACCATTCGCAGGTTTTTCACGTCTTACCCAATCTACAGGAACGGCTCCGGTAACGAAACCAACTTCCATTCTTTTTGCCTTGTAGCCTTCGTCGTAGATTTCAGAAACCATCGTAGTTGCAAGACCAATCTGGTTACCATAAGATGAATATCCGTTGGCAGCCTGTTTTGTAATGGTTTTTTGAGGTAATTTCCCTGGTAATGTTTTATCTACCGGTTCTAAAACGTCTGCTGCACCTGTCAACCTCATCGCCTGGAATACGAAAGATCTTCCGGATAAAGGGTCTCTGATCGCACCTCCCAAACAAGTGGAAGCTCCTCCGAAAGGTTCAATTTCCGTTGGGTGGTTGTGCGTTTCGTTTTTGAATAATAAATACCAAGGTTCTTTTTTACCATCGTATTCTGCTTCGATCTGGATGGTACAGGCATTGATCTCGTCAGAAATCACAAGGTTGTCAAGATTTCCTGTTTTATGGAAATATTTACCACAAACTGTTGCTAAATCCATTAAGGAAATAGGCTTCAGTTCACGGCCTAAGAATTTTCTTTTTTCGATATAATCATTGAAAATGGTTTCCAATGTATGTTTGAATTTTCCTTCAAACTGAATGTCTGACAATTCTGTTTCGAAAGTCGTGTGACGACAGTGATCGCTCCAGTAGGTGTCTAATACTTTCAGCTCAGTTTCTGTAGGATTTCTTTCTTCGGTTTTGAAGTACTCCTGAATAAATTTCAGGTCATCTAATCCTAATGCAAAACCGTGATTGTTATAGAAATTTTCCAGTTCAGCATCATTGAAGTTGATGAAGTTATCATGGATTAAAACTTTTGAAGGGATTTCGTCAGCAGGAATATCCAGGATAGAAAGGTCTTTTTCCTGAGATTCTACTTTATTGATCAAAAGGTCTTTGATTTTCACCAAATCAGCTTCTGTTACTCCTTCAAATTCGATCAGTTTTCCACTTCTTACTTTTGACTTTTCATTCTCTGTCAATAAAGCAATACACTGTTGTGCAGAATCTGCTCTTTGATCGTACTGACCAGGCAGGAATTCCATACCGAAATGAATGCTTTTTGCAGGGTTTTCTGAATGTAAAATATCAGTCACAGGATCTACAAAAGTATTGTTTACTACTTTCTCAAATTCCCCGTCATTCAAATTGAAAATATCATACACATTGTAGACTTTCACACTTTGAATTGCCGGAACAACTGCTTTTACTTCATCAAAAATTTTTGGACTTTCAACATCGAAAATTCCTCTTTTTTCTACGAAAATTCTTTTGTTATTAGACATTAGATGTCAGATTTTATTTAATATTAGATTTATTTTCAAATTTATTTCTTGCTATCTCTATTGAGCGATTCAATTTTTCAAGCAAAATTCTTTCTGAAGGTAAGATAAGTAAATATTCTGCAATTTTTATATTATCTCCTTCGAGATTCATCAGTTCTATATGTTCGGAGTTTTTTCCGGAGCAAAGAATTAAACCAATCGGTGGGTTTTCACCCTCTACTTTTTCATATTTGTTAAGATATGAAAGATAAAGCTCCATTTGCCCTTTATGGCTAGCCTCAAATTCGCCTAATTTCAGTTCGATAACAACCAGAGATTTTAGTTTTCTATGATAGAAAAGCAAATCCATGTAATAATCTCTGTTATCAATCGTGATTCTCTTTTGTCTTGAAAGAAATGCAAAATCGCTTCCTAATTCAGAAATAAATTTTTGAAGTTCCACAATAATAGACTCTTCTAAATCTTTTTCAGAAAAAGTATCTTTCAATTCTAAAAAATCAAGGAAATAAGGATCTTTAAAAACCAGGTCAGGATTTAAAATACTATTTTCGGACCAATTTTTAAGTTCTTTGTTAATGATTTGTTCGGGCTTTTTACTTATTGCAGTCCGTTCAAAAAGCAAAGAATTTATTTTTTCTTTCAAAGTTCTGACGCTCCAATTTTCAATTTTACAAACTTCGAGGTAAAAATTCCTCTTCGTATCCTGAGAAATAGGAATCAGAAGTAAAAAATGAGTCCATGATAATTGTCGCATCGCTGATGCGACAATTTCGAAATTATCAAAAACTGAAGCAAACTGCATCATTTTTCGAATATTTTTTTCAGAGAAAGAATTTCCAAATTCTACGGTAAGCTGATGAGAAATTTGTAAAATTACTTCTTTACCATACTCTGCTCTTTTATTCCCCAGAACATCTTCATTTATTCTCTGTCCGATTTTCCAGTACAAAACCACCATTGCCGAGTTTACCTGAACAGCGACCTGACTTTTCGTCTTATCAACCAGTTCTTTTAAATCGGTAATTAATTGTTGATGATCCTGATTCTGTAACATTATTAAAAATTAGATGTCAGATTTTTATATTTTATTTTTCTTTTTACTTTTTTTGAGTTCAGAGTACCTATGTCAGATTACCCTCACCTGTTCCATTTATATTGGTCTCGTCCCGGAGTACAAATTTACTCTTTTTACTTTCTTTTTCCTATAATATCAATGCCAGATTATTATCTTTGGTTCCGTCATTATTGGATGCATTTTTAGAAGCTCCAATCCATTCTTCTTTATTCAATACAAATTTAAACGAATAGGGCTTTCCTTTTTCAAATCGAGAGATAGGAACCTCCAATTCATAAAGGTTTTTATCCTTTTTTATCATCTGATATTCATTATTTTCAGAGTCCCAATTGTTGAAACTACCTGCTACGGAGACAGTATTGATAAGATTTCCGTCCAGGTTTTTCGGATGTGTGTAAGAGAAAACGATTTTATCTCCTTTTACGGAATACCCATACACCTGCTTTTTATCTGAAGTTGAAATAAGATCTGCTACTAAACTGTCCGTCCCATTATAAAGTGCGGTAAATGTTTCGGGGCCATTGATGTTCACGATGATACAGATTCCGATATTCAGTTCTGGAAATACGGTAAACAAACTGTTTATCCCATAGGATCCGCCGTGTTTAAAACCTCTTTTACCATGCTCAGTAATCCAGTATTTATCCCAAAAATACCCATACCAGCCATCTTTGCTGTTGTTAATGTTTCTTTGAGACTCCTGAACGATTTTATTTTTCGGATCCAGCTCTTCTTTTAAAAACTTCACCATATCTCCCATCGTAGATTCGGTTTTAGCACCACCGGATCCCCATAAAAGGCTTTTTGGAACCGGCATCAAACGATAATTTTCATGATACCCATTGGCCTGAGCTTCATTTTTACCAAGTTCGAGTTTGGTATGGTTCATTCCAGCTTTTGAGAAGATATTTTCTTTCAAAAGGGTTTCATAGCTTTTTCCATAAATATTTTCCAGCATGAGACCTGCCAATTCAAGGCTTAAATTACTGTACTTATATTCTGTACCCGGCTTCATATTTAATTTTACGGTAGCCAAATCTTTTTTAAAGTCTTCTTTGGTATACCCATCGTTGAGCTTCTCGTAAAGAAAAGGAGTCTCATCCGTCATGTTTTTTCTCAGTTCATCATCAGTGGGAAGATTTCTTGGAAGTGCTGTCTGGTAAGAAATCAAGTCTCTGACTTTGATTGGAACACCGTTGTACTCTAAGTTTGGATAAGATCCTTTTAAATATTTACGTACATCATCATCCAGTTTTATTTTCCCTTCCAGAACTGCCTGCGCCAACAACTGACCTGTAAAAAGCTTGGTAACGGAAGCGATCGCAAAGTATGTATTATCATCTGCTTTGTTACCTTTTCCTTTGTCTATTTCTCCAAAGTGCTTGGTATAAATTTTACCATCTTTGATTATTCCGACAGAAACTGAATAGGCTTTTGACTCTTTTGCCACTTTCTGAGCAGCTGCATCTATAATTGAGTACACATTTTTATCACTTTGCGCATGATTCTTTGCAAATGCCAAAGCAAAAATAAATATGAATATATTTTTTCTCATTAGGTTTAATTATGGTTATTTTTGAATTTATTCGGGTTATTAGAATGTTTTTTCTGATATTCTTCTGCTTGTTTGATTTCTTCTTTCAGCCATTTTTCGAAAGGAATCAATTGATCTTCATAATTGATATTAAAGACAGTTTTCCCATCTTTTGACACAAAAAACTTCAGATCATCAAATGCTGCTAAGTTGGTTTTCCTATTATCATAGGCATTGATCTGATAATAAGGAAAATCTCCTTGTGGCCTTTCTACAATTTCAAAAAGAAGCTTTTTTTCATCTTCAGACATTTCATTATAAACGTTGACATAATGAACTGCCGAAATTATTTTATTGTATTTTTCAAAGAATCTAAGGATATTCTTTTCTTTTTCATTGTATTGGAATGAATATGGGTAATATTTCCCATCAATATCAATGTCTTTCTCTGTATACTTTGTAAACGGTTGCACAGTTTCTCCTTTGGTATTCATTACTCCCCAGGTTCCACCTACGATCGCAGGATGTTCATCATCTGTTTTCTCCCAATCGCACCCATCACAGAATATGGCATATCCATAGTTAAAAGATGATGCAAAGTCATGGCCAGGCTGAATTATGATCTTCCCATAACGGTCTACAAATCCTACTTTTCCATTTTTTACAAATCTTCTTACGCCTTCAGAGAAATAATCTGCTCCATTATCAAATAAGTAAGGCTGGTACAAAAAATTACCTTTTCTGTCATAAACATATCCAGAGGTATTTTTCTCAGATTTTTCATTTTTTTTTCCGCCAACAAAGAGAATGGTTTCATTTCCTATTCCTTCCTGTACTAATTCACCCTCTTTAATTCCGGTATAATCTCTAAATTCTGCCGGTATAATGATTTTTCCGGCCTGGTTTTTAACTCCAATTAAAGAATCTTTGGATGTAAAATACCTCAACACTTCTTTCTTTTGAGAAAAAGAAATGATTGGAATGAATAGAATGATTAAAAGAAGTTTGTTCATGATCATCTAGTGTGAAAATATTTTTGCCATTTTCTGAGATTAAGCCTTTTAATTTATATAACAATTCTACGAGTAATTATATTACAAACTATTCATCTTTGCTAAGATCAGTCTTCTTGCGTGAATTTACAATAATATAAAGCTTTTTAGAAGTATCGTAGGCTATTGAATTTTCCAATTTCCATTTTTGATACCCTACATAGTCAAACTGATGATTTTCAGGAGGAGTTAACAAATAATAATATTGCTCCATTAAATACTCATCTACAAAACCATCTTTTCTCAGTTTCGTTCAAAAAAAATGCAGCCCAAAAGGCTGCATATTGTTTTATACTTTAAGATCAGCTTCTAATCCTATCAGATCTTTATTCTGGTCTATAATCGGCTGCACTTCGTTCTTGACGAATTCTTCAGTCTGAATCGGTGCAAACCCGATAAAGTTCTTCGGATCTAAAACTTCTTTTAATTTTGATTTGTCTAATTTTAAAGAATCATCGTTTAAGATTCTTTCGATCAGGTCATTTTCTTTTCCTTCTTCTTTCACTTTTTTGGAAGCTTCCATAGAATGAACTCTGATCACTTCGTGAATTTCCTGGCGATCTCCACCTGCTTTCACTTCTTCCATGATGATGTATTCTGTAGCCATGAAAGGAAGTTCTTCTTCGATATGCTTATTGATTCTGTTCGGATATACTACGATTCCGTTCATGATATTATTCCAGATCAATAGAATGGCATCAACAGCTAAGAAAGCCTGAGGAATCGTTAATCTCTTGTTTGCAGAATCATCCAATGTTCTTTCAAACCATTGTGTAGAAGCTACCATTGCGGAACTCGTCGTCAGAGACATTACATATTTTGCCAATGCCCCGATTCTTTCACTTCTCATTGGGTTACGCTTGTACGCCATCGCCGATGAACCGATCTGGTTTTTCTCGAACGGCTCTTCAATTTCCTTAAGGTTTTGAAGTAAACGTAAATCGTTGGTGAATTTATGAGCAGATTGAGCGATATTCCCTAATAAAGCGACAACTTTAGCATCAATTTTTCTATCGTAAGTCTGTCCGGAAACTCCGAATACTTTTTCGAAACCGAATCTTTTTGAAAGTTCTTTATCTAAGTGTTTTACTTTTGAATAATCTCCATTGAACAGTTCAAGGAAACTTGCAGCAGTTCCTGTAGTTCCTTTTACTCCTCTGAAACGAAGGGTTTCAAGGAAGA
Source organism: Chryseobacterium sp. FR048 (assembly GCF_056844665.1). Classification (NCBI taxonomy): domain Bacteria; kingdom Pseudomonadati; phylum Bacteroidota; class Flavobacteriia; order Flavobacteriales; family Weeksellaceae; genus Chryseobacterium; species Chryseobacterium sp. FR048. Next base: position 428,933 of record NZ_JBXDSE010000004.1, on the reverse strand, counting down.
AGTCTAATTCTTCGATGTCAAGAACCAAACTCTGTAACCAAAGGGTAGCTCTCTTCCCTACAGTCGTTAACTGAGCGGGTTGGAAGTGTGTAAATCCTAATGTCGGAAGGTCTTTGTACTGAATCGCAAAGTCTGCTAAGTTTTTCATTACGTTGACCAACTTTTTCTTCAGGATTAAAAGTCCGTCACGGATCTGAATTAAGTCTGTATTGTCTCCTACAAAAGCTGAAGTAGCTCCCAAGTGAATAATTCCTTTTGCTGAAGGCGCCACATCTCCATAGGTGTGAACGTGAGCCATTACATCATGACGGAATTTCTTTTCGTATTCTGCTGCTTTATCGAAGTCGATATTTTCAGCATTCGCTTTCAGTTCAGCGATCTGCTCGTCTGTAATTTCAAGACCTAAGTCTTTTTCAATTTCAGCTAAAGCGATCCAAAGCTTTCTCCAGGTACGGAATTTGTTATTGTGTGAGAAATTAAATAACATTTCTTCACTGGAATAGCGCTCTTCCAATGGATTTTTGTAGGAATTCATTCGTTCTTTTACTTTTTAGATGTACAAAAATACGGTTTTTCGGTGAGAGATGAAAATGCTGTTTTTATGATTTTCTACCTAATATTGTTTCGCTTCGGCCCAGGGATTGTGTGATATTATTTTGGATCTCACAGATTATATGGAGAAGTGAAAATATGTGCAATCTGACTGAGTTGCGAGTGATTTTTTTGCCACGAATACTTTTGTTGGAAACGCAAAGGCGCTAATGGTTATTCTTTTTACGCATTTAAGGCGCTAGGATTTTATCTTCGATAAAATTGAATACCGCTTTTTATTTTGTAAGTAGGATTTTTTAGTTCCTGCGGATTATGAAGAAGAGTAAAAATCTGCATAATTGGTCTGATCTATGGGGTATTTTTTTGCCACGAATGCACGATTTTTTTCGTCGGACAACGCAAAGGCGCTAGTATTTTTTGTTGGAAAATGTAATTTTTTTTTATGATTTTAAGGTGCCAGGATTTTTTTAAAAAAATTCATTCTGGAGTTTACATCATGACTAAAAAAGAGGCTACCTTGTTTTGGAGGCAGCCTTTTTACATTATTTTTCATCCATCAGACTAATCGATAAGTCCGCATGATGCTCCTACAGGGATACATTTTTTAACGAATGAACACCAAAAATACCCAGGAAGACACATTGGGATACCTCCCTGAACGGTTTTCAATTCTTTTTTGGAAAGTTTTTTTAAGTTTTTCATACTAAGATTTTGTTGATTTTTCCTACTCTCTATGCTTTTCGGATTCTGCTTTAATTTGGTCATAACAAGATACACTTTTTCAGCAAAACATTTGTCAATTTTCTTTTTTTACATGATTTAATAAACACTCTCTCATTTATCCTCAATAAAAAAGCCACTCTTCCGAGTGACTTTATTCTTTTGTGCAAGCTTGATTTTACTGATAAATTACAACATCATCTTTTTTGATCTGGTAGCCTGTTTTCTTGTAGGGAACTAAGACATAAGTCTCTTTAATATGGCTGCCGCTTTTCCAGATTTTATCTTTTCCTTCTTTTTCAAGGATAATACTTTTTGCAGCTCCATCCGGAATAAAGATTTCGGCCCGTTTCATGTCTTTACTAAAAATAACTGCTGTCATTGAAGTATAACTTTTATCTGAGTTCACTTCCTTTAGCTTTATTTTCTGTTCAAAAACTCTTACACAATTATTCCTGAGTTGTGAATAGGTATACCCTGCAGAGTTGATACAGCCATGAACATCTCTGTCCCCTCCCAGTACCGGAGCTTTTTTTTGTGCAAAAGCTAAGGAAGCAAGGAACATCGTACAAAATAAAATTGGTTTTTTCATATTAAATTATTAATGTTTTCAATTTGGCAAAAGTATTTCACACAATAAAGATATTAATTTCATTGTTAGTGGCAAAAACCATTATTTCTGAATTGTTTACATTTTGGGTGCTTTCCTAATGAAAATTGTTCTATATCTCAATGATTACCTTGGATATTGATAACATGCAAGCATCGTCTATAGTCATCATATGGGTATAGACCAAAAAAAGCCACTCTTTTGAGTAGCTTCTGTCTTTTTATATCCCGGAGTTTATTGATAGATAACGACATTGTCCTTTTTGAGCTGATAACCGCTTTTCTTGAAAGGAACCAATGCATAACCGTCTTTTTTCCATGCTTTTGCTTTTCCTGCTCTGTTAAGAATAACGCTTCCTCCTTCTGCATCTTTCACAAAAACCTCAGCTTTTTTCATGTCTTTACTGAAAATAACAGCTGCGATATAATCGCCTTTTGAAGCGACCTCTTTTAATTTGATTTTTTCTTCAAAAGTTCTTACACAGTCTTTTCTGATCTGCGAATAGGTATATCCTGCTGAACCGATACATCCGTGAGCATCTTTATCGCCACCTAATACCGGTGTTTTTTGTGCGAATACCAAAGCACCAAGGAACATTGCGCTACATAAAATTGTTTTTTTCATTGTTTGTTATATTGAAGTTAAAGCAGTGTTATTAAAAATCATGCCAAAAAGCTCAAAAAATGCTTTTGCCACGGGTTTTTATCCATCATTCATCTTCATCATGATTTTACAGGTGACCATCTTATTATTCAAGAATTTATAAAATATGAAATAATATTCTTTGATAATATAAAATACATTAAAAAAATAAAGCAATTTTTTGCCATATGATACAATATTTCTACATTTAGAGACAAAATAAAAAACCATAAAAACTAATACTTAATGAAATTAAAAATCTACTCTGCCTTTTTCCTTCTGGCATCCTGTCTATTTTTTTCACAAAATGTGAGTTTCGCGGATGTTAATTTTAAAAATGCTTTACTTCCTTATCATGATGCCAACGGGGATGGGGAAATCTCTAATTCAGAGGCTCAAAATGCCACAATCATTTTACTTGATAACAATTACGGAATCACCAATCTCAGCGGAATAGAAGCTTTCACCAATCTGAGCATGCTGATAATAAGAAACAATCCTGTTTCTTCACCTGTGAATCTGAGTCAAAGTACAAATCTTACAACAGTTATTCTTTATGGTGCTCCTATACCATCAATCAATCTCACGGGTTTAACGCAATTAAAAAGAATCACTGCAACAGTATCTCATGGCACAACGGTAGACCTGTCCAATAAACCTCTTCTTGAAGAAGTTACCCTCGTTGGTCAGATGGGTATAGGAGGTGTTACTTCTCTGAATGTAACACAAAGTCCTTTATTAAGAACTTTATGGCTGAATGACAGCAGCCCCAGTACTATTGACCTGACGCAAAATCCTTTATTGGAAACTTTGGTTGTTCAAAATCTGGCTTCATCCGCCAACAGCTTAACTTCGCTAAATCTTACTCAAAACCCAGTCCTCAAATTCTTAGCTGTTGTTGGAAATGAAGCTCTTCCCTCTATAGATGTAAGTATGAACCCGGTTTTAAACTCTCTGAATATCGGGAAAACAGCAATAACTTCTTTGAACCTCAACAATAATACGTTGTTACAGTTTCTGGCCATAGATCATTGTAATTTTTCCGGTGGTATAGATTTATCTCCCCTTACTGCTTTGGAGGAATTTAATGCGACCCAATCTTCATTAACTCAATTAGACTTTACCAATAATGCTAATCTGCACACTCTGAGCATTGCCAATAATTACATCACCAATTTATATCTAGCTCCTTTGGTAAAACTGAAGAATTTTCATTGTGGTAATAATTATTTCACCTCTATAGACTTAAGTAATAATCATAATCTTACTTATGCAAGTTTTATCTATAATCAGCATGTGCAATACATCAACATGAAAAACGGGAATAATCATAATATGACATGGCTTTCAGATTCAGATTATCAGTTTATGCCCAATTTAAAAGGATTTTGTGTGGATGACGCCAACTCAACCTATGGTGTCAAAGTAAAACAGACGGTTTATAATACGGTAACAGTTACTTCCAACTGCTCTCTGCTTTCTACTCAGGAAAATCAGCTAAAAAACAATCGTTTTTCGTTGTTTCCTAATCCTGCAGATGATGCTTTATTTATAGATACGAAGGAAAACCTGTTGGAATATTCTGTTTTTTCAGTGTCAGGACAAAAAATAAAATCAGGAATTTTCAGGAAAGGAGAAAAGTCTATCGATCTAAAGAATATGATCAAAGGAACATACCTCGTTCAGATTAAAACAGACCTTCAGACGTTTACGGAGAAAATCATCAAAAGATAAAACTCTTTTATGCCAACTTATAACAAAGCCTTGTCAGATAATCGTGACAAGGCTTTTGTTTATAAAATATATTAAAAATTGATCCGGAATTACTTTGTCCAGTTAATCTTTAAATGTCTTACATGCTGAGAACTCGTACCAATCATAATATCAAAATCTCCTGCTTCCCAATCGTATTTCAGATCCCCGTTGTAGAATTTCAGATTTTCAGGGGTAATATCAAAGGTTACTTTTCTAGATTCTCCTTTTTTCAGGAATATTTTCTGGAAACCTTTCAGCTCTTTTACCGGTCTTGTAATGCTTCCCACCATATCTCTGATGTAAAGCTGAACTACCTCTGCTCCGTCATAGTTTCCGCTGTTCGTTACCGTAACAGATGCCTGAACGGTCTGATTCCCTTTCGGATTGGTATTGGAAACTGCAATATCAGAGTAACTGAACTTCGTATAGCTTAATCCGTACCCGAAAGAATACAATGGGGTATTACATTCATCCATATAATTGGAACGGAATCTTTCGTAGGTACATTTATCTACTTTATCCTGGCTCAGCGGGCGGCCTGTATTTTTTGAGTTATAATAAATAGGAACCTGGCCCAGACTTCTCGGGAAGGTCATCGGCAGTTTTCCTGACGGGTTTACTTTTCCAAATAAAACATCTGCAATGGCATTTCCTGCTTCAGATCCTGCAAACCACGCATTAAGAATGGCATCCGGAGCGTCTTTTACATTCGTTAAAGCTAACGGACGTCCGGTAAAAAGAACCATTGCAATTGGCTTTCCTGTCTTTTTCAATTCGTTTAATAAGTCTACCTGAGACTGAGGAATGGTAATTTCTGTTCTTGAAGAGGATTCCCCACTCATCTCAGCGGATTCTCCAATGGCAAGAACAATTACGTCTGCTTTATTGGCTACATCAACAGCTTCTCTTAATAATTCTTCTTTTGATCGGCTGTCTCTGTCTGTTTTCTTTCCATGTGCTGCGTAGATGTCTTCCAGTTTGGCATCGTCATCAATGTTGGCCCCTTTAGCGGAAAGGAATTTCACGTCTTTACCGTAATTTGCCTGTAATCCCTGCATTAAATTAACTGAGATAGCATGTTTGGTAGCAACACTCCAGGTTCCGGCCATATTCAGAGAATTGTTAACCAACGGACCTATTACCGCCACTGTTCCTGTTGTTTTCAAAGGTAAAACCTGGTTTTGATTTTTCAATAAAACCATAGATTGAGCCGCAACATTTCTTGCGATGTTACGATTCTCCATGTTGTACACTTCTTTTGCCGCTAATTTTGCATCTCCGTGTTTGTATGGGTTATCAAATAATCCAAGATCATATTTGGCTTCAAGAATTCTCCTCGCCGCCGCATCAATTTCATCCTGGGTTACTTTTCCTTCAGAAAGGGATTTTTTAAGTGTTGTTAAAAATCCTTCCCCTACCATATCCATATCTACTCCGGCTTTCAAAGCCAATGCCGAAACCTGCTGAAGATCACCCATGCCGTGCTCAACCATTTCATTGATCCCGGTATAATCAGTCACTACAAAACCTTTGAATTTCCATTGGTTTCTCAAGACTTCAGTCTGCAGCCATCTGCTTCCTGTTGCCGGAACTCCATCCACTTCATTGAAAGAAGCCATTACTGAAGCTACTCCAGCGTCTACAGCTGCTTTATAAGGTGGAAAATATTCGTTGAACATTCTCACATGGCTCATGTCCACTGTATTGTAATCACGTCCTGCTTCTCCGGCTCCATATAGTGCAAAGTGTTTCACACAAGCCAAGATATTGGTCCCGTTTGCCAAATCTTTACCCTGATAACCATAGACCATATTTTTAGAAATCTCGCTTCCCAGATACGGATCTTCTCCTGAACCTTCGGAAACTCTTCCCCATCTTGGTTCACGGGAAATATCCACCATTGGCGAGAAAGTCCAGTTGATTCCATCAGACGCTGCTTCTCTTGCCGCTACTCTTGCAGACTGTTGCACAAGATTCATATCCCATGATGCAGCAAGTCCTAAAGGAATCGGGAAGGTAGTTTCATATCCGTGAATAACATCCATTCCGAAGATCAAGGGGATCTTAAGACGGCTTTTTTCAATCGCCACTTTCTGAACGGCTTTTATTTTATCTGCTCCTTTTATATTGAACAGTCCTCCTACCAATCCCTGCTCCACTTTTTTTCCAATATCGGAACTCTGGGCCTGACCTGTTGTAAAGTCTCCTGAAGTAGGCAGGTTCAGCTGCCCTATCTTCTCATCCAAAGTCATTTTAGATAAAAGATTGTCTACAAAGGCTTTCTTTTTCGCCTGATATTGAGCAGTCTGGTAAGACTGGACAGGCTTATCCACCATTTCCTGAGCGGAAAATACCGGCGAAAGGGCCAGGGTTGCAAGTACAATTAACTTTTTCATAAATCGATCTTCTTAAATTATTGTTTTTATATTTTTTTGCTTTATTACAAGTTGGTCTTATTCAATTTCGTAATGCCTGATAAGCAGTTTTTACTGATAAATGATTTCCTGGCTGATGGCTTCAACAGTATTTGTGACTTTATTCTCGGTATACCATTCTATAGTATTTCCGTATTCATCATATTTTTCAGTGGAAAAACTGGTGGGTGAGAAAAATTCTGCATGGGTCTTTTTGCCATTTCCCATATAATGTACAGCAATAAGCTCAATCATTACTTCATTTTTTCTTTCTTTTTAGACAACATCCACTCATACAGCTGCGGATTTGAATAGGTAGAATCCCAGGAATTATGATTATCATTCGGGAAAATCACCAATTCTGCTGTAGGGTTCACCGGGTGAAGTTTTTGGTAAAATTTAAAAGCATTTTCCGGCAGTACAATATCATCCATCCCACCATGGAATATTTTCATATTCAAATCTTTAAATTTATCAATATTGGCGGTCATTACCTGATCTGTAGGAGCGCAGACTGAAACTACTGCTGCAAACATTTCGGGATGTTCCATGGCCAGCTTCAGAGTACCCCATCCTCCCATAGAAAGTCCGGTCAGATAGATTCTTGAAGCATCAATTTTATATTTTTTCTGAATTTCTTTTATCAAATTATATACGGTAACGGTATCCCACCAGGTATCTGCAGGACATTGCGGTGCAAGAATGGCAACCGGCTCCTTGATCAGATTTTTATAGGTGAATGGGCTGTGGGCTTTTACCAGTTCAAGGTTATTTCCTCTTTCTCCTGAGCCATGAAGAAAAACAATCAGCGGAACATTTTCTTTTATATTCTGAGGATAATCCAGAATATAGGACATTTTCTCTTGTCGCTTAATTTCTTTATTCAGTTCCGCTTTGATTTCCTGAGCATGAAGCTGTAAGGAAAATGGAAGTAATAAAAGGGGAATATGTTTTAATTTCATATTGTTATTCAGGTTTTGGCTAAAGCCTTTGGATTTTTTTTATTTATTTAAAACGGGCTTTAGCCCGTTTCTATTGAATATATAGCTTTTGTCTATTTTTTCAAAACTTATTTTATCCCATATTTTGCAGACTGAAAACTCAATTTCTTCAGTCCCTGCTGAATTTCCGGGGCATTCATGAACAGTTTCCACAGAAATCCTGTCCTGTAGTTTTCGATCATTGGTGCTATTGTTCCCTGATCAATGGCCAGGTATCTTGGGGTAAACCAGTTGTTATAATTGATGGACGTTGCATCATAAGGTCCTGCCTGCCCTATGAATTGAGGTTTCTGGGTATAGATAAACCTCAGAAAGTTCATCGATTCTTTTGGAGTATATGGAAAACTGCTCAGTGCTGCTGTAGGAGTGATCACTCCATTGTCATTGCCTGGCATGTGAGCTGTGTATCCTGTAGTTCCATCTTCATTTCTTGTATATCCGGCCGTTAATCCCCAATAGTTCTGACCGTAGCCTTTCCATTGTTTGGGATTTTCTACACAGTATTTATAATCAATTAGTGTATGGTTTTTATTGAGGTCAAAATAATTTTTCACCAGTTTATCGGACAACCCTGTAGGATCAAGCCCGATATAGGAATATTGCGACCAAAACAATGGCCCTCCATATTCTTCGGCATAATTGTGTTTTACATACAGTGGTAATCCGTATTTTGTTTTGTCTGTAAGGTAGGTCCCGTTTCTGGTCCAACCTTTATAATAAGTTTCTGCATCAATGGAATGTGTAGGTGAAGATGCGGCTAAGATATAAGTGATCAGGCATTCATTATACCCTTCCAGAGGAAAATTCATTTCCCATTGATATTCTGGCGACCAGTGCCAGTAAAGGACTTTTTCACCTCCTTTTGTATACCAGTTCCACTGGATTCCTTTCCATAACTGATCACATTTTTCTGCTAAGGCCTTTTCTTCTGCATTACCATTTTTAAAGTATTCACGGACCATGAGAATTCCTGAGGTAAGGAATGCCGTTTCTACAAGATCTCCGCCATTGTCTTTCTTCCCAAAAGGAACTGTTTTTCCGGTTTCTCCGTTGATCCAGTGTGACCATGCTCCTTTGTAGCGGTCAGCTTTTTCAAGAAAATCCATCATATGAGAAAGCCTTTTTACGGCTTCCTGTCTTGGGATAAACCCTCTTTCTACTCCCACCAGAATGGTTGCCAGTCCAAAACCTGACCCTCCTGTGGTGATTACATGTTTATCTTTATCAGGATAAATATTATCTTCATGATACCGTTCTCTTCCCAGCATTGACTTGGGTTCAGCAAATTCCCAGAAGTATTTCAGGGCATCTTTCTGTACTCTATCCAAAAGCTGTTCATTGGTAATATTGCTTTGTACGGCTTTATTTTCTGTAATTTCCTGTTTTGATATCTGGGTATTCTTACATGAATATGCAAAGAACAAAGGGGTAACAGCCATTGATAATACGATCCTTTTCATGATTTCTTTTTTTACCTGATTTTACTAAAAGAAGAGGAGAACTTTCATTCTCCTCTAGTTTATGTTCTATTTTAATATCCAGGATTCTGTGTAAACAATCCTAAACTTGCATTCATGGCATCCAACGGAATCGGGAATAATTCATTTTTCCCGGCTTTGAATCCATAAGGAGCAAGTACCGTAGCCGCCTGTCCTGTTCTTACCAGATCTACGAAACGATCTCCTTCCATCGCAAGCTCTACTCTACGCTCATGCCAGATTGCTGACCTAAGCGCAAGCTGTGTTGTTGCAGTAGTTCCTCCCAACTGAGCTCTTGTTCTTACCCTGTTAAGGTTAGCAGTCGCTGCAGCTGTATTGCCTAATTCGTTAGCTGCTTCTGCATTGATCAGAAGAATCTCAGCAAATCTTAAAATTCTGATATTTTGTCTTGAACCATAAGCACATGCACTATTGTTCAGCGCTTTTGGAACATATACTTTTTGGTTGAATGTCGTCACAGAATTTGGATCTCCCATTGCGATAAGATCTCCTTCCGGAGTAGTTTCTCCGTTTCTTAGAATAGTAAGTTCTTTTCTGATGTCTCCCGGCTCAAATGCATTTTCCAATGCCTGAGAAGGTGTAAAGAATCCCCAGCCGAACTGATTTCTTACCCCTTGTACTTCTGCATACTGGCTACCTCCAAATTGAGTGGAACATTCACAGTTTACTTCAAATACAGATTCTTTTCCAAATTCTCCGGCAATTCTGAATAAATGATTGAAATCTGAATCCAAATCATATCCCATAGACATTACCTGGTTAGAAGTCTCATATGCTTTCTGCCAGTCTTTTTTATACAGGTATACTTTTGAAAGCAATCCTAAAGCTGCTCCTTTGGTAACTCTTCCAAGGTCAGCAGCTGCATAAGTCTGAGGAAGAATTTCAGCTGCACTCGTAAGATCCGAAATAATGAATTTATACACTTCTTCCGCAGAATTTCTAGGTGCTGTATAAGTAGAAGGAATTCCGTCAAAGATAGGAACCCCACCATAGATTCTCAGTAAGTTAAAGTAAAAATAAGCCCTAAGCATTTTTGCTTCAGCAATTAATCTTATTTTTAAAGGGCCATCCATATCAATTTTCGGAACATTGGTGATCACCTGATTACATCTGTTCACCGCCTGCCATTGTCCGATCCAGTATCCTCTAACTCCGTCATCACTCACGGTGTAAGTAAATTGATCATAAGCATTAATAAAGGAAGCATCTCCAGGGTTAGAACCCTTCACAACATCATCTGCCGGCACTCCAAATACAAACTGATAAGGGAATGCAGAATTTTCCCAGCTTCTTAAAAATACATAAATAGCATTGGTTGCCTGCATCGCATCGTCCTGGGTTTTGAAAAAGGAACCTGCTTCTGTTACCCCTTCCTGTTTTATATCCAGATAATCGTCTTTACAACTTATTACAAGTGAAAATAAAGCGATGGATAAAAATATTTTTTTCATGTTCTTCTAATTAAAATGTTAAGTTCATACCGATTGTATAAATGGCTGAAATTGGATAAATATTATTATCAACCCCCATCTGCACTCTGTCTGTATTCACGATTTCCGGAGAGAATCCGTTATATTTAAAGCTAGTCCAAGGGTTCTGAGCACTTAGGTACAGTCTGAATTTGGTAAGCAATAAAGATTTTGCAAAGTCTTTAGGCAAGTTATACCCTACCGTAATATTTCTGATTCTGAAATAGCTTCCATCTTCTACAAAGAAACTACTTGGAAGAATAATAGACTGATTGTTGGTCGTCATTGGATATGCATTAGACGTTCCTGCACCATGCCATCTGTTATTGTAGAAATCAAGATCCCAGTTTTCATTTCCGTAGCGTTGCTCACGGTTATAGTTATAGATCTTATTTCCAAATACTCCCTGGAAGTCTACAGCAATATCAAAATCATAAACACTCATATTAACTCCGAAACCATAAGTACCTTTTGGAATCGGGCTTCCTAAGAACGTTTTATCTCTGGTATCAATAATACCGTTTCCATCCATATCAGCAAACTTAAGCCATCCTGCTTTTGCTCCTGGCTGGCCCGATGCAGCGGCTTCTGCGTCAGTTTGGAACACCCCTGATACCTCATATCCATAATATGCTCCTACAGGCTGTCCGTTTTGTAACCTTACAATAGAGTTTCCAAATAAGCTTGCTCCTGTTTCAAGGTATGAACCCTGATATACGGATGTAATTTTGTTCTGAAGAGTAGTAAGGTTACCATATACTCCTAATCTTATTTTATCCGAAATTTTCGTATCATAATTTACAGAAACTTCAAAACCTCTGTTATTGAATGAATAGGCATTAGTAATATAATCTTTCCAGTTGCTTGCCCCTGAAACCGTTCCTTGTGTAACACCATATACTACATCCTTAGTATCTTTATCAAAATAGGTTGCGTCAATTTTCAATTTATTATTGAATAATCCCATTTCTAAACCTATATCTCTACCCGTTGTAGTTTCCCAGCCAATGTTTGGATCAACCACCATATCGATGGTTTGTGCTGGAGCTCCTGAATTTCCATAATACGCCCCTTCTTTGAGAATTGTAGTTCTTAAAGTATAAGCTCTTGTCACATCAGGGTTACCCAGTTTTCCCCAGCTTGCTCTCAATTTCAAAAGACTGAATACATTCTGATTGCTCATAAAGTTCTCTTTGGAAACTACCCATCCGGCGCTTACTGCAGGAAATACTCGGTGTCTGTCTCCTGATGAATATTTTGAAGTACCATCTCTACGAACAGATCCGTTTATCAGATATTTCCCTTTATAATCATAGTTCACTCTGGCAAACATAGATTCAATCCTATCCTGATAAGGAACTACATCATATCCTTTTACATCTCTATCAACCATAATGATGTTAGTCCCATTGAAAATATTCATAGAAGCATTGGTTCCGTCATAATTTACGTTAAGTGCTTCTAAATAAGTCTGAGAATAAGAATTTCTTGTTCTGGAGAAACCTGCAAGAATCTCAAGATTGTGATCTCCTAATGTTTTTTTCCAGCTTAATGTATTGTCCCAAATATAGTTTCTGTTTCTTGAATCTCTTGTAATCAACTTATTAGGCTTCTGATCAGAAACAGGAACATAGTTAAATGTAGGGGTATATTCGTACAGATTCGTATTATAGTTGTCTGTGGTATAGCTTACTCTTAAAGTAAAGTCTTTCAGGAATTTATATTCAGCCCATACATTGTTCAATAATCTTTCCTGTCTGTTCTGAGAACGGTATAGATCTAATATAGCACGTGGGTTAGGAATAGAATACCCATTAAAGAACTGATAGTTTCCTGTACCAGGATTCATCACAGAGAAAATAGGAGGTGCGTTATAGGCATTCAGTAAAGGATTCTTTGCCTGATCGGTACGCATTTTAGAGAATGTAAAATTGTTTCCAATGGTAAGGTTATCAGTAATCTTATAACTAAGGTTTAACTTCGTATTAAGTCTGTTAAATCCTGACCCTGAATTAATCCCTTGCCCAGCTGCAATATTACCTTCATCCTGTAGATTTCCTATGCTTGCATAATAATTAAGCTTTCCTAAACTTCCGGAAGCTGAGAAATCATTAGAGTTAATGATACTTGTTCTGAAAATTTCTTTAAACCAATCTGTATCTGCAGGAAAATTAGCTCTGGATAATGCTCCATTAAGGTTTCCGTTATCATTCATCAGCTTTTCATTGTAAAGTTCAATGTACTGATCAGAATTTGTCATTTTGGGAACATTGGTCACTTTCTTAACTCCTAAATAAGAATTAAAATTGAATATTGGCTTCCCTCTTCCTGTTTTAGTTTTAATAATTACAGCTCCGTTAGCGGCTCTTGCTCCGAAGATTGCTAAACTGGAAGGATCTTTCAATACACTCATAGATTCAATATCCTGAGGACCAAGGAAAGAAATATCATCCGTGATCATTCCATCAACAATGAATACTGTTTTACCGGTAAGGGAACCAACTCCCCTGATGTCTACTCTAGGAGAACTTCCCGGAGTTCCGGAGTTCAAAACCTGTACACCGGATAGTTTACCCTGTATAGAACTAATCGGGTTGGCATTCGGTTTATCAGCAAGGTCTTTTGCTGAAACCATCCCGATACTACCGGTCACGTTCTCTTTCTTCTGAGATCCATATCCGATCAGAACCACCTCCTCGATCTTCTGCTCTTTGGCAGTAGTATCTTTTGGAGTTGTCTGAGCATTGACATTCATACCGAAGTACAGAACAGCAATGAGACATGAATATTTTAAATTACACTGTTTCATATAGTTTCAATTTATTCAAATAATCAATTTTTAAGGATGTCTTGAGTGGAGTTATTTTAAAATCTCAAAAAAAGACATTAGCCAAAAATAGGAAAAAAATTGAATGATGTTAAAATATCTTAAAAATTTAAAAACAATTGTTATTTACTGAATACAAAATGAGAAATAATCACTTTTTACAAAATTATGTTTAAAATAATCATGAATAATTCATCATATCTCTAATCACCAAAAGGGATTTTTGTCATAAAAAATTCCCAAATTCACTCTCTGAATTTAATATTTTGTTAATATAGAGAATAGTATTTACCTTTGGTGCAGTTTTTGACAAAAGCAATAGAGAAAGTAATAAAAAGTATCAATGAAAAAATACATCATTGCAACAGCTCTGATCATCGGAACCGGTGCAGCTATCACAACCACCGTACAATCCTGTACAACCCTTGCCACAAGCGATATGGGACTTTCCATTATCAAAAGAATGCTCCTCAACGGTATTGATAAAGGAGCAGGAATTTACGGAAATAAAGAAGCCTTCCTGCAAAATAATATGGTGGATAAAGCGCTTCCAAAAGAGCTTAGAGACATCAATTCTATGCTTGAAAAAGTATCTCCATCTCTGGTAGCCAAAGAAAGAGATTATATTGCACAGGCAGCTGTCTATACTGTCAATATCTCAAAACCGATATTACAGGGCGCTGTAAACAGCCTGAATGCACAAGATGTAACAAGAATTATACAGGGAACTACAGCTACTCAAATTCTGAAAGAAAAAACATCACAGCAGCTTATTGCAGCCATTGCCCCCAAAGTGGATGAGAAACTGAATGAATACGGAATTGTAAAAACAATCAATACCGCATTAGCCGGAAATAATTTTCTTGGCAGCCTTTTAGGAGGAAATAAAAACACAGTCAATTCTGGTGGATTGAGCCAGCTAGCCTCTGAGCAGCTGGTAAACGGACTGTTCAACATTATCGAAGATTATGAGCACCAGAACTCCAAATCCCTGCTCGGGCCATTTGGAAAATAGGAAAAATTTCGTTATATTTATATTATATTAACAATTGCAGATGGATATATTACAAGGAAATCAACACGCAAGTCCTGAGGATTTTTACAAGTCATTAAAGGAAAAACTGGAGGATCATCATGATTTTCCGGAGGATTATTTATTTAAATTTATTATTCCTACAGACCAAACAAAACTTACTGAAATTTACAGAGTTTTTGATGGTATAAAATTTACATTGGGAAACCGCGAAAGCAAAAATGGAAAATACACAGCCTGTAACATCAGTGCATTTGTACTGGATGCGAACCAGGTGGTAAATATCTATAAAGAGGTAGCCAAAATAGAAGGCGTTATTCTCCTGTAAAAACAAAACCGTTTCATAATCATGAAGCGGTTTTTTGTTGATTGATTTAAAACGTAATTCTTGAGCATTTTTACTCTCTTACCACAAGAAAAACTTTATTGATAAGAAAAAACCGCCTCTGCAGAGACGGTTTTTTTTCATTTTCATACTTTTGCTGTACTATTTCTTAACAAACTTAATGTTTTCTGAAACTTTAGTATTATTAAGGGTAATCACATACACTCCTTTTACAAGATCAGCTACACGAATCTGATAATCATTCGTTTTTCCTTTTTTAACAAGCTGCCCAACAGCATTGTGAATTTCAAATTGAGTCTCTCCGGAAAGTCCTGTAATATTAAGAACATCATTAACAGGATTAGGATATACCCCGAAATTATTTTTCTTATTCACTTCCGCAGTTGACAGAGACTCTTTTGTCGAAAATACTTTAGTTTCATAAGAGAATTCACCATCTAAGTGGAATATGGTTTGCCCTGAGCTTGTAAGCAAATCTACATATCCAGGTACTCCTCCAGGACTCACCTCTACTAAACCATCTCCATAGTCATCAGATATGGTAAACGCATAGCAATCTTCAGGCAAAGTCCATACCTCAGAAATAAGAACCGGATCAGGGTCAGTATCTTCACTGTTCTGGTATGCTCCGGATTTCACGATCTGTCCTGCGCTGTTTTTGAGGTTCCATCTTGTTTCCTGTCCAAAACGGTCTCTCAACAGTTTAAAGGTAACAGTAGTGGTTCCAAAATAGGTAGGTGTTACTGGCTTTACATAGTTACCAGACGCCGTATTATTAGTCGCTCTCTGATCAGCTCCTCCATTTACAGATGCAATAGAGAAAGAAACAGGTGAGGATGCTACAGATCCGTCAACAGGAATATTAATAACATTAGATTTATCCTGTGCGAGGTTACCGGTCCAGTTATAAGTTTGGGTTGCTCCCCCATTGATTGTATACGAAATCGCCGCCGACGTCAGATTACCCGTCCCTCTATTGGTAATTATCAGACGTAATACGCCTGCCCCGCAATTAAGAACTCCCAGTGAACATCCGCCATCATATTTTATTTCTGCATCATTGCCAAACAAAGGAATAGACTGATCTGTAGTAGAAGCTTTCAATTCCAGTCTTCTCGGAGAATTGTCCATTACGGTTCTAATCCTTGTTTTCTGATCGTTGGTATAGATATTCATACAGGTATCATTCGTATAATCCATATAATTTTGAACCATTTCAAAAACTGAAGGATCAGTACAACTTGGCTTAGCAGGATTACAGATATAGTTTGCGCCATGTGCAGTAGGCGTATCCGCACAATAATCTGTTGCACAGGTGCTATCTCCCCAGATATGCCTCAATCCCAGGAAGTGTCCTACTTCATGGGTCATTGTTCTTCCTTTGTCATAGCCCGGCATCATAATAAACGACCCATCATTGTAATCCATACTTCCAAAAGTGAAATACCCCGCCACTACTCCATCCGTAGCAGCAAGGCCGCCATTTGGCGAAATTCCCTGCAACGTTGAATTAGAAGGAAACTGAGCATAACCCAATAAACCGCTATCTGCAAAATCAACACTCCACATATTCATATATTTGGTAGGATCCCAGATCGTCTTGGGCTTTACAACGCTGTCAATATAATTTTCATATCCTGAGTTTTCATCACCCCGCCCCCAGTAATCTCTACAAAGATTTACCCTATCAATTCCATTCGTAGGGTTTCCGTTAGGGTCTACTTTGGCGAGTACAAACTGTATTTCGGTATCGGCCCCCACAGGATTGTTATTAAATCCCGGAGTATTAATCTTTTTTCTGAAATCATTAGTCATCACAGTAATCTGAGACATTACCTGCGCATCACTGATATTAGGAGCTACCCCTACATTCTGCCCACTATGTATAACGTGCACAACAACCGGAATGGTAATTACAGTTCCGTTCTGAGATTTATTAGCCTGAGCCTTTTCGATCAGTGGAGCAATCCACTTCTCAAATTCTTCTGTTGATAATCTCTCCGGATATTTCTTCTTTAAGTTCGCTTCATTTTCAACGGTTCCACATCTTTCTATTCCGTTGGGTCCCAATATTCTTTCCTTCCATATCTGTTTTGAAGGTTTTGCACCATTTCTGTTCTGTGCATTTGAAAAGCCTCCTATCAAGAACAATGCAGCCAGAGAGGATTTTAAAATAATAGATTTTTTCATTAGCATATTTTTTATAATTTAGCAAATATAAAAAATTACTCATATTTAAAAACGAATAATTCAATAAAATTAAAAATAAAATAAAAATAATTCAATGAAAAAGCTAATTCAATCAATAAATATTATTTTATTAATATCATTAATTAATTGCGCAAATCAAAATAAAAATGAAAATAATGGAAAAATTTCAACCCATACATTCAAACAACAGAAAATTGAAAAGGTACAATTAAGAGAAGAGACAAGAGGAATCAACCGGAATTCTGTTTTCACACCTACCTTTAAAACAGCTATTTCCAATGGCGATTCTACAAGATCTGCAATGAATCCTTCCGAATGGGATAAAATTGCCAGACAGGCAGAAATACTCGATTTATCCAAAATATCAGAACTTCAATCTCCTACTACAGGCAGATATTCTGACAGAGCTCTATCTGCAACCCTTATTATCACTTCCGGAGGAACGGTCTACACGTCTGCAACGTTTGATGCCGGCCATCCACCCAAAGAACTGGAAGCATTATACAACACCATCCGACAGCCGAGAGAAAACCGGAAGAAAACACCTTAAAGATTTGATGTCTATAAATAAAAATCGTCCGTTTTACTGAGCAAAACGGACGATTTTATATCTGTATTAATGATTATTTCTCAATAAAGAATTTTACATTTTCAATAGGTCTTCCCAACATAGCTACTGAGCCTTTCACTAAAATAGGCCTTTGTATCAGGGAAGGATTTTCGGCCAGAATTCTGATCCATTCTTCCTCTGAGTAGTTTTTATCTGCATAATTGTCAATATACAGCTTATCCATTTTACGGATGATATGGAAAACGCTCTGATTAAGTTTCTTCAAAACGGTTTTGATCTCCAGAACACTTAGCGGATCCTCCATGATATTAATAATTTCAAAAGGCACCCCATTTTCATCTAGATACTCCAGTACTGCGTTTGATTTTGAACAACTTCCGTTATGTAAGACCTTAACCATCATGATGTAAATATTCAAAAATTAAATTCTATTACACAAATTTAGAAATAAATACGCGGACAATGGTGTTAAATTCTGATAAAAACTGTTAAAACAACACTGTTAGTCATCTATTTTAATGAACTCAAGAGTTCCGGTCTTATCACTGGTAATGACTCTTTTTTTAGCATCAAAATGATCTATTTTAAAGGTCTGGGAAAGAGAACTCATATCGATCGTAAGTTTTTTATTATCACCGGACAGGTTCCATTTCCCTTCATTAGATTTCTCTCCATACAACCGCAGAAATCTGCCCCCGTCTAAAAATACCTGATAAATATCTTCAGGGGTTTTCACCACACCATCTTTTGTTTCTTTGACCAGCTTCCATTTACCGATCAATTCTTTTGAGGTTTGTGAGTAAGCAGTTATTCCAATAAAGCTGAATGTCATAAATAATAAAAACTTCACTTGTTTCATGTTGTATGTTTTGTTAGGATTCAAAGTTATACATTTTAAGTCATCAAAAACACACCAAACCATATAATTTAATAAGTTTTTATTAAGAAATAAGTTTTTCAAATAAGAATAACTGAAAATCTATGTGAAATTCCAATTAAAATAAACCGTGCAATTGTGTTTCAATCTTTTCCAGAATAAACCCGAAATCTTCCGGCTTTTCAACGAAATCAAGGTCGTCAACTTCAATGATCAGTAGTTTTCCTTCGGTATAATTGGAGATCCATTTTTCATACTTCTGATTCAGTTTTGAAAGGTATTCAATACTGATGGATGCTTCGTATTCACGTCCTCTTTTGTAAATTTTCTTTACCAGATTAGGAACATCTGACTTTAGGTAAATCAAAAGGTCCGGAGCGGAAACAAAAGACTTCATCAGATCAAAAAGAGATGAATAGTTATTAAAATCCCTGTCCGAAAGAAGATTCATGTCATTTAAGTTTTCTGCGAAAATGTGTGCATCTTCATAAATGGTACGGTCCTGAATAATGTTTTTACCACTTTCTCTGATCTCTTTTACCTGACGGAATCTGCTTCCCAGGAAATATACCTGCAGTGCAAAACTCCATTTGCTCATATCTGAATAAAAATCTTCGAGATAAGGATTATGATCTACATCCTCAAATTGTGCGTCCCAACCGTAATGCTTGGAAAGCATTGTAGTCAATGTTGTTTTTCCTGCTCCAATGTTTCCTGTAACTGCAATGTGCATATTCTTTTTCCTTGTATTTACTGATTAATTGATAAGCTGTTCTACCCCTGCAGTCTGAACATCTGAAACGTCCCCGATCAGTTTTTCTAAAGCATTCCCCGGAGATTTTCCTATTGTATCATTTCCATTGGGCTTATCTTCAGATTTTTCTGTAGAGGGTACTACAGGTTCAGGTTGAATTTCCAGCTGTTTCTGCTGCCTGGCTTTTTTTACTTTTTCAAGGCTGTAAAGATAGAGTTTGTTCCCCTTGATTTCAAAATAAGAAAGGATGTTTTTATCCACAATTTGCGCATCCGGATCATCAAAAACAATCACCAATCCTTTTTCAGGAACATATTGTGAGATTGAATTATTGGCAATAATCAGGATATTGTCATTCTCCCTTCTGAATCTTTTCCCGTTATCTAAAGGAGCTTCAAAGAGTTTTTCGAATTTCAGGCTGTAGATTCTGACATGTTTTCTTGTCAGCACATAGACTTTACTTTCATACACCAGCAGGTCTGTCAAATCGTCAAAGCTGATGTCAAACGGAAATGAATTGATGGTGGTATCATTTCTGAAGTTATACTGTATGAGACGTTTTGTGCTGTCATCCAACAGCCATAGCTGCTGCAGATCTTCTGCATAAGCCATCCTGATAAAACCGAATTTCTGTTTAAAATCTATCCGCTGAATTTCGTTCATATTCTGATCTACGAACTTCATTTCCTGTGCATTTTCTGAAAACAAAGGAACATTCAGGGGATTTTGTACGGTTTGTACCTTATAGGGAACGGTAAGCATCATTTTCCCAATCTGTTTCCCTAAGGAATCATATTTGGTCAGACTAAAGTCTTTATTTTTATAGATATACAGATTCCCGTAATCGTCGGCAAGCATATCTTTGGCTTCCTTCAGTTTCAAAGTATCCAAAGGGAGAACATTCTGCCCGAAAGCGGTACAGAAAAGGAAAAGAAATAGTATGTTTAAAAACTTCACTCTGCTTTTTTAATGTGGTCAATATACTGAAAAATAATTTCATCCAAAAGGCTGCCAAAGTTAATGGAATTATCTTTAATATTGATCAGTACAGAAACAACCAGACGTTCTTTAGGATATATCCGGAGATCTCCCATACCTCCCCAATAAGCACCACCATGACCATAGAAAAAATTTTTATAATAATCTTTTCCTATAATAAATCCGAGACCATATGTTTTTTCATCGTTTCTGGGTTCCAAAAGCTGCTTAAATGTTTCTTTGGATAAAAGCCTGTCCGCATACAAATAGGAATTGCCCAACCTGACAAGATCTTCTGTAGTAGAGAGATACCCGCCGGGGCCATAATTAAACCCATTGTCTACACAGGGTACTATTTTTAGCTGATTCTGATACCGGTGATAAAACACAGAGGTTTCTGCATCAAAATTTCCATCGTCAGGAACGGTATGATTCAATCCAATCCGATCCAGAACAAGTTCTTTTTTGCTTTGGATCAACGATTTACCCGTCAGCTTTTCTATCAAGACTCCTAAAAGCATATATCCATAATTGCTGTAGCTGAAATTGGTGCCTGGTTTAGAAATAAATTCAGTTTGTTGAAAAGACTGGTAAAAATTATTCCGGTGAAGCGTAACATCTCCGCACCACGATTTTTTTTCATAATCTCTTACAAGGCCTGCCTTATGGCTCAACACCTGCTCTATCGTTATATCAAAATCTTTTGTGGAAAGGCTGTCGAGATATTTGTAAATACTTTCGTTAAGTTTTACTTTATTTTGTTCCTGAAGGCTTGCCAGTGCCACTGCTGTCATTGTTTTTGAAATACTTCCTGTTCTGAACTTGGTTGCAGAGGGAGAAACTGCTTTTTGATTCTGCACATCAGCGTATCCAAATCCTTTTGAATACACAAGCTGATTTTTATAGGAAATGGAAACAGACAATCCGGGAATTTCATGTTTGCGCCTGAATCTTTCAATTAGTTTTTCATTCTTTGTATCAAGTACTGAGAAATCGATGTTACTTTGCGCTGACAGGACACAAGACAGAAATAAAGCAAAACTCAACAAGGCTTTAACACTTATTCTGCCATCGGAAACGGCATTTCTTAGAAATAATATCATTCTTCAAAAATACTATTTTTTCACATTCACAATAGAAAATAGCGCACCCAGGGGAACGCTATTTTCTATTTATAAAAAGTATTTGCTGTTATTTGATCTGAACTTCGTAGATCTTTGGCCAGTTTTTACCTGTAACCAGCATATTTTCTCCTTTGAAGGCAATTCCGTTCAATACATCATCGCTTCCTTTGGTATTCTGCTTGGCAATC
Organism: Chryseobacterium sp. FR048; assembly: GCF_056844665.1. NCBI lineage: Bacteria > Pseudomonadati > Bacteroidota > Flavobacteriia > Flavobacteriales > Weeksellaceae > Chryseobacterium > Chryseobacterium sp. FR048. Next base: position 407,362 of record NZ_JBXDSE010000004.1, on the reverse strand, counting down.
TCTGTGAAGTCAAATGTACCTACTACTTCTCCATTGGCAGGATTGATTTTTAAAATGATAGGTTTCTGCCATACGTTGGCATAGATAAATCCGTTGTGGTATTCAAGTTCGTTCAGCTGGTCATAGGCCTGTGTACTTCCTGCAACAGCAATGTACTTGATCACTTTTGAAGGATTGGCAACATCCAGGAAATACAGTAGCTTACTTCCGTCAGATGCAATCAGGTTTTTTCCGTCATACGTCAATCCCCATCCTTCACCTAATACGTTAGGATAAGCAAATTCTGAAAGCAGCTTCAGTGAGCTTTTGTCATACACATATCCTTTTTTACTTTGCCATGTCAGCTGGTATACTTTGTCACCCACAATCGTACTTCCTTCAGAGAAATCTTCTGCTGCCTGTTTGGTAGAAGCTAACGGAGTGGTTGTTCCCAATGTATATTTCAGGATCTGAGAAGAACCGTTCTGCCCATCACTCTCATAGATCGTATTTCCTTCTACCTGGAATCCCTGTACAAAGTTTTTAGGATCATGAGGATATTCTGCGATAATCTGATACGCCATATTTTTTTCAGGATTTTTTGCAAATACATTGATTGTCGCATCCTGATTAAGCACTTCCCCTCCTTTTGTTTTGATATTGAAAGTAACGGCATTGTCACCCAGTGTAAAAAACTTAGGATCAACCGTTAAATCTGTAGTTTCTTTATCTCCGAAGCTAATGCTCACGCTTTCTGCATTTTCTGTTACCTCTTTCGGAAGTTCTAGTTTATCCCCGAAATGATACCCTTTCGCTTCCATTGAAGTGTTATAGGTATTTAAAGTATCGAGAATCTCTTTACTTTTGTTACAAGATGCTAATAATAAAATTGCTGCGAAACCCGCTATTATATTTCTTTTCATTGATTTTCTAAATATTTCCCCAAAAATAGCAAATTTTATTCCGTATTGCCAATAGTATCTATTTGTTCACCAAATTGTAGTATATAACCATTGTTATCATAGATGGCAAATTCCCGCATTCCCCATTCAAAAGTTTCGATCTCATAACAGATTTTAGCCTTTGTTTTAAGGTCTTCCCAAAGCTCATCCACTTTATTTACATTAAAATAAAAGGAGCCACTAAAGCCGATTGCCGCTGGTTTTTCATGCTCATTAGGTTGGGAAAGCATCAGGTATACCTCATCTTTACGAAGTGAAGCCCATTGCCAGTCGTCATTTCTTCCCATTAGGGTAAAACCGAGAGTGTGGATATAAAATCCTATTGTTTCATCGATGTTCTCTGTCCAGAGGACGGGCCGAATTCCTGTAAACTGTATCATAATTTCTGTAATTCAAAAGTATTTCTGTGGATTTTCATATTAAGGGAAATCCAGGTTTCTGTGTCAATCTTAGCTTCTTTTCTGATAGCAGGATCAATGGTGAAGCCTACTTTTTTATAACATTCAATAGCGCCGGTATTCCAGTCGTACACATTCAGCTCTGCTGTTTCTTTATCAAAATGGTTAAAACCGTACTTCAACAGTTCTTTCATCACTTTCTTTCCATATCCTTTTCCTCTGTTATTTTCGTTCCAGATCAGAATTCTTCCCAGCAGGAAGGTTTCTTCTTTTAAAAAGATCTGTGCATGACCAATTATATTCTGATCCGCCTGATCCATAATTTTGAATAGTATTCTGTCCGGATCGGAAAGATCTCCTTCCAGCTGACCAACAGTGAGAGGAAAATGATACATGGGACCTGCAAACTGGAGAAGCATTTTCTCATCTTTTATTTTGGAAATCAATACTTCCGCATCATCTATTGTAAAAGGCTGTAATTCGATCATGATCTATTTTTCTAAATATTCTTTTAAACTTTGGCCGATGATTGCATTCCAGCCTCCTGTAAAGCTTTTTCTTGAGAAACCTTCTCCCAGATCCTTAAAATTGTCGATTCCTTCATGGGTCAGTTTTACTAGTGTTCCATTGTCTTCCGGGATTAATTGCCAGGTTACAATCGTTTTTTTATCTGAAAAATCAGGGTAAGCCCAGCTATGTTTTAATTTTTCATTCGGGATCATTTCCAGGATTTCACATTGATGATGGTATTTGTTTTCTCCTCCCGGTTCATAGAAATTGAATTGTTTTCCAACTTCCTGTACAAAATCCTGAATATCGAAATACCAGGATTTCATTTCGTTCTTATCCGTCAATGCCTTCCATATTTTATCAGGCAATGCATTTATTTTGCACTGAACAATGATTGGTGTATCCATATATTGTTTAAGTTTTAATACAGCATCAAATTATTAAACCACAAAAGTCACAAAAGTTTTTAAACATTCCAGTTATTTTGGCTTAAATTCTTTTGTGACTTTCTTTCGACTTTATTGTCAGTTTATCTGTTATCCATGTGAGAATCCAGTGATCTTGGCTTCATCAAAATCCAGCTGCATTTCAATGGTTCTCATGACATGATCATCAAATATTTTCTCTCTTTTCATTCTGTGCAACTCATTTCTCTGTGCCTGAATGATCTGGCGAAGAACATCTTTATTCTGATTAATAGCCGTCACATAATCTCCCGTGGAAGCCATACATTGGGCTTTATCAGCCATCAGCATCATTTCATTCTCCAGTTTATGCTTTTGATGGCGTACCAAACTGTTGCTTACCGTCAATTCAGAGAAATCGTTATCCAGCTTGTGCAATGCTGTTTCCTTCAACTTGCGCATCAGGATAACTTCCTGTTTTTCCTCAGGTAATTCACTTCCTGAATCCTGTATGTTTAATAACTTCAAGATTGGAGAAAGCAACAATCCTTGCCCAACCAAGGTGATCAATATAATAACGAAAGTTACGAATAAAATAATATTCCGATGTGGAAATGCATCTCCATTAGGCAGAAAAGCAGGAATAGACAATGCCGCTGCCAGCGAAACCACTCCTCTCATTGCCGCAAAACTGATGATGAACGGTTCTCTCCAGTCCGGTTTAGGAACTTTCAACCTCAGTTCTTTGGAACAAAGTCTTGGGAAATACATTAATGCATAACTGTACAAGATTCTTGTCCCAATGATTGCCCCACCAATGACCACACTATAGAATATTCCTTCAGAAATGGTATATTCTTTCATTCCTTCTACAACGATAGGAAGTTCCAGACCAATCAGGATAAAAATAATGGTATTCATCAGGAAGATCAGTACACTCCATACATTTCCGGACTGAATTCTTGAGGTATGGCTTAGGTAACAATGTGAGTTGTATGACATCAGCAATCCGCCTGCAACCACTGAAAGCACTCCTGAAAAATGAAAATGCTCTGCTCCTACATACATGATGTAAGGAACAATAAGAGTGATGACCGTATCAATATTGGAGTTGGTAGGAATAAGTCTCAGCAATGCTCCAAACAGGAAACCGACCGCTACTCCTACTGCAATTCCCCCAATAGCCATGGTAAAGAAATCCTGAACGGCATCTCTCCAGATAAACTGCCCGGAGATCACCGCTGCCAGAGCAAATTTAAAGACAATTAAACTGGATGCATCGTTGATAAGGCTTTCTCCTTCCAAGATACTGGTAATCTTTTTAGGGATTTTCATATGCTTCAGTACTGAAGTGGCTGCCACAGCGTCAGGTGGTGAATTGACTCCTCCCAAAAGGAATCCCATCGCGACAGTCAATCCTGGAATAATGGAAGATGAAAGGTAAGCAACTACTATTGACGTAAGGAATACCAGCCCGAAAGCCATAGAAAAGATCTGTTTTCTCCATTTATGAAAATCCTGCCATGAAGTGAACCATGCGGCTTCAAACAAAATAGGCGGCAGAAAAATCAGGAAGACCAGATCAGGCTCTATTTCTATCCGTGGCATTCCCGGAATGAAACTGATCAGCAACCCTGCAATCACAAGAAAGATGGGATAAGCCACCTTCAGCTTCTGCCCGATCATGACCAATATCATTACCGACAGTAATACAACAATGGATATTATAACATAGCTGTGAATCATTTTGATTAAGTTTTTTTAAGTATTATTTTTTTGAATTAAACAAGATTTGTTTTTATCTCATGTGAATCTGCGGATTGAAACCCAATAGACAAAGTCTTTTAATTCCTGTTTTTTTTAAAATTTAAAGGACAATATTATTCTTTGGAGTAATAGCCGGTGGAAGGTCAGCTTCATCCAGCATATCTCTCATATCAATTTCTATGGTACGGCTGATCTGGGTGATAGGAACGTCATTCGGGCTTCCTTCAAAAGGGTTTACGGAAGCTTCTCCTACACTGTCTAAGGTATGAAAGCACCAGGTCACCAGTAATGAGAAGGGAATGTTAAACCATAATGTCCAACCTTCAAGCGCTGTTCCGTCTCCCAATTTATCAAGCTCTTTGATAAGCCCAAACGGTACGAAAAGAATAAACAGTAATAAAAGATAAGTGGTAATGGAAGAAAAGTTTCTCGGGTAAGGAAAGTTCTTAATTCTTTCGGCTTTCCCCTGATCATCTGTAAATTTTACCAGCTGCTGATTGATTTGCGTCCATTGAAAATCATTAATTTCTCCTTTCTCGTAGATTTCAGCGAGTTCTTTGCTTTGGCTGGCCATCAGTTGGGTCGCTCTGTTTTTTTTGCTTAGAATATACTGAAGTTCATTTTCTGAGAGGTATTTCTTCAATTCTTCATCCAGTTGAGTCAATCTTTCCGGAATATCATATTTTTTAGAGTATTCATCAAATTGGGCAGTCCCCATATTTTCCCAGGCTCTCGGTTCACGAAGCTGAAATCTAAGCGCTGTAAGCCAGGCATAGTGCCTAAGAAACATTTCTTTTACTTTTTGAGGATTTTTTGAGGTTAGGGCATCTCGCAAAATATATCCAAAACTACGACTATCGTTAATAATCGCTCCATAAATCTGTCTTGCTTCCCAAAGCCTGCTATAACTGGCATTATTCTTAAATCCTACAATGAAAGCAACAGCTGTTCCCAGAATCGCAATGGGCTGCCATGGGATCGACAGAAATTTCCATCCTAAAAAATACAGCACGGTAGGAATGGCTGAAAATATTGTTAAAACATAAATACTGCGGCGTGTCCAATTCGCAAATTCGCGTGCGCCAAATCTCTTTCCTGAATGCATATTGTGTTTATTTAATTTTTTTGAATTCTTTGTTTACAAAATAACAATTTTCATTTTCAGCATCACATTCAGCAAAAACTGTTATGATTAATTCCGGGTGAATGGAATATTGTTGTAAAAGCCAATCTGGATTTGCCCCCGGTTCTTATTTTCCTGAAGCTGATTCATATATCCTGCTTCGATTCTCATATTTTTATTGATCACATACCCTAACGCTCCATAGACCCGGTTTCTGTCGAAAACAGGACTGTTGAAGTGCAGAAATATTTCGTTGTAAACTGATGCATAAAGGGTTTTGGGCAGCATTTCTTTCTGAGTGATCGGAATATTCAATCCCAGCATATAACGGAACCTCATTCTGAAATCATCTTCCAGGAAACGTTCTTCTAAACGGTAACGGTGCTGAAGGTTGAAACGGCCGAACTTCTGTTTTGTAATAAACTGCTGGAAGATCCTGTGTTCCACGTTTTCTCTTTTTTCTCCATTTACATAAGGCTGACTCAAAATAAAACCATAGCCCAGCAAGACGTTATTATTGTTTTCAGTAAGGTCATATCCTATCCCGGTACGGATCAGAAGCTGCTCCAGATCCCCGATTGCATCAAAATTTCTGTACTGGATCTCATTATGCCAGTTCAGCTTCTTACTGATCTTATTATTTCCAAAGTACATATACCATGCACCCAGATCATTTTTTTGTGCAAACGTCAATATGGACGCTAAACCTAATACTGTAACAGCCAGCTTCGTAAAAACCTTTCTCATGTTTATCAATTACTATTATCTATCGTTTTTAACAAAATTAATAATTTAAATCAATAATAGCAAACAAATATTGAGGGTCAGTTGAAAAGAGGTTTTGAGAAAGATAGTCAGTAAGCACCCAATCTCCTATAGCTTTTATCCGGGAACCCGCTCTACCAGTATTTCTTTTCCTTCTTTATCGAAGTACATACAGGTCATGGCATTGAGGTCCATCTTCCATCCTTCCACTCCATTTTCAGCACAGTCGATACAAAAGGTCATATAATCTGTGCCTCCCTGCTGATGAAGTTTTAATCTGGTTTTAAAATGTTCAGGATTGACTGTATCAGAAATGATAAGCCTATTATATTTGCTTCCGGTATGCACCGACTGGTGATTGCTGTCGAAATATTCTGTATTTCCGTCAGAAACATAAGTGGTATAATAGGAAACGTCCAGACTTTTTATAGCCTGAATATATTGAGGGAAATCTGCTCCGCTCTTTACTTTTTGATGTTCTGCTGTAATTGCTTCGATTGTAAATTCCATCTTTTATATTTTCTTTTGTTTGTCTTTTACTGTAAATATAAAGACTAATTTAATCAGAAAATATGAATAAAATTTAATCGAATCTGTCTTTTAGATAGTGGGTGTCTACAATTTTGCTTTCGATGGCATACACCACCAGGCCGGCTGTGTTTTTGGCACCGGTTTTCAGAAGAAGGCTGTTGCGGTGCCCTTCTACGGTTCTGGAACTTATAAAAAGTTGGTCTGCAATTTCCGGGGTACTGTATTGCTGACAGATGAGTTCTAATACTTCTTTTTCTCTTTTGGAAATATGATTGGCATCAAAAATACTGGATACTTTCTTTTTGGGCTCTGTCAGATTCTGATGTAAGGCTTCCATCACTTCCGTATTATAAAAGAATCCTTTCTGGTGGACTTCCCGGATGGCATTGAGCAGGTCTGCGGGGCTTGAATTTTTTTTGAGAAATGAACATGCCCCGGACTGAATCATATTCACCACAAAGGCTTTTGTATTGTAGCTGGTAACGGCTATAATTTTAATCTGAGGGTATCTGACGTGAACCTGTTTTGTGGCTTCTACTCCGTTTATTTCGGGCATATTGAGATCCATCAGGATAATATGTGGCAGCTCTTCAAGAGTGGGGAGTGCGTCCAACAGTTCTTTTCCGTTACTGAAATCACGCACCAGCACAATATCTTTTTCTCTTTGCATCAGCAATGAAATTCCCTGACGAAATAGCGCTTCATCGTCTACGATCATCAGGCGAATGGTATCTTTTTCCATTTTATAATCAATTAAAAGGTGAATTCTACAGTAATTCCTTTGCTGTTTTCACTTTCTATCTTTAATGTACCGTTGATAAGTTCTACCCTGCTTCTTATATTTCGTAGTCCCAATCCTCCTTTCATCATGTCCTCATTGAGACTGAATCCTTTCCCATTATCTTTATAAATACATGTATTTTTTCCATCCTTTCCTTTAAATACAATGTCAATCTGTGTACTCTCCCCGTGTTTAATGGAGTTATTGATCAATTCCTGGAGTATCCTAAAGATATGCAAATTTTTTTCATCTTCAGCTTTTGCAAAGTACAGATTGTTGGCATAGGAAACCTGTACGGTTTTAGACATATTAATTTCTGAGCACAATGCATCTATCGCGGCGTGTAATCCAAATTTTTCAAGAACCGGAGGAAGCAAGTCGTGAGAGATCTGCCGGGCACTTTCTGCTGTGGTATTTACGAGATTGATGATTTTGTTTTTCAGATCGTTGTATTCTACTCTTGTCAGATTGTCGAAGTCCAGCAAATGGATATTTAAAGAGACCACGCTCAGTTTTGAACTGATGTCATCATGCAGATCCTGGGCTATTCTTAGTCTTTCTTTCTCCTGAGAACTGATAATTGCATGGGTGAGATCTTTCTCGTATCTGATTTCCAGTTCTTTCTTTTGAAGGAGGTTTTTCGTTATTTTTTTATTGGAAAAATAGTAAAATATAACCAACGTTACCGCCAGTAAAGTAAAAGCTAAAAAAGTATAGACTATCGTGGAAATAATTGTATTCTCATTCATCTTGTAAGATCATAACAGTAATTACACATTTTTTCTGCGGGAAGAAAAATACTCTCCCAAAATAAAAAGTTGATACACAATAAACATCACCACATTGAACACCCATATTTCTTTATGAAGCTTTCTATTCATCACGGTATACAGGTTTCCTGATAAAAATATGACCGTACTGCTTATAAGGTAAAGCAAAAGCCCCAGACTTATATAGTTATATTTCTTCTCAGTATCCAGTATATTGTACAAATGAAACAATGCCAGGATAATAATGGAATAGGATGTCACAAAGATCTCAAACAGGTTGAATACATAATACTTTTCCGGATCTATAATGTATTGTACAATAAGCACCAGGGGAATGGTCACCAAAAGGAAGCGTGCTATATTTTTCTGATAGTTTTCTGTGAGTATTTCATGAAAAAAAAGTCCCAGCAATACAAACTGAATAATCAGATAATAATGAGAAAAAAACAGATTATTGATCCGCTGGTAGTTTAATACATAAAATACGATTTCACATAATAAGATCCAGGCCAGGTAACTTATAAAAAATGTATAGGCTCTTCCTGCGCGGAAAAAGCCTATACAGTATACTGCCAGATTGATCAGCAGAATGCCTTTTCCAATTAATGACAATATTTCAATCCAATGATCCAATGATCTTCAGTTTTATTTAATTAAGCCTCTTCCCACCATCTGGTCATAGAACATACACTTGGGCATGGTGTTGTCATATCATAGATATAATATCCTTTATCATAATCTACCATATCTTCATTAAGTATGTTTACTCCCACGATCAGAAATTTAAACTCTTTATTATCATTGATCGCATTGTAACCGCGAAGGTTGATTACGTTGGGATCATCGGTGAATATATCAGCTATATCCTGGGGTGGAATCAGATGTGCTTTGATTTCAGTTCCCGTAATGTCTGTTCTTTCCTGCCAATTGCTTATCCATCTTTTGGCATCTGTCAATGATACTGCATGCTTTGGTAATTCCATAGTTGACTTGTTTTTTAAATGTTATATAATATTAGGTTTGAATCTGATAAGAGTATTTCTCCAAGTTATGAAAAAACCGATTATTTCGCTAAACAAATTTATTTTATTTTCATTTGCTTTCATATCCCATTCTTTTCTTCAAAAATAAAGCAATATGAATAGCTGGGAATGCGTATTTCTACGTGTTTTACAATTCGGAATTTTATACGCTGTTTTCATCTGTTATTTCACCGTTACTTTGGGATATAATTTAAGGTGACCCTCACAGAGAGATGAACAGACACTCCTGACCTCCTGATACATTCTATCGTATCTAAAAACACTAACTATAAAAATCAATATCATGAAAAAAATTATCTTTTTTATAATTCTTGCTTTTCTAAGCAATATTGTATGTTTGAGTGCACAGACCAGCACAGTTACTTTTGAAAATGCATCTGGCGGCACCACTTCCTTTACCGATAATGGATATGTTTTCAATATTGTTTCACAGGCCGGAACTTTTAGAATTCAGTCTAATTATCCGAATACCGGATGGAACGGAACAGCCAATGACAACGTCTACATCGACAATACCGGAACAACCAATATCAATTCTCCTTCTTTCAGTGTTAAGAGTACTGCTTCATTCAAGGTATCCAAATTCTGGGTGTTTTTAAGCAATACTGCTTTAAACCAATCTACCTCATCCGGAACTCTGATTATTACCGGAAAACTGAACGGAATCACCCAATTTACCACCACCAAAACATCAGGATTTAATACAACATTCAATGCTACGACGGGAACAACAGGAGTGTATAACGGATTTACCCTCATCGACCTTGCCACTCTTAATAATCAAAACAACAGCAATACGGTGATTGATGAGATCCAGCTGCAATCAACCGGTGGTTATGTTTATATGTGTCTTGACGCGTTTACATGGTCAAAATTTCAGACATTGGGAACTTCAGAAAGCCTGACTCAAGAAAAAGCAGCCATATATCCCAACCCTACTTCCGGAATCTTACATCTCAATTTGGAAAAAAGCAGTAAAGTCACTTTCTATGATCCATCCGGAAAACCTGTAAAATCAGCAGAAGCTGTAAAAGGTGAAAACAGGATGGATATTACGGATTTACCAGAGGGAATGTACCTTATGAAAACGGATGTACAAAGCTATAAAATCATTAAAAAGAACTAATCTCAACCCATAAAAGTATCCTATAGCAGGTATTGAAAAAACCGACAGAGATCTGTCGGTTTTTTGTATTTTTACCTCAAAATAAATCTTAAGGATGCTGTTGCATTTTCGCAGGGTCATCATAATTGACCATCCAGTTGATCCCGAATTGATCGGTAAACATTCCGAAATAAGCTCCCCAGAAAGTATCTGCCAACGCCATCGTTACCTGTCCGCCTGCAGAAAGACCGTCAAATAATTTACCGGCTTCTTCTTTGGATTCAGCATTGATAGAAATAGAGTAATTGTTACCTTGCTTAAAGTTCGAAGCCCATTCACCTCCTGTATCGCTTCCCATCAGTACCGTTTCTTTAGAGATCGGAAGGGAAACGTGCATGATTTTGTCTTTATCTTCTTCAGGCATTTCCTGTCCTTCCACCGGAGGCATTTCTCCAAAAGTTCCGATATAAGGATATTCACCTCCGAAAACTGATTTGTAGAAATCGAATGCTTCTCTGCAGTTTCCATTAAATGTTAAGTAGACGTTTACTGTTGCCATGATTGTTTTTTATTAGTTAAGTTTTTTTAAAGATATACTACCTCAGTCATTATATTACCTGTGCTGATCGATCAGGATCATATTTCCATCCGGATCTTTCAGATAGATATGCTCAGGTCCGGAGGTTGTTTCATCCGCTTCTCTGTCAAGCTCCACTCCACTTTCCTTCAGGCGCTTCTGAATGACCCGTACATCATCAAAAGACTCCAGATTTTGGGCATTTTCATCCCATCCCGGATTGAAGGTCAGCATATTTCCATCGAACATGGCCTGGAAAAGCCCTATCAGGGTAGATCCGTTTTTCATGATCAGATAATTTTGCTCCAAAGCTCCTGCCATCGTTGTAAAACCCAGTTTTTCATAAAATTCTCTGGATTTCTGAAGGTCTTTTACACTTAAACTGAGTGAAAATGCTCCTAATTTCATAAAGTTATTATTGAATTGTTTTAAAATTGAGACTCAAACAGAGCGGTCGGTTTTCACGAATATCTCTTACTGATTTTTCAGCTTGGTTTTAAATTCCAGAGTTCCGTCATAGCTTTTCCAATCCCCGGTCAGTTCGATATATTGTCCTTCAACGGTTTCCGTTTTCCTGTTCCATTTGAAGTTGTAGGTAAATTTTCCTTTCAAAACTCCGGAATGTTTCCCTTTATTCTCCTCAGCCAATTCATATTCTCCGAATATTGTTCCCTGTCTCTTGGCATCTTTATACTTTGAAATGGTTATCTTTCCTTCGAATTTTGAATAATTGGTATCTACCAGAGAATATCCGGATACAAAATATTCCTGATCATTCTTTTTATTCTGCTCTGAAATATTGATCATCAGTTTAAGCTCCTGACCTTTATTCCCGATTGTACCTATATAAGGTTTACTATTGTTCAGCCAGGTATTTGAAATATCCGGCATCTGACCCCATGCAAAATGAGCTGCAAAGAGAAAAAGTAATAAAAATTTTTTCATATTGTGATTTTTAAACGCCAAACTGAGCCAGGTGGTGATTCAAATGTTTGGCAAACATATTATTCCATTCCTGAGCATTCAATTTCCCGAAAGAGAAAGACTCTTTACCATCAAAAGCATCTGCACCCAACTGCTGCGTCTTTTGGATGAACCCGATGAGTCTTGTTTTTTCTTCATGGAAGTTTTTCCTGCCGGTAATTAAAAACTGTGGTGCTGTAGGAGAATCTCTTGGATAAGCTTTTTCACCCACTACTTTAGACTTTACAAAAGTCTTCAAAATAAATTTTGCAATAGATCCCGGTTTTTTGTGTTTTTCGGGCTCATAGACCATTTCATAGGTGATACAGCAATGTGCCAACATCTGATCTACCGTCATTTTACCCCACAATCCGTGAGTATCTTCTACAAGTCTGTTTATCCTATCAATATAGTTTTGAGCGTCTTTTACGTCAAATACATTTTCCATATACGATCTGTTTTTACTACAGACAAATATATCAGTTTTTTTGATTGATTTTGCGGAGATTTTAAAAGATCGCTCATTATATGTTTATAATGGTTTATTAAAGATCATCTTTAGAACGAAACATAAAATAGGTGAAACGAAATTGAAAATTATTTCTCTTATTAATACTTTTGTCTTGAAACAAAAGTATCCAAAAATTCAAGACTGGAATCATCCGCTAAAAATTGAGATTGACTCCTAAAATTTCCAAACTCGCATGGAATCAAACAAGTCTTCTTCGGGTCAAAGTCCTGCCATGCTCAGACAATGGAAATTTTTTAACGGATTCAATCTCAATTTTTTTAACGCTCCTGTTTCCTAAGTCAGATAATCACCATCTATTAAGTTATCTATCTTAATCGGAAGAATAAGCTCAACCTTTATTAAAAAAACACAATTATAAAAATTTAATGACTTCCAACTTTTACGTTTGCTCCTCCTTTCCCTTTTATTCGTCTTTTACATTAGTCCCCAAGTTTTGTATGTGGTTCCATCTTTATCGGATATATTGTAATGATAATCATGCAATTTCCAGAATTTCTTTTATTCGGATATAAAAAAGTAAGTATCTTATCATGTACTTTTTGCTCCTCAAACAAAAATGAATCACTCATTATAAGATACTTACAGAAAATTATTTAATGATAGGAAAGACAAGAACTCTTAGCTCCTCTTCTATCATTCTTAATATTTAAATCATATTATCATCGTCTTACTTAGACAGAATCATTTTTTTGGTGTCTACAAGAGTATCATCCACAATCAATGAATACAAATAAGTCCCGGCGACTAACGAGCCTGCCTCTATATTCACAGCTCCATTATCAGCAGCAGACAATGGAATCTGTTTTATATTTCGGCCATTCATATCGGTAATCGTAATCTTTGCAGAATAAAATTTCTGTGGAAGTTTGTAGCGGATGGTGGTACTCTGAGTAAAAGGATTAGGAACGTTTTGCTCCAGTGATACAGATGATGCCGTTTGTGAAAGACTAACCGATTTTGTTTCTCCATCGGTATTTTTTCCACCAAGTGCCTTTTCTACCATTGCTTTTAATTCACTGATTTCTTTGCGTAAAGACTTATTTTCTTCACTCAGCTCCTGTACCGCTTTTACCAAAGGAACAACAAAATCTCCATATCTCAAGCTGTACAGATCCGTTTCATTTTTAGGAACATCTACCCCGCTGAAATTATAATTGATTGATTTTGCCGCTTTCTCTACATCCTGAGCTATAAAGCCTGTATATTGTATTTTTTGCTGCTCAGAACGTGTATTTTTACTCTGGGAATCGTTATTGAGGGGTGCATTCGTAATTTTATCTGCCGTTGAATAATCATAATTGTAGGTAACCGGCTGCAACTGATTAATGAATGATAAACCCGGTACATTTTGCTGAATATTCTTTTTTATTCGTCCATCTGACAAAACACTCCAATTCACCGTTCCTCCAATACTTGTAACGCTGGTGTTCCCAAACCGCATCTGATTGCTTGCTGTAGCGATCGCGCCGGTTCCTATTGCCGCAGTATTATTCAGTCCATCTTTGGATACATTAGCATTCATTCCTATCGCAACATTATTGCTTCCGGTTTTATTGGTAATTAATGATTTAAGGCCTAAAGCTGTATTATTTCCTCCTGTCGTTGCATCTCTCATCGCTTCATACCCTACTATCGTGTTATTGGAATAGTGTCCATAGCCATAAGTAGTATCCCCTCCTGAAATATTGGGGTCTCCACTGGCGTTATGAGTGGACCATAAGGCTCGCGTACCGACAGCTACGTTCCAGCTTCCATCAAGGCTTCCTGCCAAAGCTTCATTTCCTACCGAAGTATTCTCTGCTCCGCTGATATTGGACCATCCGGCATCTGATCCGATCGCTGTATTTTTGGATCCTGTTGTATTTGAATAGAGCGCACCGGGGCCAAAAGCTGCATTTTCCTGACCTGTAGTATTCAGTTCCATCGACTGGCTCCCCACCGCAGCGTTATACCATCCTGTAGTGTTACTATGCATTGCTTTAGAGCCTACCGCTGTATTTAAGCTTGCTCCGGCCGTTACAATAAGGGCTTCATAGCCTAATGCTGTATTATGCACCCCAGCGGTATTCTTATTTAAAGCACTGAAACCTACTCCTGTATTGCTAAATCCTGAAGTATTGGAGTAAAGAGCGTTGGTTCCTACAGCGGTATTAAAATATCCATCCATATTACTAACCATTGTCCAGGCTCCTATCGCTACATTGTTATGCCCTGTTTTATTATTGATCAGAGAATTCAGGCCCATAGCCGTATTCTGGACACCGCTTGTATTTCTGGCTAAAACAGAGGAACCAAACGCGGTATTTCCGTCTCCCCATGAATAGTCTAATGCCCACTGCCCAAAAGCTGTACTGTTGCTGGATGGATTAACAAATCCACTGTTATTGTTGTTCACTTTAAAGCGTAAGGCATTGTTGTCTGTAGTTCCTAAAAAACTTCCGGATGCTCCTGTGTTTCCGGTTAAAGACCAATTTTGTGCATGCATGGAGGTAACCCCCAATAGCCATGCTACTGAAATAAAGATTTTTTTCATAATTGTTATTTTTTTAGATTTTATCAGTTATTACTCATGTCTTCTGTTTCATAGCTGACATTAGCAAAAACTTAACTCACTAAATATAGAATTTAATTTGAAACAATGATAATCTTTATTAATTTTTTCGTCCGCTTTTTGATTGAAAGTGAGGAAAGTACGATGGTTAAAACGATTCTTAATCGAGAAAGAAACACCCTGTAATTTCTACGGGAAAAATGAATTTTTTACACACTTTTTTGGGATTTTAAAACCAGATTTCCATGCAGATGTTAAGGTATGCAAGAAAAATGAGCATTTAGCCTATTTTAAATAAAAAATTTAAAGTAAGGCAGAATACTTTTTAAGACGGAGAAAGTCTAACAATTTGGATACAATCAAAGCATTTTTCTTAAGCCAGAGCCTATAAAATCTTATTTTCAGGAAAAATTCAATACAATAAGTACTGCTTTTTACTCGCTATCATTCTGAGAAATTTCTGTGTTCTCAGTTTCTATAGGAGCTGCTTTTTTGAAAATAAACCAAAGCTTGATCTTTAGGGCAATCCAACCCAGAATGGCATAGACCACAACGAGAATGCTCAGGTGCTCAAGATAAGGGAAAGTGAGTTCTACAGAACCTTTCTGGATCAATAAAATTTTAAACGCCTGTAAGAAAGGGGTTAATGGGATAATATTGGCAATAAACTGTACGAAAGCAGGCATTGCACTTAAAGGCCATGTAAAACCGCTGATGATGAATGCCGGTGAAGCAATAACCATAAGGATCTGTGTGGCTTTCAAAGCATTTGGGATCAATATACTGATAAAAACCCCGAGGAATGAAGCTGATCCTACAAACACTGAAGTCAGGAGAATAAAATTGAATATTCCTTCCGGCATCGGAACTCTGAAGATCATATGCATAAAGTAATATATCCCTACTATCAGAATGGAAAATGCCCAGATCGGGATCACCTTGATCAGCATGGTTGGGAATGCCCATTTTTTCATTTTCAGATATTCTTTAACGAAAGAACCTCTTTCAAATTCTGCCGCAAAACTTACCGCCATTGCCAACAGGATCACCTGCTGTAAAACTACCGCAAGCATTGCCGGCCACATAAAGATCAGGTAGTTTCCGGTGGTATTGAAAAGGGTAATATAATTGGCTTTGAAAGGCTCGTATTGGGTAGCCGCCTTTGCCGCAGGCATTCCTGCTTTCTGTAATGCTTTGATGGAAGCTCCTGCAGAGAATGTTCCTATGGTAAGCTGAAGTGCTTTGGAGGCAAAATTAGCTGTTAAAACGTTTCCGGTATTGATGTAAACATTCAGCTCCGGGTATTTCTTCTGAAGCATATCCCCTTCAAATCTGGAAGGAATAATCACGACTGCCGCCGCTTCATGCCTGATCACTTCGTCTTTAATACTCAGTGGTTCCTGTAAATATCTGATGATTTTGATGCTCTTATTGTCATCCAACATCTCTGTCAACTGGTTAGACAAAGGGGTATTGTCTCTGTCGATAACCAGTACGGGTGTATTTTCAACTTTTCCGCTTTTGTAGACAAATCCCAGCAAAGTTGCATAAAAGACCGGTGCCAAAAAGAACACAGTCCTTAAGGTAGAATTGCCTATAAAAAGTTTAAACTCACGTTTTAAAAGACGGAAAAATTCTTTCATCTGTATATTTTTATATTATTAATGGCCAGGCGGAACGTTCATCTATTCATTTTCATAGGTCCGCTCTGCTCCATTTCATATTATTTCAGGATCACATTGGCATTAACCAGAACATTTTTGGCCTTCTCCATATCTTTAGGTTTCACTTTGATCTCATAGATCGCATCCTGAAGCTGGTAATCAGGATAAGCAGTGGTAATATCCGCATACTTGGTCAGCTGCTTGATGTAGACAATATTTCCTGTCAGGTTTTCTTTATTGTATACCACCTGCATATTCACTTCCTGCCCTTTTTTGTATTTTGAAATGGCACTTTCAGGAATGGTAAATCTGAAATAAGTACTTTCCGGAATATACCCGTTGAACAATGCAAACCCGGCAGTTGCCAATTCACCTGTATTCAGGCTTATGGTTTCTATTTCCATATTGTTGGTTGCAATGATATATCTTTCGGAATAAGCAACATTGGCTTCCTGTAATGCTCCTTTGGCCTGAGATGCCTGCCCTGCTGCCATCTCCACTTTTTCGAAGCGTGTACCTCTTTTTACATCATCCAGCTCTGCAACAACAGCATCATACTGTGCTTTTGCTCCCTGAAGTTTTGCATAGATTTCATCATGAGCCTGTGGAGACATTAAACTGTCTCGGAACATATTATTGGCTCTGCGATACGATTTCTGAGCAAATTCGTACTGTTCTTTCAGTCCTTTGTATTTAGCCTGCAGCTGTCTCATCTGATCTGCAGTCGCCCCGTTCTTAGCCATCTGCTCCTGAGCCGTCGCCGCACTTACAGCTCCCTGAGCCTGTGCTATTTTTGCGGAAACCTCCGGAACATCAAGCTGTGCCAGTGTATCTCCTTTTTTTACGGTCTGACCTTCGGAAACGTATATTTTTAAAATTCTTCCTGTTACTTTAGGGGCAAAAGAGATGACATCCTTTTTGGTTTTTCCTTCAGGATCTTTGATTTTTTCATCTTTTTTGTCACAGCTCCCCATCAAAAACAGAGCAGCAAAGAGTATAGATATATTTTTATGCATCATTTTAATTTTTAAGGGATTAAATAAAGTTTGGCAATATCCAGTTCCTGGGTAGATCTCATCAGTTCTATTCCCGCTCTTCTCTGGTTGAAAACGGCATTCTGATATTCAAGCTCAGCGGCTTCAAGGTCATTTTCGGCATCGATAAGCTGTGAAGATTTGCTCATTCCGTATCTGAATTCCTTTTCTGCCTGTACCAGTGCACTTTTTGCCAATTCTTTTTCTTTAGCCTTCAGGGTAATCTGTGCCGAAGCAATGTTATAATTGGTCTGATTATTGGCCAGATTCAGGGTCAGTTTTTTAAATGCATCGTCTTTCTGATTCTGCAATACTTCTTTCCCTACTTTGGCTGTTTCTTCTGCATGTTTCCCTTCTTTACCGTCAAAAATCTCCCATTTGAATCCTACGCCTGCTGTAATCAATGGAAATACATTGATATTATTGGGGCTCCAGTCCAGTTTTTTACCTTCATATCCCAGAACAGGAACTGCCGGAATCACATTCTCGGAACTTTTGATACGGTTTCCGTAAAGCCCGATGTAATAAGCGGAAGCCATCAGCTGTACTTTAGGAATCATCCAGGTTTTCTCCGCTTTTATTTTGTAATCTGCTGCAGTGATCCCATGCTCAAGGGCACGGATTTCCGCTCTCTGCTCTATTCCTTTTTCGGGAGAAAGCAATTCTACAGGTGACAGTACAGGATCAATCATTCTCAGACGTTCTCTGTCTATTCCCGTTAAAATATAAAGCTGGGTAAGAAGCAGTTCTTTTTTTCCTTCGTATTCTATTACTTTGGCATTTAAAGTGGCCTGGGCAAGCTCGATCTTTTTGTGATCATAAGGAGTGATCAGTCCATAGCCTAAGGCTTTGTCTGCGGTCTTTTTATTAATATCCAGTCTTTTGGTACTTTCATCCAGTACTTTTCTGGACTGGTGAATGAGTGCCAATTGATCGTAAGCCCGGGAAAGAGTTGCCACTACTTCATCTTTAGTCTTCTCCAGCAGAATATCTTCAGACTTTTTCTTTTCTTCTACGGCCTTCTTCAGGTATTTCACCTTACCTCCGGAATACAGGAGCATCTTGGCATCCGCCTTTGCGATCCCCGAAAATCCGGATACATTGAAGTTATTGTTGAAAGCGCCTTCAGGAATATTGATAAAAGGAGCGAGATTAATTTCCGGTGACGTAAGTCTTGCGGTTCCGTTGAGATACCCGGCTTTTCCACTCAGTTCCAAAGTAGGAAGGAAAATATCTTTCAGTTTATGCTCGTCAAGATCGGTAAGTTTATTTTGGGTAATCTGCATTTTGAGGTTCGAATCCCGAACCATAGCACTGTCTAAAAGTTCCTTAAAATCAGGAGCAGACTGTGCCCATCCCAAAGCAGGGAAAGCCAAAAAACTAAACGTAAAAATCAATAAATTGTTTTTCATGGTTTATGTTTATAACAAATATAATGCAAAAAAAGTTTAAATCATTAATCATAATCCCACAAAACAGTGAATTTAAAACAAGTTTAAAATCTGTTTAAATATAAAGCTCTTTAAAATAAAGTTTTGTACAATCCGTTTAAATGTTAATTAAAAACTAAAAAACTTTGAAAAAAATCATAACTCTACTTTTGTTGTTCCCTTTTTATGTTCTTTTTTCCCAGCAAACAGACGGATGCAAGTGTGTTCAGTTTGAAAAATTAAAGGACAGTCTTTCTCATTCACAGATATTTTTCCGGCCGGTGAAGAAAGAAGAGGCACTTACTCCCCCTTTTAAATATATCTCGGTAAAATATATTAAAGAAAATGCTCAATCAGAAAATATCATTGATCCCATAAAGCAGCGAACGAAAGATCTGCCGTACGATAGTTTTGATGCCAGATATACCATCATGCAGGAAGAATTTGCTAAGAAAGTAAATGATATTCCCGTTCCATTAATCATTAAGACCGGGCAACTTAACGGAACAACCGTTATATTGTACACCACTGATTCTTTTTTATCGAATGACTATTATCTAAGGATTTCAAAAGACAATGGCAAAACGTGGAAAAACTATTTTACAGGATTAGCTGTCAATCAACATTATTTTTTAAAAAGCAATTCCAGGTATCCGTTGTGGAAGGATGATAATCACCTACAGATTGAAGCAGACATTAAACGAATGACACAACATAGCGTTTATGGAGTTTCCCCTGAATATGCCACCGTAAAAGACAATGCATTGCTGACTTTGGATCTTACGGAGATCTTAAAAGATTCTGATGGAGACGGCATCAATGATATTGAAGAAACCAGAAAGCTTTTTACCAATCCCTATTCAAAAGATACAGACGGCGACGGTATCGGTGATGCTGAAGACAACAACCCAAAATACAAAACGCCTGAAAATGATTTCACCAAGCTTCTGCAGGGCATTATGTATGGCAATTATGATATTACAGTACATCAGAATCCCTTCCATGAAGAGTTTTTCATTCCGTTAGCTACATTTAAAGTTGATTTGAAGAAACAAAGAGAAGACCTTCCTGAACGTAAAAAAGATTTCATGACTTCATTGAATTATAAAGTCATCGTTACAGATGATGAGAACCTGAAAGGAATAGAGCCCATTGATGAAAAAATCATTTTTCTGACCTCAAAAGAATATGCAGAATACCGTAAGTTCAATTATATGAACAACTTCAAAGCTTATTACAGCAAAGTTTTTCGTTGTGATAAGGAGAAAGACACCTATATTTTTATGATTGATACTCCAACAACAGGGCTTACTTATCTTATCAAAAAAACTCCGGAAGGATGGAATGTGAATATTATCGGGCATTGGATGGCATAGGCAGCGTTTTATTTATGATCCAAATAATTTTTTTCTAAGTTTAATATTAAAACCAAACCTTTCTTAATGATTCAAAAGTAAATACTCTCATTGTAATGGATAAGTTTGGATTCCTGCAGAATGATAAAGGGGGGGGTGAATACGCAATGAAAACTAAGAGTACAATAGAGCATAAAGGAGTATAAATTAAATAAGAAAGTCATTCATATTCAATAGGAACGGACTTTAGTCCGTTTTACAAAAAATAAAAATTCCAATTGGCTTTAGCCAAAACATAAAATCGACAGCCATATATAGGGTATTCATGTAAACCCCTCCTCAAAACAAATCTTCCTTTAAATGATCATCGCAATAAAAAAGACTCCCCACATCACTGTGAGGAGCCTTCGTTATATAATTATAATAAGCTGATTTTACTTTTGAACTGCTTTTTTCATGGCAGCATCCGGACGTAAAACTCTGTAACGTACTTCAATGTCTTTTGGTACATAAAATACTAACGGAAGTTTACTGTTGTATCTTACGATTTCCGGTTTAAGGGTAACAAACTTTTTAGTTGGTTTTTGTCCCGGGCAAGCCATTAATGTTCCTACAGTCTCTCCTTTTGATTCTACTTCATAATAGTTGTATCCCCATCCCTGAAGATCCTGACTTTTCATTTCTCCCATTAAAGAGTAATTGTTACAGTCTAACATTTTTTCAACTCCCACAAAAACTTCCACTTTTAAATCGTTTTCGTTTTTGGCTACTGGAAGCTGCACATATACTTGCTTATATCCTTCTTTAGCTTTTGGGAACATTTCAATCTGTAGTTTTTCAAACTTTTCAGCTTTCTTTTGAGCGAAAGCATTTACCCCGGCCATCAATACCAATCCTGTAATTAAAGTTTTTGAAAATTTCATTTTATTTGGTTTTAAATTTTACTCACTACCCTATAGCCAAAAATCATTCCAAAATCTGAACACCCGTTCCTTTTGTGTGTGCATTCATCTGTGGAGCATAATAATTCTGCATCGTTGTGATCCCGTTGGAGAACTTCCCTGAGGCGTTAGCAACCACATCATACTCAAACACATACTTCCCTTTCTGCATATACTGGATATAGAAATTGGTAGAGGCATCTTTTGTTGACTGATAATAGCCCAGATTATTTTTCCATTGATACCCGGATAAAACATCCGTTGGCTCGAATCCTGCAGCACGCATATCTTTAATATGGATAAATTCCATCGCTCTGTCTGTGTTCAGAATCATTCTTACGGTCACTTTATCGCCAACTTTCAATGGGGTTTCCGGTGAAATTTTCTGAAGCTCTTCTCCGTTTACGGTTTTTACTTTTTTGTAAAGTTCTTTGGTCACGGAAATATAGTTTTCAGAAGATTTTATTTTATCCAGGTCTTCATAATACTGCCAGAATAAACCACCCTGAACAATTCCCGGACCAGGTTTTGTTACCGTCACTGTTGCCAGATTTTTGTCTATCGTCTCTGATTTTACGGCTGATTTCACATATCCTGTTGCCTGTGTCTGAGGAGCCAGTTCTTTTCCGCCCCATACAATGGTTGCTTTGTCGCTTTCAGTACCCGTCCATGATTTTCCTGAATTCAGTATCGTAAAGATCACTTCTGAGGTTCCTCTTGAGCTTCCCCATGAGTTTACTTCTTTTTGTGTAACCAACCATATTTTCATCTCTTCTATAAAATTCTGGTCAGCAGGTTTCAACTTGTTGAATGCTTCTAATGCTCCTGCATGGTTCACTACTTTTGAGCCGAACCAGCCCCAGTCATTTAAGTTCTGCTTCCAGTAAACGCCTTGTGTTTTGGTGTCTGTGGAAGTTTCTTTAAGATAAGTCAATAGTTTATCCGAAACGGCTTTCAATCCATAGTCATTCATCAGCAACGCAGCACGGTGAAGTCCGAAGAAAGTGAAGTCTGTGATTTTGGCTGTTTTTGCTTTTTGCTTTACCAGCGCTTTCAATGCGGCCCCTTTTCCTTTTAAAGGATATTGTTTTTCCCAATAATTTCGGGTATCCAGATAATCAAGGGTCCAGTTGTTCCAGACGTTTCCTTTTTTCAGATCCGTATATTTATTGATTTCGGTATCCACATACTGAATCAGTTTTGTAACCAATTCCTGCTGATCTGCACTTTGGTAATCTTTCACATTTTCTTTTAACCAGGCATTGATCTTTCCTAGATTTTTAAGAATATATAAAGATGTTCCGTAAGAGCTCGGATAGCCTGCATACCATGAGAAACCTCCGTCCGGATTCTGCAGTTTTTTGAAATCACTCCAATCCTGATTGATTGAATTCCTCATCGTATTGGCATCAAACAATAGTGCCAGTTTCTGCATCTGCTCGCCTTCATTTTTGCTTTCCAATACCCACGGAGTCTCTTCTAATAACAGCTGTTTCAGCTCCTGATTTTTCTCAAGATTAGAATTTAATAATCCTTTATTCTGATATTCTTCGAAAACGTTTTTCATTTTCGGATTGGCTTTAAATACTTCTGAGGCCAGTACATCTGCAAACCATTTGTTGAAAATGACATCGGCAGAATTGTTCTGATCGTTTTTCAGACTTGGAAGGGCAAACATGATTTCCCAGATCGGGTTCGTGGTCAATTCCAAAGTATTTGAAACATTAGCCGCTGTTGAAGAAGTATTATTTTTAAGATTATCTAAAACAAATGTCTTCGTTTCTCCTTCTTTTACAAAAACAGGAACGGCATCTGTTACCAGCATTCTGTTTGGCAATACAGCAATAGCCTGCTGCTCACCATCAGAATAAGCTCCAGCCTTGGCTACGACCTTTACAATAATGCATGAAACATTGTTCGGAACTTTCAGTTTCCATGTAAGTTCTCCGTTTCCGTTTTCATTTAAATTAAAGTTTTGTACGCCTGATGCTACTCCAAAAACTGAAGATATATTTTCATTGGTGAAGGCATCTAAGATCTGTAACTCGGCGGTACCGCTTAATTTTTTATCGGTAAGGTTTGACAGCTTCGATTGTAAGTTGAGTTCGTCTCCTTCTCTTAAAAATCTTGGATAATTCGGAGTTACAGAGAATTCTTTCTGGGTCACTACCTCTTTTTCCAGTGTTGCGGCTCTTGCATCTTTGGTATGTGCCAGGAACATCAGTTTCCATTTTGTCAATGCTTCCGGAGAAGTGAATTCAAAGTTGACATTTCCTTCGGCATCAGTTTTCAGATCCGGATAGAAGAATGCAGTCTCATTAAGGTTCATACGGACAGCTACTTTTTCAAGATTCTCCTGCTCTGCCGGTAATGGCGGAAGTTCAGATTTCGGAGCTTTTACTGGTGCAGGAACAACATTCTGAATGATTTCCATTTTATCCGCAGACCTCTTCATCATTACACTGGCCTTTGCTCCTGTAGATGGTGGTGGCGGTGAATATGCTGCATTTTTAGTTCCTTCCATTGCCCCTGCTGCATCTCCTTGCAGAGCAATAAAATTGTCATATCCATCAAACCAGTTAAAATCAGGAACCTCCACACTGCTGCCATTGAAATAGCTCAATCTTTTCTGATATACTCTTTCTTCCAGATAATTTCTGATGTCGTATGTGGTAATTCTTCTATATGGTGCATACAATCGGTTCCATTTGTAAGTGTTCACAGTAAACTGATCCAGAGACATATCATACATATTGGCCAGCACTTCGGCATTGATTTTCTCTTTATCATTCCCAGTTACTTTTACCGTCCATTTCTCTTTTGAACCTGGTTCCAGTTTATCTCTGAAAGTAACGGTTTCGATTTTTAATGGACTCTCGGTATCTTTGATTTTTAAAACAGCAGTCTGTGTATTGACGTCATTAAAAGCCACGACCTGAAACTGAAGATTCAGATCAGATACACTTTTATCTTTAGGAATCTCAACCATATATTCCAGCATTCCTTTTTTCAGAGGATAGCTTTCTGCAATAGTTTTACCGGATCCGTCCTGTACAAAAACATTTACCAAAGCATCAGGAATTGCAGAAAATACATAGACTTTTGCTTTTTCTCCTCTTGTCTGCTCTCCCTTAGGTGCTATAATCGTCAGGAATGTTTTCTGAGCCGGTTTCAAAGCTCCTTTGTCCCAAACACTGAAATATTGAGAAGACTGTATGGTGTCTTTGCCTTCGATATTGAACAGCTCCAGTT
Organism: Chryseobacterium sp. FR048; assembly: GCF_056844665.1. NCBI lineage: Bacteria > Pseudomonadati > Bacteroidota > Flavobacteriia > Flavobacteriales > Weeksellaceae > Chryseobacterium > Chryseobacterium sp. FR048. The sequence continues at coordinate 382,925 of NZ_JBXDSE010000004.1, read as the reverse complement.
GGTAGTCTCCGGGCTCTAACTTCCCAAGATCCAGAGATTCTTCTGAAGGCTGCTGCTGTCTTTCAGCAACTGTCTTTTCTGTTTTCCAGTTTTTGATTTCATCATTCTTATCAAAAAGATCGTGCGGGAACTTGCCGATAAATTCTTCTTTTGAATATTTCGGAAGATTCTGAATCTCAGATTTGAAATTGCTTCTGAAGATCCTGTCCGGTGCGGAAAGTTTTGACAGTTTTACCTGATAGGGTTTCTTAAGATTCTGCTCGTTATAGTTTTTGGTTTCTACTTTAAGCTTTACATTTTCATCGTTGAATACATCTTTGATGTCGTCCGCCTTGATGTAATGGGAAACCGAAGATACTTTCAGCTGGGTATCTGCCGTCTGTGTTTCACCATTAATGTCTGTAACGGAAGCATTGATCTCATAATTATCAATTTGTATTCCTTCCAGTTTTTCATCTTTTTTAAGGTCCAGGCGAATGGTAAATTCTCCTTTTTCATTGGTTTTGGTTTCACCAAGAATCGAGTTTTCATTTCCTCCGTCATTCGGGTATCCGCGGAAATACATCCATCTGATATTCCGTTTTTTGATTTCATAATTTACAGTGGTATTGCTTAGCGCTACCCCGGAAAACATATGGGCTTTTCCTTTAAGTTCTATGGTTTGTCCATATTTGTATTCTTCTTTTACGGGATCAAAAGTGATTTCAAACTTGGGCCTTTTATACTCTTCTACTCTGATATTTTTAGATCCACGCGGTTCACCTACGGTTCTTATATAGAAAGTACCGTTCAGCTTTCCTTTGGGAAGAACAAAACTTCCGTGATAGGAACCAAATTCGTTGGTGGTAAAGTCCTGCGAAGAAACTTCCTGGTTATTGGCATCCAGCAAAGTGATCGTTTGTTTCTGCCCGGAAATCACAGATTCTACTTCTTTTTCAATTCTGGTATTGATCACTTTAAAGTAAACGGTCTGCCCCGGGCGGTAGATGGCTCTGTCTGTAAAGATCTGTGCCGTAGTACGGGTCTGCTTATTCGGATTGTAATTTTCATTATAAGTTCCGTTACCATAGACCTGCATGATCTGGAAATCATTTGTCTTAGGCTGTTGAATCAGATAGGTTCTGTAATATTCTTTGCTTGCAGTGGCCGGAAATTTAAAAACGCCTTTTTCGTCTGTCTTTCCTTCTAATTTGTTTAAAGTTCTGTTGGATACAAATTCATAAAAAGTAAGATTTTCGTTGGTCTGTGGTTTCCCGTTTTCACTGTTAACCAGTTTCAGTTCATCTGTAAGTACGTTTCTATCTGTTTTCGACTGATAAATAATTTTATTTCCTGAAACCAGAAAATAGAGATTCTGCGGCTCCTCATCTGATTTCATCTTTTCTCCCGCTACGAGATATTCAGCAAGATAAACTCCGGATGGAAGTGGTTGGATCTCCAGAGAAGTTTTATGAGGCTGATAATCTTTCGGGGCAGCAAGCTGGAAGGTTTCTTTTCTTACCAGACTTTTTTTCACTTTTGCAAATGAATTGTTGTAGGGACTCTGAACATACTGCATCAGTGACATAAAGTCGCCTTTTACTTCATAGATGTTTAAAGAGAACTCTGTTACATTTTTATATTCTGCCACAAAATGAATGGGCTTGTTATTCTGCGTCTGAGATTCATATTTAATGCTCAGTACAGGATTGACAATCTGCTCTTCTCTGTTTTTAATATTTCCCAGATAAGGAGATTTCGGATATTGGCTTTTCGCCTGGGCTGCTACTTCAAGAGCTTCTTTCGTTTTCTTTTGATCAACAAGCTCATCCATAATATCCCCCATGATAAATACTTTGTAGTCTCCTTCTTCACCGGATTTTACAAGGTTCTGAAGCGGCTCAAGTTTATTTTTACAACGATTCAGATCACAATTCTTCACCAGCTTTGCATTCATGAAGTACAGCTTCGGATTTCCCGTATTCTGAGCGATCAGACCGTCATAAATAGTATTGATCTGAATCGTATTTTCCGTAAGTTCATTCTTTGTAAAAAGAGTGCCTGATGATAAGAATTCTATTTTTTTCAGCGAATACCAATCTGATAACGTAGGGAAAAAGGCAATATCCTTGCTTTCTGAAAACAATCCGCTGTATTTTTTCAGAGCAACTTTTTTCATTTCCTGATCCTGAAGATCAAGTTCCTGATAGGTTTTCTTCAGGTAGTTTTTAAAATCAAGCTTGCTCCAGGTTTCAATCTGAGTAACATCCTGAGAATTGATATTGGTTCTCCCATTGATCCGCCACTGATTCTGCTCATAATAATCCATTAAAAAACCACTTAGCAGAACCTGATATACCAATTTATCCTGTCCTTTTAATTTTCCTTCTGTTTCCTGAAGTTTTTTGAAAAACTTTGAAGCAGCATTATTCTGATCATCATCCACCGTCTGGTTGACAATATTGAATTCCGATTTCAGGGAACGGATCAGCTGAAGGGTATTATTTTCTTTCATAGCTTGCTTTTGTATTTCTGAAATAATGGGAAGATTAGATTTATAAGCTCCTCTGCTGCTGTTTTCCATAATCTTTTTCCATTGTCCGTCGTAATACTGCTGTGCATGCATTTTAGAATACAAGCTAAAACACAGCAACATGATCAATAGTCTGACATTTCTCATTTGGTAACTGTTTATTTTTTAATTTCTAATTTATCTCCTTTGGTTCGGGCATTCATCTGAGGCGCATAGTAATTCTGCAGGGTGGCAAAACCACTGGAGAAACTCCCTGAAGCATTACATACCAGATCATATTCAAATACATATTTTCCTTTCGGCATGTAGTAAATATAGAAGTTGGTAGAGGCATCTTTGGTTGCCTGATAATAGCCCAGATTATTTTTATACTGATACCCGGAAAGTACATCTACAGGCTCAAGCCCTGCAGCTCGCATATCTTTCAGGTGAACATACTGCATCGGACGGTCTGTATTCAGAATCATCCTTACGGTAATCCGATCTCCTACAGCAAGCGGACTGCTCTCTGTAATTTTGACCAGCTCTTCGCCGTTTGTCGTTTTTATCTTTTTATAATATTCTCTTGTCATAGAAAGATAGGTTTCTGTAGATTTTACACTTTCAAGGTTTTCATAATACTGCCAGAACAATCCACCTTGTGCAATTCCCGGGCCGGGTTTTGTTACGGTAACTTCAGCCAGCTTTTTATCAACCTTATCAGAGTATATTGTCTGCTTCAGGAAGCCTGTTGTTTTCGTCTGTGGCGACACTTCCTTGCCACCCCAAATTACTGTTGCTTTATCCGCGTCAGGGGTAGTCCATGATTTTCCGGAATTCATCAGGGTATAAATAATTTCAGCGGTTGTTCTGGAATTCCCCCACGAATTGGTTTCTTTCTGGGTAGCCAGCCATACTTTTGATTCTTCAATAAAATCAACATCCTTCGGGGTAACTTTGCTGATTGCTTCTATGGCTCCGGCGTGGTTCACGGCTTTAGATTCATACCAGCCCCAGTCATTGAGGTTTTGCTTCCAGTAAGCGCCCTGTGTTTCTGAAGACACTGAAGTTTCTTTAAGGTATTTAATCAGTTTTTCAGAGGTATTTTTCAGTCCGTAGCTGTCATAGATAAGCGCTGCTCTGTGAAGTCCGAAGAAGGTAAAATCTGTAATTTTAAATTTATCGGCACGGGTGATAATGCTTTTTTTAAGACTTGCACCGGTTCCCTGCAGCGGATATTCTTTTTCCCAATACCGTCTTGCATCCAGATAATCCAGTGCAAAGTTGCTCCATGGGGTGTCTTCATTTTCTTTCCAGTGGGTCTCCAGCTCCCTGTCGATATAATGAATCAAGCGGGATACCATGCTGTCTTGTCCCGACTGATATTCAGATATTCCTCCTTTCAGCCATTCGTTTATTTTCCCAAGATTTTTGAGGATGTATAATGAAGAAACATATGAACTTCTGAATCCCGGCAGCCATGGGAAGCCTCCGTCACTGTTCTGAAATTCCAAAAGCAGCTTCCAATCTCTGTTGATGGATGCTTTCATTATATTGACTTCGAAAAGTCTTGAAATTCTGTTCATGGTTTCGGTTTCCGATTTGGCATTCAGTACCCAAGGGGTTTCTTCCAGCAAGACCTGCTTCAATTCCTGGTTTTTCTCAAGATTGCTTTTCAGAAGGTCTGCACTTTTGTATTCATCGAAAACAGCTTTCATCCTCGGATTGGCTTTAAAGATTTCGGTTCCCACAATGTCTGCAAACCAGGTATTGAATATCTCATCAGAAGAAATATTCAAATTGCGGCTCAGATCCGGAAGGGCAAAAAGGATTTCCCAAACCGCATTGGTTTTCAGTTCCAGGGTATTGCTGATATTTTCTGCTGTTGCAGAGGTGTTATTTTTGAGATTATCAAGGGTAAATGTTTTGGTCTGGCCTTCTTTCACAAAGATCGGAACCGCATCCGTAAGCAGCATTCTATTGGAAAGTACAGCAACAGGAATCTGTTCTCCGTCAGAATACGATCCTGCTTTTGCCACTACTTTGATGATGATGGACGAAACTTTGTTGAACGGTGTTTTTATCTTCCAGTTCACCACGGAATTTCCGGTGTCTTTTACCTCAAAATTCTGTACTGATGAACTAATTCCGAACAGCTGAGAAATATCTTCATTGGTCTCAGCATTGAGGATCTGCAGAGAAGCTGCTCCGGACATCGTCTTATCGGTAAGGTTGGATATTTTTGTCTGAAAATTCAGTTCATCGCCTTCTCTCAGGAATCTTGGATAGTTAGGATTTACGGAAAGTTTTTTCTGGGTAATAATATCTTTCTCCAGAACTGCTGTTCTCACATCTGTAGTATGAGCCAGAAACATCAGTTTCCATTTGGTAAGAGCTTCTGGTGTTGTAAACTCAAAACTTATGCTTCCATTGGCATTGGTTTTCAGATTCGGATAGAAAAATGCGGTTTCGTTAAGGTTCTGACGGGCTTTCACATCATTCAGGTCTTCTTTCTGTTTTGCTTCCGTTGCCTGCTTTTTATCTGCGGCTCCCATTTTATCATCATTGTCAAATCGACTCCTTACTCTTTCCTCTCTTACACTACTTACTTCCATTGCAGTCATACTTTTTGGCTTTGGACATCCATTGTAAGAATCAATTCCAGGAACGGTAGGACAGGCATCAACCATATCATCAATCCCATCACCGTCCGTATCTACAGTCAGCCCATATTTCTGCATCAATTTGTAAAATATATTTTGATCAAACCAATTGAACTTCGGAATATAAATCCCTTTGGTTTCTTCATAATTCACCCGCTGATACCATTCCAGTGTCTGCGTAAGGTTTCTGACGTTGTAATCTTCTATGAGATTTACAGGTATATAAGATTTTACAAAGCTATAGGTATTGGGAGCGAACTTATCCAAAGATTTGTCATACATATTGGCAAGTACCTCAGCGACTACTTTTTCATTGTTTCTTCCTGAGATCTTAATGCTCCATTTTTCTTTAGATCCGGGCTCAACTTTATCTCTGAAAGTCGTCAGCTCAATTTTCAATGGATCTTTTTCATTTTTAATATTGATTCGGGCATATTGATTCTGTACATCATTATAGGAAGCCAATACAAACTGTACATTGTATTTTGTAGTATTTTTTTCCGATGATACGGGAAAGCTATACGCTAAAACGCCATTGGTAAACTTCCTTCTTTCCATCGTCTTTTTCCCCTGCCCATTCTGTAAATAAACATTCACAAAGGCATCAGGAATTGCAGAATAAGCATACACAACAGCCTGGGAACCTCTTACAACCTCATCTTTCGGGCCTACCACTTTTAGAAACGGATACTGATCTTTACCCAGTCTTTTTTTACTCCAGACATCAAAGTTCTGTTCCACTTTTATGGTATCTTTTCCTTCGACATTATATACCAAAAGTTTGTAATCTCCCGGTTCCAGATGACCCAGATTCAGTTCTTTGCCATCTTTTGTTTCGTCTATAAGAGTTCTCAGGGTCTCCCAATTTTTACGATTTTCAGACTGGTCGTAGCGGTCATGTGGGAATTTTTTCAGGAATTCACTTCTGGACATTGACGGTAGATTCTGAACATTCTGTTCAAAATTGCTTCTCAACACCCGATTTGGCTGCTTCAGCTGTATCAGTTTTACTTTGTAGCTTTTGTTTACAGAAACATCATTGTAATTGAAAGCGGTGACTTTTATTTTCAGGTTATCTTCCGCAGAAACCTGCTTTATTTCATCGGTTTTTAAATAATGGGTTACTGAAGCCACCTTCACATCCGTTTCTGCCGACTGGGTCTCGCCATTAATGTCCGTTACCGAAGTTTTTACTTTATAGTTGTGAACCTGTATTCCTTCTGTATTTTCATCTTTTTTAAGGTCGATCTTAATCACGAATTCTCCTTTTTCATTGGTTTCTGCCTTTCCAAGGATTGAGTTTTCATTATCGGAGTGATCATAAGGATACCACCAGAAATACCTTTGACGGATATTCTCTCTTTTAATCTCGTAGTTAACATTGGTATTGCTCAACGGAATTCCTGAGAACGTAACAGCCTTCCCTTTCAGCTCGATGGTCTCTCCATATTTATATTCTTTTTTGATGGTATCAAAAGTGATCTCAAATTTAGGACGCTTATATTCTTCTACAGAGAAGGACCTGCTTCCATAGATGCTATTTCCTTTATATTCTCCCGACACTTCAATCCTGAACTGACCATTCAGCTTGTCTTTTGGTAAAACAAAGCTCCCGCTGTAAGACCCGAATGCATTGGTCGTGAATTTCTGAGAACTGATCACCTGGCTATTGACATCATACAAAGTGACTGTCTGCTCATTGTTAATAATCAGCGTTTCTCTTTTTTTCTCTTTATCCGCATAGGTAGAGATGCCTTTAAAATAAATAGTTTGCCCAGGCCTGAAGATCTGGCGGTCCAGGAAAAACTGAGTAATAGGGTAATAATCCTCATAAGATCTGGTAAGATAGGGACTCTGTACTATATTATAGTTATTTCCTGCCGGATCATAGAACAGATGACGATACGTCTGATATTCTACTTTTTCTGACGTAAATCTTGCCAGATTATCCGTAGCAATCATCAGTTTGGTTTCGTCTATACCAGAATAATCTGCAAAATCATATTTAAAAAGCCTGGTATTGGGCTTTAATTTTCCGGTCTCGCGGTCAACCAGAATATAATCTTTCTTTTCATCATAAATAACTCTGGAAGAGGTTACAATAAACATGAATTTTGAAACCTTATCTCCATTAATATATTCTCCCAAATATATTCCTTTCGGAAGCGCTTCTATTTCTAACGCTGTGCTATATCCCAGATAATCTTTTTTGTTGGGAAGTGTAAAGGTATCTGTTCTCACCAGAGTCTTATTTATTTTGTCATAGTCTTCATTGGTGAGGTAATGCCGGCCATAGCCCAAAGACCCCAGATATTTCAGCTGCTTGATAATATCATTGAGCTGGTATATTTTAAGAACAAAATGGTCTGCGTTTTTATGGCTTGCTACTATCTGAATAGGCTTTCCAGGCTCGTTGTGAGTTTCAAAGAAAAGAGAAACAGAGGATGTTTTTATCTGTTTTTCCTGCTGAATGATATTGCTCAGAAATTTTGACTCAGGGTATTCTTTTTTCATTTTATCGATCAAGTCTACAGCCTGGTTGAATTTGGATGTATTGATCAGCCCCTGTACCGCATCCTTTACAATAAAAATCTTATAATCTCCTTTTACAGAAGAGTTTACCAAAGCAATCTGTTTCTCAAGAAGCTTCCCATCTTTTTTTGTATTGTTTTCATAGATCAGCTTCTGGTGCTGGAAATATAATCTGGAATTACCGGTATTAGCATCAATCAGATTTTGGTACAAAGCCAGAATAACCACCTGGTTTTCCTTTAATTCATCCTTGGTGAATATATCACTGTTATTCAGGAAGTCTATATTCTTTTTAACGTTCCAATCGTAGAGTGTTGGGAAAAACTGAAAGTCACGCTCATTTTCAAAAGCATCTTTATATTTATCCATACTGATTTTCCTGAGCTTATCATCCGCGGCTGTCATTTCTGCAAATCTCTTCAGGTAAAAATTCTTAAAATCGAGCTTTGTCCAGGACTCTATTTCTGAAAGATCACCTTTAGCCATATTCGTCCTTTTCTGGATTTCCCATTTTTTAAGGTCATAATAATTCTCAAAAAATTCAATCTCCAGTACTTTGAAGAAAAGCAGATCATCATTTTTCAGCCGTTTCTCCATATTGCTGATCTTGGAGAAAAAAACGGAAGCATAGTCGTTTTTCGGATCATCCTGAGTGGCTTTATAGATGGCAAATTCTGCCTTCAGAGATTTGATAATCTCCGTAGTATTGTTGTCTGCTACCGCTTTATTCTGAATCTCAAGAACAACGGGCAGGTTAGATTTAAAGGTTCCATTCTGATAACTTTCTGCTATTTTCTTCCACTGTTCTTCATAAAACTGCTGTGCATGGGAAAATATGCATGAAAAAGCAAAAAAGAGAAGAACAGATTTGGAGATAATTTTCATAGGTATTAATTTTGATAAATGAATGTTTTAAAAATACTGAAAAAATACATCATAGACAGCCAGCTATATGTCTCTCTGATGGGAACCCTTTTTGCAGTATTTTTTATGAAGGAGCAAAACACATTCCGTTTCCCTACTATTCTGTTGATTTTCATCACCTATTTCAGTGGTTATCTGTACACTAAATATCAATACACCAAACATTTCTTAAAAATACTGGTTGTAAATGCTGTTGCCGGAATCGGATGTGCTTTTCTGATCATTCACAATCACAATGAAATAAGGCTTTTGAAATGGTTCATCATTGTAGTACTGGGATTGCTTTACAACAGTTTTTTTCTTGAGGTTTACATCCGAAAGATCCCTTTACTGAAAGTCTTTTATGTAGGACTGGTCTGGGCATTGGTCAACTGCTGGCTTACTCTTCCTGAATTCAGTATTCCTATTTTTTTGATCAGCTTTTTCTTTATCACGGCACTCGTTCTTCCGTTCGACATCCGGGATATGAATAGTGATACGGTAAAAACCTTTCCTATGATGATTGGTGTTCAGAACACAAAATACATTGCCTATGCTCTGGTTTTCATCAGTACGGTCATCGGGATTTTCTATCTTCAGCCATCATACGGCCTGGCTTTTTTTATGAGCAGTATCATCAGCTATATTTTTATTTATTTCTCTGAAAACAAAAGAGATGACGCCTATTTTTCATTCGGGGTCGAAACTTGTTCTGCACTTCCTTTTTTATTTTTACTAATAATGGAGTATTTTTGACGAATGATTATCAAAAAGCTTTCCGTATACAATTTCAAAAACCACTCTGAAAAAAAGTTTGAATTTTCCCCGCAAATCAACTGTTTTGTAGGGAATAACGGTGTGGGAAAGACCAATATTCTGGATGCCCTGCATTATTTATCCGTAGGGAAAAGCTTTTTGGGAAATACGGACCTCAACAATATTAAGAGTGAAGAGGATTTTTTCACCATCGATGCTGAGATCCTGAATGATGACAGCGATGACATCATCAGAATTACCCAACCCAGAGAAGCTAAAAAAGTCATCAAAAAGAACGATAAAAGCTATGACAGGCTTGCCGATCACATTGGCTATCTGCCCAGTGTGATGATCTCGCCTTATGACTCCAATCTTATTTCAGATTCCGGGGAAAGCAGACGTAAGTTTCTGGACGCGATGATCTCCCAGACCGATTCTGAATATCTTTTTGATCTTATTCAGTATCAGAAAACGATTCAGCAACGAAATGCCTTATTAAAATATTTTGCCAAAAACAGAACCTGGGATAAGGATTCACTGGAGATCTATGACGATCCCATCATCCGATTCGGGACTAAGATCTTTACTAAAAGAAAAGACTTTGTACGACAGCTGAACCCTATCGTTCAGAATTTCTATCAGATTATTTCGGGTGGAAAAGAAGCCGTATCTGTGCTCTATGAATCTCACCTGCTTGAAAACTCTTTTGAACACCTTTTAAAGGAAAGCCTTGAAAGAGACCGTATGCTGACTTATACTTCAAAAGGAATTCATAAAGATGATCTTCTTTTTGAGATGGATCATGTTCTGATCAAGAAAATAGGTTCTCAGGGACAGCAGAAATCGTTTCTTATTTCCTTAAAACTGGCACAAATGAGTCTGGTAAAGGAACTGACAAAAAAGACGCCTATCCTGCTGCTTGATGATATTTTTGATAAGCTTGATGACACCAGGGTTTCTCAACTGATCGAATTGGTCAACAAAGAAAGCTTCGGGCAAATCTTTATTACGGATACCCACAGGGAAAGAACGGAAAGTGTGGTAAAAAAAATCAATGAAGAAAGTATAATCTTTGAGATATGATACAAAAAGTTTTACTTATCCTATTTTCATTCTGTTTTCTTTTTTCTTTCAGTCAGAAGAAAAAGAGAAAGCCTGTAGATCTTCTATCAGAATATAATTCTTATAAGGATGGTGATCTTAGAAAAGATTTCAAGCCTATCCCACTCGATAAGAGAATGGCCAGATTTCCTTTCAATAAAGCGACTCAGGTAAAAATCATTTCTTATAATCTGAATTTAAAGAAAAGCAGTGCCAGTACTTATATACCATTACCACCACCGCCAAAAACCAAGGAAGATTCTGCCCGGATTACAAGATATTACGACAGTATTAAAATAAATAAGAGATTTGAATTAAGGGAAGCTATTGATCATTCCGCTTTTGAAGGCATTCAGGAATCGAGGACGTTAACTTCATCTGAAGTTGCTGAATTGACGGATGTCATTTACAATACCTGCGGAAAATATTATATAGGCGTTGTCTCCACAAGCGGCTGTTTTTTCCCAAGAAATGCGATCCTGTTTTATGATAAAAACGACAAGGTTTTTGCCTTTTTTGAAATATGCTTTGAGTGTTCAGGTATAGAGTCTTTACCCAGAAAAATGCTGGAGCCTATTGAAGCCTGTGAATACCTTTACCCTGAACTGGAAAAGTTCTTTAAAAGTAAAGGATTAACTACTGAATTTATAGAGAGAAAATAGTATGAAGAAGAAAAAACGTGAATATCAATCGTCTGAACTGGTGAAGTCTTTTGCCAGGATTTATGGCTTTGAGGGTAAACTTGTGGCATTTGAGATCAAGGATTTTCTTGAAGATTACCTTGATGAAAGCCTGTTTAAGGAGATTCGCAGTGTGAATCTTGAAAACGGATGCATCATTATCAAAATTGATTCGCCATTATTGAAGCACGATTTCAAAATGCGTAAAGGTTTCTATCTGAAGAAGTTCCAGGATAAATTTGGTACGGAACAGTTTCATGATCTTCAGATTTTGTAAATCTCCTCCTATTCATCGATGTTACAGAAAATTTATTTTTAAAATAATTAAACATATTTCGAAATAAAGTGATATATTTAAGTACCTAAAAAATAATATTTACCATGAAAAAAGTACTTAAGTCGAAGAAATTATCAAGAGAATCATTAAAAAAAGTTCAAGGAGCGGGACAAATGGTGTGTTGTGCAGTAAGCTGCATAGATATGACAGGATGTGGGTTTTGGGAGCAATTGCCAGCAGAATGTCCGGAACTTCCTTATTGTGTATAATCAATCACTTATTTTATAGAAAAAAGCTACCAAAAAATGGTAGCTTTCTTATTTTATTAATGTTCTTCTGATTTATTAGATTTTGTACTGCTCATCAAATCATCTGCTTTTTTATCCAATCCTGAACGTAAAGGAAAGAAAAACTTCAATGGATGCTTCATAAAATATCTGAAAATCTCTTTGTAAATCTCGCTTACCTGCCCAAAGTTCATCTTTCTTGATCTAAATGCCAGGAACATGGATAAACTGAAACTTACCAGGAAGTTGAAGAATCCGATTAAGAATACTGTTACAAAAGAGATCCAGAATGTATAGGAATCTACTGAGAAGTCTTTCCCATACAATCCTAAAGCAAAGTTACCTGCAGCAAAAGTAATGTGTCTGATGTCCAGGTCAAGGCCAAAGAATAATCCTACGGGAGCTGTAGCCCCAAGGAAAACCCCAAACCAGAAATTGGAAACGATTCCCGGCCAGTTTTTAGCATAATATTTTGATAGTCCTTTGGCAAATTTCTTCCCGAAAAAGCTTCTGATCGAAAGGTTTTTGGCAATTCTTTCCGGGATCTGGTAGAAAACGGAATTGTTTCCGATATTTCCGGAAATAATCCCTGAAATAAAGAGATAGAATCCAGCTATAGAGGCATGCAGAATCGCTTTGGATTTGAATGGATCAAGGTCTTTCAGCAATTTGTCTGATCTTTCAACCGCAAGGTTTTGAGAAAAGAATACGTCTAAACCATAGATAATAGCCAAAGCTACCGGAAATGCAAGTAATACATTCCCTACAAAAGCAATAAACTGACTTCTGAAGAGTTTTGATACAAGATGGGCAAATTCTGTATTATCTCTCTGCCCGTTTCCTTCTTCAGAAAGTACTTTGGTCATCGTTGCCGCCGTCATGGCCGGCTGCTTGGTAGCAAGCGTGAACCCCATCAGGTAGATCATTACAAATCCCATCGCATAATTCATTGAATATAAAAACGCGTGGGAGAAGTCGCTCCCGGGAATATACCCATACAGCATTTTCAGAACGCAGAGCGCACCTACGATAATTCCGCCCCCACTCGCTTTGTAGAACATGGTCATATATTCTTTGCGGGTAGAGGTGATGTAATGGGTACCTGCTTCGGCAGTATGGTTGGTAATAAGATGCGAAATCAGCCTCGTACTGTCGTTGATCAGGTCGGCAATATTGTTCTTATGCGATTTATAATTCAGGATATTAAAGACCAACTGCTTAGATTTGATCAGGACATCTTCTTCAGAGTCAATCACCAACAACTGTACAATTTCATAGATCCTTTCTGTCTGCTGGCGGATCTTCAGCAATGATTGGTTGATCTTTCCTGAGATACCGTATTTGGCAGAGTTTTTAAAAGCAATATTAACGAATTCCTGGCACTGTTCTGCATAGATCTTAATCTGCTTGTATCTGCTGTCCTTAGAATGCAGTTGCAGTCCGGGATCTTTCACAAGGTCATCCGCCAATGCTTCCAACTCATTCTGCAGGGCAAGAAAAGGATTGGAAAGGTTCCTGTACTGAGGAGCCATTCTTACCACTTCCACTTCCATTGCCATTCCCGTTACCCTCCAGGAGAGGATGTTCATCGAGAAGATCAGTTCTTTTTTTACATTAGGCTTGATGATAAAATCTGAAGCATCCAGCAGGTTCAGAAATTCATTGACTTCATTTTCCGGAAGATTGTGCAGGTATTTAAGATCTTTTTTTGGTCTTAAACTCACATTATCGATCATATACCACACCGTTTTTTCGTTTTCTACGGGAGGTAAAACCTTGTTCAGGATTCTTTTTTTAAGTTCCGGAAAGAAGGCGTTTTCTGAAAGAATGTTGGCTTCCGTCAAAGAAAGATTGAAGGGCCTTCCTTTGAAGATATTATGAATATAATGCTTAAAGTTTTCAGCAAAATTGGGATTGCTTCTCAGAAAATTGAGCACATCTGTAAAGTCTGCCATCTTTACGCTCTCCAAAAACTCGGCAAACGGTTCCAAAGAAAGGGTTTCGTTCTTAAAAGAAAAGTATTTTTTAAGAACTGACTCAAAATTTGTGCTGGAATTAAAGAATTTCATTAGTACAAAGATACTATTTCAAACTCACATTCCTCATCTGTCTCATGATCCAATTGTGTTTCTTTCTCAGATAAGGGGAAGGATTTTTAGGATCATACTTCTTCGGATTGGGCAATACAGCGGCAATCCAGGCTGCATCTGAAGCACTTAGATCTTTAGATGATTTCCCGAAATAATATTGGGCTGCTGCTTCTACACCAAATACTCCCTGCCCCATTTCAATGGAATTCAGGTATCTTTCAAGGATAATGTCTTTGCTCCATACTTTTTCTATAATGAAGGTATAAACCGCTTCCAGGCCTTTTCTCACCCAGCTTCTGCCCTGCCAAAGAAAGACATTCTTTGCCGTCTGCTGGGAAATGGTACTTCCGCCTCTTATTTTTTTACCTTTTTCGTTATACTTCATTGCTTTTTCAATAGCAGTATAGTCGAAACCGTCATGATCAAAGAATTTCTGGTCTTCAGAAGCGATCACTGCTTTTTTCACATTGCTTCCCATTTCATCATAGGAAATATAATCTCTGTGCAGTTTTCCATATTCAAAAAGACCTCCTATCTGGGTAAGGGTAATGGGTGGATTGAAAAATCTCCCCCAAATGATGAAAACCACGTTCAATACAAGAACGATGAAAATAAACTGTTTAATTCTTTTCCACATATCGTAATAAAAAGGAAAGGCAAAAATAAGCAAAAATACTGCGAGTTACTGCAATTCTTTCATATAAGTAAGCTGGTAATCCGGTAAAAGTTCAGGATGAAAGATTTTAATATAATCTTTAAGGATCAGATCAGCTCTCACTACCCCACTTTCGAAGAAATCGTTGGCTTTCATCTTTTCTTTTCCTGCGATCGTGTATATTTTCCCCTTGTTGAATACCTCCAGTTTTCCATAGAAAGGATTCATTCCCAGCATTTCTTTTTTAGAGGTATGACTTCCTGCATTTACCCAATACTGAACGCCACCAGCCTTTGCATAGACTTCTTCAAAGCTCATCGTTAAAGCCTTTTCATCTTTATTATCTTTCATGATATAGTTTGCGTTGGCATCTGCAATATAATGCGCCACGGAAGTGTTTCCTCCTGGAAGATACCACACATCCCCATACATTTCATTGGCCAGAACCACAGGTTTTTCTTTTGCTGTCAATGCCAGTTTTTTCAGATCATTATAGTTTTTCTCTACTTCCTGGTATTGAGCTACGGCTTCTTTTTCTTTTCCTAAGAATTCCCCGAATAGTTTGATATAAGCGGTCTTCTGTAATGGCTGCTGCTCCATGTACTCATCCAGAAATATCACCTGAATTCCATTGTTCTTCAATAACTGATATGCATTATCAAAACTTGCAATATAATTGGTGAAAATCGCATCCGGTTTCATGGAAATAATTTTCTCCACATCATACTTCTGATCGCTTCCTACATTCTGAATTTTTCCTTCTTTAATCAGATTTTGGATTTTTTCTGAATAAATATACTCAGGACTTGACACTCCAATGATTAAATTTTCTGCTCCAAGCTCTGAAATATACCCCGCCATACTTGCATTAAGTAGGATGATTTTCTTGAAAGGAGTTTGATTTTGCTTGAAATTGTAGGTGAAATTTCCCGATTTCAGCTCCAAACTTCCATCTTGTTCCTTGTATTGGGTGCGATTTGAGATATTTGTCCAATCTGAGGACGAAATTTTTGTTTCTCTTTTACAGGCAATTAGCGAAAATACCGTAAATAAAAGTAAAATTTTCTTTTTCATGTTTCAAAGAACGGAAAAAAGTGGTATATTTGCAACCGTTAAACAATAACAAAATAAACGGCCTCGTGGCGCAACTGAATAGCGCATCTGATTACGGCTCAGAAGGTTACAGGTTTGAATCCTGTCGAGGTCACTTATGTAAGAATTCTATTTTAAGAATTTTTACAAAATACAGGAATAATAAGCATTACGGTTATATTGGAATGATCCATTTTATATAATTTATGCTTATTATTCCTTTTTTTGTCACCAACTGTGACACTAATTTTTTTTTCAGTGACAAAATCAACCGGTTAAAATTTAAACTTTTAACTATGATTGGAACAGCACAAAATTATTCGTCGATTTTTCATAGCACTACTACAATAATAAAAGCTATGAAATATTCTTTTTACTTAAAAACAGACTACAAAAACAAAGAAGGAAAATATCCATTGTATATCAATTTGTACATTCACGGACAAAGAAAACGAATACCAGCAGATATTTTTTTAACCAAATCGGATTGGGATCCAAAAAAACAAGTTATTAAAAATCCAGAACTTGATATTTATAATCTTATAATAAAAGATGTAAAAGCTCAGATTAATAAGATTGAAATCCAATTTCGACTTAATAATCAAGTTTTAACGGTTGATAAATGCGCACAGCTATTAAAATATCCTGATGTTGCAATTGATTTCATTCCATTTATGGAATATGAAATGAATTTAAAAGAAATTACTTTCGACACAAAAGACAATCATAAGGTTGTACTGGAAAAACTGAAAGAGTATAAATCTAGTATCATATTTGGAGAAATTAATGATGTCTTTATTAAAAAATACAGAAAATATTTATCCTCAAAAAAAGGAAATGCAGAAGTAACCATTGATAGTAACATAAAAATTATAAAGCACTATATTAAAATTGCTAAAAAAAGAGGCTTCGTTATAAATATAGATCTTGACGATATAAAGATAAAGCAGCATAAATCACATAGAACAAACCTTACAATTGCGGAAGTAGATCGCATGAAAGAATTTTATTTTTCCTCTTTCATTCCGGAACACCAACGTAGAGTATTAGGATATTTTCTATTTAATTGCATGACTGGACTTCGTATAGAAGACCTCCGAAAACTTAACAGACATGAGCTTACTGATGGTTATTTTAATTTCTGGAATCAAAAATCAAAAAAACAACAAATTTTAATGACAAATGTTACTTGTCGTAAAATTCTTGATCATGATCAAAGCCTGTTTGTTAATAAAATTACTGCTAAAACAATAAATGAAACTATAAAAGTGATCTGCTCTTTTTTAGGAATAAGAAAAAAAGTTTCAGCTCACGTAGCCCGACATACATTTGCTACAAATTATCTTCGTAAAGGCGGTAAGGTAGAAGATTTACAGATTTTATTAGGACACTCTAAAATATCAACAACAATGATCTATGTTCATATTGTGGAGGATGAGATTGTTGACACTTTGACTTTATTAGATTAAAACATAAAAGCCCCTAAAAAAAAAGGGGGCTTTCTTAATACGTTTCCGTTTCTATTTCTACAGAGTATTTCTTTTTGGAGATTGAATTTTTCACCCAACTCTTGATCCAATGCTTTTTATTGTACGCAAATATTTCAGATCTTATATTGAATTTTCTCAATTTACTTTTATAAATAGTAAAAGTCCATCTAAAAATAAAGTTAGTAAGTCGATTCATAAACCACTCTTTATTTTCTTCTGCTAATTGAACACCGTGTAACCCAGGAGGGTTTTTTGCGTGATTATCTGCATTTTCATTTAGTCCATCATAATATACAAGCATCAGGCTATTTTCTTGGAACGTTTTTGCTGTTGTAACTCCATTTGTCTTCTCTAAAGGCAGACAAAAACCATTAATTGGAATTTCAGTGGTTTGGTCTCCATCTGTATTTTTATTCAGTGTATAACCATTTTCATCATAATAAATATTATCCAAAGAAAGACCTTCAACCGTTGGAAACTTAAGATTAAATGACTGCTTTTCAGTAAAATTTATTAAAGGCTGCTCAATTTCATAGGGTCTAAAATCTTCCGGATCTCTAGTCTTATCAATTTTGATAGTGTTCATAAATACCCTATTTCCTTCAAAAATTAATTCGTAGTTTCTCCAATTCTTTATTGTTGTAACTATTTCACCAAAAGTCATATCAGGACAGGCTTTTTTTAGGTCAATACGATCAGTATTAAAAATGAATGGTATTGCAGTTCCATCGGCTGTATTTTGTCTTATTGGATTCAATTGTATTTCTGCTACTCCAATATTAACTCCTTCGTTATTACTTTTATCATTGATTGCTTTACCAAAATATAATAATTTCAAATCTACTCCGGCCTCTGCTTCATCTATACTAACATCTATTACTATATCAAATGAAAGTTTGTCAGATGTGGTACCACTCCCAATAACGGAGATAGAAGCTCCATTTCTAAAAACTTCTAAAGTACAATTCCCACTATTTTCCGTGAAGGCATACCCTATTAATCTGTATTTACCAGGAGCATCGATTTTAATATTTTTTTCCCAATGTCCAAAGATATTACCTGAAAAATCCTCGTGATCAAAAAATTCAAGCTGGAATACATTTACTTTTTGATATTCCTGATTCCCGGTACTATAATATTTTTCCCCGGAATAAACACAGCGATTTTGTAAAAACCTATCTTCTAAAATATCCCCCATTAAAATGAAGCCAGCATCTTCAAAGCCTACTATCAACATGTGAATTAAATAAATCAGTGGATGGATAATATTTCTATTATAAACATCCATTGAATTTTCTACTGTATTTTCTGGAAATATTGAGCCTTGTGGTGTAGAGATCCTATTGTTTAAAAAACCGCCAAAATATTTCCATTCAGGACTGTCTTTGTTATATTCAACAGGAATAAGTTTAGGAAAATTGTAATTTACTTCCGGATATTTTTTGGTTACAATACTATTTGCATGACTGTAGATATCATCAACTTTTATAACTGCAAAAGGCAGCTCATTGAGTTTCTTTTCAAAATTTGGTAAAGTTTCAAAACCGCTATCCACCTGTATTTTTATAGTTTTTTTTCGGATATCGGAAATTTCTAGTTTGCCTTTAAATATTTTTCCTTCAAACACATGGTAACAATCTTGATTCTTTCTAAGATTCATCGCAATAAAAGAAGAATAGTTTCCTACTTTACTTTTAAAATCACGTGTAAGCTGAATATCAACCGGGAGTGTATATTTGGTCCAAAAAGTATCTTTAAAGCGGGGATTTTCCTCCGTAAAATTAGTTTTAACGTAAGTAAGATCTATAATAAATTCGTCAGTAATAATACAGTCTTTCATATTTTTTTTACAAAAATGAAAGACTGTATCGGTCTACTAAAGGACACTATTTATTACTCACAAATATTTTGAAATCAAGATCCATTTGTAAAATATTAGACTTATTGTCATCAAGCTCATTCGTTGTTCCTACAGGATATGCTTTAATGATCTTATCTTTGAATTTTATATAACAGACCTCGGATTTTAATAGATCTGTCAACATTTTAGTTTCTTCTTTCAAAATAACTCCTGAATTAATAGTTAATATCGTTGAACTATTACTATATGCTTTCTCCTCTTTATAATCTTTTGTTTCAGCAAAAATGTTCTCAATATCATCTTTACTTCTGTACTCTAATGGAGCTGAAAACCATTCAAAAACGAGATTATCATTTTCCCATAAAATATGAATCAATTCTCTTTTTTCGGGTAAAGGAATAAACTGCATTGTTCCTGCAGTAATTATTTTTTTCTCATATCCCGAATTAAACCGATCTCTTTTGAAAGTATATAGATCAATACAGGTATTTGCTGGTTCCGGATTCAAAACATCCAGATATATTGTTTTAAGCTCTTCTATTTCAGATTTGTTTGACAATCTATCAACTGGTAATTTTAATTCAGATTTTGAATAAGTTCTACGAATAGGATAATTGGTGAGAAAAGGGAAACAAACCGGCTTTTTGCCAGGAGCAAAAAGAAGATTATCCAGAACTATACTTGACAATTCTTCATCCTTTCCATTCATTTCAGAAAAGGTGATTTTAACTGCTGCAAGATTCATCAAATATTGAATATCACTTGTTTCTTTAAAGTCTCTACATCTGATAAAAAAATCATTAATTTCTTCACCAGGATAAAACTCAGTCATACCTTTAAAGAAAGGGATTGATCCTTCTTGTTTTTCGGCAAATTCTTGTCCATATCCTTTAAAATACATTTCCAGCTTCATCTTTACATAAACACCAGTTGGATTAATTTTGTAAACTTTTACTTTATTAGGATCCTCGGCAAAATAGTAAGGTTTATTTTTAAAATCATGTTCAATTGATTGTATAATTGATAATGAAATGTTTATTTCTTTAGTCTTAGAACCGGCTTTCAAAATTACCTTACCCGCATAATTACCAATGGCTAAATTGGAAGAATTATCAGTTTTTAACGTCAATACATTATTGGTTATAGATGCTTCAGAAATAAATGTCGGCTTTAAATCTATGGAAATATTTAGATTATTAGGATTACTGATATTTGCGGTCAGAGTTTTTACAATACCTGGTGTTTTTTGTAGTGTTACTGTAAAACTTTTAGGGTTTACATCAAATTCCGTTGAATCATTAATAATTTCTAAATTCACTGTTACGGTTTTTATGTAACCATTTTGGGTGATAGTCACCGTTCCTGAATAGCTTCCGAGCGCCTTATTCTGTATATCTGAATTATTGACAAATTTTAACAATCTTTCGCCCGGTTGTGATACCTGGTTAATTTGAATAAATGATTCAGATGTTGTAAAATTTACAGACTCATTAGAATACACTATAATTTTTTCATCACCTGATAAAGTGTTATTTGCTTTGTTAAAAGTGAGAGTAAATAGATTTTTATCCGTAGAAATTCCAGTTCCCGCTTTTACGGTGAGTGTTATTGTTGTTGAAAAATTCTCCAGATAAACTTCACTGTTCTGGTCGTTGATTCCATACGCATCAAAAAATACGTCAATAGTATGCGTTCCTACTGGAAGATTATCCAAATTTATAAACTCATAAAAGAAACGTACTACAGTATTTCCATTCAAAATAAATTCTTGTGCGCTTCCAAAAGCATTGGAAGTTATATTTAACCAATCTACACCGTTAGATGAAATTTTTCTGATTTTAAATTTGTATTTGTTAGCAGGATATGAGTAAACAAATTCCAGTTCCGGAAAAGTAATATCCTGATATAATGAAGATGCAATTGTTCCCTGGGTCAATAATTTATTTAATTGCCCTGGTGTTGCATTCCAATCTCTGATTGGGATCACCTGGTCAACACATACATAAGTAGGAGAAGGATCATTATTATTTTTGGGAGTCCACCAACAAAATGGAACTGTTTTAAATCTTATTGCCATAAAAAAGGAATTTTATTTTTGTGATATTCTAATTTTTCGTTATAATTTTTGTAGAAAAAGTTCCATAGTTCAATACATTTATCATCCAGGTAGATAATGAAACGTTCCGGCCTTGTTTCTACCATCCTACTAAAGCCAAATAACGGATTACGATTTTGATGATGATGTAATATTTTCCTGAAAGAAATATTATCTATAGCAAAATCAACGTCTTTAGGTGTATAGTCTTCCGGAAGTGTACCACTAAACATTTTTGCAACAGAACCGACCACATGAGGCTTTTTTCCGGTTATATTATAAACCTCTTTGCTCAAAAGATCACAATAAATGTTCACCTGGTTTTCTTCAAAAATCTTAAGTTCCTGAAAATTATCTTCTCTCATTTCTTTTCTTGTATTTTTTAAAGGATTCAACTGTTCGATCAATTCGCTTTCCATTTTCAACAGATTCAACCATAAAGGCTTCGATTCCGTTGACTTTAAGATATTCCAGGAGTTCCTGCACGTTGGTCATTACTGCAGCTAATTTGGTACTATTAAAATCGTTTGGACTACCGGTAATATTTGCACTTTGATCTGAGTTTTGCGAAACAGGACCTCCTTCAGCAAAACTCTTAATTTTGTTTTTACGTGCATATTCAAGCTCATTTATTTTTCTTGAATAAACAGGGTGTTCTGTCATCCATCTTGGAGCCGTCCACTCATCTTCGTGTAACCATGCTAATTGTGCCCTTCGTTCGCCTGTTTCGTCAGGTCTTCCGAATCCCTTCCCGGTAAATCCTTCAAATCCATCTTTTCCGAAACCTCCCTCGGCAAATGTTGGAACTTCTGGAAGTGGCGTGTTCATAACCGTACCCAATTGAATTGCTCCTAAAGTTCCAATTAACACAGCTGCAATTGTTCCTCCAATCGGCCCCAACTGCGAATATGCCTGCATGATCCCTAAAGAAGTATTGGTAATAATTTCAGCGATCTTAATTGCCCTTTCTGTTTTTGCTTGCTTATAAGCGATTTCCGCTTTTTTCTTCGCTGTTTCCTGCTCTAAGAGCTGAATCCCCTTTTCATACTGTTCTTTATTGATATATCCTTGATTAAGCTGAACTAAGAGATCTTTCTTTTTTTTCTCATTATCTTTTTCAAACTTTTGCATTTCTCTTTCTGCAAGAGTCTGCTGTAACTGAGAGAATGATTGAAAGGCAGTTGATAAAGCTTGTACAACCATTTTTACCCCTTTAATCTTTCCGGCGGTAGTATCTAAGTTTTTCCAAGATTCCTCCCAATCTTTCGCAGAAAATCCAAGAATATCAATCTTTTCTTTTTCAGAATCGCTCTCCTCCGTTACCTTTTTATCATCTCCCTCTTTACCAGATTGAGCATTTCCAACTAACTGACTTTTTTTATTATTTAGTTCGTCAAGGTCTTTTTTTAGCTTCTCCAAAGCTTCACCTGACAAGGCCGGATCTTGTAATAATTTATTTAGAACATTTATCTGCTCTTCGATCAGTTTTACCTGGCTTTTAATATAGGCTCTATCAGCATTTTCCCGTAAAGCTTTTTTTGCGTCTTCCAGAGTCCTGATACCCTTTAATTCAGTTTGGGTAAGCTTCAAATGAGTCATTTGAGAAAGAGCTTGTCGGGCTTCTGCCATATTAGATATGCTATTAATCATATCTTCAGCAGATTTTCTTTCTAAATCATTTTCACGAATTAATTTCTCTACTTTTTTTTCGTAGTCTTTAGTAGCCCATTTCTCACGAATTGTATCAAGCTTTTTTTGATGTGCTTCTTCTGAGGTAATAACTATCTGGTCATGAGTTTGAAGAATTTCCCTTTCTCTTTTAAGCGATTTTTCATAATCTGCCTTTGCCTCCGGAGATTTTGTTTCTTTAATTTTATTTTCAATACTTGAAATCAACCTTAGTTTCTCATCCTGATATTCTCGTTGCTTTGTAAGCTCTTCCGATCTTTTAGCATTTTCTATACTAATTTCATTTGCCAGGTTGTTTTCTAAAATTTCGGCTCTTTTTGTAAAATAGTCACTTTGTGTTTGCTGCAGCTGATTATTGGAATCAATCACCATTTTGGCGGATTCCTCCTTATCTTTTTTATTTTGATCTTCAAGTTTTTTTCCGGCCGCAATTCTATCAGCCTCCTCTTTTTTTCTTCTTTTTTCGGCTTCTTTTTGAGCTGCAGCCTGTGCATCTAAATCAACATCATAGGAAGATGTTTTTTTAGTTTTAGAATCATCCAAAATATCTCCATATCTTCTTTGTATAGTATAATTTAGATTTCCAATATTTTTTTCTACCTCTAATTTCTTTTTTTCATAGGCAGCAATTTGGATATCTATAGCTTTATTACGTTCAGATATCGCATTTTTTTCGTGATTATCTAATTTCGGAACATCTTTATCAACAACCCATTTTTTACCAGGAATAACACCGGTTGTTTTGTACATATTTTCTTCTTTTTCAGCAACCAAAGTATCTATGGAAGATTCAAGTTTAATAAGATCCATTTGTTTTTCCGCTGTAAGAGACTCCAAAGCCCTTTTTTTAGCGAGATTGGTCACCTTATCTATCAATTTACCATAGGCATCACCTAGACGTAAAGTTGCATGATATTCTTTATCAACAGTGTTTCTAAATTCCGGGGCTATTTTAACCAGCTGTTCATATGCTGCTTTTCTTTGTGCTAATGATGAATTCTGATCATTAAGAATTTTAATGAGTGGGTTAATTTTTTGACGTAATTCTTCAGTATCTTGCTGAACCTGCTTATTCATTGCCTTTTGAGCCTCATTGTTAAGCTTTTGTTCACGAGAAAGCTCCCGGATCTCTTTACGAGCTTCATTCACTCTATTTCTATAGATTAAAAAGGCAGCTGTAGCAGCTGTAAGCACTGATAGTACCAATCCAATTGGATTAAGCCGGGCAACAGCGTTAAAGGCTATCATTTCGGCTTTAGCTAACTTTAGTTGTCCGGTAAAAAGAAAATAAGCAGCATTTTTTAAATGAGTTAATGCGATATCAGCTTTATCAAGCACCATTTTAGCCTTTTGAACGGCCGTATATAATAGAGTTTGCCTCCAACCTTCTTTAGTTAATAAAACGGTTAAGGATAGTCCCAGTCTGTAACTTGCCATTACGGCAATTACTGCCAGGAATATTTCCTTCATTTGTCTTAATCGTGATTCATGCTCTGTGTCTTCTTGTTTAAGGTTAAAAAGAACCGTTAAGACATCGGCTAAACCAGATTTCATTCCTGAATAAATAGTTGTTAATATGGTAGCGGTACCAGTTAACTGCACCCATATTCCATTTAATTTTTCGTTTGCATCAAGTTCTGTTCTTTTTGCAACTACAGCTGCACTTGTAGATGAAGTAAGACTATCTAAATTAGTATTGATATCTTTTAATTGAGATAGATATTCATAGCCAGCATCTTCTCCAGGACCACCAAATAAATCTGCAATGGCTGTACCTGTTAGGCGGCTATCGGCTCCTATTTCTGACATTCTTTGTGAAATCATTTTCAGAACATCAAAATAGGTCAAAGCACCTGAAGATATTTTTTTATAAATACCAGGTACATCCAGCCCTAAAGCTATCATTGCATCTTTAGCAGATTTTGTACCCTCACGCACTCGCAACATACCCTCTTTTATCGCATCAATACCTTTATCATCGTACACCCCCATTTTTTCAGATTGAGCCATTATTGCTATCATCTGTTCGGCGGAAACTTTAGCATCCTTCATCATGGTTGGATATTCTTTCATCTGGGTGAGCATCTCGCCCGATGCGTCAGCTCCAGCAATAAAACCTTGCTTAATAAGCTCTAGCGATTTATTTGAATCCTTGGTTTGTGCATTTAATGCTTTAACAGCTACTTGTATTTCTTCAACATCTTTTTTGTAAGTATCTGCAATAGATTGTACGGTTACGGCCGCCTTATCAAGATTTGCGCCCGTCAACCCACTATCTAAAGTGGATAATGTACTCTTAATCTCAGCTAACTGCTGTACACGTTCTGCGAGTTGAGTTCCAAGTTCCTGAGCTTTTCCAATTATATCCGAAAAAAAGTCAGCAGCAATATTTCCTCCCATGATATCGCTGAATCTGGACGTTTCTTCGTTTGTTCCCTGAATCTCCTGACGAACTTCCTGGAATCTTTGTCGAACTTGTCTCAATTGTTCCGAAACACGGATGTATTCTTCTGTACCAGGAGTAAGGTTTCTTAGTTGGCGTTCATATTGATTAACAACCCTCTTTAATCCATTAAATGTATTCTCAACTTGCTGTCCATTGATAATAAGGACCCCTGTTTGAGTAATAGTATTTCTTCTACTTGCCATTAAATGATAATTTTAATGCAAGATTGTTCTGAAATTGATCACTGTAAAGGACATAAAAAAGCCTGCAAAACGCAGGCTCTAATCATTTCTTGTTAAAATATTTCTAGTTTCAAGGAAAAATCCATCTGTTCGGACCTTCATTACATTTTCTAAAACAAAAGGGATAACCCCGGATTGTTCTATTGCTTGATTGATAAAAGGAACTGCTTTCAAATTAAAATAATGTGCAGTGAAATTATAAGAAATAGAATGTGGCTTTTTTCTTCTTCTCATTCCACCTTTCCTTTGCCCTTCTACCCCAAAATTCTGTATAAAACCGTGTTTACCCATTTTTATAGACAAACTATTGAAATATGATTTGGTAACCCCTTCTTTAGTATAATTTCTTACAGCCGTAACAACTTCAACATCTTTAATGGCAATTCCTTGCCGGCTGTTTACATGTTGCTTAAAAGTTTCAGCTCTGCTTCTTAGTTTTGATCCTAATAATTGTCTGGCTCTATCGGCTATTTGTCGCTCATTTCGGAATTCCATTTCTTACTTTTCAAAAATTAACCATCTAAAAACTTTTCCAACTTCCTTCATATCATATTCAGGTTCTCTCCCTTCATCTTTGTTACCTTCATAAATGCAAACTCTATCGTAAAGAGTCTCTAAAACTGGATTATATTGCAACTCTTGTAAAATTTCAAATACATCATGTTCAGTAATTGGTTCGGATGGAAGCAGCTGCGTGAACAAAGAATGAATGTAAGTTGTCGAAACTTTTTTCATTTGCCATTCTTCTCCTGTATTTGAATAGTATCTTTGGAATAGATCCATAATTATTTCTTTGTAATCCAACATATTAATTAAAATTTAAATACAAGCATTTTCAATGTCTTTCCAGAAATCCTTTTTAAAGATGAGTGATTTGTTATTTTGAAGCTCAATATAACATACGGAACCGTAAGAATTGGCATTTAATTCTACAGGTTCTATTGTTACACTATCTTTAATAAAGGAATTATAAAGAAAATGGTTTGCTTGGTTTGAATCATGTTTTATTCTTGATAGGACTTGAAGAACCATTACTTCTGTATCATCAATTGCTTTGTATTGTAATTCAAAATCGTCCTCAGGAATATTATTTTTAATTATTGCAAAAGTTAATTTTCGTACACTTATTGTATTCTGTTCAGGACCTTTAAGCCCAATTGAATAATCAAAAATTGTCAGATATGGCTCAGTAAGTTCGTCATTTGCCTCTTTGTTAAGCAATTCTCTATTAAAATAACCGGCAAAACTATTTAAGAATGTTGAATTTTTAACCAGTTTTTCAAAATAGTCTTTAAGATTCAGATATGAATTATTTTGATTTTCCATATTCTTTTTTAAGTTTTTCTTGGATAGTAATAATTTTTGTTAAGACGTTCATGAATTCAAATATTTTGGTTTTATTACTTTCATGAAGATTTCCTAATGGCTGCTGTTCATGCATTGCTACATTGATCACAACCTCGGAAAATGGCTTATGCTTTATCGTTTTCGGTAGTTTTTTCTTTTTTGAATCAGATTCATCTACTTTTGGAAAGACAACTGGGAAAGAATCACCAATGAAATGATTACAGCTCATGTAAATAAACCCAATTACTTGCCTTTCTTTTTTCGTTAATTTTTTAATTTTTTCTGAGACAATAGAGATATTTTCTTCCTCGAAAGTATTCCCTATTCTGTATATAGATGCAACTAAAGCTTTTAAAAAATTGTCATTTTTTGTAGTGATCCAGGCGTTAAAAAATTGATCCATAATTCTAAACTGTTTGATGGATAAATCAGTCATTTTATCAGCTGGCTTTTTTAATCCAGGAACATCAGGAAATGAATATAAATTAGGCGGTTCCATTAGAAACTGTACATGTTCATAAAAACTAGAGATAGGAGCTTTTCTCATAATTCTCCTGTACTCCATTCGCTTGAAAAAACCTTTATTTACCTGGATAATTATTGTAACAAATTTTTTAACAGTTTGTTTCAAATTCTCATCAGTCATTTGTAAATACAAATTTACAATTTCCTCTAACTGCCATTTATTTAAATCCTTCCAGGAACTTGCTCGAGTAATTTTCATTTTTGAAATTTTCAGCAAATTAAGTTTGGATAAGTGTTGAATAAAGGACTAAAAAAGCAGCCATTTTAATGACTGCTTAGATTTTTTAAATAAGTTTATATACCATAATATCTTTATAAGTTTTTCCTTTACTTACTGAAGCTTGCATCTCTATTTTAATAGCTCCCTGAAATGGGTTTTTAGAATAACCGTGTCCATTTAACCATTTTGCAAGTTCAATAATTTGACTTTTTTCACTGGAAAAATAGAAATAACTATTGTTTTCTAAAGTTTTAAGAACATCAAGATAATCAGATAATTTCCAGTAAGCTGTGTTTTTATAAGTTGACGTATCAGTTGATAAATATGGAGGATCAATTATAAACACAACATTTTTTTTATCCTTGTATTTTTCAAATAATTCTTTGTAATCACCCCTAACAACTGAAACTCCCTTGAGATATCCTTCTGCATTATAATTTTTTTTCTTAACTTTATTATAGAAAGTTTCTTTTTCTAGTTCAACAAATGTTTTTGCATAATTCATTGAAAATAATAAAGAGCTGGAAATAGTGATATAGTCCACATATCCTTTTTCTTCTGAAATTCTATTCAAAATAATTTTCTTATACTCTTTTGTAAGCTTTAAATCAGGCTCCAGATTCTTTACAATTTCTTTAATGTCATTTAATAAAAGATTAGTAGAATCAATATTTTCCAATCTTTTACAATAATCATCATAATCATTGTAAATTACAGTAGCATCCGGATACATTTCTTTGATAGTGTGGCTTAATAATCCCGAACCACCAAATAGGTCTACATAAATTGCATTAGGTGATGTTGTAGACAAAGCTTCTTTGAACACCTTTAAAAAATTTCTTTTTTGCCCCTGAAACGGTAATGGAGCAGTTACATAATTGTAAGTCATAATATAATTTTTAACATTGTTTTACTATATTTGCAAAATCTCACCCAAGTACGAAAACCCGAAGAACAGAAGACTTATGTCCTCCGTCCCTTCGGGTATATTAAAAATTGGGTGAGATCTTTTTTTAAGCGGAGGGCTTTATTTAAGCCCCATAATTCTAAAAGATTTTACAAAAATCAATTACTTGTCATAGCATTATTTTTGCAGCAATATGTTTAAATCAATGTAAAATGAAAAGGACATTAAAATTATTCTATGAACCTTCACAACAACAATATTATGTTTACTATGAAAGTCCTGGTAAAATACTTTTATTTAAAGTAGATCAAGTAAATCCAATAATGCTTTCAAGAGTATTTGAAAACGCAATGTTTATAAACAGCAATGAAAGATCAAAGGTTATAGAAGAAATGGAAATATTTATTAAGGAAGAGATAGAGAAGCTAAATGATAATTTTTAAAATACCTCAGTTTCCTTATATTTGCTTTAAACAATAACACAATGAAGTTCCGCAACGACATTTCTTTCCTTAGAGCATTTTCAGTAATATCTGTGCTTTTATATCATTTTGGATATTCCTTTTTTAAAGGAGGATTCATAGGTGTTGATATTTTTTTTGTAATATCGGGATACCTTATGACTAGAATTATATTATCGGGTTTTGAACATGATAATTTCAACCTGATAAATTTTTACAAAAAGCGAGTTGAGAGAATTTTTCCAGCAATGTTATTAATGATTTCAACAGTGTGTGTAGCTGTTTATTTCTTAGTTCCCACACAATTTATTTATACAATTAAAAATGCATATAGTAGTACATTATTTTTTTCTAACATTTACTACTACATCAACACCGGATACTTCGATCAGTTTTCTAAATTCAATTTTTTTCTTCATACATGGTCCCTGTCAGTAGAGTGGCAGTTCTATATGATATATCCGTTACTTTTGATGTGTTTTAAGAACGTTTTTAAGTCTGAAAAAGCTATTTTTATTTACTGTTATATTGGGATTATGAGCATTTCATTTTTTTTAATGTTATTCCATAACAAAGACAGTTCTTTTTCTTTTTTCATAACCTATACAAGAGCCTGGGAAATGATGTTTGGAGGACTAGCTTTTCTAGTAAAGTTTGATTTGTCTAAAATCAGTAATATGATTAAATCAAGTATAGTTTATATTTCACTATGGATTTTATTGTTTTTAGTGTATTATATCGACCACAACAGTTTTACATGGCCCTCATATTTCACTTTATTCCCTGTGGCTCTAACTACACTGATTTTATCATTAAATATTGAATCAAATCTTTTCAATAATAAGCTCGTAAAATTTTTTGGAGATATTTCTTACTCTTTGTACTTGTGGCATTGGCCGTTCTATGTTTTTTTAATATTTTTTGATGCAAATGAAAGAATTAAGTACAATGTTTTATTTATGATCTTATCTGTGATAACAGCGACTATCTCATATTATATTATTGAAAAGAGGAATTATAATAATAAATTAAAATTTGTTTTATCCTTTACGTTAGTATTATTTTCAAGCTGCTTTGCGCTTGCTAAATTACCTTTAACTTATTTTTTTGATAATAAGTTAGCAAGTTTACTATACTACAATTCTAAGTACAAGAACACCGATAATGTTAAAAAACAATTCAGCATTGGCAAACATCACATGAGTGATGAAATGACGTATGAAAGCTTTGAAATTGATTTCCCTAAAAAAGGAATGAAAAATGTAATTCTTTTGGGAGATTCACACGCAGGAGCATTTTCCAAAACACTGAATAATATTGCAAAAGAGCAAAACTTTAATCTTTTACAATTTACAGGTGATGCAACTTTCCCAATTATCAATTCAAAATCAAATTTTAAAAATCCACCGAGACTATTCAATTACTTTTACAATGAGTATTTTCCAAAAAACCACAATAATATTGACTTGGTAATTATTTCAAGTTTTTTTAGTGCTTACAATTTAGATTTTCAATCATTCAAAGAAATTTTAGAGATTGAAAATTATTTTAAAAAATACAATATTCCAACTCTATATATTGGGCAAAGTCAAAGATACTCTACAGATTTTGCAACAGTTTTAATAATGAAAGAGAAGTACGGAATTCAGTATAAATATGATAATGTATACTTTAAAACAGATACCGAAAATAATGAATCTTTAAAACGATTTTTGGGAGAAAAATACATTGATATCTATAACTTAAGGATCAATACAACTAATGAAAAATCTATTCCTTACATCTATGACTCCAATCATTTTACTGTTTACGGAACTGAACAATATAGAGAATTAATAAACAGTAAGATTCAACTTTAATTGAACTCCCCACCTAGCAGTGGGGAATTTTCATTTAAAAACGGTCTTGTAATACTTTAGTTTGTTTTTTCTTTCTTCAAGTCCTTTTGGGCTTCCTTCTTCTTTTGCATTACCAAGGTTAATAATTTTAGAAACTGAAATAATATCATCCTGATCAGCAAAGGAATTTATTCCTCTGGTATTCCAGTACCAAATCGCTGCAATGAAAGAATCAGATTCATTTAAAAGTAGATCCGGATTTTCTACATAATTAGCCCTAATACCTCTACTTTTACACCAATCTGTTAACTGCTGGTAATTTGATCTTCCAGTAATTTGGAATATTCCCCGGCCTCTATAATTCCATCCATCGCCAAATTGAGTATTTCCAAGATTTTTACGGCCCCAATCGCCACCATAAACTATATTCGCAATGGCTTCCTGATTAGCTTTATGATTTGAGCTTCTACCATAATCATAAGCTTGAGTATGAGATATCCTTTTGCCAAAAGTTTCAATTAATCCGGAAACTGAATAATTCAGACTTTCAGTTTTAGGCCTTAAGCCACTTTCATGATCGGCCTGAGCAAAAAAATGAGCTAATCTTCTGGGAGTATTAATTCCGTTTGTACTCAGAAGGGTTTTGTATTTGTTATTTAATTCTAATGCTGTCATTTATTTTTTTTTAAGTATAATCTTATTAACTGACTTATTATTCCGCCTACAAATAAGGATATAGAAACTATCCAAATCATTGAACCAAATGAAATTCCAGACCTTTCAACATCAAGTTTTTTTGATGATTTTTTATTTTTATAATAAGTCTTTGTTTGATATTTAGTTTCCGTTATGTATGTCGTGTGTACTTTATATACATTATGTATAACCGTTTCTTCTTTTCTCTGAGAAAATTCAAGATCTGCAGATCCGGAAAAAGTCAGATCACCATATTTTAATTCGTAGTTCTGGCCCGTTGATTTTATCTTCAAACCGTTGCTTAACAGAAAATTTCTGATATCTGTTACGGATGATATTTCTGATGTGACTGATTTAGCCTCCTGTGTACTGGTTTGACTTCCAAAACTTGTTTTTTCTTCAGCTTTATAAAGACTTTTTGCTCTAGAACCACATCCAAGGAGTAAAAAACTAATCAGAACTACTATTGCTGCTTTCATCGTTTGCTTTTTGGGAATTTAAATACTCGTGAACTTCACGTGCTATTTGCTCAATATCAGTCCTGTTTTTTGCAATGGTAGTAATGAGAGCACCGGCTTCATGAAAGCGCTGCTTATCTTCAGCTTTTTCATATATCGATTTCAATTCAATTAGGCTTAGCCCAATAGCTCCTAAAAGCGTTATGAAGGGAAAGAATATCAGATTGTACCCATGAAAAGAATTTAGATACCAAATGCTTGTCATATGCATTGAGTCGATAACCATCAGCGCAAACATAACATTGTAATATCTTCCCAGCTTTTCAACCGTTCTTTTAAATCCATAGCTCGATCTCGCTACACCGTTTTTTTTCGCTTTCCGTACTCCAGACCAAAGATCTGCCATGACGATTAAAAACACCTCGATATTGAGGCCAAATAAAATCCAAATGATTATAAATATTTTTTCCATTTTGTATTATTGTATAACTCCATTTACTAAAATTGTCCCATATTCATAAGTGTACCCTCCGGCAGATGCTAGTTTAAAGACTAAAGGATTTTCTGTGCCTGTAGGAGAAATATTTGTTGCTATCATATTTTCGATAGAACAGGATAAATTGATCTTTCCTTTATTAACTGTGAATCCTGGATTCTTGGTTGGGACTACGGTTGTAACGTTGTCAATTGTCACGGTGCCAACATTCCCTTTACCCGGCTTATCAATGTTATTAGGTAGCTGCCAGTAATTATCAATCAAAATCGAATAATTATAAGTTACTCCACTTATGTTCTTGATCGAAATATTATTAATTCTACTTTGTCCGGATAAAATCCTGATACCAAACAGGGAATCAATAAATACAATATCTTCTATAACGATATTGGAAATCGGCCCATTTGCAGCAGTTGGAAAAAAACCTAAAGCTTCAGAGCCAAAGGCATTCAGTAAATCGTCTGCATTCATTCCAATTCCGTCGTCATAGCTTCTTATCCTTCCTCGCTTAATGGTGCAGTCCCGACACCATCCGTCCCAGTGCACACCATCCATGTTAATAGCTGGGTTAGGCCCTACGTCCACAACAAAATCAGAAAGGTGACCATTAATCACATTGATTGCATGTTGAGCGTATGTCTTTGGTGTGTACATTTTATGATTTTTTAAAACTAAATTGTTTACACCATACCATGAAAACAAATTATTAAACCCATATTGTGGAGTCCCTTTCTGGGTTTGATTGTATGAGTTTCCATTCCACACTCCACCATCTATCTCAATATCATGATCAACAATATTTTCATTAACTGAAAAAACATGATTCCTATTCGTAAACATTGGACGGTTTACACCATTTCGCATTACAGCACCTTTACCAGGCAACACTTTTATTTTTGTGGAACTTTCGATATATAAAGTATTACTTAAGCTTACCGCCAAGTCCCACAATATTTTTTTATTGCCTCCAGTCAAAAGTCCTTGGATCTGTACTGCAGCATCGTCGCCTATTACCACACCATTAAGCTCTATACTACTTTCTTGAAAAAAACCAGAAATAACACTGCTCAACCTTACATAATCAGTGAATAAGTTCTGTGCCTTTTTCTTAATTGAAATTATAGCCGAACTCATAACTCTTCTATTTTTATGGATTGGAAGTTGTCATTAGCATTTTTGAAAATTATACTGAATAGAGAACCGGTATTACCATGCGTATATGTTACAAGTTGATTACCTTCGTAGTAAACAGTTACGCTATTGCCGTTTACGATGAATTCCCACTTATAAAATCTTGTATTCGGGTATTCTATAGTACTTGAAGAATATATTATTTCTCCTGCAGGAACTGATGGGCTTACATGTTGTATCCTACTGTTATTCATGAATTGAATATTGATATAATCACTCCATGTGTTGTATGCGGTTGTGCCAATATTAATTTCTAACTCTTGAGCCAGGGAAACATAAAGCGTGGCTTTATAATTCGTAATAGCACCAACATCTATCGCAATAGCTGATGAACCAGATGATGCATTGGCGATCTGCTGTAGTTGAGTACCATATGAATTTATTCTAAAGCCGGATGTATTCCCAATAAAAGCGGCTCCAAAATTAGGAGCTATTGCAGAAAGTAGAGTGTTGGGCGTTTTTCCGTTGAAATTATAATACGAGATCAGTCCGTCAACTGGCAAAGGCTCCAAAGGAAATGTTTCAATGAAATATCTTACTTTTTCATATTCTTTCCAGAAAACAATTGTATTAGTTTTGGTAGGATCATAGTCAGCTGTTCCAAATTGTGCAACAAAATTAGAGGGAAATTTAACGCTGCCTCCCGTTAATTTTGCGAAAACTGGAACTCCAAACTTACTACCGCTGGCTTCTGAAAATGTGACTTCACCTGTTAACTCAATATACTTTGCGTAGCTGGGTTTAGATAGATCTAAAACGTAATTAAATTTTTTTTCAACAAAATCACTTCCATTGCCTGATATTTTAATTTTTGTACTAGTCCAAATCGATCCAGAATTAAGGATTAGGAATGTAAGATATCCATCCAAAACCTCTATATTATTAATGTTAATATAAATACCAGGCTCTTCACATAAGTAAAACCCCTCTTTTGTAGGCTTTGGTGTTGATTTATTTATACTACCCCGATAACCTGCCATTATTGCAGCCCTATCTTCAGTACTCAGAACAACAGGAACTTCATCACTAAAAACTAGAGATTGTAGGGCGATTTGTGCAGAATTTGCATCATTATAGATGATACCATTGATTTCAACTTCAGTAACATCAACTTCCAATAGTGAGAATAATTCATTCTGCGCAGAAGTTACTTTAAGCCTATTTCCATTGATTATTTCAACATTATAGTTCTTGAGTGCAAATTGTCCATTAAATTGAAAAACCAATGAACCTGGCTCTCCTGGTACAGAGGAAAAAATTTGAGGCATTGTTAAGAATCTTTATATTTAAAGCGAAAATAGATTCATTTTAAAGCGGTTAAAAGGACATTATAGATACAATCCGGATTTCTTCTCTATAATTTCCCTTCCTACTTTTTGGGAGCTTTCTTGGTAACAAGGAAAGTCTTGCTTGTTTGCCTTTAAATATTCCAAAACTTTAGAAATGGAGTCGGTAGCAATCTTTAAAAATGATTTTTCTAATCTGATTTTTTCCTGATCTGAAACTAAAACCGACTTTTGCCACGGAAGTTCCTCATATTGAAAAACAACACCGGATGTAATGAAAGTAAATTGAGATAGGTTTAATGCATTTCCGAGCGAATAAAACACTAAACTTTCCTTTAACAAAGGAAATAGAACAGGCTTGTTTTCAAGCTCTTCCAAAGTACAATTTTTAATTTTACTTGAAATAGAAAATTCCCAAACACGCTGCATTAATGGAATCATTAAAATATAAATATCCATTGATTTGTTTATTGAATAAATTTTATTGAATTCTTGCGGATTGGGAATCGGGGAAAATGAAATACTTTTATAAAATTCGCACTTAGATTTCAAATCTGGATCTTTTCCGATTTCTGTCAAAGCATCTGACAAACATTCATCAGCAATTTTCACCAACGTTAAAGCCATGTCACGGATATCCCACCAATCAGCCGGCTTAGTTTGGTCACCTTCATTGGTAACAATACCCCAACTTTTAATTTTGGATTTTATAAATGGGATTGCAATTATCACAGAATAGCACGCAGCTGCCTTATAAACAAGAGTTGAGATAGACTTGTCACTTTCTTTAGATGAATTTTTAAGTTCATCTAAAAAATCACTGGATATGTAAGGGAAAATTTTTTTCCTGAAAGCAGTCTCCTGGTGTGGGTTGATTACATCAAGCCCAAAATTTTTAGGAAGTCCTACATAGTCTTTAAAATCTTGCTGTGTTAGTGTATGTTGCATTTTTAATACTCTTTTTTGAAAAAAAATAATTTGTCACTTAAAGTGGTACTGAGGTTTGTCCGGTCGGATTTTTATCAAGTGTCGTTAACTGAATATTCGGAAATTTACCTATTAAATTAGGATCCCACCCATTCCAATCTCTAATCGTTAGGAATATTTCAAGAGTAACAGCGTGTTTCGCCGGCAATCTTGAGCATAGGATCGTGTAAGCCTCACGTTTATCTGATCCGGAACCGGAAAGATTTTTTCCTCCTGGAATACCAGCCCCTAATAAACAAGGATCAACCCCCATAGGAAATAATATTTCCGAATTTCCTGCAGAAGCATCCAAAAGAAAATCACCATTAGACTGATCTTGTTTAATCGTTTCGATCTGCACCCCTTTAATTAGTTCACCGCTATTCTTATCACGGAAAAATGGAGATATAATTGAGGTTCCCGCTCCTTTGTTTCCTGCTATTTTGGCATCAATTTTATCAACAAGCTCTTTCCTTTTAATTTCTTTTTCTTCATCGGTGAAATCAACCCAAGCATCCTGGTAAATATGTGCAAAATAATCATCTGCTAAATGTATCAGATACTTAAAATTAAGCTGATTTTCAAACATGAATTTTTTAAATTCGGGAATAGCCAGCACTACATCCAACCAACCGTTTTTAAACGAGGAATGCCAGCCAACTGATGGATAAACATTTTCAATACTCAAAACATCCATTGAAGGAATTGTAAAGTTGTGAATTTTTCTTCTCTTACATTCTTCTTTGATTTCATCAACTGAAAACATCTGATCAAAAGCCGGGATAATAATATCATTTTCTTTTTTTCGGGATTCCCAATTATTATTTATAATTATGTTATCAATAAGACCTGTTTTTTCATTCGGGATCTGGAACCTACTCTTTGCAACTGGCTGTCTTTTTACAGATATAATTTTAGAATAATCAGGACTCAGTAGAAATTCTGGTGTAGTCCATCGGTAAGATTCAAAATCTTTAATAATACCCAGATTAAAAAGATTGTATTTGGTACGCCTAAAGAAATCATGAATTTCAGGATATTTTGTAAGTCTTACTTTTTTGAAGTCAGTACCTGAATCCGTTTCAATTTCTTCAAATAAAGAAAATCCGGTTCCATAATGAGCAGAAGTCAACACCTCCAATCCTCCTATAGCTGTTCCAGACTTTTTAAGTTTTTTTTCAAACTCTATAGGGTATAAATTGTTATCACCCCAGGCGCAAACATCAGAGTCTCCGTTAGATTTTACTTGCTTTGGTTGTGAATGCTGTGGCATACCTTTAACAGCATTGAAGATCACGGCTGCTTTATTGTCACCAACGGACCATATACCTTCTGAAATTTTGTAATTCATAATTATAATACGACTAAGATTCCATTAACCCGGATAATGAAGAAAATATTAATAGTTACTATATTTCCGGCTACCTTTATATTTCGTGTATGATTTTTAAAGTGATTAGGATTTTTAAAAGGTGTAGGATCGGCCAATCTTTTGACTCCTTTATTTTTAGGAGCTTGTAAAAGTTCAGCATCCTTATGAACAACATACCGGCCGCCTGTCTTATTATACCTATTTCCAGTCCTGACCTCAATATCAAAAGGAATCGGATTTTTATTTTTATCCAACTGCTTCATCAATTTTAAAGCATCATTTAAAAACATTGTTTTTTCCACGATTCAAATGTCAGAATTGAAACTCCACAGCAAAAGGACACTACAAAAATCGAAGAAATAGAAGGTCAAATCCCATATTAAAAAGACCAACGCACTGAAATACAGATAAATACAATCGCTAAAATGCTAAAAAGTCCCATTTTTTGAATGAGAGCCCCACAGCCGCCTTATTTAAAACTACAATTGCCGTTTTTGAGCATACCGAAATATGAGCAGGCCCCGATAGGGGTGCCCGGAGATGAAAAAAAAACAGCCCCAATGGGCTGTTATTATAAATTGGTGATGATGTATGATTGTCGATAAGAAGGGTCGATAACTGAGGCGAATCCCCAAAACAACCTGTAGTCAAATGTATCTGAGAAGTGAGTGGCATGCTCCTGCGGTAAAGTCTTAGAACGCTCACTACTTTTATCCTTTTCAAATCCATCTTTGTGGGTGACTTCTGCATTCTCCATTGAGATAATCAGATTAGGACAACGGTCTTGATTTATTCTCACATATGGCAGTGTAAAGTCTGTTTCAGAAAGAATAGTTTCAATAAGTCTATACTTTAAGATATGGCTAGGGTTATTGGTATTGGGAGTTCTATTAATCACCTTCCATCCTGCAGCTCTTAATTGATTCTCTACATCTTCAGCAAGTGTTGTCTTGCTGTTAGCCTCTTCTTTATATCCTGAACGATCATGATATAAATTAACGACATTACAAGTAGCTTTGTGTGGTTCGTAATAATCAATAAACTTTTTAACCAGGTCGCTTAACTTTTCTTTATCTGAAGACTTTGCAAAGAATTCTTTAATGAAATTAATCGTATTGGTTGACTTAAGATGCTGCGATACTGTACCACAGTTTATTTTGCCCCCGAAATCAAGATTAAAATCCAGAGGCTGACCTCTAACAAGATCCTGATCATACTTACATGATGGTGTGTAGTCCTCTGTAACACCACCGAGTAAAGAAATATCATCTTTATACTGATAATAATGTTTTAATCCTAATTGGGGATAAAAGCCATCAACCACGCCCCTAGGCCTAATGTTCATTATCTCAGCATCAAATATAATCTGAGACAGGGCTTCCCTTCGCATGTCCTGAATCCATCCTTTCCTTAGATTGTAAGCATTAACATAAGAATTTGCTTTAATGAATCTATACTTATGCGGGTTCTTCTGGCTTAGTTTATCTCTCTTAGTGAACCATTCTCCTTTACGAGTCATGGCAACGGAGGAAACAAACATCACTGAGTTAAGTGATTTTGAATATTTAAACTCTGCTTTAACCGTCCTGTTGGTGGTTAGAACGTTATTAAATAAGCGCGTGTAGTCCAGCAGTGCAGCTTCATCACCTACAACCCATGAAGCATTTAGCCCTCTTCCTGAGTTTGGATTATCTAAAGAAACGAAAACGGCAATCGCTCCATTCCTGAAGTGAATCACATTATTCCAGCTATCGGGTGATTGGAATGGCATTTCAAAACCAAGCTTTTTGCCACAGGAACCGACAACATAATCAATATCCTCATACAGACCATACATCTTAAGTCCTTCTTTTGTAGAGGCTAATGTTCTGGTTTTAATTTGAATAAAAGTTTCCCCTACTATTACCCCGGTAGAACGAGGCATTTCCTTTACATTGGTTTTGATTTTCTTTCCAAGAACGGTTGATTTACCTGCTCCCCTGGCTGCTTCAACATCTATTTCCGGAACACCGTCTTTTATCGCTTCAACAACGGCCGCCTGCATCAGATTGTGAGGAACGTCAACAACCGGCATTCGATAACTCGCAAAACTACTCATCATCTTCCGGATTTTCTACTTCTTGAAATTCAACATCTTCAGCACCTAAAAACATTAAATCAACTACTCCACGCTCTGCTGCTTTTCTAAACATTTTCTTAACTGCTGGAGGTAAGATTTGTCTATAAATGGAAGCTTCAAGTTTTTTAGGATCAACTTCGTTTCCTTTATCTTCAGGAATATATTTGCAGTAGTTTTCATAGGCCTTGTTTGCCGTCTTAAGATCACCGTTTTTTCGTGCTGTAATATAAAGGTCATAAAAAACAGACCTTGCAACCGCAATTTCTGCAGCAGTATCAACCTTATCCAAATCACCAAACAATTGCATTGAAACCTGATACATTCGATACGCTGTAGTTCTTGTTAGACCTTCACCACCTCTTTCTTTTGGCCTCATAAGAATACCAATGATATTATTCTGATTGTATTTATTATTTACACGTAACGACCAGATCTTCTCAAAAAGTTTTTTCTTTTCGATATCAGCCGGTTCCAGTTTAAAACTTTCGTCTATGTAATTGTTTTTAAGACGCTGGAGAAGGTTGTTTTTAGTAAAGCTTGCAAGTTCCATAAAACGAAAATAGCCCCAGAAAAAGGCTATTTAAAGGACAAAAAAAAAAGATTACTGCATATTTCTAAAAATCTTATATATTTAACAAAAAATTACAACTATGGATATAGCAATGAGATTTGAGGACACTGTAAAAAGTATCTGGGGAAATCCGGAATTTCCAATTTATTTTGCGGGGTATTATGATTCACATAATGAAAAGACTTTCAAAGCAATTTTGTTAACACTTTGCATTTACGTATTAAACTATCATACTAGCAAGTATGATCAGGAAGAATTGCAGGTTTTGCGAGATTACGAGGCTTTAGCCGGAAGCGGTGATTCATCCCCTACAGACGATATAAACTTTTTAAAATTTATGTACAAAAAAAACGTTAAAGTCCCCGTGGAATGGGAATAAAAAAAAGCATTCATAATTGAGTGCTTTTTTTATCATTTATTAATCATTTTATCAAGTTCTGTAACCTGATTAATATACTCCTGCAGCTGCTCTCTTTTCCTATTTACCAGGTGTAATTTCAGATTGTATTCTTTACTTCCTTTCTCTGGAAGATCAGCCTCCATCTGCTTTAATGTTTTTGCACGTTTTGTAATATTCGATCTGAGATTATTTCTTTTTTTTAAAAGATCGAGCGGGTTTAGATCTGAAAAACTTTTATCTGTTTTTGTTGGAAGAATACGTTTGTGATCCTGATAATAATTTAAAGCTTTCTGACATTCTTCCATAGCCTCAATGTTTTCAAGAATTTTCCATTGAATTTTCAAAGCTGTAGTTTCATCCATTTTTTCCACTGAATTAAGCTGCTGTTTAAGGGAACAAGCAGAAAGCCAATGATCAGATCTGCGTTTAAAAACAGAATGTAATTCCTGGGGATAATTGGAAATAAGATCAGAAAACTTACTTTTCCTTTCCTGTAATTCAATTTGCTTTGGAGGCCTTGGTTCTTCGATAACAGATTTAATGTCGTTGGTTTCTTCTGGAGCAATTTGAATATCTAAATGTCTTATTAGGTATTTTAATTTTGAATGGTTTACAAGACTAAATGATGAAAGCTTTTTCACCATAGTCTGATCACCTCCAAGGCTGGAATATTTATTCAGTAATTCTTTATGTGCTTTTCTATCCATACTAAAAGAACTCCCTAAAAAAGAGAGTTCTATTTTCTAATTATTTCTAACCTGATCTTTTTCTTTCGGCGGTTCCGGCTCCTTTTTTCCTGCCATTTTTTCAGCTAAAGCCATTTCCAATACTGATACATCATGCATTAAGTTTTGTGATTTTCTTACTTTAATGATATTCTGCAGCCTTTCAGGGGAAAGTTTTTTAAGCTGGTCTTTTGCCTCTTTTTTAAGCATCAAATAAGTTGCTCCGGATTCGATGAGATCCAGAGCATTCTCCGGAACTTCATCAAGTACCACTGTAGAACCATCACCTTTTCTGATAATCGAACCTTTTGGCACTGCTAAAATTATAACTTCTTTCATACTATGGTGTTACAGGTGCATCAGGTAGTAATGTAATATCACCGTCATAAGCATAAACAGT
This sequence comes from Chryseobacterium sp. FR048, assembly GCF_056844665.1. Classification (NCBI taxonomy): domain Bacteria; kingdom Pseudomonadati; phylum Bacteroidota; class Flavobacteriia; order Flavobacteriales; family Weeksellaceae; genus Chryseobacterium; species Chryseobacterium sp. FR048. Next base: position 341,597 of record NZ_JBXDSE010000004.1, on the reverse strand, counting down.
AGTATTTGCCGAAAGTTTTCCTGTAATTCCACTGTCAGACTCACCAGTATCTCCGGAAGTATTTTCAGAAGAAACGAAATAAGCTCCGTTCTCTTTATTTCCGATAATCCACAACTGTCCGGTGGAATCTGGAATTGCATAAATCATTGGAGTATTTACGTGAACGATTTGGAATCCTACAGTTTTTTTCTTGAAACCTCTCACAAAAATATCAAGATCAACTTTTATTTTCATGTTCCCTTTTGTTCCAACAAATAAGTTTGTAAGCTTATTTTTATCAACAAGAACATCAATTTTTTTCCATCCTTTACCTGTTAATGGAACTAAACCAGCAGAAGGAATTGTTGCAGCCTCTTCATATGATTTTGGAACTTTAGGAGGCTTTGTAAATGTTCCCATATGATCTTTGGGAATATAATACAATGTAGTTGCTAAACCCGCTACTTCCTCACCATCTCCACAGCTGGTAAGGTTTTGCATCAGGATTTTTTCTATACATTCGTCTAAAATTGGATCTGCCATAATTATAATTTTTCAATGTAAACTGAGTTTGAAGAGACCAGATCTAAAATGATATCTTCATCTTCGATCATTTGGCTCTGAGTCATTACGGAACCATCAAAGCGTAAAGCTTTTGGCGCACTGTCTTTGAATTTAAATTTCTCATCCTGAAATTCAAATTCTAATCCCTTAACAGCCTCCTCCGGCTTTACTGGATTAAAGTTTTTCTCTCTTTCTTCGATATCAGCTTCTCGTTGTGAAACAGCGTTTTCTCTTTCTTCAACTTTAGTTTCTCTTCCTAATACCGTCGTCTCTCTAAGAGAAACGGCTGCTTCCCTTTCTTCAACTTTAGTTTCTCTCCCTGATACAGCCAATTCCCTAACTTCTAAATCTTCCTGTAATTCGGTTAAATTAGATTCATTATCAGAATTACTATCATTTACTTCACCAATTGACCCTTTAAGAAGGGTTTTATCAGATCCAGTCTCTGTTTTAAGCTGCTCCCCGCTTGGAGGAGTAGCTTTATTTTGTTTTTCTGCCATTGTAATTTGTTAAGCGATTTTACTTTCTGAAGGATAAAACAATGCATTTTGCTCAGCGTTGTTCAATCCAATTTTCTTAGCTGCATCAGGTGTATGAACATACAGATACTGATTTACACCAAAGTCGAAATTAAGAGAGAAGTCCGAAAGCATTTTGATCGTTCTGTCAAATACCTGAACACCTGTAATAACAGCAGGATTTTCCACCACGTCAACCAACTCTAAAAGATTACCTTCAATTGTCGCAAAAATAGTTCCTTTGTCAAGCCCTGGAACTCCAACAATTTCCCTTTTTCCGATTCTTGTTTTGGTAATATCAGTATCTTTAAATGATGGAGCATTTTTATATGTGTCATCATATGCTTCCTGATATTCTTCCACATCTTCTAAAGAGGTGAAAATTTGCTTTACTTTTGGTTTTGCCATTCTCGGTAAATTCTTTTCAAAAGCATTGACTTCTGTAAGAATGTTATTAGCTGTAACGACACTACCAGGAATCATATAAGAAGGATTTTGAGTATCTGCAACAATTTTACCAATCGTTGTCTGAATACCATCCATTGAGAAGCCAAATTGCGGATTATCTGCTCCAACTTTGGTTGCATCATAAGTACCAGTAATACTAAGGATATCAAGATCATCAATAATCTTTTTCAAAAGCATTTCCATAACTTCTTTTGTTATAGTTTTATCTTTTGGATCCGTCCCTTCATCATATTTATTGGCGTAAATTGTACCCAAAATTCCAGCTGGATCAAGTAGGAAATCTACTTTTTGTCTGTAAGTTCTAAGGTCTTTTTTCTTAAATTTAACATCACCAAATGGTGTGAATTTCTTAGAATAAAATGCCTGAACCACATGCCCCATTAATTCAACGACTGAAGGATATTCACCGTTTACTTTGGTAACTCTGGTAGCATACCTGCTCAAAAAAATATTATCAGACAAAAGAGCCGCCTGAAAAGCTTTTGGATTTGCGTTAATATACGCAACGAGTTCCGATCTGATTTCTTCTATATCAAACATAGGGCTGTTATTTTAAAGTTGGATATTTACTTTTATCTGCAAGCACTTGATTATGCCTGTAGTTTTGCGATGAATCAGGTTTCGGATTATCTTCATTTTCAGAACCATCATTATTAGGGAATGAATGCCTATTTCTGGAAGCTCCATACTCTTTACATTTCTTACCCAGAAGCTCAACTCCCTGAACACCGGTTGCATTCTCTTGCAGATCAGAAGTAAGGCTGTTTAATTCTAAAGCCTGTGTAACTGCACTTTGCAAACCTTCCTTTTCTCCTTTTAGAGTATTGAAGCTTGTCTGTAGTTCATCAAACTTTGTCTGAAGTTCGGGATCACCACCAGAAGCAGAAAGCTGATCTTCCAATTTCTGTAGCTGTTCTTCATCCAATCTTGCATGTGCATTAGCACCGAATAAACCAGATGAAATAGTAATTGTTTGTAAGCCTAATGCGGCTGCTAATTTTGGATATTTCATTTTAAAATAATTGTAAAGCTTGTTCTTTAGTTAACAGTTCATCACACAAACCAATTTTTAAGGCCTCTTGCGGGCGGTAAAGCTCACCTTTGTATACTTTTCCATCATCTTTTAGATTATCACCGTAAAAACCTCTCATATCACCAATAAATTCAGCGTTGAATGATTGTGCCATTTCCTCAAAAGGTTTTTCGTTTTGATTATCTACCCATTCACGCCAGGCATTATTTTTTAGTGAGCTGGTAGGTGCATATATATCTTTCATTGAAGCACCCAATTTGATAAGTATACCACTCATATCAGCAACCGGTATATAAGTTCCTAAAGAACCCGCCCAACTTGCATGAGGACTTAACACACGATGTTTACAAGCTCCAAATAGATAAAGAGCTGCTGAACATACTAAACCATTGGAATATCCAATAGTCGGTGTTTTCATTATTGAAATGTAGTTAGCTAGTTCTCTGGTTCCGTCACCCATACCACCACCGGAATCAATATTGAGCAGAATACCGGAAACACGCTCATCATTCTCTAATTCTTTCATTACTTGCAGAATTGTCTGTGTTCCGGTATACCACCAATCAGAATATTTTATAATAGGTCCAATAATATCAACAACCACCGGATATTGGTTAATACCACTGTCAGAAAATCCTGACATCTGGTTGTTGATATTTTTAATATATGTTTCGTTGATTTTTTCCCTGGTTTGGAAAGACTGGTTTTTAAAACCAAGAACCAATTGTGACATCACAGACATTAAAAATGACTGATCAATCATAATTGGTTCGTTGAAAAAATTGTTTGTTCCGTGCATACCTGTTAGTATTCACGTACAAAACTATATGACAGGGGGAATGAAGAAAAGGACTTTGAACTTAGGTACAATTTTATATACACTTGGAGGTAAAACAGTATCACCGGAAATATTTATAGAAAAACTATCACTTCCGGAACCGTCATCTTTCATATTGTCAGTAACAGTAACACTTAATGGAAAACGATCATTTCCGAGCATCATCATTTCAGTGTTTGATACCAAAACAACTGCAAAAGCTTCAAAAATGTTGAAATCATCATAGAGTCTATCTCTGTTTGTAACTGAAAGATCAACCACAGGAAATGAAATATCCGGGCTATATATAGTATTTCTATTGTTTAATTTTGTCGGTATACTTCGATTTGCTGAACCAGGTAAAACTCTAAACTTATGATTTGCATCATTAGGACTTGGAAATTTATCATTATACTGATCAATGTAAGATATTTTATCTTTGTCATAAATCAATATTCCTGTAAGTTCCCGGAAAAAATCTTCAGGCGTGTTGTGGTAATTTTGCATTTTTAATACATTTTATTGAAAAAAAATAATTTGTCACTTACAAGAATAACCTTGCTGCAATATCTGCTTTTTTCCGGTTAAAATCTCTTCTGATAGATTCATATGGCATTTCTTCATCAGTAATATCATAAGCATCCAAAATGTTTGATATAGTAGTTTGATATTCTATAGAATACTCTTTCTTATTAATTAGTGCATTGGTATACATATCATGCCTGAAAATTTCATCTACAATTTTATTGATCTGCAGCTCATGTTTAGGGCGAATATTAAATCCGTTCTTATCTGCCATTGACATACTTATGCTGATACTAAAAGTTTCGCTTTTGTTGATTGCCTTCTTCTTATTGACCGGCTCATAATATTTATTATCCTTATTCTCAAGCATATTAAGAAAAAGAATCCCGAACCAGTCGTTATTTGAAAGGTGATAATCTGAACCCAATCGAGCTGTAAGATACTTTTTAATTGAAGGGGAAACCGGTAAATTAATAGTTATGTTCATTTAGTTGATTTTAGTTAATACACGATCATAAATCCAGGCATATTGGGACTGATGAAATTTGCAATACCATACACCAGATTTTTCTTTTACATAATTTGGAATATCATCCCATTTTTCAGGGATGAATTCACGTTTTATTTGTAGCAGATCTTTATCACTGTACAAAGATCCAAAATAGGCTGTACCGATCAAAAGACCTGATTTATACAATCCAAATACATACTCTTTTGTCTCTTCTCCAAAAATCTGTAATACTTCCATATCAGTAAAAAATTCGCAGATATTGAAAGGTGAAAAATCTATTCTCTTTTGCGCTTGAGCCTGCCAATGATCAGCAGAAATATTTTTTTCTATTTCTGGATCCGGTACTGTTGTATGTTTTGGAAATGGTGTCATGATTTTTCTTTATTTTTAAAATAATATAATGCTAATGTTAAAGGCTCCCAACCAAACTCTTCTCCAAGCTTTATCCAAAAACTTCTATCATATTTTATCCATCCATCTTTTAGAATTTCTTTGTCATCGTTTTCCCTAACATTATCCCAATAGGCAGATAATTCTTCTATCCTTTCAATATGTTTTTCCTGGATACCGAACGTTATTTTTATTTCTTTCTCTGGCATAAATATTAGTATTCTACTATATTAAATTTTCTCTTAATATATCTACGAATCCACCTCCTTGATTTACCTAAATTCTCGTAATACAACACTGTTTTTCTAACTTCAGCAAGTAATGCCTGTGATGGTAGTATTTTATTTTCTGAAACAGATTTTATCTCCTCTTCAGTGACTAATTTTCCAATACTATGAACTGGACTCATTCTAATTTTACTTATTAGTGATTCAGGATTTTGAAAATCACATACATCCCAATTTCCTGTAGCTAAAATTTTTAAATCGTTACACTGCATATATTTAGTTTTTAATTCCTTTATTATTTTAATTACCTCCGACTGAAATCATACTTTCCGTACCAACCATAACATCATCAATTTGAAACCAAGGCTCTGATTCTTCCTCATTATGATAATTATTGGCGGACGCTCTAAAATCAGGGAAATTATTTCTTACGAACTCTTCAATATTCTCTTTTAACTGATCTACAGTCATATCTTCTGGCACATATGCCTCATACGTTGTAATAACTATTATTTTTTTCATTGAAAATCTATTTTTAATTGCGTTTCAGAATAGTTGGTTATTAAAATTTCCGTTCTGGTATTCTTTATATTCCTGCGTTCCTTCAGATAAATGATATTTAGATTTCTATCGCTAGCTGCATCAATTACAAATTCACTGCTGAACTCTGACATAGCGGCCTTAATTCCACAATTCTTAAGTAAATCAAGGCAGTCTAAAGTATCAGACTCTGTCCAGGTAGGTACTTTATACCAATGTTCTGTTTCATGGTAAACCGGATCCAGATAAATAAAACAGTTTTCTTTATCATTAAGCCCCTTTGTAAAAGATATGGTAGGTAATACATCCCTGAAATCCTTATTAAGTATTTTGCAGTTTTGAAGCTTCAAGAAAGTCTGATCTATATTTTTGATTATCGTTTTTTTTGCATTATCCAAACCTACTCTCAAAGTATCACCTTTTCCCAGATAACTAAAGTTTGATAGAAGTAAAAATCTAACTGCTTTTTGCACTGGATCCGTTTCTAAATTTCGTTTGTAGTACTTCAAAAGAGATTCAGAAATAGGAACCTTTAATATTTCTTCCTTTAGCTTTTCAGGTGATTGCTTTACGACTAAATATAAATTGGTAACATCATCATCTAAATCATTAAGAATAGAATATTTTGGTTCTGGCAGATAAAAGAAACTACCTCCTGCACCAAAAAAAAGCTCAATTCTCATTTTATGTTGTGGAAAATGGCTATACAAAAGCTGGCTCAATCTCCTTTTATTACCGTTTCTTGTTAAAATCATGGGCTGTTTCTTGTTTATAGACTTTATCAGTTAACCGATAACATGTACCGGTAGAAAATCCGGTCATATCTTTATCAATTGTTAAATAACCTTCTTTTACTAAAAGTTTTGCACGTTGGTTTATTTTTGATGTTGAGAGATTTGATTTTAAACTAAAGTTTCTTGTGTTAAGCCACCAAGAAAGACAATAATCTGAATTTCCCTTTTCCATTACCTCTTTAATTGCAAAATAGATTTCTTCTGCTTCTTTCTTAATTTCATCTTTTGTCATGATATTTTAATTTTTAATTGTTACTGAAAATGTAAATTCATCTGGATAGATTCCCCAGCTCTCAAGCTCATTAATCGTTTCTTTTATTTTTCTGGAAACGAGGTCAAAAGATTCTTTCCGGACACTTGCCGTTTGCCGCTCCTGATCATCTTTCCATAAGACTGAAACCTTACATTGATTGATTTTCATGGTTTCTATAAACTCTGTTTTTTCGATTTTAAATTCTTTCATTATTGCTTTTTTTAAGTTGAGCAGCCTATATTTTGACTGCGTTTTTCCCTACAAACCCTACAAGGCGGGTAAAACCTTTTATCAATCAATACTTTACAGTGATTTTCTTTCCCCTACATCATTTGAATTTTATTTGAAATGTGTAGGGTTTTGTAGGGTTATGATTTTTAAATCCTACATAATACTACACAATCCACATGCTTTACTACATAGTTATTTGATTGTATTTTTTTAATTTTCAACACTTTATATAAATTGTAGGGTTTGTAGGGTTCTAGTTTTTAGATTTTTATTTTTTTCTCTTATATATAGATTTTAAAAAAATGCTTTTTTAGTCGTTTTCAGCAGCAAATTTTACCGTTTCATCTTCCGGGATCGGTTCCTGGAATAATGATCCATGATTCTTCTGCAGCTCAAATAATGAAAGGATATCATCTTTTACGTAGATCATTTTATTCAAGTCAAAAACAAATGCACTGGTAGGTCCTACCTTCGCATTATTGCTGATTCTGCATTTATCCTTATAAGAATAAAAAGAGCTGTCATTCTTAAGCATTTCCAACATTTCAGATTTTGCCGGGATTGTTTCCTTGTATGTTCTTAACCATCTACTTAAAACGGTATTGTAAACCTGCGTGAACTTGATAAAAATTAAATTTCCTTCAACCTTATAATCTTTGTGCAGCATAATAACCTCAGAGGAATTCCCACGCATTGAAGCCATGAAACATTCCCAGAATCTGGATATCGGAGAAGCCCCTGCCATCTTGTTCTTCATATTCTTAACAATCTTTATAAAATGGCTTTCAAGCTCAAGCTTTGTAAAAGGAAAATTGATCGTTTCGCAGTATAAAGTATAAGTGGTGTATAGAACTGATAAATTTTGAATCATTCTACTCATGGTATCTTTCAGATCAGGAAGACTGGAAAGATGCCTTTTATTAGCGTTATACTCCTTTAAAAAGTTCTTTTCAAATCTTTCTCTATCTAAAATAAACTGATTGCTATACTTTGAAAAACCTTCAATCACGTTTTCTTTAAGATCATTAAAAATGTCTGTTTCTTCTTCCGTATGCTTACTCACTGATATTTCCTCAAAAATCTGCCTTGACATCGTTGGAGTGTCTTCTGAATATTCGTTACCGGTGATCACTACTGCAGAAGTCATTGGAATTTCATCTGTAGAAAATTTACTTTCTGTAGTTCCAATTTCACGCCCTCTTCTATCAAAATATTGCTTAATCAATTCGTCAAGGTTTAATCCTCTTTTATACTCAGAAAAATGGACTATACCGTTATTAAATTGGGATATTTTCCGAATTTGAGAAGTAAGAGTTGATGACTTGGCAGCCAGGTTGATTACAGACTGAGGCTCACCCACAAATGACTGAATGATTTCGGCAATATTATCCTTTCCGGAACCTCCTTCTCCATACATAAAATAAATAGGAAATGATTTTGTATGATGCTCTACGATATCCTGAAACAAGGCTGAAATACCAAAAAGGATGGCTGTCATTCCTCTTTGCTTATGAACCTTTACAATTTTAGCCATCAAACTATAAAAGTCTAATTTACTTTCTATTGAAAGGAATTTTTTCTGAGGCACATATTTTCCGGGGATATCCTTATAAACTTTATTTGCTGATGGGAAATAGTAAGAAACTTTATTGTAGACATAGACACCATTCTCCTGCATCGGAATTACTTTGCCTTCTTTCGGTAAGATAATCTCATTATTCCATACCCAGAACTTTGCTGAAGGAATCCATCCCAATTGTTCTATCATAAGGCCGTCACCCATTTTATCATATAGGAATGATAAAATATTTTCGTGCTGTTGGTTGCTGGCTTTATACTGGAAATTCCCCCCTTTATCTGTAACAATATTTTTAAATCCGATTACGGAATTAAAGAGGTTACTTTCAGCGTGAGCGATCACATCTTTTCCGAAAACGTTAGTCATTCTGAAAAGCTTTTTAGAGGTTTCACCACTCATGTGCTGGATAATTTCAAAGCTGAAATTAGAAACATGCTTAAAATTATAAGGTGCTTCATCACCTATAATATGCCATATTCTATTTTTTGCCATGAATAAACCATACTTCTGGATATCTTCTATAAAATCCTCAGTTTTGCAACCTGCATCTAATAAATCTTTGGGTAATTCATATTCCCACTCAAGGTTCCTATATACCTTTGATTTCGGCTTGCTTTCTTCTTCAATTTCCTTAAGAATATCATTAATCTCTTTTGTAGAGATATCATCTTTAAAGCGGTCTACAACGATTTTGATGTACTGATTTTTGACTAAGCTATCAGAAACATAATTTATCACTTTCCCTGTAAATTCTACGAATGCTTTTTTATTCGCAGGGGACATTATCAATTTTTTAGGCTTTAAATCTTTTCCAGTCTCTTCCTTATGCTTCTTAATTTCTTCATCTCGCTCCTGGATTGCCGGTGCCATTAATTCCTGGTACTTATTTTTCAATAGGTACATTACAGAATCTTCCTGAAGAGCAGATAAATAAGACAATGAATCATCCCCCATTTTTTTGCCTATTGTGTCAGGATCGTCACCTTCCTGCTCAGGAACAATTATTTCTGCAAGCATTCCGTTTTTAAGCAGCAATTCCATATCACGGATCGCAGCCTTTTGGCCGGCTCCGTTTTTATCATTGTCTCTGAAAATAACAACTTTGTCAGTTACTTTCTTTAGCAAATTGATTTGATCAATAGTTAAGGATGTACCGTTGGTTCCAACTGTATTATCAAATCCAACCTGATGCATTCTCATTACATCAGTAGGCCCTTCAACTAATAATGCATAACCGAAAAACTTTATTTTATCTTTAGCCAGGTTATAACCATAAAGCGTATTACTTTTATTGAAAATAATACTATCAGTAGAGTTAAGATACTTCTGTTTTACTTCCTCAGACTTTTCCGGATTTATCCGGGCGGTAAATCCAACGCAGTAAGTTTTATGGTTTACAATTGGAAACATCACACGATCTCTGAAGAAATCATAATGTTGGGTTTCGTTAACCTTATCTTTCTTTACAAGACCAAGCTCCAAAGCATCTGATAAAAGTCCCTGGCTCTTAATAATCTTTGTAAGATGGCTATCACTGAAAGAATAGCCAATATCAAAGAGATCTAAAATTTCCGGGGTAAAACCACGAACTTCGATCATGTATTTTTTTGCCCAGTGATCCTCCGGAAGCCTCTTAAAATTATTTATGTAAGATTCATTCGCCTTGGTGACAATATCCTGCAGAATTTCCTTTTTCTCCCTTTTTTCTTTTTCTTCGCTGGTTTCCTGATCATATCTGATATTGATATTGAGTTCTTTCGCTGCCTTAATAACAGCAGATAGATAATCAATTCCTTCAGTTTCCATAAGGAATTTAATCAGATCCTTTCCTCCTTTACCGGAAGAATAGCATTTCCAAATCCCTTTACTATCAGAAACCATAAAGGATGGTGTCTTTTCATCAATATTGAAAGGTGAAATCCCCTTCAATACCGATCCTGACGGTTTTAGCTGGATGAATCCATTGAGAGCTTGAGATAAGGGAGTATCTTTAATCTCATCAATGGTTTGTTGTGATATTTTTGACATTGAAAATTAGTTTAGTTTTTGTTTTATCTATTAATTCCCAGTTTCCGGGGAATTCGATATTAATTGCCTCTGTATCTGCTGTGGTGAACTGTACTGATTTTTCCAAAATCTTGACTTCACCCTGCTTCATTAATTTATTTATGGTAAAAAAATCTTTCTGCTTAAAATGATAGAGCATAGGCCCCGGATAAATCAGTTTGTTTTTTTCATATATGAGCTGCAGTTCTATTAAGTTTCTCCTGTACCTGGTAGAACATGGATTCAATTGTTGCTGTATAAGTAAATTCAGACGTTTCTGGCTGATATAATTTTGATCCTTGAAAATATGCTTGCAAAATGCATTTAACTGCTTGTAATGCCTTGAATTGACTGTTTTCATAATCCTGATTTTGCTCTTTTTATTAATAAATCGCACCCATATTTGAATATGCGATCTTTCAAAGAATTTCCTTTTTTGGACTTGCTCTTTTCAAAAAACTCAATTTGATCAGGATTAACTTTTTCAAATTTTTTTGTAAAGTAGAATTTGTAGAAAAATGGTAACTGTAAATAATCACTGATAAATAACCATAATAATGTTTTAAGAACCATAACAATAAAATAGGGAATCCCAAAAAAGTATAATAGTGTTGCTTTTATAATGTTGTACCTTATTTCTGTATCAAAATACTGCACCGTAATAAGAGTATTTACACTGAAATAGAAGATTAAAATAATTGTGATCATATCATTAGATTTTTACTATTACATTTAGGACACTTTATTTCTGACTCCAATCTTAAATCGAAAACTTTTCCACAATCCCTACATATTTGCCAAATTTGTTTATTGTGATCTTTAACCAAATCCATTATTGTAGGAACTTTGGTATTATTTTTTTTTATTCTAAGTTTTTCAACTTCAATAAAGTTTCTGAGATCTGGATTGTTAATCATATACTTTTTATTAAAAAACCCGACCGGCACCAGCCAGCCGGGTAAACTAATTTCAAACGCTCAAAAATATTAAGCTGTGCCAAGTAGCAGAATCGAACTGCTCTATGTTTGGAAAAACCAACTACCTTAAACCACTCAGGCAACTTGACGAAAAACCCGGTCCGAAGACCGAGTAAAAAACTAATAACCATGAATACTCAAATCGCTTGCGTGGTCTCAGGGAGACTCGAACTCCCGACTTTCTCGTTATGAGCGAGATGCTCTAACCACTGAACTATGAGACCGGAAAAAGCACTTTTTTGAACTTCTATGCTGATTAGGACTTTGCTCTTAAAAATTAGACGATCATTGAAGAATGAGTTTATTTTAAGTCCCTTTCGTGAAGTGCTTTTAAATTTTTAAGATACTGCACTACTTCTTAGCTGGTTACGGCCCCTTCGTATCTTACAGTAATAAGCATTACGGTTTTACAACCGGTTTTATTTTTGTTAAAAAGCTATCTTCTTCATACCCTTCATCCTTGAAAAATTCTAAGGCAGCCTTCTTTGTAAGGGTTGAATTTGGTATAGGTTTTTTTAGACTTTTCTTTACAATATCATATACCGCTCTATCACTTACTTCTAAAGCAGCAGCTAATCGGATTCTAAATTTCCCATTATCGTTAAGTTGCTGAATCATTTCGTTTTTAATATAGAAAGCCATATTTATTAATATTTTTTTGTGTGTAAAAATTCGTACATTTGTTTGAATCTTTACACAAAAGTAACAAAAGTTAAACAACTTAATGTAACTTTTTAAACTTTTTTTAAAATTATTTTCAACATGCAAAACAATACAACTGATAATCAAGCCATTAGACAAGAACTATTATCTTTTATTTTAGATAGAGTTAAGACGTTGAAACTATCAGGCTACCAGTTGTCTAAACTAACAGACCTTTCTCATGTTGGTATTGATAAAATATTAGATGGGAGATCTAAGGCTCCAAGTGTCAGAAATTTGGAAAAATTAAAAGATGCAATTACTACATTTGAAAATCAACAACACTCTCCAGTTACGCTATTGTCATTAAATGAAAAATTAGATTTTATAATATCAGCTGTTCAAAAATTAAATGATAAGATAGACGTATTCACTTTAGACAATGAAATCATCCTTCAAATACTGAAAAATTCATCCAGCCCTGAAGAATTAAGAAATCTGGAGAAAAAAATTAGCAAAAAATCATAAAAAAAAAACTCTTTCAATCGAAAGAGTTTTTTTTTATGATTTATGTTAGTTCATTGATAAAACGAAGTTAACCGTTTCTTTTACGTTAATTTCGAGTATAGGTTTTTGGAATGTTTTATATGGAAAATCTATTTTACTAAACCCTTTTTTAATATCGTCTACCTTACTTTTAATTAATAGTAGAGTTTCAAGATATTCTTCTCTAGTTATTACATCATTTTCAAATTGCTGCTTTGCAATCGAAAATAACTCATTACAAATTTTAAGCTGTTCTTTGGTCATCTTCTGGTTCCGTAAGTTTTTTAATTTCAAAATCCAATCTGTCTTCAGTTATAACTGTTTTAAAATAGTTAGCAAAATATATTCTCCATAATACGAATAAAATTACACTGATACCAAGTGTTACTATTCTAAAAACCCAGTCAGATTTTATATTTATGTTTAAATCTAAGAATAGAAATCCACATAACATAGTAATATTAACGTAGATCGGAAAAATATATGCAACATACCAAGGATTTTTTTCTTTGACTATGTACAAAATAAGCAGATTACTTATAGGCATGGAATAGGACCATATTGCCGCTGAAAGATTTGGAAATCTATTCATTTTTATAGATTGAGTATCTATAAAAAAATCTAGGAAAACATCAGTATAAGGTAGTAATGATGCAAAAATTAAAAATACAGTAGAAGATATTATCTTAATACTTCTACTGTATTTAGTAAAAAACATCTTAATGTCTTTTCTAAGTTTTACAATGCTTTGGACAAAAGGACTATCTTCTAGGAGGAGTGATATCTTTCGGATCAACGTCTTCCATTTCGTCCTGTAAGCTTGTTGCAGCTGGTGAGATATTCCGGACACGAATTGAATCGGTAGAATCAGTTTTGCTAAGAGCTTTTTCATTGGTTTTTAAAAATGTTACTTTGTTTTTAGAGTTTTCTTGTTTTTCAACTTTTTCCTCATCCCTTTCACAAGCTACAACTGTTAAAAGTATAACAGCTAATAATATTTTTTTCATTTATAAAAATTAAGTTGATCAAATATAAAAAGCTTTGAAAAATTGATAAAGGACAACAAAAGTTGTTGAACAAATGTAAAACTATTTGAACTATTACACAAGTTTTTGTTCAATTGGATGTGAATTATTAATTTTGACTATAAGTAATGAAATTGGGAGTTTAAATACTGTCCTAATTTTGTCACTAATAAAAATACTGCAATTTGAAAAATCCGATTAACACAGTGTTTTTTTGATCTTTTAAAAAAAAGTTTGAATCCTGTCGAGGTCACAAGACGGGGGTTTAAATTTTTCGAATTTAAATCCCCTTTTTTTTGCTTAGATAACTCCTTCCTAATCAGGAAGATACTATCAACAAAAGAGTTGATTTTGCTAGTTTGAAAATCGCTTCCATCAAAAATTATCTTTTCAGGGTATATCAAACTTACAATTGCGCGCTTGTCTATAGGGCTAGCATTTATATACCTCTCTGAAATATTTCCAACAATTTTTAGTGCTTTGCTAATTTTATCTTCTACCCCTTCTTTTTGTTCTGACTTTACCAGTAGGCTAAGTTTATATTCAAGGTCATCCAGTTCTCCTTTATATCTATTTTTAATATCCCTAAAATCCTCTTCATCAATTTTGTCGGACAGGTACATATCCCGCGCCTTACTAATTCTATCATTTAATTCACTAATTCTGCTCTTAAGAGTACTACGTTCACCATCAAAATTCTCAGAAGTAGACTTTGTATTTTTTACGATTATCTTCTTTAATATTTCTAGTATTCCTGTCGGAAAATCATATTTGGAAAGCTCTTCTTTAAAAAGTTTGTTAACTTTATCAGAATGGTGTCTAAATCCACAGGCTGTGGTACAATGATAATAGTAATAATGTTTTGTATGCCCCTTTGAACTACTCGCCGTCAGATTCTTTCCGCAATTTGGACAAAGCAGAAGACCACGCAGAGGATATCTTTCTTCATTGATTATCCTTCCTCCTGGCAATCTGAGATCCTTTGTACCTTTCTTTTTCAGGACATGCTGAACCTTTAAAAACAACTCCTCCGAAATTAATGCCTCATGTTTACCCGGCACAATGTCCTCCTCTTCATTTTTATAAGCACGCACATATATTTTACCACAATAAGTAACATTCCTCAGTGCAACCATAAAAGCATTACTAGAAATATTTTTACCCTCTCTCTTATTCATTTCCACTCTCACCTTTGCGGTTGGGAGATGGCCTTTTGCCACTTGTTCAAAAGCCCAGATTATATTCGAAGCTTCTGGTTGTTTAACGGCAACATACTTTCTTCCATCCTCAGTACACTTGTTTACATAACCGTAAGGGGCTATTCCCATCAACCGCCCCTCCTTAATTGCACGTCGCATTCCATTGGTCACGTTTAGAGCTCTCCTATCATTCTCAACTTCAGGTGTTGACAAGTAAATAGCCAAGAGCACTTTATTTTCGGGTATACTTAGATCCAATGGCTGTTCAATCGCCTGAGGTAATATATTATTTTTTTTAAGGTGTCCAATCATTTGGTAGGCTTCGGAGGTATTCCTGCTGAATCTGTCCCATTTAGTAAACAAAATTAAGCGCTCCTCGCGATATCCGCGGCTCCTTTTGAAGCTTTGTAGATAATTTTTCCACTCGGGCCGATCAAAACTTTTCGCAGAATGGTCTTCGAAAATTACTCTGTCGATCGTAATAGCTAGCCTATCACAATGAAGACGCAAACGCTCTTCCTGGTCCCTCTGCGAGTACCCCTTATCTGCCTGTTCGTCTGTCGATACTCGGATATATAAATCTGCGATCATAATTCAGTTATTTAATTTGGTAATGAAATTAGAATTGCCAACATGAGAATAGCAACCGTCTGATCCTTAAAAATTTACTAGAAAATCTAATTACACAAAATTACAAAAAACTTTTAATCGGGAGAGAATATTTCCTTGATGGTGATCCTTGCCAATAGATGCAAAAACTCCATGATTTTTATTGCTTCCGCTTCATCAACATCAATACCTGCCTCTTTTAGCATTATCATTGACTGTTCAATGGGCAACTCATCTAATTTCATAAGGTGGTCAAGTCCAATATCTTTCAAATTTGAACCATTCCCACTATAGCTGCTTCCATTTCTTCTTTTTTTTGTAGCCATTCTGCATAATTATTTTCGGAATCGAAAAATTACCAACATTGCATGGCCAACATCTAAATCAGTGTAAAACTTACCTTAAATAACCTAAACTTTCCTAATAATCTCTGTATAATGCAAAAGCATCGTTTGTATTAATTATCGCCAAGAATTGCTAAATTTATATAGGCGAATAGTAATGTTATATAAAATGGGGAATGTGTTCGAGAACAGTAAGTTTGAAATCGAGGTCAATGGCTTAAAAGTTGTTGTAATTGAACACACTTTAAGGGATCAGCAAATTTTTCGTCTCGTTTTTGACGATAATAGAGCTCCCTTGGTTATAACCTCAGCCAGAACGTGGGCAGGTGAAGTCTGGACAAGTATTACACAAGGAAGACAGAAAGAGGCGGAGCTATTCGGTAAAGAAATTAGTGAACATTTAAAAACTTAATCATATGTGTTATTACAATGGACAACGGGTATCTAGAGATGAATTCATTCGCTTGATGGATCTGGAAAAAGCAGTAATGAATTATGATTTTTTAGATCAAGAAATACACGAAGGCTTTAATTACGGAAATATTGCTGTTTTACGCCCAACGGAAGATAAATGCAATTTCGATATCGTCCAAATGGAATGGGGATTTATCCCTTCTTATACAAAAAACAGAGAAGATGTTAAGAAAATGCGTTTTGGCTATAAAGATGGGAACGGAAAATGGCACCAGGCTTACACAACATTAAATGCAAAAGGTGAAGAGCTGCTTATGAAGGATGAAAATACAGGTCGTGAAAAAATGTTTAGGAAAGCGGCGCTGGAAAGAAGATGTTTAATACTGTCTAGTGAATTTTATGAGTGGAGACATCTTTACCGTCTAAACAAGAGAACTAATCAACCGCTCAAAACAGCAGATAAATATCCTTATCACATCGGTCTCAAAAACAAGGATTATTTTTTTATTGCTGCAATCTGGCAAAATTGGACTGATAAGGACACAGGAGAAACGGTGGATACCGTGGCTCTTGTAACGACAGAAGCAAATCCTCTAATGAGACAAATTCACAACTCTAAAAATCGTATGCCTACTATGTTGCCAGATGAACTTGCATGGGAATGGATGATGCAAGATCTTAGTGAAGAACGAATCACGGAACTTGCAACCTATCAGATCAACACTTCTGAAATGGAAGCATATACAATTGAAAAAGATTTCAGAACGACTGGAACGCCGACAAAAGCATTTGTATATGCGGATGTTCCTGAACTTACATATGAGGTAAATTGAATAATGTTCAATTTTCTATCTTAAAACTTCTAAAAAATAGTGGAGAGAGAGGAATATTTTAAAGTTCCTCTCCTCCTACCCATATTCAATGACCGAACTAAATCTCTGATCATTTTTATAAGGATGAGTTTTAAAGAATTCCTCCCGCCTTTCATTGGTTTTAAAACGAACTTCACGTTCTCCCCATACCGTATAAACAAATTTTGATCTAGTTTCAGCAAGAAACTGGTCAAACAAGTCTTTTCTGAAATAAACAAAGCTATCGTTATTGTTAAAATCTTCAGCATTATTTAAGTGGATAGCCGCTAATTTTCCATCCTGGTCAAATAGGTCAAATGTCTGTGCCTCACTTATAAGTCCCAGATGATTCACAATTTCCTTTGCTAAAACTGAGATATGACCTGCATCATTAACCGGACTGTGATAACTTTCCCAATTGTAATCCATTACTGGTATTAATACTTCAAATTCTTTATTTACATTAACTTCGACTTCAATTTCCTCTGGTAAATTTGATTCGGTGAAGTCATCAGACCAAATTAAGTTTTGATAATAACCAGGTTCATCCTTCTTGATCTTCACTTTCCTAATTTCAAGATCAAATCGTAAATCACCATAATTACTGTAGGTAGCTTCATCAATATTATACAATTCGCCAGCGAAGCAATAATAATTTTCACTTTTATCCGGAATTTGAATTTGAGAAAAATTTTGACCTTTTAATAATTTAATGACTTCATCATATTGCGAGTCTTCGATAACCATTCCTCGAACTACGAGATAGCTATTTCGCTCTGTGGAAATCTCCTCCTGTACAATAAAGCCATCCAAGCAAACCCAAGGACCTGGGTTTCCATTAATCTCATCGATCTCCAAATAACCATCAAATATAGGCGTTCCTCCGTTTTCATACCATTCGTTTAAAGGTGTTGACCTGTCTCCCAATAAATCATTTTTAAAAAAAGGTTCGTTTGCTGTCTTCTTAGGAAAGCTGGGATCGATATTTGCATCAGAAAGTCGAAACCTGTCCCAATCCTTATCTAACAAACCAAGGTCTGCCCGTAATCCAGCATTTTCAAAATAAGCGATCCATGAATATTTTTTTCCATACCGCTCGACTTTGGCTTGTCTACTTCTGTTACTATTGTAATAATTATCGTTTCCTAAAGCAGTTTCGACTGCACCGAACATATCTGTATTCCAGCCCAAATCATATATCCTCCAATATATTTGTTTTCTTACCTTAATTTTTTCTTCAGGATTGGAATATGCATGACCTCCATTGACTATCCGTCCTAATGTATAATTGCTAAAATCCATTTGCATTGGTCGATCATAGCCATAATCGTTTTCTCCATAATCGAATTCTTGTAATGCTCTTATTCCTCCAAAAGTGTATGGTGGTCGAATATTCAGCTGCTGTTCTGTATTTAATAAAGTAGGATGATGAATTAAGCCAATTTCTATAACTCGTCTTGCGTAGTCTCTGGCTAGAATATGCGTAGTTCCAAATCTTGCATCTTTGGCAAAGATTAGGTCGTATAAGGATTTACAAAATACAGGTAGCACGTTATTTCGGAAGTGTTCTCCCGCTATAGAGTTATATTGAGCCATCACAATACCATAAGATGCTGCCAGTGTGCGCTCCCAGATATATGGGTCATTGTATCCCAACGATTCCTCCACTAAAGCGATGAATTCCTCTGGAAACTTCCTGCCATAAAAATATAGTGCTCTTGTGACCTGATCACGTAAGGCTCGATCGGTACTTGTTAAAAACCAGACTATTGCTTTCGAAACTAATTTTTGCTTTCTTAGTATTATGTCCGATTCATGGCTGATGTTACGGCATTGATTTTCAAATTCGGAAATAAACTGCTCCAATTGATAGCTGTTCTTCCTTACGTATTCCGTCCAGGTAATATCACGCTCATTCATCTTTAATCTGGCTAGAATTGTGCTCAGGAAAATCGCATTGAGCGGGTGGTTTACATCGCCCATCGTTTTAAAAGAGAGATCAAAAAGGATTTCTTTATTTTCATTATTTATCATGAAAACTTTAGCAACTAAATCAATATCACTTGTTTTTACCAGCCGACCAGGCAATACAAAAAGTGATTGGAAAGATTTATCAAAGACAAAATCCGAAAAATCAGCCAGGTCTGCCACTCTGGTTTTCAGGAATCGTGGCAGATAATTATAAATCTTAGAATCCGCAAGCTTAACTAGCCAGTCACTTCGTAATAATTGATGAAATGTGCTATTTTTTAGCTGTGGCAGCAGCAAACATAGTGCAGCTATGACATCTTCGAAAAGGGGATGTTGACCTTCTGGAAGAAACACCTGTCCAATAAATTTTTTGCTTTTAAAAAATGAAAGATCTGCATTATTGGTAATTAAATTTTCAGCAATCATATAGCCTGCAAGGACATCGTATGTAAAGCTTATATATTCAGTTTCACTTCTAATATCCCGATTTATCACAAGACCTTCATCAAGAAGTATATCAGCCTTTGATTTATCTTTCTCATAATTATCATTTTCGTCAATTAAGGCATAAAAATCCCCTACCGGCAGCTCCCGCAGATTATTTACCCAAAGATAATTAGACAATTTTTTTAGGGATTCAGAAATAAAATTCTCATTGCTTCTAAGGATCGGCTTATTTCTGGTTACTTTCCTGTTGATCTGCGTCAAATACTCATTAAAAATATCGTAAGATGACTCCTCTTCAATGTTTACCGCAATTTCACCAGAATGCTTCCAGTTAGGATTCTTTATTTCGCAAAATATTTTAAGAAAGATTGGGTCGCCAAATTTATCAATCGAAGCAAAAAATAAATCCGACTTCAGTTTATATTTCTTGAAATATTTTTGAACCGCTTCATGAATAGTTTCGGAATCGCGGAATCCATCTATATTATGAAATTCAGGTTTATAAGTGTCGTCCCATATCCTATCAGCATATGAACCTCGACAGGTGGTAATTATAGCGACATTCTTTGTCTGTTTAATCTTTGCAATAAATCCTTGTAGATGGTTCCTCCAGATAGGTGAAAAAAGCCTATTGGAAACCGTTTCATTCAGACCATCTATAACAATAGGAATCCTTACTTTATGGATTGACCCATAAACTTCCAAAGCATTTAAAAGGTCATCAAATGAATATTCTTGCGGTATATCTAGAATTTTACGCACTGTATCGCTGATACTGGTCTCATCAGTAAATTTATCACCTGTCAAAAATATTACTGGTTTCGACTCTTTAATTCTGTTAAATGCAATATCAGTGGATATATGTGTTTTACCTTTGGCTGCATCACCTATAAAATGCAGCTGCCTCTGGTTTCCATGAAAATAATTTCTAAAAAAACGTCCGAAGTCTTGTGAAAAATTTGACATTAAGGATGTGATATTCTGCGACTCCCTAGATGCCCTTGATGTTTCATCAAAATCAAATTCATCAAGTTTAGTATGGAAAGCGATCCACTTCGATCGTAAATCCTCGGTACTGAATAGCGCTAGTTTTTCAGGTTCACACTTTTTAAAGCATTCATCAACAAAGTCAATTTTACCAACAGTCTGTTTTACAAGATCTTCAAATTCATGACAAGCTGAAAAAAAATCTCTTCTCAGAGCTTCCTCCGCGGGGCTGATCATGGTAGTGTTATGAAAGTTGTGTAGTTCCTTGCCTACCTGATTGGCTACCTGCAGGAGATCACTTTTAAGCTTTCCCGTCAGGTTAGTATAGTTTGGATCAAGTACTACACAATCTATTATGGATTTTGTGAACTGATCAATAGCATGCAATTCAGGATCGTATTTATCCTTTACCTTCTCAAAATTTTCAAAAAACTTTGTTGTAAACCAACCCTGATTTAGTTCAAGTTCCCCAAAAAAGAAACTACGTACACCTTCGTTTTTAGGTTCTTTTAAGAATGCAATAATTTTTGATTCTCCCCAAAATTCCAGAGAGATTGCACGACCAACAGGAATTTTTTTCGGTAGTTCATCATCGAACCAATTCTTCTCGCCTTTACTGAATTTTCCCGCTTTCGAAGTACTTTCCGTTGTAAGATCAGTTTTAAGGCAAACAAAATATTTCGTTAAATTTCCATGATTCCTAATTGCTGTCTCAAAGGAATTTGAAATAGCTAAGTCTCTATTAGCAATACTTAATCTTCCTGTATCACCAAAAAATTTACATTGCCAGCCCCATCTTTCGCCAGAATGATGATCGAGATAAAATTCTACCCCACCGTCTCCTCCGCTCCCGTCAATCGCCGTAAATGTTCCTAAATGTCCATATTCTTTGATTGCCAGCTGGTAACATAGGTGCTCGAAACACTGCGTGGCCTTCCCATTATAGGGCTTAAGTCTGTTGAAGTCAACTTTATCAATTGTAATCATAAATTTAATAATATGGGTTTGCCAGCAACACAAGAAAAGTACTTTTGTTTTTTCTGTAACCTCCTTAATTAAGAACTATTTATCAACTCACAATGAAATTAAGCATCTTATTTGGCAAATTTATGCCATAATCAAATAGTATACTTTGACTCTTAAATAGGTTAAAATTGCATGATGCAGAAATTTACATTTATTTTGTTAATATTCCAATAATCAATTTGTGTTGAGATCACAAATTTTATGATAATACGCGTCATGCACACAATCTTGTGGCTCTAAAATCGACTTAGGGATTTGGCTAGCGATAGTTACTTCACAGCAATTCACCGTAAAAATTATTATCAACTCTGTATGTATGATTTAATTTATCCTTTTCACACCGGCCTATCATCGTTCCATCTTCTTGCGTATATAAAAATACTTTACTGCTACAACCTCTTTTTATGCAGTTTATAGACCTCTTATTAATCGTAAAGTTCCATGTTGAGTTTCGTTTGATTGTCAAATGTCTTCCTTCATTCAATAAAAGCTCATTTTGCGTCTGAAGCTTACCAGTAACCATTAGGTACAAAATTTTATGGGCATATTTATATTTTCGTAGGCTATTGATATTTAAAAGCATATATAAGCACATCAGTGCGGCAACTACAATAAAACACAGGGTTTTGGCCCAGTCAGCTTTAACATAGAAAAATGATGTGCAAAATACAGCAACAAAAAAGATTGTTGCTAAGTAAACGTGCATTGAATCTTTAATGGATTCCCACAGAGTGAAAGTTAGCTGTCTATCCCTACATTCTTCAAAATAAACAGTTTTATCATCATAAAAAGACATTGGCTTTCCTAGTATTGCTAAAACTTCTCTTTGCGGATATTCAATCAATGCTTTAGCCATATCCCGATGACTCAGGGTTTCAATTTTAATATCTTGATTTCCCAAATTAAGCTTATCAATGACATCACATTCTTTTGGGCCTATTTTACGATTGGTAACAAAAATGAACTTCTTGACTTCGAGGTTTTTGTCAATACAGTTCTTATAGTCATTCTTTATCTTGGTTGCTATATTGTCAGACCAGGTTGACATGGCAAAATATTCTCTGGTTTCAAGGACATAGCCATCTTTACCACCATCTCCAAGTGGTCCCATGGAAGCTACTTCCTGAAATGCACCACCATATTTTTTCCGTAGGTAATTCGCTCCACATTTTTGAAACTCTAATCCATCCTTACCTTTTAGAATATTTTCTATATACTCTATATCCAACATATTTTTTTCCTTTGAAAATATAAATAATAACTCAGCTAAGAAAACAGTATTTGATACTTCATCTTTCTTTGAGACCATACCATCCAATTTCGCCACTTTTATGTCTTTTTTTGACCTAATGTGGTCGTGCCCTGTAAATAAAAACACCCAAGGTTTGACGGTAATGGGATATCTTGCCATAAGATTAACCTATTTGGTAGCATCAATTATACTATTTCGGTTACTAAAATATTGGAATCTTTAAATGAAAAATATGCCTTTTCTTGTAAAAGCGCGATTAAAAGTTGCTTTTGCTTGGTTTTGATGTTATTTCCAGTTGAGGTATAGCACCCTTTTTTTACTTGTCCTTTTGGATCTTTAAAAATTGTAATAACATTTGAGACAATACATTGTGATCACTTTTTATAGAGTAGCAAATAACTACATAAGGTTCATTTTCCAAGCTATTTTGAAAATTGGATCTGACCCAAGAATCAGAATTATTTAAACAATTTATTAAATAAAAAATTCCTCAATTTTTTCATGATTGATACCTCTTGCCTTCCCAAATTATAATTTGAGCTGTTTAGGTTCCGAAGCTTCAAATAATTTCCAAAACTAAAATAACTGTTTTCCAGAAGTTGAACAGCAGAATTCAAATAATAATCAGTTTGGAACGCTTCAATAGCATCTTCCTCCCCATAGAGTATAGCTGACCATTTATAGATTTTTTCAAGGAGTTCCTTTTTTAGCAGATTCTCCACGGGATCGCCCAGGTCTTGATCTTCTAATACTCTGACACAAGAATCCATAATTTCCACCGTCAGCGTCAAATCAAATTCTTTTTGTAGTTCAAACTCCTTAAAAGAAAATGCAAAATATCCGTAGTTTATATACTGTTTTTCTATTGGATGCATCTTTAAATATTTATACAGTAAACCAGCTTCAATATTACTGATACTGACTTCAATACTAATATTGTAAATTACTTCCATGATAAATCTTTGACTACAATTTACTTCTTTTTTATTTATAAAATATGAAGGTTTTGGGTCGAACTTGGTGGATAATCCAATGGCCATCCATGTTCGAAACTTCCTACCAACAAGTCTAATTTAAAATGCAGAATTTATCTGCATATTAAAAACACCCGTAGATTGGGAGTCAGCGGGTGTTTTACCATATTATTAACCTATTTTATGAAAAGTTTGCTCGATCGAGCAAATAATTATTAATATCTAATTTAAACACTTTTCATTAAAATATCAAATTGACGAATTATTACTGCAACAATAGGAGTCTTCACCTCTATTTGCAGCATTATTCCGGCTGTATGATCACATAATGTACAAGTTTAAATTCATTTTTTATGTCTGTGAGGATACGGCGTATCGCCTCAGTGATCTCCTCTTTATCCAGGTCATCTTCAAAATCTCTGACCAACATCAGGACAACTTTTTCGGGCAACTGATAAGTCTATAATATGTTTTTTGTCTTTACCACTGTAAAGTTTTTTTCTGCGAGTTCCGCATTTTTTTTCTCGTTTCGGGTGCGATACCTTAGCCCATCAACAAGCTTCTGCTTTCTCTAGCCAACATAAAGGCAACAAAAACAAGCAGCAATCCTACGATTACCGATGCTAATCCATCCAGCTCAAGAATTTTTAGTGAATGGTTCAGCCACATCATTATAGTTACAATAATTAAATCCTTAATATCATAGATTATTCCCTAACTTTCCATATAAATAATTTTAAATAACGATGATAAGGGTCTATATAGATTGGAATGTAATGAGCCAGATGAAAAATGGGCAACACAGTGAATTTTTTTCAATTATTTCAGATAACGAGAAATTTTTAAAGCCTTATTCATCTTCGCATCTTGGCGACATTTCTGCGAGTAGCCAAGATCAATCAAATATGGAGAATATTGATTCTGATCTGGATTTTATCTCCAACCTTACCCAAAATTATTGTTTATTCCATATAGAGGGCAGAACCGTATTTCGAAATAATCCTCCTCGGGATTTATACATACAGGATAGCAATCTAAGTCAACTACTAGATGTGCTTCGTATCGAGCCACTTTCAGACAATCTTGATGAGGAAAGTAGAAATCTACAGGAACTATTGAATGAGCAAATTACGTTATTTAAAAACACTCCTATCGATGGGGTTTTTCAAAAATCCTTCGAAAACCCTGAAACAGCTCATCTTATGCGCAGTTTCCTCCCCGAACTTGAGGACAATTATACACAGATTGAACTTTTGACGGCAATCTTTGGAATGATAGAAAGAATGAACAAAAATACAGCTTATAAAGATTTACGTGAAAATCTTCAAGGTGGGGCAGATATAAAAAGAGACCAAATATTTCACAGCACTTCCCCCTATGAACTCATTGATAAAGCTTATAAAAAAAAAGGAATTTTAGCTGAACAAAAAAGCCCGGCCCATGAGTTTGCCTCCCCCTGGTTTACAGAAATAAGTAATGAATATATAGCACTGGACATGCACGGGTATCAGGAAGATAAAATTTCTATAAACAGAGGCAGGAAACAAACTTTCAGAAATACCATGGAAGATGCTTTTCATACAGCTTTTGCCTCTTCGTGTGATTTTTATATTACTCAGGATCAAAGAAACTGTAAAAAGGCAAATGCCGTCTATGAAAAACTTGATATTAACACTATCGCTATGTCGGCCGATGACTTTCTGATCCTTTACAAAAAATGTCTTCAGTTCAAAACAGTAGATTTCCTTAATCAATTGTTGCATTTATTAAAAAATTTAGCACCGTCCAACACTTCCGACCTTAAGAGTAGCCGTTATGACAGCGCTTTCTTTTTCTTTGACTACTTTAATGTTATACGTATAATTACCGATAAAAGTGCTAAAAGTCCATTCCTTCTCCTGACTAGACATCTACCCACTAACTCCCTACCTATTTTCGGCAAGGAAGCACATGTTCTTGTCAGTAAATTACAGCTGCTTTTGGGTAACGACGCAGGTAATTTGGGAAAATTCTCTGATCCAGAATTGGAGGAGATTGGAAAAGACTGTTGGCCCGGCAGACGTTGGGAATACGCTGATGTTAACATAAAACTACGCGCTATGGAAGGACATCTGCAATTATATTTGTACCCACCAAATAATAAAAATAGGATTCAAAAGCTATTGAACGCAGTAAAATCCTTTTTTAAATTTGGAAAATAAATGTCTTGACAAATAGCCCTAATTATCAATAATTTATAAAAAAAATTGAATTAGAAATTCCTTGGATTAGCTAAAACTAATCAGAAAGAAACCTCAACTGAAAATACCTAAGTAAAATGAATACATCAATTGTCGGAAAGTACGATTTTTTAGAGGGAAATAAATTATATCAAATAAGAGCGAGAGTAGCTTTACCCTACCTAGTTAAACAAGCTGGTGCCCGTCAGACAATTTATTATTCCGACCTTGCTAAAATCCTTGGAATGCCAAATCCAAGAAATCTTAATTATGTATTGGGTGTGATTGGAAGTGCAATGAAAGAACTGAGCTTAAGTACTGACATCAGAATACCAGCCATCCAATGTATCGCAATCAGCAAAAGAACAAACCTTCCAGGCGACGGAATTTCTTGGTTTATCGATATTTCTGATTACAGCACCCGTAGCCCAAGCCAGCAGAAAGAGTTTTTGGATGCTATGCTCGCAGAAATATACTTATTTCCATACTGGCGGGAAGTTTTGAATGTTCTTGGTTTGGATCCAATACACATAGACCTTCAAGAAGATTTAGATAAAGCAACCAAAATACGATCAGGAGGTGAAAGCGAAAGCCACAGAAAATTTAAGGAGTTTGTTTCAAAAAACCCTTTAGTACTAGGTCTTAAGGATTCCCTTTCAGATGGAATACTCGAACATGTGCTACCGTCAGCTGATGTTATTGACATTCTATTTATTGATCAATCCCTGAAAATCGGGGTTGAAGTGAAATCTCATATTTCTACTCCAGAAGATATATTACGTGGCATTTTCCAGTGTGTAAAATACAAGCATTTAATTGAAGCAAAACAAATTGTAGATAATGAACTTCCGAACAGTCGCATTATTCTGGCATTGGAAGGAAGACTTCCCGAGAAATTCATCATAGCAAAAAACCTCTTAGGCATTGAGGTTATAGATAATATACAAATGTCCAAGGTAAAATTAAAGTAAGCAAAAAAGAACTTAAGTTCATTTACAATATTTTTAATTCAAAATAATCCATAGACTATTTTTGTACTACGGACTTTCTTCTTTAGGAACTTGCGTCTGACTAAACTTCCATAGATCTGTATTCTCCATATTGCCTTGCAGACGAGCCTGTTCATTAATTGTTGGCAAATAAATCCTCCCATTTGGAAGGTTTTTCACCTCTTTCAAATGTGGCCAGGTCATTGCAGCAAAATTGCCAATTCTATCTTCGTCTTTGGCATCAAGGGCCTGCAGACCTCTTTCTTGCAATAAATACATATTATGTTCGATTTCTTTACGATTTTTAGGTGTTTTTATACTCATTATCTTTTATTTCTATTAAAGTTCAGTAATCTGCAATATCTCTGAAACCTCCTTGATTTGCCCTACACTTACTCGTCCCGCTAGTGCTTTATTAACTGCGGTATGAAGCTTATATTGGTGATGCCCCATTTCAATTTCCTCTTCAAGAAAACTTCTTCTAATATATCGCTCTACTCGTTGATGCTCAGCTTCGCCCAAATCACAGGTTAATCTTTCTCTTTGCACTTTTAAATTATTGATATAGGCGGCATTGAGTAAGTTTAAATTGTTCAGATCATATAATGTATCAAGCACTGGCAAAAGTTCTACGTCTTCTATATAAACGTCTCTACCATCAAAATTGTCAGTAGGGAAAAAATTTCCAAATCTTTGCCGCAGTTCGTGTAATGCTTCATCTTCTTCCCCGCAATTTTCAAGTATTTCTCGCCAATATATTTGAAGCATGGTATGATCTAGTCCCAAAATATCAGTCTGTACATCCTGATCATTCTTTAAGCAGTTCCATATTTCCTGTGAAAGTGTTGTGCTCATTTCTTTTAATAGATAACCTGAGTATTCATTGGATAAATCAGAATCATTTGCTAGAGAATCTTTTATTAGCGAAGAAACTATCAATGAGCCTTTCTTTGTGCTCAGCCACACAAGTGTATCACCAACTTTTTTCCTTACTGTGGAAAAAGGGTGGTTTAACAACCAGACTAAAAATTGCACTAACTGTTCATCAATATTACCCTGTGAACTAATTGGTGAAGATAACCACTCATATTTTGCTTTAAAATCACCCTCAGATCGGATAATGTATTCTATATGTTCCTTAACATAAATAATTATTGTTTCCTTTATATCGGCATCGAGCTTGTCACTCAATAGCCCTAAAAGAAAACTGACTACATACCAGTCATCACTTAAGTGATTTATAATAAAAGGTTTTAATAATGTGACCGCATCCTCAGCTGAGGCGTGGATGCGAAAAAGATCAAATAAAACGCCTAAATCCTTTGTAAGATTTCCGCCTTCCCAAATATCGCTTCCATCATTAGCAAGAACCTTTAAGCAGTCAACCAGTATTTGAAAACCTTCACTCATATTTTCCAATGCAAATTCATCCGAAGCTTTTGATATGGCTTCTGGTAACTGCGAATAATTACTCATTTTTCCAGCACCTGGTAATGGTCCTCCCAGCTTCGCCATTGCTTCGTCATCTTCCTTTGTAAAACCTTTGGCTTCTCTGGCTTCCGGTAAAATCTCAGGTAGGTCACCTTTATCTATTCCAGAGCTTAATAGCTTAATTTCAAGTTTATCTAAATCAGTCTTGAATGACCGATAAAGTGATCTTATGTAAAGATTTTTGAATTTGCTGAAACGATTGTCAGATACAAGCCAAGCAATTCTATCTATAATTTCCTGCGCATAGCTTTCCGAAATATGAGATGCATCTTGGTAAACCTGATATTGAACTTTTGTAAAATTGTCAATATATCTATCTGTATCTTCATTAAAAATAAAAATTTCACTGAGGGCAAAAACGATTAATGGATCTCCTTTAACTGATAAAAGGAATTGACTCATTGCATCAGCTTCGATTATTGATCGTGCACCAAGGATATATCCGTCCCCCTTTGTGGGGGCATCTAAAGTGCTTGTATCTGCATTATCCAAGATTGTCTTTGCTGATGGCAATATCTGGAATTTAAAATACTCAATTGCTCGCGATAAATGTCCTGCATTTGCTAAAGTTCCACTAAACCTGCTCATTGCAGATTGTACATAACGTTGAAAGGTCATCTCTCCTGCCGCATATTCGAGATATGCGGCAAAATCTGCATAATGTTGATCTGCTTTATCATGATCCATTTTACGAAGCACTGAATTGATAAGTCCAAACTGCCCTTCCTTATACCAAGTTGGCCCCATTGAAGTATTAAGCATCAGCTGGTAAACAAACCGTGCCCTGGATTTTGCGCCAATCTTTGCATAAAACCCAATAATTTCAATCAGCTCAGGGATCTTTTCCCACCTGTTTTGAACCGCATCATACACATGGTCTTCTAAAACTCTTACAACTTTGAAAGCGTGCTGTTTCTGCTTGGTATTTTTTGCTAGTTCCGCAGAAATTTCATATAATGTCCTACGGTATCCTTCCGTATACATGCCCAACTGTGTATTCTTCGGATTAATGACCCGTTCAATAAACCAGCTAACCGAATCTTCTCCTAATTCAAGAAATACCAATAATAATCGGTGATACAGTAAAGCTACCGTATCCTCAATTAGCTGATAGCAACGGTTGAATTGTACCCTTTCTTTCAGACTAAAGTCAAATTCCTCAAATATTTCTTGCGCTTTCTTCTGCAAGGCTGGAAGAGCGTCAAAGTTCTCTTCAGAATATATTCTATAAAGCTTACCTTGTAAAAAACCACAACGCTCGTACAAAGACTTAATATATCCCTCCCATGTAGTTGGTCCATGCTTTACTAATATCGGATAAACTCCGCTCTTATCTACATATCCCCGATAAATCTGTTCCTGATAAAATATATTGATCGAATCAAGATCTGGATCTACCCCATTAGGCACTCGCAAATTAAACGTAACGGGCTTCGTAAGTTTCTTTGCGATCATCTCTTCCAAAAGATGTGGCTTTTTAGTTTCTTTAATGAGAGCGAATAATAAATTATCAATATCATCCTCATTGTAACCATGATCAGTAACCAATGTTTCGATATCGGATATAAGTCTTTTAAATGCATCACTGTCTTCTGTTGCTCTAGCAGATTTCTGCTTAAAGTCTTCGTAAAATAATGCTGCTCGTGCTAAAACATTAGCAGTATCTGCCGTATAAACACTATCAGAGAATTTACTCATATCTTCTATGCCAGGAAAAGACAAAAGTCTATAAACAACATAACCTATTTGATAAGGTTCTAAATCTGTCCTCATTGATCTTGCAATGTCACGAACTTCATCTGATTCATCTTCATCGTCTGAGATTTCTCTTAAAATTTCAGTCCCTTTCATATACTTCAACAATGCTGTAGGAAAATTTTTACGAGATAAACATATTGTATTAAACTTCAGTTGAAGATAAAACAAACTAATATCTAATCCACCCGTTTCTACACTTTTTTCAAGCAATACTCGAAACCGTAAATTGACAGCGTCCACAAGTTGTAAAGCTTCTTTTTCCGCACCAATATCAAATAGCTTTTGTAGAAAATAAAGCGAGTCTTCAATCGAAATCAAAAGAATATCTTCCCTAATAATATATTTCAACGCAGCATCAGCATCGCCCATTTCAATTATGGCATCTGCAAGCTCAAATGCGTGTTTTGCCAGTATAGTATTGTATCTAAAACGTAATCTTTGGAGAAGCAGTTTGATCCGCACTAGTTCTTCGATGACACTCTTATCGATACAGAGTTCTTCTACACGCTCAACATCCGAAATCACACGATCGGGCTCCATATGTATCAATGCACAATCATCCACCCACTTTTGGTTACATCTAGCTATCGAAGGAAATGGATTTTCAGATAGTAATAGATGATGTAGTAAGTTTTTAAGTGCATATTGAGATCCCTCAGAACGGACGTTATGAACTGAAATATAACCGTGTGCTTTTTTTATGTCACCGCCACCCTTACTAGAAATAAAATTTACAAAAGACTGGTGGTAGATTGCTATCTTTCTTCCAAACTTGAAAAAATGCCTGATAATGGGAAATCGGACCTGAAAATTATGTTGTACCTGCTCGGGTAGCATCAATTTGAATTCCTGTTCTTCAACCGTCTCGCGCAACTGAGATGCAATAAGCGAGATCCAATAATTGTCGGAGTCCACACTTAACGATCGCGACCAGATTGCTTCATAATAATTTTTAATATCCCCCGAAATTGTTGGCAATCCCTCAATCCATGCATCACGGCCTACGATTTCGATAATCTTTGCTGTTTCAACAATATAATGTAAATAAAGCGGATGCCCTTCAGATTTTCTAGCTAGCTGTGCCTGTTGAGTTATGGATAGGCCAAGAGCTAACCTTTCATTTGCCTGCCTTAAAATAGCTTCGGTAACTGTCTGATCGAGCGGTGTGACGACAATTTTGTTTTCATCATCTAATTGGCTTCTAATAAACACCGGCAGAATTTCCTGAGAACTACAAGATAACAAAATAGAAATATTGCTTGGTAAGCGTTCTGGCAGCATACTTAAAAAGCCCTTCAAGCCATCCTGGTCAATCGAAATAACCTCATCGAGACCGTCAATCACAATTACTGCTGCTTCACCTTTTGATACTAACTGTGCATTCACGTTATCGAGCAGAGATAAAAGGCGTTCTAATCTGTTGTTCCATTTCATATCGGATCTGGGCATGGGCTCCCCAGTAATATATTTACTAAATAGATCTTCAAGCCATTGTAGAAAATATTCTTTGGACGCTCTAACGAAGATTGGGACATCGTCTCCGGGAGTTCTTAACAGATAACGCCCCAAAATCTTTTTAGCTCGAGACCTTGGCTCAATAAGCGAAGAAATGATACTCTTTCCAGAACCTGGGGATCCGTGTAGCAAATGATATTTCCCGTTTACTTCCAGTGAATCCATCAGCTTGGAAACTACCGCAGCATTTTCCACCACTCCTTCAAGTTCCGTATCAAATTCTTGCGACCAGGACTGTTCAATTTGGCTATGAAACTGTATATTGTTATCGCTTAGAAAAGTACTAATCTTGCTGACACTGACGGCCCCTAAACCCCTATGAGTACTCCATGTTATCAGACCATTAACTTTACCATCGATTAACAAGGGTGCACCAGAAAGGCCACTATAATCTGTGCTTGGATCAATTTCCACAGATACCAAATTGAGATCATATGGTAGGTTTCGGGCATGAGCTTGCACCGTTCCCTGAAACAACTGGCCTGTTGCCAATCTGTTAAAGGGATATCCAAATGTAGACCATTCTTCATTATACCTTATATGGTCAAGTACAATTGGGAGAAAGGTTTCATTTTCTCTTTCGCAGGCAATTTGAAGGACAGCAACATCAAGATACTCGTCCTGTGCTACTATAGCCGTTGTGTGGACCGTACCGTCTGGTAAAGTTATTTGTATTTCGGTTTCTTCAATGTCGAAATCCATGATCGTATGATTGGCGGTCATTATCAGTACGGGAGAAATAAAAAAACCTGTACCATGGTCTTCTCCACATTTTATGCGGCAAACAGCGTCTATAAGTTGTTCTGGGTGGTTAATCATCACAGCGTAATATTACGATTTTCGGGTTTATCTGCTAATATTGGTAGAAACGTGTACTTGTTCTTTAATGTTTCGTTATCCATAAGTTTATATCCTTCATTTTCATAATTAAAATATATTTCTCTTGTTTCTACAGTAGGTCTCCCGATTATCCATGCCAGTGTCTGTTTATCGGGATGGGGGCTTGAAAGTCCGTTAGTGGAAATTAAATAGCGACTCGAATCTGTTAATTCGAATAAATTTGGACTGTTATTTGCAAATGATCCATGATGCGAAAGCTTTATCAGGTCAAATCTCAGTGGTCCTGTTAAATCTTTACATCTTTTTTCCATCTCCTCATCTATAATGCGAGGTAGCGCATCTCCCAAAAAGAGCATCTTTTTACCATAGGCGTTCAGGATGAAAGCTATTGAGCTCCCATTTTTCGGTGATGTATCCAACATGACAGCTTTCTTTTTCAATGCCTCAATATCGATCTCGCCGGAAGAAGCAGGCTGCGAAGAATTTTCATTAGGCTCTTCTTTATTAAGTTTAAGCATAAATTCAAATGCATCATCAAATATTTCCTCTTTAGTGATTTGTTCACGAAAACCGAGCTTTATAAGTTCTTTTCTCCAATGTCTTTCCAACTTTTCTAGAGCTTTGACAGTTGGAGAGAGCAGCTCAAATTTGATTTGTTCATTTACCGTAATTTCACTAAAATAATCAATTGAACAAGCTGCCTCTCTAAAATCAGTATTCCAATTGTAGTTGTTCTTCAAAATCAATCCCGCGAGTGAACTCCCTTGCCGTCCACTTACCTGCTTTTCTACTTTATGTTCAATTTCCTTTATTGTGGATGTCAGTAAAGCCATAGCATCTTCCTGAATTTTTCCTTCTAGCTTATCTACCTGTAAGTGCCGATAACTATTATGCCATATTTGATCAATTCTGATTACCCTAGGTGATTTTGCATCACCGTTGTCGGAAAGGAAAGTTAAAGCCCCCTGGATGTGGTCCTCATCAATATGAGTAATGATGAATCTTAAAATTTTTTTATCTTCTGCATGCAATTTTTCCAGAACGGGTTTAAGATGGTCTTTATAGGTATTTACATATCCACAATCGATCAGTATAACTCCGTCTGGAGTATGAACTAAAAAACAATCACCATTATTGGCGGGAAAAGTCTCTACTTTAATCATGTATTTATTTTTATTATGAACTGTTTTCATCATTTCCTTGATGAAGAGGGAATATCTTTTTAAAAACAGCAAATTAATAGGAATTTAGAATGATTGGTTTAGCGTTTTGCCAAATTCTTATCTAAAAATATTCCACAAGCATTCGCAAATAACAGCAAAATTACTGCTCCTGAAAATCTAATAAGAAGTTTCATTAAATGGCTATTTGTCTATGGCTGCTTAATTTTTTGCGGTTTTCAGCGTATCCGGTATAGAAATAGTAGCTTTTAAGACGACAGCAAAAATTTTAAACCGTCCTCTGATGACTGCCTTTTACTGATTTCTAGACGTATTAAAGTTATAAAAACTTTTAATTACCTTGTCACTTCTTTCGTGTTTTTTAAAAATTTAAGATACAAAACATGTTCAGTTTCTAAACGGAATTTACTATTTCCTACAACAGATCTTTCTACATTTTTCTTTTCACATAGAAAATTTGTATCCTTTTTTTAAAGATGGCTGTTTGATCTGTCTTATATATTCCCATATCAGTAATAGTGCTAGATTTATATAGATTATCATCTTCCAATATTTCTTTTCGGGACATCCTAGAGACCAATTATGGAGCTTATAAGGCCATTCTCAATACCGGTATCAGACACTATTATCAGTTTATCAAATTGCACCACAGCTACCCTGACTCTTTTCTGATAGAATAAGATAACTGGGAAGGTTTCAAAAATGGCGTGCCCTATCGCTCTAGTTACAGGAGCCTATTCAGCGATCGGTCGTGCTATACACTATATCTTTTGTCCTACAAAAGGATGCCGCTTCTATCACTCACGCAAAAAGATATCTTCAAATTTTCATTTTTCTTAATGCTCTATGCTTTCTCCCTTCAACAGCAAAAGCACATTTACCACCAAGCACTAACCCTTGCTGTAAAAGAGCTTTCTGCATTCCAATGATAGAAGATTGGAAAATAGAAGCCATTGCTCTTATCCAATTCCATTCTCCAATCCCCTATCTAATCTGTAATTCTCTCACATCTATGGATTTCTGCTCGTTAAGATGTTTTCTCATATCTGTATGTTTTTCAGAATTAAAGATCTTTTTAATCAGTTTTTATCAAAAGAACAGTCGAAAAAGGGAAGTAAAAATACGTCGGCCAGCCACCGACACCACCCTGCAAGAGAAATAACGAATGAACGGTCTACGCCCCAGAGGGTCCCCCCCATTAAATCATCATTTCTCTTGGCTCTGCACCATTTGACCGGCGTATACATTGACTTTCTTTTTTTTCCTGTTTTTTCTTTTGAAAAAAATGATTCGGGGCCGAGCCTCAGCCGGACAGGAAAAGGGGGAAGCGTAACAGGATTGTATAACTTAAAAACAGACGATTATGAACATCATCGGAAGGCTGACAAAAAATGCAGAAGTCAGCAAAACACCAAACGGAAAAGAAGTTGTCAACTTCTCCATCGCAGTGAATGACAGCTACAAAAACAAAGCAGGACAGCGCATTGAACAGACCGAATTTGTGGACTGCTCATATTGGCTTACTCCTAAAGCCGTGACATTCCTTGTCAAAGGGCTATTGGTTGAACTATCGGGCAGAATCAGCGCAAGGGCATGGCTTTCAAGTGACGGAAAAGCAAAAGCAGGGCTAAATTTCCATACCTCAGCTATCAAGCCTTTAGGAAAACCCGCCAAGCAGGAAAACGGACAAAGCACACAAGGCGGTGCAGGAAAACAGAATGTAAACACCGTAATAGTCGCAGGCTCGGATGAAGATGATTTACCATTCTAATCGTCCGTTTCAATCTCACAGATTCATCAAAAAACAAAACACCTTAAAATCAGAAATCATGGCACATAATCTAAATTATAACAACAGAACAGGCAGATATTCATTTTTCTCGGTAAAGGAAAAGGCTTGGCACGGACTAGGACAGATTGTTCAGGACTACCCGACAAGTGCCGAAGCAATCCGCCACGCAGGTCTGGACTACGAAGTAGAAAAAAGCCCACTATTTACAAAAGGTTCGGGCATCGTTCAGATTGCAGACGGTATCGTCATTCAGGACACGGAAATCGAGGTTCCCAATTATTTCGCCAACATCCGCACGGACAACAATACCGTACTCGGTGTGGTGGGCAAAGACTACCATATCGTACAGAATAAAGATGCCTTTACATTTTTTGATTCTATCGTAGGCGGTGAAAGTGGCATCCTCTACGAAACCGCAGGGGCTTTGGGAAATGGAGAACGCATTTTTATAACCGCCAAACTCCCTAACTACATCCGAATCGGCAATTCCAATGATGTGATTGAAAAATATATCTTCCTGACGACCTCCCATGACGGGAGCGGAAGCATCACGGCAGCCTTCACCCCTATCCGAATCGTCTGTCAAAACACCCTGAACGCTTCACTCCGCAACATGAGCAATGTAGTACGCATCAAACATACCGCAGGAGCAAAACAGCGCCTGAACGATGCTCACAAAGTGATGGGATTGGCAAACACCCTGACCATGCAGATGGACGGCATTTTCAACAGTTGGGCAAAGGTCAAAGTTAAGGACAGCGAAATCCGCAAACTGATTCAGCTCGCCCTATGTCCGAACAAGGAAACATTTGACCTGCTGAAAAAAGGGGCGGATGATGAATTGTCAACGATGTTTAAAAACACGGTGGATGATGCATTCGCATACGCCATGATTAACGATACCCAATTGATGGAGACCACAAAAGGGACATTGTTTGGCGCTTATAATGCCGTGACAGGGTACTTTCAAAACGTCCGAAACTACAAAAACCCTGAAGCAAAACTACAGAGCATCGTTCTGGGCGGTACTGCACAGCTCAAAACGCAAAAGGCATTTGAACTATGCACCTCATTTGAGAAAATTGGTGCAGATGTGTTTGAACTGAATTAATAAAACTTTTAAAGGTGGCAGTCCTGTAAAAGTCTGCCACCTAAAATTAATCCTAAAAGATGTACAAATGAAAACACTAAATCAAATGGACAACCTTGATAGAGCCTATTTGCTTGCCAACCTTTTTCCCGATGAACTTAAAAATCTGACGGATTTCATCAAAAAAGAAGCAGATTTCTGCCAAGATAACAAGGAGCAGATTTTAAAGGATTGGACAGCAGAGCATATTACTGCCGAACTATGGTACAATTTAATAGCCTTTTTTGAGCGTAGATACAAAAAGAATGGTACAAGACTGTACAGAAATAAAAAAACATTCAGGGACCAACTTTTTGACGGTTACGATGCGCTGTTCAGTATCAATGCCCTTATCAAATTTACAGCAGAGCCACAGTGTTCTAAAAAGCTAAAATATGCGATTTACTTGCTGTTTGGAGACAATTTACTCGTAACGTTAGACCTAAAATCCGAGCCATGAAACCAACAGCAAAAATAACGGAGTTTATGTTTCTAAAGGTCTACAGTGAGATAGGACGCAACAATTTTGAAATTGCTATCGTCAACCTCTCCAATGACTGGCTCAATAGAACGAAAGAAACAATGGAACTTGTGGAAATGCTTGGAATCAACCCTATTATGGGCTATATCGCAAAAAAAGAACATACTGTTCGGTTTCTCGTTCATGAGTCTACGCATATGCCTTTTTATGAACAGTGGTTCGGTGAAAATGAACTCACTTTTGTTGAAGCAGATGCGCAGGAAATAGAATGGTTATGCAATGAAAATGGATATGTAAAAAGCGATGTATTACTCGTCCATTCTAATGGAATGGCTCGCTATCAGGCATTCGAAGACATCCGTCTTAGGACATCTGAGTTCGACCTGAAATTGATTCAGGAAATATTAACCCATCAAAATTAATGATTATGACACGTTCTAATCTTCATATCACATTAAGCAACGGCGAAGAAATTATATGTGTTGCCGACAGCACGAGTGCCCCCGAACAGGGTTATATCGTAGAGGAAATTCTTACACCCTTACTCGCATTAAGCAATAGTAAAAGAGAACTTTCTTTAATCAAAAAGCACTGCACAATGGACGAGAGACGGGCAAATGCGTCTTACCGCTATTACATCAACCTCAAAACCAAAACAGTTAACCTGTTCGAGGAAAATTATAACTACCGTACAGACCGATTTAAAAAAGGCAAGGATTTAACAGAACGCTACACAAGCTACTTAGAAACCTTAAATAATGGAAACCATGAAAAAGGAAATTGAAACAGCGTTTCAGGCGCTCGCCATTATCGCTGAAATGGTAACGAAATTCGGACAGCTCTACGTCCTCAATATATCATCCGAAGATTGGGAGCAACTACAGTATGTCAGGGACGGGCTTGAAAAGGTCATTCACGATAATGGCTACCGAATGAACTACGATAAAAATATTAAGCAGAACATTATTAAAAGATAACTATGGATACTTTGGCAAAATACAAGTTCGCAGATTGGTTATTCAACAGGTTTGTCGAAAAATATAAAAATCAAAATGTCGTGGAAGCGTTCATTTTCTTGGACATCCTTTCACGCTATCAGCTATTTGCACAGGAAATACGCAAACTTTCTGACCAACGAAGACATATCAAAGAACTGCACAGAACCATCACTAAGGCACTGAAAGAAGGAACAGTGCACAGACTTCACCTTGCAGGCGAAGAAGGAACAGCAGAATTTAATAGGGTAATGGCAGAATATGAAGCACAATTAAGGGAAATCGGTCTATCCGAATCATACATCACTGACCGCGTAAGCGACAAAAAAATGAATTATTATGGAAGCAACTAATTTTTTCAGACAGATTGCTAAAATGGAAATGAACAGCAAATTAATGCTAACCATTACCAAAGCAACAGAAAATATAATTATCGTTTCGATATTGATCGAAAATGACAGTTGTGGGGACAAGGCTAAAAACCTGATTCCTCCCTTTAACCTAAAAGGTACGCCCGAAGAACTTGACGAGGGATTTTTTACCCACATCAAAAAACCTGTAGAGACTGCATCTGGTTTGCTGTCCAATATGGAACATTTTATGAAACAGGTAGAACTTGCTCAGGCGAATTCTGCGATGGAAAAACAAAACTCCAATAAGGAACAAAAGGAAAAAGACAACAGAAACAAGAAATATAACGAAGCCATGCTAAAAGCGGATGCCTTTGAAAAGGAAGGAAAATACAAAGATGCTTGGACGGCACTCCCTAAAGTCGGGGATTATCCTGAACATTCCGAAGTTATCAAAAAGAAACAGGAAATCTACGAAAGACAGTTTGCCCCTAGCCTATTTTCAGATACAGTAAAAGAAACAGTCGAAATCACTCACGAGAATAACCCTTAAAATCAATAGTATGTTAGTAGCAACAGCACTTCCAAGAGTATTCGTACTCAAAGAGAAAGAACAGGAAATCAGGCTTGACGACCCTGAGCCAAAATGGAGCGTACAGGCAGTCCTTAATTTTTATTCAAATAACTATCCTGTACTCACCACTGCGAAAATTTCACGTCCCACGATTGCGGATGATACGATTTTCTATCGTTTTGAGACGGTCATCGGAACTAAAGGTTAACTAAAAAATCAAACACATGAATTATGCAAACACAATATCCCGAAACGGTAAAGTTACCAAGAAAAGAAAACCAAGCGCAACTGCACCGACAGTTGGAGCAGTTCGAACGGTGGATGAGAAAACCAAAGGATGCAGGGGAAATACAAAAGGACAAACAGAAGTCCGTACCACCTGCGATGTTGCCAATGCCTTTTTAGGAATGCGCTTTCCTCCACGATTGCAGGAAACCGAAACTATACAGGACTGTGATAGATTAAAAATGGACAGGGATTTTAAAAAATCCCTGTCTCTAATCGCTAAAAAATTTAATCTTTCTTTACAGGATTGTGAAAATATCCCTTTTCCGTATAACATTGCTGAATCAATGGCAGACCTTAAAAAACAGCTTAAAATTACGGAGACGGATTGGAAAGAAGTCCGATTGATACATCATAATAACAGCACCTACTTCGCAAAGGAAGACAGATACGATACAGGAATGACTTTATACTATATCCCTGTGATTCCACTTTATGGTATCCTGCACAATTCAGAAACTGAACAGGCTAGTAAGCTTTTACTTTCTGTATGTGCCTACATCTATCAGGTTCTCGGTGTACCCTACTACAGAACTGATGATTGCTATCTGTACTCTATGTATGAAATACATGAAAATTGGATGTACGATGACGGTGCGGAGGAAGAGTTTATAGCCGACTTCAATGATGCTAAACACATCGGTGATTTTATCAAAAAAATAATCAGTGACCCGATAAACCTGCACAGTTACACAAACCGTTTAAAAACATTTGTCGCAAAAACCGATTTTGATAAAAAATGCCTGACTGTAGCAAAGTCTTTTTATAAGATTTTTAGCGCCTATCCTAATGTTCGAATCAATAGAAAATTCTATCCCTTGCGTTTCAGGGAAAGAATAGAAATTGATGAGCCTGCAATTTCATTGGATAACTATGTTTCATTTTGCGCTTCGATTCACGGTAGTTTATTTGAATCGCTCTGCCAGTCCGTTAACGATGATTTACAGGAATACTGCGAAATAGACGAGCCTACACGCTTTATCCCCTACGACAACAGGAGAATAAAAGAAAACAATTTTGATTTTGAAAGCAAGGTTTTTAATGCCATTGATA
This sequence comes from Chryseobacterium sp. FR048, assembly GCF_056844665.1. Taxonomy (NCBI): domain Bacteria; kingdom Pseudomonadati; phylum Bacteroidota; class Flavobacteriia; order Flavobacteriales; family Weeksellaceae; genus Chryseobacterium; species Chryseobacterium sp. FR048. The sequence goes on along the minus strand of NZ_JBXDSE010000004.1, from coordinate 301,206 downwards.
ACCTTATTCAAATTTGGCAGGAACATCAACTCTAAAATTTAGAAATCATGGAAGATATTACAAACAGCTTTGGAACCTATTTTTACCCCTCAAGCGCATTGGTCTTTTATCAAAGCAACGGTGGCTTAAATGATACTTATGTCGAACACTTTGATATGGACAGTGATGGAGCGCCCGTTAATCCCCACCCCCTCACAATAGGTGAAGCAAAAAGGTTGGCGACAGCCCTAAATATTGATGAAGACAGTCTCACTCAGCTAAAATCAGATGGCATTTTACCCAATAACCTATTGTCATTTGACGCAAAATCCGCAACCATAATCTGGTATAGCAAATCTCAAAAAAGAGAACTTCTATTTTCTGAGGGGCTTGGAATAAAATCAGGAATGGCACAAACCCCGCCTTTGGTCTGGATGGCAGACCGAGAATCACTCCATGTCTATGCATTAGCCATCAATAGAAAACCAACAGCAAACACCGCCCTGCATTATGCGCCTTTTTTCAATGTATATGAAAGTGGTGAGGTCTGTATGGGAACAGTGGACATAAAAGCAACCGAAACAGGTTCCATAAAAGAGCTGATGACCTTATGGGAAAACTATTTTTTTAATAGCTATTTCTCCCACCTGATGGCTGACCATAATCCTGTTGACGGAAACTGCGTACTGCTGTGGGAAAGCTTAATCGGAACTGATACCATGTTCCCAACTGATAGACTTATCAAAAGCAATCAAAAACTTAAAGATATATTACGATGAGAACGCCAAAAACAAATGTCCACTTTTTGGACAATTATCTGCTAAGCCCAACAAACCCCATCCGTGTCAACGTAATCGGTGCAGGTGGAACAGGTTCAAAATTTATGACTGCGCTGATGGAAATCAACCACAGTTTATTGGAACTTAACCACCCAGGATTGGAGGTACATCTTTGGGATAACGATATGATAACCTCGGCAAACGTAGGTCGCCAAAGATTTGCAGAATCAGAAAAGGGACTTTATAAATCTCAGGCAATTATCAATAGGCTGAACCGTTGGTCGGGTACAAACTGGAAAGCCAAAACAGAAAAATTCCAAAGGGATGAAAAAGGAGAAATACCGCTCCATGCAGGTGCATCAATTTATGTATCCTGTGTCGATACCGTGGGTTCAAGATTTACGATTGCAGAAATATTACAGGAACTAAACAGCAAATACGCAAACCACAGGGATAAAGGAAGGTATTGGTTAGACCTTGGGAACACCAAATACACAGGTCAGGCAATACTGTCAACCATTGGAAAAATAGAGCAGCCCACATCAAAGAAATTCAAAACCTTTGATTCGCTTCCCTCCATTATTGTTGAATACGGTGATGCAATGCTCAGTTCTGAAAAAGAGGATAACACACCAAGCTGCTCGCTGGCTGAAGCTCTTTTAAAACAGGACCTTTTTATCAACAGCACCATTGCACAAATGGGAGCTTCCCTCCTTTGGAATATGTTTAAAACGGGAATGACAGAAAATAGAGGCTTCTTTTTAAATCTAAAGAATTTCAGAACTCAACCTATTTGCGTTGGCAGTTGAAAAACTGCCGGCGCCAAAATTCGGCTCCTCCTATGGTCGGAACCGAATTTTGGCAGAAAAGCGGTGCAACCAGTTTTAAAAATAGCACCCGCGGAGCCATTCCATTTTAAAAACCGCTTGCGGCTCGTTCATTATTTTGGTTTGTTTTCTTCTAACAACTAAATTCTGTTTATCAATTTATATTTTTTTCTAATTCTTTTATCAAAAGCCATTCCCACAAATTTGCCATGATTTTTAAAAAAAATCTATTTATAAAAGGGACTATTTTTAAAGTTTATAAACAATAAAAGCACCGACGGGTACTTTTTAAATTTCATTTAATGCTATGATTTTATATTTATCCAGCCTTCAAAAAATAAATTCTTAGGTATATTTTAGGCATTAATTTTATTTTAAAGTTTTCAGAAAAAAGCTGTATCGGTTGAATACTAATCTTTTATAGAGATAATCAAAGAAGTCAGGTAACGATTTGGTAACGGTGCTTATTGCTTTGCTTTTCAATGTGTTTCCGCTAGCTCACAACAAATATAAATAATTTTAAGTGTTATTTCACAATATCTAAATTCTAATTGCTTTAACAACGTCAGCTTGTTTACGAACTGACGTTGCATAATTAATAGAAAGCACTGTTCTTATTTTTTTACTTTTATTTCAATTTAATCTTTTTCTCAGCAGGGTCGTATTCGTAGTTTACTATATTTTCATTTAAAATCAATTGAATTGTTTCTTCGATTACTTCAAAAGGAACTACAAACCATTCTCTCGGATTTAGTCTTTGTCCTTTTTCATTAAACAAGTCAATGTCTAAACAAGCTTTTGCAAAAAATCTATGCAAAAGACCTTCTAGTTTGTCAGCATTTCTATTATAAACTTTGTAAGTCGCAATTTTCTGTACGTCCGCAAATAAATAGGTCGCTTCATTTTTTGCATTTTTTATTCTCTCATCTACTGAATTTCTGGCAAAACCAACTTTATATAAGTCTTTAATGTTTGCTATTTGAGTGTTGCTTGATTTTGATTTCAGTACATAAATCCAACCTGATTGTACATCTTCTTCCTTTACAAGTCCTGTATTGACAAATAAGTCTTGTTCGATTTTCTCATAAGTATTGGTAATCAATTTTCCGTTTTTTTGGATTTGCTTACCTAAGGAACGAAAAAGCATATTGCTGTAAGTTCCATTTTCAAAAATTGTTCTCGTACGCCCTTCTGTGCGAACTCTGTTTCCTGAACCTAATTCTTTTTCTTCTGTTTTCAAATTCGCAGATTCTAAGTACAAAAGAATGCCATCCATTAAATAAAAATCGCCTACGTGAAGATTTTTTTCAATGTTTTTAAACGGCTTTATCTTTCTTTTTCCTTCTTTGATTTCCTTATGTACTTTGAAAAACATTGCTTCATACTTCTCAAACTCTTTTTCTTTAATTGGCTTCCTTTGTGCAACAAAATCTGCATCAGCTCTCTCTTCTGGTTTTGGTGTGTGTTTGAATTTGAAAATGTCCAAATCCTTATCTGAATCTAATAAGCCAAGTTCATCATCTTCATTCAGAATATCATCAATTGTTGTTTTTTCCAATTCAACGTATCCCAATAAGTTATGCTTGTCAAATGGTTTTAGAATCTTCTTTTGAGATTCATTTTCTCTAAAGTTTTTCAATTTTGCCATCAAACCATATTCAGACATACTTGACTTATTTGGTTCTCTTTTGTTCTTATCAAAGAATCTGTTTATTTCTTCAAAGGAATCAATAAGTCTTTCTTCATCTGTTTTCACAGAAGAAGTTTTGGCTTTAGAATCTAACAAGCCAAAATCGTCATCATCAAAAATATCGTCTATAGTTAATTTCTTTTTAGCCATTTGCCAATGCTTTTTTACGTTTTAGTTCTCTCAAAAAAACTAGTGCTTCTGCCATTCTTTTCTCCTTATGGTCAAACGCTTGAATGTTTGGTTGTTCTCCATTATTATTCTTAACCCATTCTTTTATTTTTGGCCATAACAAAATCGCTTCTTCTTCGGTCATTTCAAATTTAGTAGACTGAATATGCTCGTCAATCAATTTTAAAACTTGGGTAGTTACCGATTTTGATAAAATTTCAAAAGCTTTTTGAAAAGGATTTACTTGGTCTATCAAGTCTATATGAATATCATCAATGTTTACAAAACTACCTGCCATTCTTATAAACTTCTTATCGCCTTGTTCTTCAATAGTACTATTTTTTATAACAGAATCAACAACTACGTGTTGTCTAACTGCTTCAATATCATCATCACTTAAGTCAGGATAAATTTCTCGAATGATTTTAGGGATTAGAACTGTATTAATAACCTCCGGTTCAACATTCCCCGGCATTGCTTTAAGCATCTGAGGATTTTGTAATAACTTTGCTTTTAAGTCATTCAGATCTGTTTCAATGATGTCTTTGGCTCTTTGTGAAGTGGGTAATTTAAAACCCCTAATTTTGATAGTTTTCTCATCATCTTCGTCTTCATCATCCTCATCTTTTTTTAGTTTGAACTTGAAGTTTGGGGCTAAAACTTGTTCCATAAGCAGAGATGCGGTAATGGCTTTTAACATATTGTTTACAGACAATTTCACATCATCATCTTGAGCATCAGGCTGAGCAATGAGGTTGGTAAATTGTGCGTGAGATTTGTTATTACTGTCTCTCGTAGCTCTACCTATAATCTGAATAATTTCTGTCAGTGAACCTCTATAACCTATTGTTAGAGCGTGTTGGCAATAAGGCCAATCAAAGCCTTCTTTTGCCATTCCTAAAGCAATAATAATATCAATGTCATCTACCGATTTCACTTCACGTAAATATCCACTTATTTTATCCCTCGATTTTGGATTGTCTTGAACTAAGTCTGCAACTTTTAAAATCTTGCCTGTTTTGTGACTTTTTATGTATATCACTCCCGTGATTTCGTCTTGATATTCTATTGTTCCCAAAACATCAATAATATGGTCAACTTCATCGTGTTTAAGCTTTGAAGATTCGGCAGAGTTTACACTCGGAATATGAATAATGGTTTTTTGATTCTCATCTAATATTTCTGCTAAGGCAGAAATTCCTGTTTCAGGATTTTTTTTGAAATATCTACCTGTATAAAAATGATAGCCAATCCCTAATGACTTTAAAAACTCATAACCGTTTAATTGTTGGTAATAAGTATAAGTTACTTTCGTAAATTTCGCTTCATCTTCTGGCATTAAAACTGGTACACTATCACCTCTAAAGTATGAACCTGTCATAGCAACAATATGAGCACTGGAATTTGCCATAATGCTTTTTAACACTTGCCCTAAGATATTGTCACCTTCTGCTGATACGTGATGAAATTCATCAATAGCAACCAAAGTATCATCCAACTTTTTCACGTCCAAACCATCAAATGCAAAACGCAAAGTGGCGTGTGTACACACTAAAATTTGTTCGTCAGATTCTAAAAAGTTTAAGAATGCCGTTACTTTGTTTTTCTCTTCGCCTGGCGTACATAGGTTGTATCTTGGATTGGGATTCCAATCGGCAAAAAAACCGTATTTTTTTAGTTCTGTTGTGCCAAAAGATGCTCCAATGGATTTTTCAGGAACAGCAACAATTACTTTTTTAATGCCTTGATGTTGCAATTTATCCAAGGCAATAAACATTAAAGCCCTCGATTTACCAGATGCTGGCGGTGCTTTAAGTAATAAGTATTGAGCAGTTCTCCCTTCGTATGCTTTTTCCTGCATTTCCCGCATACCTAAACGATTGGTACTTTTGCTTTTTCCTGTTTGGTCGTATGTTACGTGTACTATATTTGGCATTGGTTATTTCTTTTTCTTGTCTACTAATTTTCTCATTTCCTTATCAAAATCGGAAATATAATTTTGGTCTTGAATCACACGGAATTTATCATACTCACTTTCGGCTTTTAGCTTTGCTTCCAACATTGATATTTTGCCGTTGTCTTTCAAAATAGGATAATCTGCCAATTCCAAAAATTGGACTAAAAAGTTATCCCAATCCTTCATATTCATTACCTATCTGTTCCTTGCTCGGTTTTCTGCTAAGTCTAAGTAAGAAGTAACTATTCTTTCTAACGCTTTTAAATGTTCTACGTTCAAATAATTACATCACTTTTTAAAATCTTTCCGTCTGGGGCTTGTTTCCAAGTTTTTAAGCCCATATAAATCTTGGTAGCATCTGCTTCTGTATAATAATCTCGGCAGCCGTTTTCCCAGTTATTGCCCAATGTAGTTTGTTTTGAACCGAAGCAAAAAAGTGTTGGGTTATTTCCGATTTGTTGTCATAGTCAGCAGAAAGAGCGTAGATGTCTGTAATTTTTTGATATAAACGCCTTTCACTTAATCGAATCTCACGGATTCGCTCCAACATTTCTTCGAAATAATCTTCTCCAAAATGTTTGATTTGTTTCAATCGCTCATCATCCATAGCAAAACCTTTGATGATGTATTCGTGCAAAATTTCAGTCGCCCATTTTCTAAATTCAATGGCTCTTTGGGAGTTTACCCTGTAACCAACCGCTGTTATGGCTCTTAAATTATAGTATTTGGTTTTATAGGTTTTGCCGTCTTCGGCAGTGTGTCGGAAATCCCGACATACTGAAGCTTCATCCAATTCGGCATCTCCAAATATTTTTTTGAGGTGTTCGGTTATGGTTGAACGTCCTTTCTCAAAGAGTTCAGCTATTGTTTTTTGAGTTGACCAAAGCGTTTTGTTTTGATAAAAAACATCTATATTTACTTTACCATTTTCAGTTTTAAAAATAACAAAGTTGTTTATAGGCTGTAAATCGTTATTTTGATTTTCTTTGCTCATTTCACTGTCTTTTTTTCGTTTTCTTCTGCTTCGCAAAAAGCGTGTCTTTCTGCAACATTTCTTCGTACTGTTTAAACAAGTATTCCAAACGCTCGGTGTCGTTTTTGAAAGGTTGCAAACGGTAACATTGTTCTATAGCAGTATCTAATTCTTGATGTGCTTGTAGCAAACCTTTGGGCATTGTGGTTGGATTATACAGTTGTGACATTGTTTTGCTGGGATGTTTGGCTCGCTCATCTAATATGGCAAATACATAAAGGTTTAAATTTTCCTTTTGCTTGTTTGTAATGTCTGGAAACGGAAAGGTGTTGAAGCATATTGAAGAGGAGAATATATAGTCTGTTTTGAATCTTCCTCCAACTGCTTTTACCCAAACTAGCATCATTGTTGATGAAATTATACCAAACATATAAGGATCAAAATCATACACAGCTTGAGCTGTATTTGAAACTATATGATTTTCATCAAGAATTCCACACGGAATATAATTTCTTCTTACTGAAGTAATTGTTGGGACAATGATTACTTCTTTTTTAAAATAACGTACTTCACCAAATTTATGTGGAGATGAAGCTAACTTGTTGGTCGCTGACTTTGTACTATTTAATCGCATTATGGTAACAGCATCAAATCTTCTTTTAATTTCATCACAAGAAAAAATATTTTCTAAGTCATTATCATTTACCCATAAACAGTATTTACTATCCCCATCAATAAACTCTTTTGTTCCAACAAATGGTTTGATAATTTCCTTTGAGCTTGAACACTTTTCAATCAAATCATCTTTCTCTTTTTGAGACAACAAGAGATTCCCGCCATCTGTTGGCTGACTACCTTTCATCATGATTGGAAGTGATGAAATTGGTTTACTTCTTTTTGTTACAATAATATTTTTGGTGTCAGTCAAATAAGGATTTATATTTTTTACACTTTGCTTTAGATTTTGATTGTAAAGGAATTTCTCTGTACCGTCAATATTTCTTACTCCAATTATTACTACTGCGACTCCTGCATTTCCTTTGGCGTTGTTGGTCCATTTAAAAGATTGGTGTGCAAAGTCAATTTCTTGTCCTTTACTTAAAACTAATGGCCACAATAAGGCTACTTGTTCCCCTTGCGTTATGGAATTGGTCGTTACAAAAGCATATTTAGCTTTTGTATTCTGGATGTAATTGGTTCCCTTATAAAACCAACACGCTATGTAATCAAGTTTTTTATAGTTATTTACTCGTGAAAAGACAATTTTCATATCCTCCTTTTGAGTTTCGTCTTGTCGGCTATAACCCAAATAAGGTGGATTCCCAATCACATACACTTCGTCTGTTGAAGAAATTGGGCATACTTCATTCCAATCTCTTCTCGTAGCATTACCTTGTTTTATTTGCCCTGCTTCTTTTAATGGTAATATAGGTTTCGATTTTCCGTAATCAAACAATCGTTCTTCAAACACTTTGTTCATTTGGTGTTCTGCCAACCAAAGTGAGAGTATTGCCATTTCGTGGGCAAAGTCATCTATTTCAATGCCATAAAATTGTGAAAGCTGTATTTCAGTCCACTTTATAGTAGGACTTTGTCCTTCTAAATCTGTAATTTTCTCTAAAATATTGATTTCTAAAAGGCGTATTTCTTTGTAGGTAATAATCAAGAAATTTCCACTACCACAAGCAGGGTCAAAGAATTTGATTTTGGAAATTCTTTTGATGAGTGTTCTTAAATGGTTTACTGTGGTCGCATTTTCATACGCTTCGTAGAGTTCATCAAGAAAGAGAGGTTTAATTAGTTTTAAGATATTTTCTACAGAAGTGTAATGCATTCCTAAATCGCTTCGATATTCAGGAATTACTACTGCTTGTATCATTGACCCAAAAATATCAGGGTTAATATCTTTCCATTGTAATTCACCTAACTCAAGAAGCGTTTTTCTTGCTTTTGTGGTAAACAGGGGTGAGTTTATTTTTTGATTAAACAATCCTCCATTTACATAAGGGAATTTGGCTAAAAAATCTGGATAATCTTTTCCGCTTTCGCTATCTAAACGGGCAAACAAATCATCTAAAAACGTATGAGTGTCTCTTCCGTTTTCGGCAGTATGCTGAGCTAGTGTATTGGTAAAAATGCTGTCTTGATCAAATATCTCGGTATCTTCTGCAAAAAAACAAAACAACAAACGGGACAAGAAGATATTGAGGTTGTGAATACTTTCTTTTGAATTGTAGATACTCGGATTTTCATCAATCAACAAATCATACAAAGAAGCCATTTTGTAAGATGCGTTTCTGTCTGCTTCATTATTGTTGGAAGCGTTATAAACTTCGCTACCTGCTAATGGCAAAAAGAAATCAAAGTAATTGGGTAGCTCTTTTAATTGAATATCTAAGTTTTTACCTAATTTCAAGTCTTTAGCAACTATTTGTTTATTGTCGGTAAGAATTGCAAATCTAGGTTGATGTTTTAGGATTCTTTCTTCTTTTGCAACCTCTTCAATACTACTCAGCAGTTTGTTAGATGCTTCAATTTTAAAGAATATTTTCTTTTTGTATAGTATTTCTCCATCAACTTTGGATAAATTGTAGTCTCCTTTTTTTAGTCGTGTTACAGATGTTTTAGAAATGCCGTATGCAACCAGCAACTCAAAGACAAATTCTTCTTTTGAGAAGTTGTCAATCAGATTCTCAACGTTATGCTTTATTTCAGTTGATTTCATTAGTTATTTTGTTCAGGTTTGTTAGAAACTAGCAATTCTTTCACGTCTATGTCTAAAATATCCGCTATCTCCATTAAGGTTTCCAATCTCGGTTGTTGCCTGTTCTGAGCATAAGCGTTTACCATATTGTAGCTTTTTCCGAGTTTTTCAGCCAACCAAGTTTGCTTAATTCCCTTTTGTTCCAACACTTCCTTAATTCTGTTCATTGTAATTCGGTTTTGTACCTTTTAAAAGGTCTCATTGAATTGCTTTGCTTATTTCAAACGTTAATTTGTCTGTCGCTAAATTAGTAAAATTATTTAATGGTATCTCGAAAAACTGTGTATATAATGTGGTTATTTTGTTTAGCTATAGGAGGAAAGGGCTAAACCTATCATTGGCTTTTATGATGACGCAAAATGAACAAGAAAACAGAACAAGTCGATTATCTTTTTTGACGAGGATATTGCTTCTTTTTCTTCATACGGTTAGCAAACTGTTCTTCCTCGTAGTCCACGCCCTGTGTGTCTGACAATAAGTTGAACAATCCCAAATCGATACTTTGCGAATGTTCCTGTGGGATAAACTCAAAAAGGTCTTTTGTTGGCAAATCATCTATTGTATACGTTTTGGAAACAGGGCTATTCTGTATTTTCAGTTCAGGTTTGTTTCCGTTGTTCCACCAATCGTTAAATACATTTGCCGATAGGTTTCTATCCAAAGCTGAACCGTTCCAAACGCTACGGCTTCGGGGCATTCTTTTTAAGGTAGAAAAGCACCTTAAATGTTGATTTTTTTGTCGTTTCCATACTCACAATTCTTAATGATAAAATTAAACTTATGTGAGCTACGGAACAACATGAAAAATTGCGCAAAAATCTGAAATACAACATTTTGAATCGATTGTTTGCGATGTTTAAAAGTAACGTTTTAGTAACCTTACTTTTGCCAATCGTTGCTTTTTCCTGCTTTTTACCACATTACCAAAAAATCATAAAACGGCTGTAAAGCCTTTATTTACAACCGTTTTTCCTGTTTTCAATCTTTGATGTATATTTACTGAAAATTTATTTTAAAATCGATTTTCTGTTAATGTCAAAAATATCAATTTCATTTTCTTCTAACAATGTCTCTAAAGCATCGGAACCTTTTTGCTTAAATAATTCAAACTCAAGTTCTGATATCGGGATAGCAAGAAGGAAATGGACTTCTTCATTTTGTACCATAAAATCTTCAAGTTTATCCTCCCACAAATACGGTGTAGTAAAATAAACATGTTTCATTTCAGAAGTAGGGTAATACATTTCAACAAGTTTTTCAAAAACCACCCCTTCAGAAACCTTCCATTGATCTTTAATGCAAAAAAAAGCACTTGTGCTCAAAATATTCCCAACTTTATCTTGCGCCGAATATCCTGAAATCATTAATTCGTACTTTTTATCCCCTAAAGAATAGTCAGACAATCCTATTGTAGCATAAAAAAAAACATTTTTATCTAAAGGATCGGGACATTCCATAATGAAAATGGCATTCTCACCAGTATCATCTCCATATTTAATGACTTTTGGTTCTGTACCTATTAATGGGGAAAGCTTTTTATATAATTCCTTTTGTCTTTCTGTTGGTTTCATCTATAAAAGCATTTTAAAAAATAACTATCAAATATTAGGGTTTCAGCTGGCAAAATGTAATAAAAAAGCTACCTAAGAGGCAGCTTCCATTATATCACTAATACCTATTTAAGAGTATTTGTCTTTTTATTCGATCTTGCCTAAAGCTTGTGCAACGATGGATAAATGCTCTCTTAATTTAACTTTTTGTAAATTTTCTACTTTTTCCGGTCCCCCGAGCCCTAGAATAGGCACGTAACCATAACATTCATCTGATTCAACTTTTCCAAGTCTTTCTTTCGCTGGTTCGTAATTATCTAATAATAATTCTTGAGAGAAATATTCCCAATCAGTCATTATCGAATTGAACAAAACATTAACTTTTCTTCCAATCACCTTTGAAACGCCATGACGGATGTCAATATAAATCACACTTCCACCCTCATACGAATATAATCCCCCAAAAGCATCCCTAGCAAAACAAATTGATGGTTCGTGGACAGGAACATAAATTTCCTTTAAAATAGGATCAAATTGCACCGGATCAACTACCCAAAAAAAACTATCCATATAACTTCCTGCACCGTTCGAAATAAAACTGAAAAGCTCATCCGGTAAAAAGCTTTTTACTTGTTCAAGGTGATCATTTGGCAACTCGACTTTATGCTCAATATTTCCGTATTCTTCAATAAATTTTTCAAACATGAAATCTTTTTTACTATAACAAATATGATCATTTAAGCCTACTACGGTAAAGTTCGACGTTTAAATATGACTTTAGCACTTTTATCCGCATACAAATTATCCACATCATGCATCGTTTCTGTCTTGTAAACTTACAATGCCAAAATAAAGCCGACAATTTAGCGGCTTGTATGTTTTAATTATGTGGAATCGTGAATTTCTTACTCAATTTTACCCACAGTCTGTGCTATCAGAGAAATGTGTACTTTTAAATTAACTTTATCCAAATTTTCAGATTTTTCAGCACCTCCTAATCCCAGTAATGGAACGTAGCCAAACGATTCCTCAAAATTTAAATCACCTAGTCTTTTTTTGGCCGCTACAAAATTCTTCCCTGAAAGATCCGAATCAATATAAGATGAATCTGTTAAATCTTCAAATAAATATTTTAATCCTGATTCTAATACTTTAGATATCCCGTGCCGATAATCTAGTAAAACAGTATGACTATTCTCCCAAATAATCAAGTCTGACAAACCAGTTGCAAACATAACAATCGGATTTTGATAGACCGGGCTATAAGAATCATCTAGAATATTAGCAAATTCATCAGGATTTACAACTTTTAAATAGCCGTCCATAAAAGATCCAAAACCATACTCTTTCCAGAAAGTAATTAGCACTTCTGGTAAATGATTCTGATACTTTTCAATGGTTTCATTCGTAGGTTTTTCCTGTATTGTGTAATCAGGATACTGTTTAAAAAATTCTTCAAACATATTTAATATTTTGCTTTTACAAATATAACTATTTCCAATGAGTTACGGGTATAAATGAACATTCAAATAAGTACTTTTCCTCTCTGCCTCAGACATTTTTTCTGCCGCATCTCTGACACTTTTATCCAATTCGTCTATCCGTGTTTTCCATTGACTTCCAAGACTGGAATTAACTCTCTTATCACCTAGACCAGTAACTTTATCACCAAAGCCACCAGCAATCTGATCAGGGTCATGCAGTGCTGCCTTATCCTGCATAAATTCATCAGCTTTCTTCTTCGCTTCCTCTCTGGTGAAGCCTTGATCTCTAAATTCTCTCACCTTATTGCTATGTGCTTCCTCTCTAAATCTTTTCTGAGCTGCACTACCTTCTGCTGATCTTCCATTTTTTAAATATTCATCCCTATTCTTCAAAAAATCGTCTACACTTAGTTTATTTAAACCTTCTTGTTGTCCTTTTAATTGTCGGATGAACTCATCTAAATCATGCTCTAGATTTTTTAAAAATGGATTTGTTAACTTAAATTTGGGTAGCATACTTCTTGTCACTACAGCTGCTATATCATCCGCTTCTTTCTTTGCTAATTGCTCTAAGGTTTCTGCTATACCCCTTTTTGCACCAGCTTCCAATGCTTCTTTACCCGCTTTTTCAGCTCCAGCCTCGGCAACTTCCTTTACAGTTTTTTCAACAACGACTTCTGCACCTTCTTTTAATGCTGTCTTACCTGCGGTAGCTGCCACCGAGCCACCAGCAGTGTACACAGCTGCAACAGCATCTGGTATAAATTCTCCAACTGTAGTACCGATCTTCCGAGGATTTTTAGCGATCCATTCGCCCGTATCCTGAGCTCCCTTGACAATATCATTTCCAAGCTTGTCCCAATTCTCTTCCTTGGAAGCCCAATCCCATGTTGAATTTGCTGCTTTTTCTAGATTCCCCGGTGTCGTACTCCATTTGTATGCCTCATTAAGTCCTTTAGTAGTCGCCTCATACCCCTCTTTCACCATTCCTCCTAAAGCTTCGGCAGTACCTACCGGGTCTTGCCCAACCTGATAGATTACTTCCCCAAGCCCGACTACTCCATTCACCGCCCCTTCAACTAATCCCGTTCCAAGATCATCAAACCAATCCTTAGCCCCTGCAATAGGTTTCATCCAGTCAGGAATCATCTTATCCCTTTCAGCTCGATTTTCTTTTGTTTTTTGTTCAAGCCAGTCAAATCCTTCTTTGATGTAATCGCTGGGCATCTTCCCTTCTCCTATACCATAAGCAACGGCGGAAGCCCTATCAAAAAATATACTGATCTTACCTCCAAAAATACAATTGCAGGTAGAATCTTCTAGAAGCATCCTGTTTCCATTAATTTTTACACCATCCTTCGGATTATCCCATTGCAAGGTAGTAGGTAAACAGGTTACACCCGTAGCCCATTTTGCAGGACAGGTACAAAGTCCCATTGGTTTAAGGTGAAAGAAAGGCAACTTATCTGCTTCGGTTGCCATTGGCACCGCATAAATAGTCGTATTTTTGTTAAAGCTAACCCGTAATGTCGATGGGCTCGTTCCTTTATCGCAGGCGAGAAAAGCACCCTCTGGCACATACTTTTTTGCCATGATCCACTTATTTATAATTAACGTTCTTAACGCAGGTGCAGATTTCTACCAATTTGGTTTTTCTAAAAATCCGCTCCAATTCACTTAGGTTTTCTTTCGACTCCAAGACCGTGAAATCAGGAATCTTTAATATTTCCGATACCAGACAACCTGATAAACGTTTAATCTTTACGTTGTCGGCATAGATATCGAGACAGTTTAGTTCTGCTAGTTTATCGGCATCCTTACTGCTCAGTAGTATAAAGTATCGGTCATTTTGAAAGACAAGATCCTCTATCTTAAAAATCATATTGCTTTTAAAATATTTCTTTCTTCACGGTACAGCGTACCGGGAATTTCAGCTATACTCATGCACATACTCTGTTCAGACCAAGGCCATTCATCCAAACGGTATCTCTCGATGTAACCTAACTGTAGCTGTGTAGGAACACGTGGCCTATTTTTCAGAATCCTGATCATGGCAGTAACTTTCTCCTGTTCAAACTTTTCATCGTCAATTGTCCCTTGAACTTCAATTTGGATTTTACCATCTTCTAATTCTGTAAGTGTCTCCACGGTATTAATAGGAATCATTTTTGCCGCCAAAAAATTGGGAAGTTCACGATATCCAATTGTCTCCTCGTCTTTTTTTAACTGATTTCCATGAATACCGGGGAATAGAAGAAGATACGGCTGTGCAAAACGCAAAGCATCCGATAAGTTGTCTGCGTTTTCCAAAAGTTCATTAATACCTGTGATAAAAATATCTTTGTGCGCATCTTTCTTATGTACTTTTACAAGCTCAGGTTTAATTTTTTCCCATTTCCGGCGTATATCTTCCATATTTAAGATAGTATCTAATTGCCCTTTTTCATTTAGTGTAAAAATCAGTTCATTCCTAATCTCATGAATATCCCCCACCCAACTGTACAAGCCAGTGGCATTACTCTGCTTATAGTGGATGGTATTAATTTTAAATGTGGGAACTCCTTTACTCACGGACAATAACTTTACATCGAGACCAATTTCCAAATGATTTTCATTGCGTAAACCCTGAAATTGATAACGCTCTTCCCTGAGGAAAGCATACTTTCTTGTTTTCCCCACATCCTGAATATCGAACTCCATAATTATCCCTTATTAATTTCTACATCTGCCCCTGTAATATTGGTCGGCCCACTTGAATTGATCTTGGAAGATTTGCTATCAACAGCTAAGTCAGCATCGGTCTTGATATCCATGTTGCCATTACTATGAATAGTAAATGTTCCTGCTGTCGCATCGAAACTGATGTTTCCATTGGTAACTGTTCCAGTAATCCCCTTTTTGTCGATGACAATTTTATTTCCGCCAACCTGAAAGGTTATACTTGTCTTGCCGTCAAGCGTAATATTACCTGCTGCGTCCATATTTAAGAGAGATTGTGGCGGTGCATTTTTTTTACCGCCGACATTAATGGAACTATTGCTACCAGCATTAACGCTATGGGCTGTTTTTGCATTTGTTGTGGCATTTCCCGCTCCGTCGAAATGCATGTTTGCTCCGCCCTGATCCTGTAGGTTCATAGAACCTGCACCATTATGAAATTTTAATTCTGCTCCACTTCTACCACTGAAACTCATTACATTATTCCCTTCACCACCACCTGCGCCAACTTTTCCATGAAACATGCCTCCCATAACAAATGGCCGATCGGGATGCAGATGGACAAAATTTACAATAACCTGATCCCCCACTTCTGGCACAGACATAAAGCCACGGTTTTTGCTGACCTTATCGCTACTACCCGCATCGGGAGACATTACACGGATAAATTCAGTTGAATCTTTTCCACGTTGCCAGTCCAGTTGCACCTGCACGCGCCCTTGATTGAGTGGATCTGTATTTGACATTACTTTCCCAAATTGTGGTTCCGCAGTGGGAACAACAAATTCCGGTCTTGGAATGAATCCTGTATCGGATGCAATTGCCTGAAATGAACCATAGTAGTAACCACGAGCATCAACTTCGTGCGTCACTTCAATAAGCATCAGTTTTGTAAAGTATGAAGTTTCGCTACTATCAGCTTTTCTCATCTCGATATCCGCTATACAGCCAGGATGAAGAAACGGAACCGTCGTATTTCCTGAGGTGACAAAAACTTCCGACGCTTTGCTCCCGGCAGTACCTTTCTGCGATGCGTCAATATCCATAAAGGTTGCAGCTTTTATAGGGGCAACACGTAAAGATGGTGTTTGAAAAGTCCGTTCAGAAATCTCATATGCTCTTTTGGCAATATCTGATTTATGGTCAATTTTGCTTTTTCCACCAGCGAACTTTTCATCTTTACTGCTGTTATAACCATAAAATGTTGGATTTACGTGCTGGGCTTTCATTTTGATTTTCACATCAGTCAGATTGCTGCCATAAGTAAGTACAACAGGTTTTTCCTGCGGTGGTAACTGTCCAAAATGAAGGACTTCACCATCATAGAAAAATTGTTCACCATAAGCTTCTGCCATTCTAGCCAGATAGTTATAATGTGTCTCCTCGTACTGACAACTATAGGGTACATTTCCGTAGCGGGAATCAACCCTGAAATCAAATTTGTCGGCGCCTAAGCCTTCTTTGATGACTTCACTTGCTATACTATTTAGACTGATAGGTTTTGATCCGCCGAAACTTTGGATATGTGGCGCCGCATCCAATAATATTGTGGGGCTATAGCCTGTCATGACAAGATTGCCCAGACTTCCTTTTTCCTGACTAAAACCTACTTCTGTAATAACTCCTACAAAATTTCTTTCAGGGCTATTATCTACATCTTTGTATTTAAAGACAATTGTTATTCTTTTTCCTAGAAAATTTTGCGCCTCTTCCAGATTGTGATTTTCCACTGCTCCTAAGGTATCGTGAGCAAGTGTAAGCTCAAACTCATGGTGCTTCACAGCGCTTTGGGTAAGTTTAAAGTGCTTAAAATATTTGATTTCTTTTCCATCGACAAAAATATCGAGCTTCACTACCCTATTGATACCTGCAATTGCATTTTCAGGAATCCCTGCTGCATTAAATATTTTGGAAGTAGGCTGTTTTGCCCAAACTTTTTCCTTGAGAGTGGTGGGGACATTTGGTAATAATGGCTGATTCAGAAACTGCCGCCCCGTGTCGGTTATATTTTTTGCTTGTTTAAGATACTCTTTTTGTGGACCCGGAATTTTAGTAACGTCATCTAAATTGACGTCACTTAACGAATCCAAAACGTTTTTCTTGGATGAATCTATTCCTTTACTGGAGAGATTATCTTCTTGTTGAAACATGATAACATAATTTTTTTCGGTTGTGTTATTTAAAAAGGTTTATCACCGAGCGGTGAATTCAATTACCAAAGCTACAAATTAATAAGCATGTAGTACTTTCACAAGGCTATCATAATAGAGATCTGATAATGGTACGAAAAGAAATTCCGTGGGTCGAAATTACTCTTTAAGTATTAAGATACGCGAACTATTGTTGGGTTGTATTCATTCTTTTTCATAAGCATTTTAATGATTTTGGTTTTGCAATATAATACCTTACAACTTCACGGCAAAATGATTTTGACATTATTTTAAAAATTGTCGTAATTCTACTAATCAGAGTTTTACATGTAAATTTTATGAAATAATGAACTTCAATCCGAGAAAAAGAATGCAAAAAAAATATTTAAATTACCCCACCATACTTATTTCACTATTTCTTCAGTTGTAAACCGCAGACGGATTTATTGGGAAACTGCTTCAATGGCAAGATTCTGATCCAGATCTAAATCATATTTACGTCTTTTTATGAAATCTGCTGGTCCTATTCCATTGATTTCTTTGAAAAGTTTCGAAAAATGATTTCTTGAGCCCATGCCACATTCTTCCGCAAGTGTTTCGATCTTATATTTTCGGTATTCCGGGTCATTATAGAGTTTATCAGTTATATATTTGATCCTTAAATCTATGAGGTATTTAGTGAAATTCATGCCTTTGTATTCGTTCACGATCTGTGACAGATAGAAATGATTAGTATCAAATTTATCCGCCAATTTATGCTGTGTAATCCCATTCTCCCTAAACCCTCCCTTATCCTCAAAGTCCTGTAATTTATGCAGTATTTCTTCTATAACTTTTGGGTCAATTTCAAGTTTATTGCCATCTTGCTTTTCTTCTATTTTAATTGCCATATTAGCGCTATCTCTAGCTTTGATCTTTTGCTCCAGAATGTCATATTTCTTTCGGATTCTTTTTTCTCTTCGTTTATAAAACAGCATGGTAGCAGCTAAAGTGACTGCGACTGTTCCTAATCCCCATTGGGCCACTCTGTCTCTTATGGATTTATCTTCAAGTCGCTTCTTATCTTCTTTCAGTAAACGTGTATCATACTCCTTGCTTATCTTTTTGGACAGATAATTGAAATCTCTGAATAAGACGCTATCTACTTTTAAAAGCTGATTGGTATAATATAATTGCTTCTCTATGCCATTATTTGCTTTGTAATGATCAATCAAAAGTTCATAGGTATCCCGAACTTCGGGAACAATGAAACCATGCTTCTGAAAAATGGAATCGACTTTTTCAAAGTTTCTTAAAGCATGGGGTTCATCCCCCAATTCAAGATAGGATTTCCCCAAATATGAATAGTTTACAGCTAACCATGAAAAATCATTAATTTTCGAAAGTGCTACTGATGAAGCGATAAGTGAGGCGATAGCAGTTGAAAATTCCTTCTTCCGAAACTCGGAAATTCCTTTCTCTTTTATAAAATATCCCGATTCCTGCCTATGTTCGCGGGTAGAACCGATTTCTGTAAGTCCAATGCTAACAATAGAATCGGCTAGTGAAAATTTTCCCATATTTCGATAACAAATAGCCATCTGATGAAGACTATTATAGTTACCTCTCCTAGAATCGTATAGAATATTAGGATCTTGCTGTTTCTTTAGCTCTGACGCAAAATGGTTCCGTGTCTTTATAAAAATGGGCAATGCCTCATCGTAGTGGCCTATATAGCTTTTGACAACTCCGATCAGATAATTTAGCCGGTTCTGATAATAGGGATCTGTATCTTTTGGAGCATACTGAACTGCTATAAGAAACTCATTTAATGCCAATTGGTATTTTTTAAAATGGAAATAGTAAACAACTCCCTTTTCGAGGTATGCAGAACTTACTAACGCCTGTTTGTGGGATAATTTGGCGGCAATGATTGTACTGTCTGCAAATTTAAGTTTTTCAGTACGATCAGCAGAGAATTCGACACCGTCTGCATATCCCTGATACAATTTATCATAATCCTTATCCTTTTTTGCTTCAGCAATGTACTTACGTATGAATGGAAGTGCCCTGAAATCATTCTCTGAGAACACTTCATAATTTTTCCTTATATAATAATACTTACTGTACTCCTCTTGCTGGGCACAGAGAAATTCACAGTGCAACAAACATAAAACAATTATGATATGAAAAGAGGAGAATTTCATAGGTCAAGTTTATATAAAATTAGTAAAAATCGCCAAACCATTATTTATCAAAAACAAAAAACTGCAACATACCATAAAAACATTTTAAAACCCTGATTATCAAATTTATAACAATGCTCAATTTGAACAATTTGCGCATTCAAATTGTTCAACGGGCGCACTAAACAGTTTTTCCGTCTTCCAATGCCCTCTACCTTCGCTCTTGAATTCGAAATAACCGGCCGGGATAATTCTTAAAATTTTTAACAAAATGAAAACTATTATCTCAACAATATTAATCATCGCAGGAGCGGTCATTTTACACTCCTGTCGAGAATCCGAAATAGAGGAACCGTTAGAACTGGGAAAACTGAATATTGTCAACTCAAAAACGGAAATGTCAAAAAATAGCGATACAATTCAAGCAGGAGTCGTTTCCAACGACGACACTGATGAAACGATCAAAGACCCACCGATCAGACATGGTGGCCAATGGAAAACCTCGAAATAATACTCGATTTAAACTGTGTGTGAAATAACTTTTCAACGTAAATCACAAAATACTCAAACCATGCGAACGAAAAACTTGATAGCCGAAACAATTATATTCTTACTCCTACTCATGTGGGCATATACATTTGTCAGTAAGGTCCTTGATTTTGACACTTTCAGAAGGCAGATCAATGGTGCATATCTATTATCGTCTTTTGCATTACCGCTGCCTTACTTTTTACAACTACTGCATTTGTCACTTGTGATACTGCTGCTGAAGAAGTCGTGGAGGAAAATAGGACTTATAACCTCGCTATCTGTCCTGCTGTTATATACAGGATATCTCATCTACATCTTAAAGTTTGCGCCAAGCATACCATGTTCATGTATTTCGCTTTATAGGGGGTTGAACTGGAATGATCAACTGTGGATTAATCTTGCGGTGCTGACGCTAAATATCATTGGTCTGATCATGTTTTCGTATAAAAGCCCACCACACAGTAGTCATGTTCAGACCACGTACTAAATTTAAAACTAATAACCAAAACAGGGGAAGCCGAAAACCTGAAACCCAGAGTAGGCAAAAAACTAAAGTTTAGCTTTTTGATTTATAAAAGCACCAAACATCATGAAATCACTTAGAATTACCTTAGGAGTTGCAGCAATTGCACTAGGTACGTTTACAGCATTTTCATTTGCTCCGGCAAACACAGTGAACGAAGACGAAACAGGAATTTTTTACGTAAATCCAGATGGATCTATGGGTGATGCCTATAATCCGCAACTACATCCATGCGATCCAGGTCCACAAACTTGCGCACGAGAATATGATTTGGAAACTGAGTTACCTACTGGACAAAATGTAATACAAGGAGTTAAGAGACAATAATGATAATTCCTTTGTATAAAAAAGGAAGCTTGCTTCGCACGCTTCCTTTTAAATTTCTACTTTAAGCACTTCTTTATGTACTCCTTGAAACCATCTGGGTCTTTTCCTGGATGAGGAGGAATCCCAACTATCCTACCTTGTTTATCCAAAACGATTAATGTGGGATATGCACCAACTTTTGCGAATTTTATAATAGGATGATCATATCTCCTACCCTCTGTGTAAAGCTGTAATGCACTTTTTATGGAAAAAATGCCTATTCCACGTTTCCAAACGGGTATTTTTTGATCCACACTAATTGAGACAAACTGAATTTTTTCATGCTTTAAAGAAGGTTCAATCTTTTTAAGTTCAGAAACCATCGTTTTACAGGCTCCGCAACCAGTAAACCAAAAGTCCAAAATAACGACTTTTCCTTTTAACTCTTTTAAACTATGATACACACCATTTGTATCTGGCAAGTTAAAATTATAAAAAGGCTTTCCATGTTGTAGCACATCTTCTAGTGTCTTATATTCATTGAGAACATTCTGAAAATGCGGATTATTTTTATTTACATTTGCTACATAAAATTTATAAATGTCTTTAGATTTCTGTCCGTACCAGTTCTCACGAAAGGTGCTAATCGCATTATCGGAAAGGAGATAGTCATTTACGTAGGATATATTTCCAAATTCTTTTTTAACCAAGGAGGCATATTCCAAAGGGTAGTTGTACCTAAATAAATCATATCTTGGACCCAATTGGTGCATATTAGATAAAGAAATATATGCAGGAAGCACGTGAAGCCCACCAAAATAATCTAGTGTTAAGCTATCAAGAAGTGGTGTGATTCTTTTCTTTTGTTTGATAAACTGATTAAATAATGTCGCAACAGAATCGTTATATTGTTGTATTGACTGCGACATTATTGCATCCAAAGTTTGATTAACCAGTTGAGCTTTTGCTAACCTAAAATCTCTGGTATTCTTTTTAGGATGTCTATTAAAAATTGAATCAATAATATCAAGTGATCTATCCACTTCCAGATATCTTTCTGTAATATTTTGTTTATGGTAAGGTTTTTTAGAAAATTTACTTGAAAACATTATTTTTGTAACTTCTTTTGTCATGAGTAATTTTTCCGCACCCTTACCGGTTATTTCCATATTATTTAATCCCGATTTATTATCCCGAAGGGTCAAGTTTAGACTGTCCCCAGGATTGACAATAATATTGAAAGTTCCTGGGACAAATAAAAGACCTCCGACCATATTTGAATAAATGCATACTGTTGTAGTTTCTTTCAGTGGAAAATCAAAATGGAAATTGCCGTCTTTTCTTTCCAAGACATACTCCTGTGCACTATATAAGGCAAATTTGCCATCAAAGATTGGAAACGATAATCGAATAACAGAATCTTTAAAATTTTCAAACTTTATATTTAGAACGGTTCTTTTTTGAGCAATGGAAAACTGTACCATAAGTAAATACAGCATAGTACTAAATAATATTTTTTTCATGATATGTATTAAGTTATGTTGACATATTAGTTCTTTTCTATGCCGTTATAATCGATAATATATTGGGGAATTGGAAATAGGTAACGTTTGTCATTGGGTGGGAGCGTATATACTTTATTACCAACAATTCTTGTCAATGTTTTCGCATAACGAGGATCTTTATTTAAACGTTTAAGATCTTGAAATCGAAGTCCTCTTTTCAATAATTCTTTTCTTCTTTCTTTCAATATTAAATCAAGCGCATCTAAATCTGAACTGGCCGACAACGGCAAGAATTTGCCTTTTATATATCTTTTAATAAGCAAAGTATTGAGCATTTCCATCGCTTTCACTTTATCTCCTAATCTGGCTGCACATTCTGCTCCAATGAGAAAAACTTCATCAGTCGCAGTACCCGATAGATTATTACCAATGGGAGCACCACGCCAAACGTTCTTCCCGTTTTGCTTTCTAAAATATAATAGTTTTCTAAGATCATTATTATCATAAAGATCATACAATTCGTCTGGTATTGAGGAATAGCTATTTCCTGAAGTACCATACCCTGTTGTCATTTCAATCATAATATGCACTTCTTTACTCTTTGACAGAATGGGGTAAGATTCTGAAGGATCAAATGTATTGTAATCATCAAGATAAGAATTTAGGTTTAGTGAATTCTGAGATGCATCAAATGCTTTTTTGTAATCATTCATATATAGATATGTCCTTGCAAGTAATGCATATGCTCCTGAATTTGTTATGTGAGTCGATGAAATCGCGTTTTGAGGTAATAATGTTGCAGCCAAACTTAGATCTTCCGCGATCCGCTGATAAGTTTGCTTTAAACTGCTCCTAAAAATTGGTTCATTGATATCATCATTTATTTTTAAAGGAATGCCAAGATCCGTATCAGCAGTATTGGCGTCATAATATTTACAAAAAGTCATTGCTAGGTTTAAAAATGCTTTTGATCTGTAATACAATGCAGAGCCTTTAATTCGGTCATATAACTCAATATTGCTTGATGTTCGCTTAATCTTTTCAAGTGCTTTTAATGTTACATTACAAGCTTGGATCTGGACATAAGGTAGCTCCCACTCTTCCTGGGTAGTACCATAACCTAATTTAGGAAACACATCTACTGTCCATGTTAGCAATTTACGTTCAAAATCTATCCACAACGAATTGTATTGTTCAAGAGTTACATCAAAATCGTCACAAGATACTTCCATTGCACCTCGGCCGTCGTAAAGAAATTGACTCGAATTCATAAGTAGACTCAAATCATTAAGTGTCGTAGGTATAATAAGTTTTATGTCTTGCTTTTCCTCAAGCCACTCTTTCGAACAAGAAAGCAGAAGAAATAGCAGAGTTAATGGCAACAATAGTTTTATTTTCTTTTTCATAGCAGTCTGATTAAAGGTTACAGTTAAGCCCCAAAGCAAAAGTCCTTACGGGTTTCGTTGTTGGAAAATCAGGGTCTAAATTTTCTTTGTTAGCTTTCCAAATCATGGCGACATTATTTACATAGCCAAAAAGACGTACGTTTTTAAGATGAAGCTTTTGTAATACTTTGGAATCAAGGTTGTAACTTAAGTTTATATCTTGAAGCCTAATATGATCACCTTTACATACCAATATTTCTGAATTAAGATAATATTGATCAGCGACGTTCACTCCCGGATAGACCATTGCTGGAACGGTCGTCGTCAGCTCATCTCCTGGTTTTTGCCACCTTCTATAATAATCGCCATGTGCATAATAATTGCTATAGAGAGAAGAGTACATTATAGAATTTCGTTTAAAATAGTACCCAAAACGATAAGTAATATTAAACGATAGGTTAAAGTTTTTGTAACTAACAGTATTCCGCAAAGCCCCAAAATATGGTGCTAATGCATTACCATGATATACAAGTCTATTCTCAGGATCCTCCGCCAGTTGTTGAGTTATCTGGGCATACTGTGTAGAAGGTTCGCCATCTAAGAAACCTCTAGCTTGACCTGTTTGCGGATCTAATCCTGCCCACGGATAAGAATAAATACCAAACAGCGATCTGCCAACAATGGGATTGTATAACGTTGCGTTTCTAATTATACTATTATCAGCGACAAAATTGGTAAGGCTAGTTGGTCGTTTATAAGCTGTTATTATGTCCTTAGCATAAGAAAAAATTGCCGTTGTTTTCCAACCAAAAGATTCTGTTTGAATATTTATAGAATTCAGTTCGATATCAATACCTTTACCTGTCATATTTGCTACATTCCCACGAAAAGATGCATATCCGGTAGTAGGATCTATATCTCCATTCCCTATAAGGTCTTTTCCTTTACGGTTAAAATATTCAATACTTCCAGAGAACCTATTGTCTTTTGAAGCGAAATCAACGCCGATATTAAACATCCGGTTACGCTCCCAACGAAGTTCATTATTTGGCGGCGTTACAAGATCCGCGTTTGGTAAATTATTGTATAAATTCCTTGAGAGACGGGCAGTTGTATATGCTGTTGTAGTTCTGTCAATGTTTCCACTATATCCGAAAGTCGATCGAAGGCTTAATTGCGAAAGCCATTCCAGATGATAAAAATCCTCTTTGTTAATATTCCATTTGACACCCGTAGACCATAAAGGGACAGACTTTTGATTGGTCTTCACTCCAAAAAGATTGGATTGGTCTATGCGGGCACTAGCAGAAACAACATAGCGGAGATCATAATTATAGGCTCCATTTAAATAGTATGAGCGGATTCGATCAACTGTACCAGAATAGTTATCAAAATTTGATATAGTAGCAGTGCCATTTCTTCCATATTGTGTAAAACGGGTTATATAATCGACTAAGATGCTCGAACCTACATTCGGGTCAAAACCATATTGCCTTGAACTGATTCCGTTAGAATTTGTTTCTCGAACTTCAAATCCAGCAATAGCATTAACCTGATGTTTGTTCCATTTTTGATCATAATTTAATTGAAACCTACCATTCAATGCATTAAGTTCTGTATTTGTATTATCAAGCCGTCCACCCAGTGGAATGTTACGGGTCAAAACCCCATTGTTAATGGTAGTAAATCTATTAATTTGATCACGCATCAAGTAACTGTCCTGATCATAATAGTTTTTTCGTCGACCCAACTGATTTTCGTATTGAAATCGTACTTCAGCAGAGAGAGCTGGAATAAAAGTGTACTTTATGGCTGTATTTAAGCGAAGTTCGGACTGTTTATATTTGTTGTTCTGATAATCCAATTCTTCCAATGGTACAAAATCCCAATTGAGCAGTCCAGCAGTAAGTGCTTTCTCTTTTAAAACATTACTTGCATCTTTAATTACCCGTACAGCATCCCCTTTGTCATCAACCAATCGTGCATACGGATACATTAATTCAGTACCCATATTGTTAAGCATTGAAATTACATTGGATGTAGATTGATTATTCTGGTTGTAAGCAAGACCCACAGAAATTTCCAGTTTTTCTATTGGACGGAAGACCTGATTACTGTTCAAGCTTATCCTGCTGAAGTCGCTGCCTTTTTCAGTATTTTGGTTTTTATCGAATCCTGCGGAAAAATAATAAGTGTATTTATTTGTTCCTCCATTAAAGTTTAGCGCATACTGCTGCTTGATGCTATTTCGATAGAGATACTTGCTCATGTCATCCCGTAGATGATTGTTTCGGAGTGCATCAATCTGGTTGGTGGCTTGCTGTTCCGTCAATATTCCGTTTTTCTGGTCATTCAAAATGCTGACCACAGGTGAATAAGGTCTATTAGCAGCAGTATTGCTGATAATCGTATTGTAGAAACCTTTTTCAAAAAGCATCTTTTCAATGTCAATGAAATCTGTTGGCTTTATTTGGGGGATGTAATTTAAATCAGGCTTCTGCCCGATCGTGACATTGCTCGTAAATCCTATGTTCATGGGCTGGTCTGCTCGTCCCTTTTTAGTCTTAATGACGATCACACCATTACCAGCACGAACTCCCCAGATTGAAGCGGCAGCTGCATCTTTTAAAATATCAATGTCGTCTATGTCGTTCGGATTGATATTGTTGATATCACCTTCATAAGGGAAATTGTCAACAACAATTAGGGGTTGATCGTTACCAAAGATCGTAGCCTGTCCCCTGATGGTTAGCTTTGGGCTACCTGACCTCTCATCAAATAGAATGGACGGCGCTATACCTTTCAGCCTGCTAATAACATCGGTTGAAACCTGCCTGTTAAAGGTGGCATTATCGACCTTGGAAAAAGACCCTGTTGCTCTTTCCTTTGGAATAGATTGATATCCACTGGCAACAACGGATACCTCATCAATAACATTGCTATTGGTTGTCAATGTTATCCGGTCAATGTATTTTGCTGATACCGACATTGGTGCATAGCCTAAAAAGCTGATCTTTAGCTCAGATTCAGCATACTCCGAAGGCAATTCAAAATTTCCGTTGTTATCGGAGTTTGCCACAAAGTTGCTGCCCTTAACCTGAATAGTCGCGCCAGCTAATGGATTGCCCTTTTCATCGACGATCTTTCCTTTTATGGTTTCCTTTTTTTTTGAATTGGAAGTATTCGATGTTTTCCGCTCCTGCAATATGATGATGCCATCCGCAATTTCAAATGCGATCGGTTGGTTTGCAAAGAGTGTTCGTAATGTCTCTTCTAATGAAGCATTTTTCAGGTTTACAGTAATAGGCCCAACTTTTTTCAGTAGATCCTCATTGTAGACAAAATCATATTTGGTCGCTTTCCGAATTTCTGAAATTGCTTTTGACATGGGCGCTTTTTGCAAGGAAAGGCTAATCTGTTGAGCCTGTAAAGCTGTACCGCTGGCAAGCAGTATAAAGAGCGTTGCACTCTTTATACCATTGCGCAGAAGTTTTCTCCTGTGGGAAAACAGATCCACCCACGGCGGAATGTTTTTCTTGTTGGAAAAATCATGTTTTTTCATAGATTTGTGTAGGGTTAAAAAGTAATTTTCGTTGCTGGAAATTTAAGATGTAGACCCGATCGCCGGAGTGCGCTAACACTCCGGCATATTTTCAGGCCAACATATGAAACTATAAATTCTTATTTTTTAATCTGAATCCTCATTCCTTTCGATAGATTAATTTGTAAATCTGTAATTTTTTCAAGTGCATATAAAACACTGGAGAGTTTCTTTTCTCTTGAAATTGTTCCGTTAACCTTGATATTTGGAATATTGTTGTAATCAACGTCAACATCATACCATCGTTCAATTTGTCTCAGGACTTCCTGCAAAGTCGCCCCTTTAAACTGGAACTCATTTGAAGTCCATGCTGTAAAAGGTTCGGTATCTACGGAATTTATGGCAAAACCGTCATTGACTAGCTTAGCTTGCTGGCCGGGAACAAGTATAACAGTTGCCTTGTCACGGCTACTTAACAATTCAACTCTTCCGCTGATTAACGTAGTTCTGACAGAAGGTTCATTGGAATAACTGTTGATGTTAAACTTAGTTCCAAGTACCTTCACCTGCTGGCCATTAGAAGCAACGATAAAAGGCTTTGCCTGGTCGTGCGCCACATCGAAAAAGCCTTCCCCCTGCAATTCAACATACCTGTCTTTATCAGTGAACTTTGTAGGATACCGTAAAGAAGACTCCGCATTTAGCCAAACTTTAGTACCATCGGGAAGTGTTATCTTATACTGTCCCTTACGTGGCGTTGTTAGTGTTGCAAACTGTACCTTATTTGGTGATATGCTCGTGCCATCCATATAGGAAGTGCCCTGCTCATCTACTTTTATAGCTTTTTTATCCCCTGCGAGCGAAAGAACTCTACCATCTTCAAAAGTTAGCGTTGCTTTATCACTTCCCGGAAGAATATCTCCCGATAAGGTAGTTGTTGCGACTTCTGTCGATAAAATCTTGTCTGACTGATAAAATTTATAAAGCCATATGGAAATTGAAATCGTGAAAAGGACTGCTGCTGCTGTCATAAGCCTGAACCAGATGCTCTTTGGCTGTGGCTTGTCAAGTATTTTATTGAATCTTGCAAGTTCATCTTTGGTTGTAGTACCTGATTCTTTCAGTTCGATTAGATCAACAGCCAATCGGTGTTGATCCAACAGCTGTTGGAAAATAACTCTATTGGATTCACTTTCTTCGATCCAGTCCTCCAGGAACTCCCTGTCCCAATACGGGAGCTTTTGTCCAGTAATATACTTATGGAGTAGTTCCGTGATCTCAAATCCATCGAACAATTCTTCCTCTTTCATGTTTCGTATTTATTATAGAAACGGGAAACATAGAGGGCTTGTCCAAAAGAAAATGAAAATATTTTAAATAAAATAACACTGGAATTTTTCAGCTACTTTTGCCGGTAATAAAAATGCTTACAATATCATCGGATAGTTATCCTAGATAGTCCATATATTCATCAAATGTAAAAATGGATAAATTCGCATTGTTCTCCCTACCTACTTTCAGCATGGCCTTATCAGAGGTTACAAAATACAATTTATCATTTTCGATCTTATGCTCTCCGACATTTAACATCAATTGGGTGTCCCACCAAAAATTAGCTCTATTATTTTCAAACATATTGATCTGGCTGTTTATTATATTTTCGTAAACTGACTTGTACAATGCAATATACTCTGGAAAATTATTCACAAATTTAGTGCACAAAAATGTCCACTGAACCTCATCTGGCCTAACTAGTGTAGGATGTTCTAAAGCATAATAATTAAATACTGGCTCTATATACTCTCGTGCTAAAAATTGAGAGAACTCAGCGGATCGGATCTCATTTAAAAGTTTCCTCCGCTTCTCTTTATTATTAGGAAAAACAGCCCAATCTTCCATCTCAGGATCATATTCCTTTAGCTTTGTCAAAAATGATGTCGCGTATAAGTGCTCTGCATTTTTTACGAAACTCTTGGTTTTATTAAGGTTATCTTCCAAACGCTCAAAGATTTCATTGGTGGGAGACGTAGCCAAATCACGTACAATTTCAATAAATGCATTGCCTGTTTGCACTTTCTTTTCACTTGATAATCCAAACATATATTTGGCCACAAGCATTTCTGGTCTAGCTAACATTCTAGAAAACCCATTATCAAAACAATGAAGATACATTGCTTTAATCGCGTTTAAAGACTTTTGAAATAAACTGCTCCCACTTCGGCCCGCGACATGTGCCAAGAGTTCCTGTATGACAATTGGACTAATGGATGCTTCCAGGTTATTTTTCTTTTCCTTTGCTCGGATCTCAAGCATGTAATCATCTAAATCATCAAAACTTAAATCTTTAATTAGGTACCTATATGCATTGGTATCAAATACTACTCTTTCCATTTATTATTGTTTGAAATCATACTTCTCCACGAGAAGAAATTAGGAATTAAAACGCTAAAAATACAGATATTTAACCAAAGAAATAAACTTATTTAGGTAGGAATAAAGGATGGTATACAAGTTAAATGCATAAAAGCAAAAGTGCAATCCCCTTATTGGAAAGGGTCTTTTTCAATATGGAAATAGCCCGTGCCTTCTGGCTGTTTACAGTGCTGACACTAATATGAAATTCTTCGGCGATCTCTTTAGGTGTCATTCCATCCATTAAACTTTGCATAATATTCCGACATTGTTCGGGAAGAAGCTCAATAGATTGACTCAATTCAAGAAGTACCTCTGTATGGATCATTTTGCTCAATATGTTCTCCTCATCGAGTTCCTCTAGCCCCTGCGAATATTTGTTCATCCGATTTAACCGTACCTTCTCTTTCTCAATAACATCAAAGCACTTGTTTTTTGTGGAGATATACAAAAATGCTCTAACACTGTCATAACTTTTAAAGGTTTCCCGTAATTCAAATGTTTTGAGCATAACGTCAAGAACAATCTCCTGTGCATTAGCCTGATCAAAATTGACAAGTAGTCTATGGGCAAAAAAGATCAATGCGGGATGGTAGATCCGGAAAAGTGTATCCATTGCTCTCCTATCACCGCTTTGGAACTTTATTAGCAGTGCCTTTTCTTCGATCTCTTTTCTGGATGTCATAATAAGGCTATTGTTAGAAGAGTAAAGTTAGAAAATATTTATTTCAAAAAAGAAATCTTAAGGTCTGCAAAAAGTAGATTTGTTTATTAAGCGGCATTAATGGTAGTAATAAATCCTGAATAACAGCAATGTTCAGCTCATTATATATCAAAACAGCTTGTTTTCCAGCACTAAAAAAAGCCGAATTATTTGCTTAAATCTAATTTTGATTGCCTCGATACTCAAGAATAGTTAAATTTGTTATTAAGGCAAATACTTCCGTATAATTGGATTGTGATTTCCCTGTAATAAAGCCATCCTATCACCCTAAGATTTTTAAAAGTATATGAATATAATAAAAGTACAGGACTTCAACAGAAAACTTACTGATGAACGACTTCACAATCATAACAGATACCAAAATGAACTGACAACCCTTTATCGGGAGATTATTTCCGGTATGGCTACGGACTACTTTGAGTATCGGAACCATATACCAGCTTTCTTACATAGTTTAGAACAAAATAGTGATCATTCTCTTCCGTATTCCATTGATCTTTTCCTTGAGCTTTATAACAAACTTCTGGGCTCAAAGAACTTTAATTTATTTGACCTCTCTATTATGGATCATAAACCGGATGATCATACAATCAAAATGATGGAGCCGATTTTAGAAGCTTCCTATAAAAAGAAAAAAGAACAGAGGTTATCAGAAAATAATTTTGATATTTCAACAATTTCCGATCAGAATAAAAAAAAGATGGCTACTTTGGTTATCCGGAAATTTCAGAATGATGCCAAGCAATTAAATTGGGATGAAGGTCTGGTTATCTCAAATATATCTCTGGCAGGATTCTTACGTCAAATACTGCTAGCACTCAACAATCCAGAATTATTTTATCATAGCGTTGGGCTTATTGTTGATAGGTTAAGCTCCTCCGAATATTATCAACCCGGACGTGATTTTGCAGAAGAGGTCATACTGTCATCCTATAAAGACGGTATCCCTGAAGCGGGTTATTTTAATAGTTTCCGCATATATTCCAACATTGGTAGCATCCATGCTTCTTTAATTTATATTAATCTTGCTTTAACCTGCTTACTAGAAAAGAAACCGCCGTATTCAGTTAGGTTAACAAGGGAAATTATCTGCCAAAGCTTTAAATTTTTTAGAAATGTTAAATTTTATGAATTTGCCATTGAATTGTATACTGAAATCCCTGCAGAAATCAATTTTCCGGCCTATGAAAGGAGATCTCTCGATCACGGATATTTCACCGTTTTACTAATGATGCATGATCAATCTCTTCCATCGAAATTACTCGATTATCTGCGTACAGAAAGAGAAAACATCTTGGCTGGAGGAATTAACGACGCTACGCCTTGGCTTCTAACCCTATACAATATCAAAAGAACTTACCCATCTGCGGACTTTAGTGCCAGTGGATTTGGTTTTTTTCTTTCCACATTTGAAATGATTGTTCCACCGGAGAACGTTAAAAAATACAAGGATATCATTCATGCGGATTCAGAGGATCTAAAAAAGCATTTAAAGGAATCTCTTGTTAAATTGAATGAAACAAGAAATACAGCAGACTTTGTTTACGATAACAAAACTGCCATCATGATTTCAGAACGACTTATTGACTATAGCACAAAAAAGGAGAATGCTGCAGCTTTCCTTTTGTCCATGGTACTAAAGTCTGATTACAGTATCCTGTTTCAAGAAAAAAAATCAGCCGAACTTGTCCCATTAATTCTACCGGAGATAAATGTTGATGAATTAGAAACACTCTATGATAATACGGAGGAATTTAAAAAGGAACTATCACTCAGTACCGGGATCGCAATGTGCTGGCTTGCCTCTGCGGAGGAGCAATTATCCGAGTTGCAGTTATTTAATGATGTATTTTCATTTCATCTTCTTAAGGACTGGAATCATAGTATATATAAACAATTACTTGATAGTGACTATTTTGTTGATCTTGAATTTAATGATACCGTAAAAGAGAGTCGAAGTATACGACAGGTCTATCCCGAAGAGTATGAAAATGAAGAAATTAGAATGATCAAACAGCTTAGTATTGGAAAGTTGTCAATTCATAATATGGCTCAGGGACTGTATATTGTAAATGATATGGAGCTGGCAAGATTTCCTCATA
The DNA here is from genome assembly GCF_056844665.1 of Chryseobacterium sp. FR048. NCBI lineage: Bacteria > Pseudomonadati > Bacteroidota > Flavobacteriia > Flavobacteriales > Weeksellaceae > Chryseobacterium > Chryseobacterium sp. FR048. Next base: position 268,973 of record NZ_JBXDSE010000004.1, on the reverse strand, counting down.
ACTTATTTCTAAATGGCGTAGGCGACTTTATCGCTAAACATATTCCTGTTACTAATGTCCTTTCGACCGAATGGCTTTTAGAAAAAAAGGGAACTAAACCATTACATTTTGATTACAGGAAATCTATCTGGATACCTATTGAAAGTGGAGATATTCCGCTGAGCTACTTATATGGAAATATTGAAAATACGCTGCAAGAATTTTCTTTTGTTGTTCATCAGGAAATACAATTACAAACTCCTCTATCTGCGGAGATCAATATAGTATGCTCGCACGGTGCAAAAAACATTTCCGACACCCAAATGATCTCTCAGGGAGGTAACTTCACATATGACTTAAACACCATCATTGGAAAAGGGAAAATTTTGATCTTCTTTGTTTGCCATTCAGCCTCTATGAAAACAGAGTTTTTCAGGAACAACGTAACGTCTTTGATTAAGAGATTTATTGCTCAGGGCTATGATGCTGTCATCGCGCCATGCTGGGCACTAGATGTTACAGTTCCAAAATATTGGTTACCAGAATTTTTAAAGTCATTTGAAGAAGGTCAAACTGTATCAGAGGCGATGTTCAATGCAAACAAGAAAGTATATGAGCGATATCCTACACCAGCAGCTTGGGCATGTTTACACCTATATGGAAATCCGAATCTAAAAAGAGATATCAATTAACAAAATAATACAAAATCTGAATTAATTTACTCTTTTAACTTGCTATCAAAACCTATTCTTGGTAATCCAATTTCATGTTCCTGAGGATAAGGTGCCCGAAAAGTCATACTCACATCTTCTTTCATACGTTGCTGTGCTTCGTATTTCTTATCCTCATCGTGCGAATATCGTGGATCAGGAATAAATGGCATCTTTGCCATTTTAGTTATTGTAATCGTAGGAAAATGAAAGTCTACTTCTACTATTCCCAAAAGCAGATAGCACCCACCCCCTTGAAATGGATACTTTTCAAGAGAATCTGGAAAATGAGCCGTATCAAAGTAATTTCCATTGACATCGACCCAGGTTCCAAAATACATAGTCCCCCTCTTTGTAGGTACATGCTTACGCGAAATCAGATATGCAAGCATCTTCACCTGCTTTTTATGGTATTGTACAAGGTCATTGGCCATCACAGTTCCTCTGTACTTTGTCTGCAACAGATCAAAGGGTGTGCAAGACACCGGAAAAGATAGAATCTCAATCTCATCAAATGCATCTTCAAAGATGTTCCTTTTCAACTCTGGAAATTTAAATTCCTTCACAGGTTCTTCAAACAACGTTTCAAATCTACGTTCGGGTTTAAAGTCTCCAAGCAATACCCTTGCTTTTAAAAGCAATTCATTCTTCGGTACAGCAGTAAACCGAAATGCCCCAATAAAAATCAAAATCTGCAATGTTTCTATACCAATAGGTATTCGTTTGATAAAATCTTCAATGGATTTGTATTGTCCATTTCTTCTCCTTTCTTCGGGAATCAATTGTCCGAGTCTTGATTCAACTTTTTCAAGATGCATAAATCCCAAATAGATCTCATCGCCATAAATCGTAGCTTGGTGCTCACTCCTGTTTACACATGGATTCATAATCTTTCCACCAGACATCCTTGCTTCATGAACATACACCTCCGTCCGGTAAAAACCACCCATATTATTGATAACTGACACCATAAACTCCAACGGATAGTATGCTTTCAGATATAAACTCTGATAACTTTCTACAGCGTAAGATGCAGAATGTGCCTTGCAAAATGAGTAGCCTGCAAATGATTCAATCTGTCGGTAAATCTCTGCACTCAGTTCTTGCGGGTGTCCCTGTTGTCTGCAAGATGCAAAAAAATCGTCTTTTACTTTTTGAAGTGCCGAAAGTGACCTACCTTTTCCGCTCATTGCCCTTCTGAGAATATCACCATCCGCTGCGGATACTCCCCCATAATGCAGCGCAATCTTAATAACATCTTCCTGGTATACCATGATGCCATAGGTATCACCGAGTTGCTCTTCAAAAACTTTATGGAAATATTCAAACTTATCTGGATTGTTGTGCCGAAAGATATATTCCCGCATCATGCCGCTCTGCGCCACTCCTGGACGTATAATCGACGATGCTGCCACCAGCACTTTATAGTTGTCACATTTTAACCTTCGCAGCAGCCCGCGCATCGCAGGACTTTCGATATAAAAACAACCTATTGTCCTTCCCTGGCTTAAAAACTCATTGCATTTTTCTTCATCCTTGGAAATGTTAGTGTCTTTGATGTTTACCTTAATTCCTCTTTTCTCTTCCAGAAGCCTAACTGTATCATTGATTGTACCCAGCCCCCGCTGGGATAGGATATCGAATTTCTCAAATCCAATTTCTTCTGCCACATGCATATCCCATTGCACGATCGGAAATCCCTTGGGCGGCATTTCCAGTGCGGTAAAATTTGTCAGGGGTTCTTCAGAAATAATAATCCCACAAGAATGCATGGAACGCTGATTTGGAAACTTTTCTAAGAGCTTTCCATACTTCTGAACTTGCTGTACTATCTCATCTCGAAATACTCTTTCAGGATATTTCGACAATTCATCGAGTTCCTCTTTCGGTAAACCAAACACCTTCCCTACCTCCCAGATAATAGATCGGTACTTAAACTCAACATTCGTCCCACAGAACGCAACGTAATCTTTGCCGTAACGGTCAAAGATATACTCCAATATAGTATCCCGATCCTGCCAGCTCCAATCGATATCAAAGTCCGGTGGGCTTTTTCGGTTCTCATTTAAAAACCGCTCAAAATATAGATCGAGTTCCAAGGGGCAGATATCGGTAATACCCAGACAGTAAGCGACAATACTATTCGCACCACTGCCCCTACCAACATGCATAAGACCCACACTATTACTATACCTGATAATATCCCATGTGATCAGGAAATATCCACTGAAATTAAGTTCATCAATAACTTTCAATTCCTTTTCGATCCGCTGTTTTGCCTCTCCGTGACTTTTCCCATAACGTCTTTCCAGTCCAGCAAAAGCTAACCGTGTTAAAAGCCGCAGGTCATCTTTCTTAGATCCTGTATAAAATTTTCTATTGCGTGGTGTTTCGAATGTAAAGTCAAAACCGCACTCCGAAAGAATTACAGTTGTATTCTGGATAATTTGCGGATAATTCCGGTAGTCATTTAAAATTACTTGTGGTGATTTTAAATACGCTGTTTTCGAGCAAATTTCGCTTTCTGGTAATTTAGAAAGCAACATATTATTATCAATAGACCTCAAAATCCGGTGCAGATTGAATTCCTTCTTCGTGCTGAAAGTCACAGGGTGTAATATGACCATTTTGGAAATCAACCTTTGATATTCTTTGCGGATCAACATATTTAGCTCTCCCTCCTGAATTCCAATATATTCATTATCATTAAGCTGTTCAGGTCTGTGAGCATTCAGTGGATAAATGATAAAACAGTTTTCAAAATCTGGTCGCTCAGGTAGATCGATACCATCGCAATTATAAGATGTTAGAGCCCGATTTACCTCTCCTATTCCGGTAAACTCTTTTGCAATGACAATATAGAGCAATTCATTCCCCTTACGTATCTCAACACCAACGATCGGCTTTATTCCTTTCTCTTCACATTTTTTCTTAAATTCATAAATGCCCGTAATCGTATTGATGTCACTAAGAACAAGCTCTTTAATACCCATTGCGGATGCCTGGCATACAAGATCGTCAATGGATAACGTTCCATAACGTAGGCTGTGATAGGAATGACAGTTCAAATACATAGTTGAGCAATTAGCGTGAAAAATTAAAACCCACGGCTCTGCCGACCGCATCTTTTCCGAAACGATTCTTAATATTATCCATTGCCTGATACAAGCTGATGAGCTCAGCATTATCCTCAAATAAATTCATCTGATAACTACCATGGACAAGATCAGTAAATCTTAAACCCACTAAACGGAGACGCATCCTTCGCACATATACTTTATCAAAAAGTTCAAGCGCAACTCTTGCCAAAGTGTGATCAGATGATGTATAGCTTACACGGCTCTGTTTGGTTTCGGTATCAAAATTTGAATACCTGATCTTAATTACTACGGTTGCTGCCAACCATTTTTCTTGGCGAAGCTGATGGGCCAACTGTTCGGCCATTCCCGAAATAATACTTCTAACTTCATACACATCCATCGTATCGCTATTAAAGGTTCTTTCTTTTGAGATTGATTTTCTCTCTGAATATGGTACGACAGGAGTTTCATCAATTCCATTGGCTTTCTTCCATAGATCAACACCATTCTTTCCGATCATCTGTTGGAGCACCTCAACCGGCATTTCTGATAACGTGCCTATAGTCCTTATTCCAACTCTTGAAAACAGCTGAAAAGTTGCATTCCCTACCATAGGCATCTTTTTGATCGACAAAGGGTTTAAAAATGAATGAACGCCTACTGAAGGTATCTCCCGATGACCGTGAGGTTTGGATTCCCCCGTACCAATTTTGCTCACTGTTTTATTTATTGACAAGGCATAACTGATCGGAAGTCCTGTTTCTTTTTCAATTCTGGCACCTAACTCATTCGTCCATTTATATGCCCCAAAAAATTTATCCATACCGGTAAGGTCAAGATAAAACTCATCGATGGAAGCTTTCTCCATTACCGGTGCGCTTTCTTCAATAACTTCTGTAACAGTATGGGACATCTTACTGTACAATTCCATATCGCCCTTCACTACTTTAGCCTGTGGGCAAAGACGTAGCGCCATTTTCATTGGCATGGCGGATCTAACGCCGAAAGTTCTTGCTTCATAACTACAGGAAGAAACCACACCGCGGTCTCCTCCACCAATAATCAATGGGATACCATTAAGCTGTGAGTTTACAAGCCGCTCGCAGGAAACAAAGAAGGTATCTAAATCCATATGTACGATAGACCGATTCATGTTTACTAAATTATTTAGCAAAATTGAGAAGATTTATCACAATTTATATTACTTTTGTTGTGATAAATTGTCACAAAATGTCAACACTCTCTATTCTAGCGGATAACATAAGGTATTTGCGACTTAAACAGGCACCTAATCTCTCACAAGAAAAAATTGCTGAGAAATTGATGATTTCCAGAGACTCATACGCAAAATATGAGACTGCGAAATACACTCCTCCTCTGGATGTATTGTTAGCTATTTCCCGCTATTATCATATCAGTACAGATCTATTATTGACTGTTGACCTAAGAAAATATAAACTGGAAGAAATGCTCAATCTGCCGGATAACAGAATACTGCTTCCTATTAAGACGGACTCATTAGGGGAAAACAAGATAGAAATAGTTCCTTACAAAGCTAAAATGGGCTATCTTAAAGGATATGCAGATCCTGAATACATCGAGGGGTTACAGACAATGTCTCTTCCATTTCTAAGAAATGGTAAGTATAGGGCTTTTCCCGCAGAAGGCGATTCTATGCCCCCTTACAAAGATGGCACGTATGTTATTGGAGAATACGTAGAGCGTATTAGTGATATAAAATTAGGTAAAGTTTATCTCCTTATCACACGCACCGATTTTATATTTAAGCGGATAGAAAGCATAAATAAAAAGTCCATCACTGTGAAATCAAATGAAAGCTTCTATGAAAACTATGAAATTCCTTTTTCTGACTTATGGGAAATCTGGCAACATGCTGGCAGCTATTCACCCCAGGAACTTGAGATTATCGACTTTGCAAGTGAAGATGTAAAATCAATGTTATTGAGATTAATGCAGGAAATAAAGGAATTAAAGGCAGCTATAAAGAATTGAGTGAATTTAGGAAAACAATCGGAAGCCTGTCACCTTAGGAGACTTCCGATTGTTTTTGAAGATAACTGTTGCTATTCACTTTCATATTTAACCCAGGCACAGCCTGAAATATAAACTGCAAATTCGGTATCCCCAATGTGGCAGATCGTGAACTCGTCTTCCCTATCCGTATTGAATTTTTTAGTAAATTCTACACCCCCAAAAATAAACTTTTTATTCTCTGGGAGCGATCCTAGCGTTATTTCTTTCGTCATTATCCCAAAAATAATAAACAAAACACAGAGATTTTACGGTTTACCGTAATTCTTTGAAATAATCAGATTTATATTTTGATCAGCTTTGATATAAAAGAAATATCCGAACTTTTAACAATGACCCTAACGCCAGAAGGATATTCAATCATGACTGGAGTTTCAGCATAGTTAGAATCTCCTTCCACTGTATTCCCATTCATTAATTCATTTCTCACAATCTCAAGTGTATGACTTTGCGGCGAAATTGGCTCATGAAAGGTTTCAGGGGCTTTCACTTGAACAGATAACATCGAATCGGATACACCATGTTGTTCCAGATATGGATTGATCGGTTTTACGGTCTCCTTGTGCTTTAAATATGCAAAATAGCTATATGGACGTGGTGTAAAATTCAAAAGCCAGGCCGCCATTTCTATAGCTAGTTCAGAAGTATTCTTATCCTTTTTCAGGAAGTAAATTAAAGGCTTAAATTTTGCCGGATTAATCATTTTAACTTCCAAAAGCGAAACCTCGTCCTTCATTGACTTATCCATGAAATTTTTGAGTGTACGCATATCATAATGGTTCGTAATTTCCATGTAGCTCATGATACACTCATTTCTAACCTTCGCTGGAGTTAAGTACAGCATATTATTTGAAATTATCCCCTGTTCTTTGAGTATCAAATAATGGTTTCTTACAGCATCTCTATATTCATTCGTCATAATTTGAATTATTTATATGTCCTAACTATGATTTAAAGTTCATAATTTTTGGCATAATTTAATAATTCTGGACCGCTATAATACTATAATATCTTTTGTTAAAGGGAAATTTATTTGAGTATACACTTAAAAACTAAACCGAACTAATGGGACAACCTCGTGTCTTCATATTTTTTTCGTTCAGTTTTCAAAGAAACCAACCATTCCAAATACATTCCTTCAGGCATATTTCGATAACCTATTTCATGAATATGCTTATATTCTTTATTCAACAAAGAAAGCAATTCTTTTGCTTTTGGTTCAGTAGCAACTAATTTTTGATATTGCTCCTTATGCGTTTCAGCTTTTAAAATCAATGCGGTCACTAAATAAGGATAAACCTGCAAAGCTCTTTCCGCACATTTCAGGGCGAAGCTTCCATCATTTTCGGGAAAAGATCTCTTGTAGCCATTGGCAAGATCCACCAGACATAGGGCAAGGCTTTCACGATCAGTTAAAGCCTTCATATAAACACCGTTCTGTATCGCATCCAAATGTATAAATCCCGATGCCATAAGCCATGCATCCTGTGGGAAAACACCACTCGTCAATTCCGTATTGTACCAACCTATTGACTTTATATTATGCTTAATATAGATGTGGTTTGGAGCCAGCGCCAAACTCGCATCAGCACCAATCTCTTCTGCAAGTATTTTATATAGGTATGGTAGAGAATTACAGTTACCTTTCTGCGTATTGACCAGTTTGGAAACAAAAAGGTTTGTTAGCTCTTTTTGACCAAAAACGTCATTAAAATCATAAGAAAAGGGTTTATAATGAAGCGTATCCTTATTTATAACAATCGGTGTTTCTTGACAGATAATTGAAAATATAGCAGCATATTTACTCACAGCTACTTTATCGTTTCCGTCATAGGTCAAGTCTCTACTTTCTATAATTTTTTTTGCAAAGTTGGCCATGAATTTTATTTTCCGGTTTACTTCGACTGTATCCAGCTTACCTTGATAATAAGCATCTTCAACACTTAGCAAAGCAGTTTTAAAACTATAAGCCTGTTTATCAGCCAACATATTATTTATCGTCTGAAAAGCATCATCGTAAAACTTATTTTGTTGTGCTTTGGCAAAATTGGTTATTGAAAGAACTAGGGTAATAATAAAGTATTTCATAATTTGGAACTCTTAATCATAAAGAGTATTAGATTTTATTGTTATCAAGATGATCAATGATTTCGATCACCAATACATCATCGGTTTTTTTATCATATTTCGCAAGGAACAAATCTATTAGTCGGCTTAATTCCTTCAACGAGCACAGACGTTCATAACTAATATTATCCGCTTTTAGCAATTCGCCCATACCTCTTTTTGACTTAAAAAACTGATATTCTGTATCTGTACTAACAGAATGTTCTGCAAAAATTATAATCTTGTCAAAATCCAGGTCTATATACTGATCGCCTAACAAGGTAGCTAGTGAATTGCGTCTGACTGCTTTAATAATATCTTCTAATTTCATCTCTATTCGCATTTCATAATTAATTTCATTCAACAAGGTTCAATACTTTCCAGCCATCTTTGCCAGAATACCATACCCACAGTCTATTTATAGTAACTGTACCGTCACTGTAAATAACCTTCTCCTCTATTAATTGCTGATCTTCTCTTTGATATTCCATGGTGAAAACCCTGTCTAAACCTTCAAATTTTGGAAACCCATTTAACTCCAACTCTTCAAAAAATGATACTTTCAAGGCTGATGTTATCATTTCATGGGTCTTCTCAGTAATTTCTACAGAATGTCCTATCATAATATTCTCAGCTTCCTTCCTGAAATCTTTACAGGAAATAATTCCATCAAGATCTTTGTGACCATAAAACTCCTCAATACTTAAAATTGCACCTTCAGGCGTAGAACGATCTGGTCTGAAAAAATCATTACCCTCGTCAATTCGAAATCCACATTCTATTTCAAAATTGAGTTTTTCCTCTTCTCCCAGCGAATTCCAATAATGTCTTATAGAGTAGCCTCCAAGCATTCTTTGCCCCTCAATAATCATCCAGTCTATAGCTGTATTTAAAGGGACTTTTTTTGGCTCATTATTTTCTGACAAAACTCCACAGTAATAGCTATCTTCAATCCTAATATTTTCTAACCAAACAAAAATGCCATTCTCATTCTGAAATTTGATCGCAGAATAACCAGAATAACCACTTTTAACTAGCTCGTTGAAATACCAGATTGTGTTTTTTGCTTTATATAATAAATAGAGATATTCTTGATTTACCTCTAACTGAAAACTTTTATTCATGTTTCACAGGTGAATGTCACCGTTGTTTTAGGGTTATATTATTATAGTCGAGCAGACATCTTTTAATTTATAACTTTACACATCGCATTTTGGGTTATACAATGCAGTTCAAACAGATCAATTTATCGAGGATTATTCATCATAAAATAGCTCTTATCCACTGTGCCGATTTCAAAAATCGTTTTGCTGTATCATCCCCCCATTGCGCCCCATAATCAAACTCAAAGTTTTTGCAATTGTCATTTTTCAAAACTGTATTGGCGGTTAGTAAAAGCTTTTTACTATCAATAGTTCCCGAAAGCTCCTGAAATTTCTTTTTCCAACCTGCGGATGGATTAGCACCACGCCCAGTATCAAAGAAATTAATAAGCTGAACTTTAATGTCAAAATCATCCCAATCGTCTTCAGCAATTTCTAAATTAAAAATGCCATTCAAGATTTTATAACAGCCCTGCTGATTTTCCACTTGAAATTTTTTCAAATAATCAATTAATGCGACATCCTTAGGCGAAACCAATTTTAAAATCTTTTTAAAACAGATAATATCATGGTGAAAGGTCTTTTGCTGAATAATGTGCAATATATTTTTCAAAGTTGAAAACTTAACTTCGTTAGTAGCCTGTTTAAAAATACCACGAACATGTTCTATTTTTAGAATGTCTTCTATGAAATTACTGTTGGGCGAAACGAAATAGTTATCTCTAAGATAAACAGTAATATGAAAAAAATCTTCTGGTGAATATACAATCATCTTGTCCTTTACAAATTTGCCTATCAAATTATCTCTGAGTAATGCACCTAATCTTACAACATACAATGACCTCAAAAAAGCATCATTGAATACATTGTTGTAATGCAACAACTTAGGAAGGATGTATTTGTAACATTTCCTTTCGATTTCTGATGAAATGAGTTGGTTGAATTTTGCTTCCAATTCTTTTTCTGTTTTTACCTGCTCCTCCATATCATGAATCGCTTGCTCATGTTTCAATAGCAATAAGTAAAACCAATTTTGAATTTTAATAAAATCACTTTCAGAAATATTTAGCTCTTTAGCTAAAATTTCAGATTTCGCAAATTCATCGTTTTTAAAAGTCAAATATGGATTATTTGTCATGATTTTTTGAATAAATTCTCACCAAATATTACTTTCTTATTCTCTATTTTATACGGATATAGTTGCTGATATCTGTCTTCTGGTGATAGGATAAACTCTGTTACTAATACATCTTTTCCTTGATACTTACCATCCATAGCTATAGCATAAACCCGAACATCTTCATCTTTAAGATCTTCATACGCTCCGGCCAATAAAACATCATACATTTCTTTTGAATCGGTTGATTCTGAGTAAGCGGAAATATAAGTCAGTTTGCCATTTGCTCTAACATAAGTAGCATATGGAGCAAATTCACCATTTTCAAGTAAAAATTTTTCTGCTTGCTCTTTAATAGCGTCAAGCAATATTTCAATATTAGTCATCATTAAATATAATAAATTTAACACTATGCACAACCAGGAACACCGTTACAAGGATCTTTAGGTTTTGGTACAGGCATAAGCTTTGGCGCTGGAGCAGGAGTAACTTTCATATTATCTATTTTTGGTTTTGGAGGTGCAACATATCTTTGTATTTTAATACCAGAATTTTCTAAAGGTTTAGTAATTTCTGCTGACTTATTTAAATGTAATATTGCCTCCTGACCGTTGCCTTTAGAAATTTGTTGTTGACCCCTGAGTTGTTTAGTGAAAGACTGTTTTACTACATGCTTAATTTCAATTGTTCCACCTTCATCTGTCATTGCATCTGGAATGGTACGCCCTGTTTTCCCTGTTTTTGGATCTGTAAATTCATAAGTTTGCGTATTTTTATCCTTCCCCATTTCAGCAAGCTCCTTTTTCTCAACATATCGACCAAAATTAAAACGTTCCTGTCGAGCTGAATTTTCTGCTGCTTTAGTTCCTACTTCTCCTGTTTTTGTAAGCGTTTCAATAACAGTTGGTTTAATTGAGGACTCCTCAAATAAAGGCATTAGCCGAAGCCACCAGCAACATCCATTCACCTCTTCTGGAGCTCTACCATCAGGATCAATAAACTTTAGTGGATTATTAAAAGACATGTTGTAGGGACTCCAACTACTAAATTCCTCACTTAGGGGATCGGGACTGATCCAGCGACCATGTGTGTCTCCGATCGGTTGAGCATCTGGATCATCAAGATTCACTTCTAAAAAATCGACAACTTCGCCCTTTTTTACATTAAATCGCACCGATCCAATAGTAACCACGCTATCCTGATCGTGAAATTCCAAGTATTTTCCCTTGCTTAACGTCGCAACCTTGGGATAATAGCCATATTTCTTAAAGGGATTTCCGGCTTCAATGTTCTTTCTTCTTCTTTCAGCTTCCTGAGGGCTCAGACTATCTCTCGTTTTTAGTACCTCAGTCATATAGGGGCGAGATCGCTCTTCCTTGGTCAGTTTAACGGGATTTCCCCATTCCTTTTGTTTTGTGTTCTTTTTCTTTTGATTTACCTGCGCTTGCGAAGAGCAGACAAGGAATAGGAAAACAAAAAATAAAATCTTTCTCATAATTTATTTGTCTTTTGATTTTTTTTATAAAAATTCCTTTGGAATCTTGTAGATCTTTGGGGATTCTTTTTTCGGTGTGATTGGTTTTGGCTTTTTATTGGATTCTTTTTGCTTTTGTGCATTTAGGATCTTAATCCTTTCAGCGATTTCATTACTTTTTTGCTGGTTTTCTGTACTCTTTAATGATCCAAGCCATTTTTCGTACTGATCAAGCGGCATCTGGGTAAAGCCTGATTGATCAATATAATCAAAGCCTATATTTATTTGGCGAAATTGATTTTCCAGTGGTGGATAATTACGGATATTTTGAAGCTGCTCTTTAATTTGAGGATCAATCCCAAACCTACTACAAGCCTGCATAAAGCGTACTTGATCCGTGTTACTCTTCCATAAGATTGCATTTATATTATTTGGATTGAGTATTAATGCTTTATCGAGAACTTTGGAGACAAATTCATCATAACCATATTTGTGGATATATCCGCTGGCAAGATCCACATAAGTCTGTGATAAGATCTCACGCTTAGTTAGATTCTGCATATATAGTTTGTTCTTTAGTGCTTCTGCTTTAATATATCCCGAATTAAGAACAAATGAATTTGCAGAAAACATCCCATTGGTAAGCTCAACACTTAACATTTCGCCATCAGCATCTTTAAACCGGATATAAGAGTGATTGGGTGACATAACCAAGTAAGCTTCCGCACCAATTTGTTCAGCTAAAATAAGGTATAACAAGGGCATCGAATGACATTGTCCTGTATTGGTTTTCATCAACTTGGAAACAAACATTTTGGAGTAATCCTTTGCGCCCATATAATCATCAAAATCATACTTCATTGCTTTGTGCACTACTTTTCCGTTAAGTTTACTGTCCTCCGCGAAGTATTTGAAAATGGATAAGTTTTTAGAAACATTGTCGGAATCTTCAATTCCACTATTTTTTATTTCTTTACGAATGATATTTGTGGCTTTTTGGATTTGACCCTGATAAGTTGACTGAAAATTTTTATCATTGTTATTGTATGCATTTTCCACTATAAAAACTGCATCAGCAATTGAATAACTTTCAGAATCAAGTTTTGAAAGATGTTCAAATGCATTGTAATATGCGCTAGTTCCTTTCTTGTCTGACAATGGAGATAGCTTAAAATTTCTTGAAAATGCTTCCGCACGAATCTCTGCGATCTGACGTTCAACTTCTTTATTTAGATGCGCTTGATCGGACTGGTAATTAACTTTCTTCTGTGGATTTACAAAATTTGGGTAATTATTCGTTCTAGAAGACAAATTGGATGTCTCATTCCGAATCACCGGAACACTATTTAAATTAGCTTGCTGAGGAGTCTCAGGAAGTTTTGGTAATCGTTGTCCATAACAATAACATCCAACTATAAAGTAGTAAAGTAAAATAATTTGTTTCATCGGTTTTATGTGTCCTTATAGGTTGATTTTGGCTTCGCAATATATTTATTTTATAAAAACTAAAACATAGGTATTTTCACGGAAAATTGAATTATTTACTTTGTTTAGTTATTCATTTCTAATTCTTTAAAAACAAAATTAAACTGCGATAACGTCAAAACCTGTCGTAATATAATCGATGTTATTACGAATTTGCACTTATGTATTTTTAGGGGTAAAATACAAAAGGCATGGAACTATGACGCTATGTTAGAGAGGTACTGCGAGAACCCGACAACCATATAGACGACCTAGCCCATGCCCATATAATGGTACACGGGCGTAAGTCTGTCAAATAATGGTTGTAAAGAAGATTCGCAGTTTTCTCTAACCAGTTGACAGCTTACGCTTTATTTTATTTTCGATAAATTTTAGGATGTAAATATATAAATATTTTTTAAACGAAATTTAATTTCACCATCAAAGGATGTAATTACACATATCTAGACAATTATTGAGCAATTCCAATTTTACATAAAATTATTCAAATAATTGTAAGATTCAATGCAAATCTATCACAAAAATTAACTTATTCAATAAAATATAATTAAATTTGTAACGCGAGACCTCCGAAACCTTTTATAATGACTTTCTTCTCTAACCATATAATTGATGTAGAGGATATGTATAAATCCATATATAATACATATCGAGAACGTGTGTTTCATTACATCAAAGGAAAAGTTAAGAATAGAAATGATATTCGTGATATCGCACAAAATGTGTTTTTCCACCTATGGGAATATAAGGAGTCGCTGGGTGGTGTGAATACTGAAAATATAATTTTTAAGACCTGTAATCAGGAAATTTCAAAATTTTTCAAAACACAGCGAAAACATGTATTTGAAAATGATCATGCTATTCCTGAAACACCCGACGATGCTGTCGATCAGCTGGATTCCAAACTCAAAAAAGAACAACAACTGCAAGCGGTGCAGGATAGCATTGAATTGCTTCCGGCTTCAAGTAAGAAAATGTTTACAATGAACAAACTTGATGGTGTCACTCAGCAAAAAATTGCCGCTCAGCTTAATTTGCCAAAAAAAACTGTGCAAAAACAAATTTCTAAAGCACTGATTTTTCTTAAAGATTTTCATAAAAACTCTTAAAATGAGTTAAAGTCAGCTAAAAAGAGTTAAATTAATACTCCCAGAGGGGATCTTTTTTCATTTCGTTCCTAAATGTAATAAAAGACCCTTTTCCTATGAACAATAATGAACCTTACGTAGAACCACTCACCCCCCAGGAGGCAGAAGAGGATTGGCTCGCTATTATCGCTCGGATAAGAGCGCACGAAGCCAAAAAGAAAAAAAGAAAAATCACCCGCTTTGTATCTGCAATTGCAGCATCAATCCTGCTGTTAATCGGTACTATTATAACTTACAGAATGTATGTGTTATCTGACATATACTTCGCTAAGGATAATGATTTGGCAATAACCTTAACGGATAATTCTCATATTACCCTTTCCAAAGGTGCAAAATTAACAGTATACAAAACCTTTCCTTCTGATACAAGGGATGTTTTTCTTGAGGGTAATGCAGTCTTTAAGGTCAGCAAATCAAAAGAGCATCCATTTATTGTACATGCTGGTTCCTATGAAGCTAAAGTTTTAGGAACTGTATTTAAAGTGGTGCAAACAGGGGCTACTTTTAAAGTAGATCTGTATGAGGGCAAAGTTCAGGTGAGCAACTCTTCAAAACCCAAAGAATCTTATATTATACAGCCCAAAGAAACATTTTCAAATATGGGCTCCAATCAAGTTGCTACTGTAGCACCAACAGCCCATGATGATTTCAAAAAGAAAAAGATAAGCGCTACGCTAGCTTTTACCGACTTCTATTTACAGGATGCCTTAAAGATCATAGAAAGGACTTATGGGATTAAAATCATATTTCCCGCAGACCGGGCCTCTTCAAAAATATCTATTTTGAGTAAGGATGCCACGGTAGATGAGCTAATGGAAAATATTTCAATACAATTAAACCTAAATATAAAAAAAGCCAATGTTAATACTTTTGAACTGGAGGAGTAAACTCCGGTCTTTGATTACTGCGGACATGATCCCAGACATTTGCCCTAAGTTAGGTTGGACTTAATAGAGAAGACCGACGGGCGCAACCGTCGGTCCTGTATCCAACTAATAAAACTGAACGGAATTATTAATTTTTAAATACATGCAAAAATATGAAAATTTTATGCAGTGCCGCTGTATTTCTATTATTCGGCTGGCACGGGCTACATGCCCAACAGAATCTCTCCCAAATGAGGGTAAGTTTTGAAATCGGTAAAACTCCTGCAACAAAAGCAGTTGAAAAATTTCTAACCAAAAATAACATACCGTATAACTACTCTAATGATGACCTAAAAAATTATACGGTTCAACCGCTAAAGTGTAAGAACGAACCTGTAATTGATTGTTTAAACAAGCTATTAAGAGATATACCAGTTGAAGCTTTAATAAATAATAATAGTGTAATTATTCGACCAAAAAAGAACAAGATAACATCTGATAATATTGAATTGTCTGAACCCTCTATCGCAAAAGCAGATACCTTACGCGAAGCATCTAAAACTCAAACCATTGAAGAAGTTATCCTAAATGCTGGTTACTATAAAGTGAGAGACAAGGAACGCACTGGTAGTATTTCTAAGGTAACAGCAAAAGAAATAGAAAACCAGCCTGTTACCAATGTGTTATCAACTGTTCAGGGGCGTATGACAGGGGTCAACATTATTCAGAATAGTGGTGTACCTGGCGCCGGATTTGAGATTCAGATCAGAGGACAAAACAGCTTAAGAACAGGAACTTTTACAGAACAAAACGGTAACGTCCCTCTCTATGTTGTGGATGGCGTTCCCTTTAGTGAAATAAGTCCCCAGAAATCTCAGATCTCATCGACAATCATACCCGGAGGGAATATCAACCCATTAAATACAATCAATCCTAATGATATCGAAAGCATCGAAGTACTAAAGGACGCCGATGCCACAGCAATCTATGGTTCAAGAGGAGCGAATGGTGTTATACTGATCACTACAAAAAAAGGTAAATCCGGCAAAGTAAGCCTGAATTTTTCTACCAATTATGGAATAAGCGAAGCTATATCCAATCTTACCCTGCTCAATAAAGATGAATATCTAAACATGCGCCGTACAGCCTATAAAAATGATGGTATTTCTGCCTACCCATCAAATGCCTATGATGTAAATGGTGTGTGGGATCAGCAGAATGGAATTAATTGGCAAAAAATTTTGATAGGTAAAAAGGCTACGACCAATAATACCCAGCTATCAGCAAATGGAGGCAGCAAAACCACAAGCTTTCTGGTGAGTTTAGGTCATAACGAACAGACAACGGTATATGGACAGGATTTTAAATACACTTCTAATAATTTTAGCTCAAATCTATCACATCGCTCAGAAGATAACCGATTTCAGATCAATGTTTCAAATTTGTTCACACAACAAAAAAATAATGTTATTTATAGTGATCTGACAACAAGAGCGTTTACACTATCTCCTATATCACCTCAGCTCTACACCCCTGATGGTAGTCTGAACTGGGCTAACAATACATTTACAAATCCGCTAGCAGCCTATAATGCATCCTACAACAATGACACAAAGCTGTTCCAAACAAATTTAAACTCAGAATACAAGCTTTTTAAAGACTTTAAAGTTAAGGTTAACGCAGGACTAAATTATACGACGGTCGATGAGTTGGCCCTACAGCCAAATACCATCTATAATCCTAACATTGGAAGTGGCCTTTCGAGTGCAAATTCACAGGCACGCCAGAAAAAACAGAACATTTTCTCCTTTATTATAGAACCACAGGTGAACTGGGCAAAAAACTGGGGCAAACATAATCTACAGATTCTTTTCGGAGGAACTTTTCAGAGTATGGTCAGAGATACCGAAGAAGAGCTGGGTTTTGGTTTTGAAAGCAATCAGTTCATAAGTAATATAGCCGCCGCAAAAACTATAATGATGTTGGAAAACTCCAACATTGAGTATAAGTACGCCGCAATCTATGGTAGGCTTAACTACCAATTTAAAAATAAATATATACTGAATTTAACAAGCAGACGCGACGGTAGCAGTCGTTTTGGCCCCAATAATAGATTTGCAAATTTTGGTGCCATAGGAGCAGCCTGGAATTTTTCGAAAGAAAACCTTTTAAAAAATCTGGAATGGTTGAGCACAGGTAAGCTACGTGCTAGTTACGGATCTGCTGGAAGTGACAATATCGGTGATTTTCAGTTTCTTAACAATTATATTGTTTCATCAACATTGATCTACAACAATATTACTGGCCTATCTCCTTCCCGTCTTTACAATCCGGATTACAGCTGGGAAATAACGAAAAAAATGGAGGCCGCAGTTGAACTGGGCTTTTTTAAAAATAGATTAAAACTCAGTACAGCCTTGTATCGCAACCGCTCTTCAAGTCAGTTGGTTGGATATCAGCTTTCCGCAGTGACAGGCTTTTCCAGTGTTATGGCAAATCTGAACGCGACTATAGAAAATAAAGGACTGGAAATAGAAATTACAGGTCGCCCGATCGCAAAGAAAGACCTGCAATGGGAATCAAGTTTTAACATAAGCTTCCCCAGTAACGAGCTGCTATCATTTCCCGGACTGGCAGGCTCATCCTATGCAAATCAATATGTTATTGGCCAGCCCACAAATATTGTAAAATTATATCAGTTCGAGGGAATCGACCCATCAACCGGTCAATATAGATTCAAGGATTTTAATGGTGATGGTAAAATTACGAGCCCGGAGGACCGACAGGTTGTAGCCGATATTGGCATCAAATATTTCGGTGGATGGAGCAACAATTTCCGATACAAAAACTGGGATTTATCCATTCTCTTTCAATTTGTTAAAAAGAAAGGTTGGAATTACAACTCCATCATGTCACTTCCGGGAACAATGAGCAATCAGCCTACACAAGTACTTGACGTTTGGTCACCACAGAACCCTACAGGTTACTACATGCCATACAGTACCTTAAACACGAATATACATAACCTATTCCGTACTAGTACTGCCGCAGTTTCTGATGCTTCCTTCATACGTTTAAAAAACATTCAGCTTGCGTACACGCTACCACTAACAGAGGGTACATTTAAAAATGTAAAAATTTATTTTCAGGGCCAGAACCTCTTGACCTGGACAAAATTTTTTGGCGTAGACCCTGAAGCATTGACATCTGGTTTTTTACCACCACTCCGAACATACTCTTTCGGAATTCAATTTAACCTTTAAAAAAAAGAAAATGAAAAAGATAAATTTTGTCATACTGATGATATTCATTTTAACAGCCGCATCATGCGATAGATTATTAGATGTAAATACACCTGACAACCAGATCGACCAAAGTAAAGTTTTCGAGGATATTCAGACAGCAAATGCTGCTCTTGCTGCACACTATGCCGACCTGATGAAAAGTTCCCCAATTGCGGGCGGTGATCTTGAGACTTATTTGAGCTCATATACAGATGAACTCCAAAATTATACGACAACCGCATCTGATAGCAGAGATCTGTTTTTAAATCTGCACACAGATACAAACAGTATCATGCTGAACGCGTGGGCAACCGCTTACAAGCACATCTACACTGCGAATGCTATTATAGAGGGAATTTCAGGTTCACAAGGGATTTCAGCCAGTGACAAAAACTGGTTCCGCGGGCAGGCTCTACTGACAAGAAGTATTATGTTCTTCTATTTAAACCAACTTTATGGAGATATTCCCTATCCTGAATCAACAGATTACAAAGTCAATAATGTCATTGAAAAAACATCATCAATCACCGTATTGACAAATTTGGAACGTGATCTTCTGGAAGTCTCTTCGCTGCTTCAAAATGAATATAAAGATCCCGAGAGGATTTACCCGAACAGATTTGTTGCGAAACTGCTACTGGCTAAAGTATATATGGCTGGACAGAACTGGGATAAAGCTGAAATTTTATTGAAAGAAATAATACAGAGCCCCTTGTATCAGATTGAATCTGACATTACAAAGGTTTTTACGAAATCTGGAAAAGAAGTACTATGGCAATTAAAACCTAACAACAATGCTTCTTTACAGCAGGCCACAGTATTTTATTTCACCAATTCATTACCAAATATTTACGCAATTTCGGAATCGTTGATCAATACATTTCAAGATAATGATCTCCGTAAACAGAACTGGATAGGACGTGTAGATTTTGGTGGTGTTTCCTACTACAGAGTGGAGAAATATAAAAACCGTAACAACACCAATACCAACGAATATTCGATTGTATTTAGGCTTGAAGAAGCCTATCTCTTACTGGCAGAAACACTTGCTCAGGAGAATAAGGTTGATGAGGCACTGCCCTACGTCAATGCAATAAAACTGCGCGCGCAACTTGCTCCTCTTACAATCCCAATCGCTAAGGAACTACTTCTGCAGGAGATCCTACTTGAAGATAAGAGAGAATTTTTTGTGGAAATGGGACATCGTTTTCTAGATTTAAAAAGAACAGGAAAATTGAACACGCTACAAGCGACAAAACAAAACTGGAAAGATTTCCATCAATTATGGCCAATACCTCAAAAAGAAATTCTTTTAAATGCTAACCTGAAACCTCAAAACCCCGGATATTAATGTTGACTATAATAAAAATATTACTGCTGTTTACAGGTTGTATTTGCGTTTCGGGACAAAGCTATCCGGACACTATAACAGCCTGGAAAACGAAGTTTGCCAAATTGGGAGGAGCACCAAAACTTTCTCCCGCAGGTAAATGGATATCTATCAATAAATTTTCAAGGAACGCCACAGACACTACCTACGTTGCTGAAAGTCTGTCTGGAAAAAACCTCCACAAAATAGCGGGCAGTGCCACCTTTTTAAATGACCAGCTCGTCATAGGAAAAAATAGGGATAACGTTGAAGTTATCAATCTTAAAAATGGAAGTAAATCTTTGCACGAAAATATCAGCAATGTTTATGCATTAACTGCTCTAAATCGATATGCTCTGCTAACAAGGGCAAAGACAATCGAAATATATGATCAGAGCGGTAAATTAGAACAGTTAAACAATATCGAGGGATTTGGTATCAATAAACAAAATAGATTATATGTGGTACGCAAAGTTGAAAACAGCCATGAAATCTGGGATCTCTCCTCGAAACATATCCGTTGTGCTTATAGTACACCTCATAATATAAGAAAAACCGATATTAGTATTTCTGGTGACAAACTATTTATTACCGAAGGGATTAAAGGTGAGCCAGATGACCAGCTTGTAATTATTGGAACAACTGGAACTGACATTAAAATTCCAATACCCAAACTGGCAGAAATAAGTTTTACAGAAATCCAGAAAGGTAAGGCATTCCTACTGGAGGCAAAGGTTAAATTTGACGAGATCCAGAAGGAGGATGTAGAAATTTGGTATGGTAATGATACGTATCTGGGACAGGATAAACTATATTTTAAAGCCAAATCACAAAAATTCTGGTTTTATAATCCGACTAAATCCATTATTAAAGAGTTAACATCGACCAAAGGATTCGAAGTTAAAGCGCTAAATAATGAAAGATTTTTCTTAACCTATATTCCCCGTAAAGACTTCAATTACCTGACATCTAATCTCAGTCCAGAAGACCTCAATGATGCGCAAATATATGATAGCTTTTCGGATACCTTCATCCCCATCGGCAATTTTAAGGCGGTCAGAAGGTTAAACCGCAGAAAGGTACATAAAACTATTTTTGAACAAATCATATCTTCGCCTGATGGTGCAAGATTTCTTGCGAGCACAGACGGAATTAAATGGACTTTATTTCATGTTTCAGGCAAAATAAAACGTGTAATAGAAAAGGAAGGATTAGAGCTTCCTGTCTTTTCGCAAGACGGTGAAAATATCTTTTTTGAAAGTTCGGATGACTTCTGGATTTATAACCTCAAGAAAGAACAGCTTAGTCCAATGAATATTGCACATGGTCAAATAACTAGGATTAAAAACAACGTTTATAAAAATGATAACCGCGCTCCATCTCTGTCTGTGCAAGAACCACTGTTAGTTGAAGGTTATAGTTTGCTGAACAATACAACCTCCTACTACCTTATCGAAAATAGAAAATCAAAAACAGTTATTCCGTCTACTGATAATCGGATCAACCACATCGTATTTGATCAAAAGTTTAGGAACTTCTATACTGTAGAGGAAAATTTCAATAAACCACCGTTTTTACGGCATTATAGTGGAGCAAAGACAGCAAAGATAATCATGGAATGTTATTCACATGATAAAAGTGCCAAAAGGATCAAACAGGAAATCATTTCTTTTGATGCCATCGGAAAAAAACTAAATGGCATTTTATACTATCCTACTAATTTTGATCCAAAACGGATATATCCAATGGTTGTTCACATCTACCAAAGACAAAGACAGGAGTCAAATGAATATCTTTCACCCAATAATGAGTTTCCTGTAGGATTCCAGATAAGGACTTTAATTGAAAGGGGTTACTTTGTCTTCCTACCAGATATTTTATACAATGACTCAGGTACCGGGTTATCGGCGCTAGAATGCGTAGAACGAGGTTTAGACCGCGTGCTGAAGAACCCCAATATTAACGCGACAAAAATTGGGCTCGGGGGCCATTCACATGGTGGATATGAGACAAATTTTATCGCCACCCATTCAAACCGATTTGCCACTTACGTTTCCGGAGCTGGTAACAGTGATATTATTCGCTCTTACTATTCCTATAATTACAACTTTATCAGTCCCTTTTATTGGCAGTTTGAAAATGAACAATATGAACTGGGTAAATCCGTTGCAGAAGACAAGTCTTTATATCTGAAAAACAGTCCGATTTTAAATGTAGAAAAAATGAATGCCCCAATACTTCTTTGGGCAGGCAAAAAAGATGAAAATATTCAATGGGACCAGGTAATGGAATTTTTCATAGGCTTAAAACGCTATAAAAAAGATGTTATAGCTTTATTTTATCCAAACCAAAGCCATGCTTTTATCAACGGTACATCAGCTGAACAAGATCTTAGTACACGGATAATACAATGGTGGGATTACCATCTGAAAAATGAAAAAAATATAGACTGGATCAATCAATTGAAAAAGGATGCCGATTAGGCATCCTTTCTTTTCGTTACGGCTGACTTCTGTGCATTTCAGTTGAACAGGTTGTTTCGTTCAATTTGAATTGGTACAACTGCACGGAACTTGATCCATCTAAAGTACATAGAAAAGAGCCTGCATTATCACAGTCTTGTTCTACTTGTACACATTGATTTCCTTCAATACGGAAAGTAGGAATAATTTTAGATGATTTGCTTACCTGATTGCCAGCAAAAGCTGCCCCTATACCTACTGCTACAGTAAGAACAGGAATAAGTAATTTTTTCATGCTATCATAATTTAATCGGTTATCGCCTAATCTATTACAGGGTTTTCGGCTAATTCCCTATCAATCCTATCCATCGACGGCTCCCAGAACTGTCGATTTCGAAATAATTCTATTTAAAAACCTCCCCCCTAATTTTATAACGTCGTAACTCATTGCCGACAATTACATACAGATAACTCCCACTTACTAACCAGGAAGACAGCGCTTCACCTTTTTTATGGTTAATATAAAAACTACCTATATATTGCTGTTGCGCGGTATTATAGACGTCAATTATAGACGAGGTTCGCCAAGACTCGGAGGTCTCATATTGCCCCTTCAAATTAGATTCATTAAATAAGAATTTACCAGCAATAACAGATCTTTTATTTACAGTAAATGGAGGTGCTCCCATTTTTTTGCTCCCGTCCGACAATTTTGTAATTGTTATTTTGGCATGTGTGGTTGTATCGATTGTCTGAAAACGATTATCAATTTTCATCGTACTATCCATCACAATAAACTGATTTCGATAAACGTATGTATATACCAATTTCGTCGCATCGCTGTTGGAAATTAGTGAGCCATCAACAGAAAATACACCATCAATCTGTCCTTGAAGTATATTTGATTTTAATTTTACCTTCGAATTCCTACTTAGATCCAGCAAAGCTAATGTATAACTCCGGTCTGATCCTCTCTGTGTTCTGATGGCAAACCTCGTGGAATCGAGAATGACCATTTGATTAAAAAATGCATCCTTATAACTTAATGTCCGTGCGATAGAATCACCAAGATGTCCTCTATATATTATAGGAACTGTACCGTCAAACACATAAAAATATGGTTTTCGGACTTGAAGCTTTACATTCCGGAAATTATAATCTTTTTTATCAATTATTGTATGCATTTGGGAAAACACGGTTAATGATGTGTCAATTGTCGTAACAATCAACGGTGCACTGATATTTCCAAGATATAAAATACCCTCTTCAATTCCTGCCAGATAGAAAGAGTTCACTTTTAAGTCTTTTGTTTTTTCAATGAGTACAGGGTGCGGCAAAAACCTTCTGGTGAAATTATTATCACTTTTAATAATATGTTCTGAACTTCGGAAAAGTGCAAAAACGAATAGACAGCTGATAACAATAATTAGTCCTCCAACTCCAAGTTCTTTAAGTCCAGACCTTCCCATTTTTTTCACCAAAACAATTAGCGCAATAAATGATAACACTAAAAAGAAAATATTAAAGATCAAATGTTCAGTCCATCCTAATTTTTCTAGAATACCTCCACATGAGCATGGAACGAAATCGCTATATTTTAAGATAAGATATATATACAGTGTGAATGCTGACATAAGGCCAATTGATGCATATAGTCCTACCTTATTGCTATTTGGAATCAATAATATGATTGCCACCAAAAACTCAATGACCAAAATTCCGTAAGAAATAACTCCAGCATAGGCACTCAATAGTGGAGATTGGGCTAATTGAACCTGAAATGCTTCAAAGTGAAATAATTTACTGGCAGCTGCATAAATGAACAGTAAGGCAAGTAAAATACTGACAATCTTTACTAAGTGTTTCCAAATAAAATTAATAACCCTCATAACCATTGGCATTGATTATTACAAATTTCGCCAATACAGGAAAATATAATACGGACAATATTGAGGATAATATTTCCATTTTGAGGAAAAACATGCCAAATATTTATTTACGAACCTTCAGTTTTGCCAATCGCGGAATATCACCAAGACGAATTCCATTCCTTACAAAAACCTTGTGCATGTTCTCGTAATCAGAGAAATTATTTTTGAATGCTATTTCCTTCAAGCTAAGCGAAGTAAACGCAATATCACTAATAGCTTCCAACATCTTAATTTTTAACCAAAACCGATAGAAGGAATCACCAAGACAGGACTTGGAATCGCGCTGAAAATGCTCATAAATATAACCTTTGGATTCAATATAATTTTGAAGAGTCTGTTTAAATCCTAGATTATACGACTTTAGTAGATCCTTTATATATAAAACATCGGATGGTACATCTTGTAGTACATGTTTTGGAACGGATAGGTCAACAAAATGCACATAACCATTCCTTATGTCTTCCAAATATGCTATTCCAACGACAAGGTGCATGCTGTCCCCTTCTGTATATCGGAGATGAACTGGAAACACATCTTTAAAAGCCTGGGCTTTCCAATTCAACTTAGCAATAACATCAAGCACGATGGGGTCGTAATCATTTAAATCTGTAAAATCAAAACTACACACATGTTCCTTCTTGAATGCTTCATTCGGAATAATATCAAGCTTTTTTAAAATTGCATAAAAGCTATCCACAATACTTTGCAAACGCATAGATAATTCCAGTTGGTCGGAGAACAAAACGGCCGGCTTCACAAAGTTTAAATTGCAAAATTTAGAGATATTTCGCCCCGCCAAATCATCCAATAATGAAATGGTGTAAAAATTCATTGTAACCTATAGTTAGTTTTCAAAGTAAGACCGATCTCAGAACTGGCATTGTAATAAGTTTTCGTATAGTGTAATTTACGGCCTATAGTTTTTTAAATATAATATTTTTAATCTAATAAAGAAATAACATACAATAAATTACCAATTAAATGCATTACAACACATTACCGATCCTTTAATTGTAACAAAAAAGGACGGCTTTAAAGCCGTCCAATCGAGCATGGGCTCATTCTGGTAGTGTAGGATTTTCGTTTTATAAAAGTAACAAACAATTCCAGATTTAGAAATTATCTAACTGGGCCAATAATAATGGGGCCTAGCTTCTTATTGTTAAACTGGAATGATAGCTGCTTTTCATTACCAAAACTATCACTGATCCATACGTCAAAATTCTGTGCTACAAATGACTCAGAGGTATAATAAAGTCTGAATTCCTTTTGCATTAACGGGTATAGATCATTTGGCAGATAAGGTTTATGATCAAAATACCTCAATGTTCCTTGTCCGTCGTTCTGAAAATAACGTATATGATACTTATTTTCAGCGTACTCACCACTGGAGATAATCGATATTCTCATTTCCACTGTTTCACCAAGTGCTATATCTTTTGGTACAGGCATTACCTTTACATCAAAAGGAAAATTCTCCTGGATATCCAAAGTATCTTTTGTACAGCCTGACAAGAAGATAATTCCAACAATCGCCATCAACCCCAGTACAAGCGTACCAAATGACATTTGACTAATATGCATTATATTTTTCATAACATTATTTTTTCAAAAGTTAATGCGTAATCCAATCCCTGAAGAGGGTCTGAATTGATCCAAATCTGTTCCCCAAAGCACTCTAATTCGTCCCTGTAAAAGCAAAACGATATTATCCGACAAATAAGTTTCAAGAGATAATCTACCTGCTGTACCGAAGATAAAACCACCATCATTCAATAACAGCGCGCCGTCTGAAAGGATTCTATCGCCACGATTCAAAACTTCATATCCGGCAACACCGGTCAATCCCGCATTAAATGTGATAAACTTTCTCGCATCCGAAAGCAACTGTGTACTATATCCAATCTCACCCAAATAATTTTCCAACGGGAGCGTCCACTGCTTATAATCTGTAGTACGACGCTGAAATTCTGCACTCCAAATCCAGTAGTTCCCGCGCCTGCCGAAGCTATTTAGGGTTAAATTGACGTAGTAATTAGAACTTACATCTTTACTTGCCAGCATTCCGACACTTACCTCTAGCGCTTTTTGTTTATAGACCATGCGTTGGGAATATCCATGAATACTTATAAGCATAAGTATCAAAACAATGATATACTTTTTCATAAGATATTTTTTTACTGACTAATTTTGATTTTCATATCCGACACAGATTTCGCATTCACCAGATCGGAATTTTCTATTTCTAACACCTGATTTCGACCTCCATTCTTCTCATACAATGCGATCTTTAGAACCTGATCGTCACTAATGGTAAATTGATCGAGAAGCACGACATTTGCTGCCGATGATTCATCTGAAACGATCTCCATCATCGGATATTCACGTAATGGTGCAAGCTGTTTTTCCTGCGATACTGTCCTTTTACCAACCTGTTTATCCACAATCTTGAAAGTGCAATAATCAATTAAGTAAGGAACGTTCGATTTATTCTTGACCTCCGTATGAAAGTAAAATTTACCATTGTGCACAAATATGCCCTTCAGGATAAATTGCACACCATACGATTTAGATCCTATGTGTCTGATGTACCGTTTGTCTTGCTGATAAATGGTCTTCATCACCGTTTCCGTTAATGATGGTGGGTTAAAACCAAGTTCCTCAAACTGGACATTTTTTTGCTCGACACGTTCCCCCTCTTGTTGCATTTTATGCAGGTCATAATTTAATGTTTGCGGATAACCATTGTATGTCACATTAAAATTATAGAATTGCCCATCCTTTGTAATTACACTAAAATTAGTTTCTTCACTAAAATCCTTTACCGCAGCTTTAACACGCAGCACGTTCTGAGCATCTTCCGCGATTCCAGCAGTAAGCAACTCTGAACCCAGATCTGCATATCTTATCGCAACAGGAAAGATTAAATGAGTAGTCTTGTTGTATGTTACCTCAAGCCTATAGGCTTCGACCCTTCCCTTTTCAAGATCGGATTGTTGTCCAAAAGTTTTTATAAATAGTCCCACCAAAAGGACTATTAAAACTGTATTCCTTATGATATTCATCTTTTTGATTTTTGTTAATTATTCTTTTTCGTAACCAGCAAGACTTGCTGACCGGCTTTAAGGGTCACCTTGACAGTCCTTATTTTTTTTGAAAAATATCCCGAAACTCCCTGCACAAGACCGCGTGTCAGGTCGCCAACAACCTGCTGTCCTGCTGAACGCGACATGGAAATATTCATACCGGAACTTTGGCTCATATTAGCAGCTATCTCACCAGCGGCATTGATTTCATCAGACCTTGGAACGGATAACCCTAATTGACCATTCACATCATAAGCAAGTATCTCAACAGGCAGGATATTGCCCTTGACCTCAACTGATGAAACTTTTAACTGTAACCTATTCCCCTGAAATTTTGTACCAGCCTCCATTTCTGTCCCTTTGGGAACGCTGTAGCCCGCAATCGTTGCATCTTCCAGTAATCTCAGCTTTACAGAGCCATCCGCCGTAACAGTTTTAGTTTCCATAATTATAGCACGTATACTATTCCTTGCAATCCCCATTTTTTCTCTTGCCCCTACCGTTAAAAAGGAATGATTCCTTTCACCGTCCAGACTTGCTAGGAAAGTGCTGTCATCTTGTTCGCGATACAAAGCGCTGACGATACTTTTTCGTAGTACCTTTAGACTTTCCGTTTTTTCGGTTTTGCTTGGACTTTTATGATAATTATAATTTGCTGAATCTTTAAAAGATGCTGCTGCTGTCATATCAGTTCCTTGGGTTCCACTGGGAAGATATTTTGATGCCATTTGATACGACTTTTCCATTAAAGTTAGCTGGTCATTCAAGGTAGGAGCAGCCGGAACATCCTTTGCAGAAAGCTTCTCTTGCAATTGATCAACTTTCCTGCGCAATTCCAATTTCTCCCTGTCATCATCTTGATAAAAGGAACTCAGTGTACTTTGTGCATTTCTGTAGCTCGTTAACGAATTATTTTGGTAACCTGGGTTTCCAATATTTCCTGATGTATTTCCAACACTTGCGGTAGACCCAGGAAATTCTCCGGCTGTAGTGCTATCGCCGTTGTTATTCCAATAATCAGCCAGTGATTGCAATGAACTTCTTTTTTCAGCTTCCTTTTCATCCAACATCTCTTTCTCGTATGCCTTTTGTTTATCCGCCTGCAAACCTTTGTCCGTAGCTTCGGGAACAACATTTTTTAATCCCTTTTCATCTATCGCGCTACCAGAACTTTTTGGCTTAAATATCAAATACAGGCACGCAATAAAAACAATTCCCATGAGTCCAAAAATCAACGGTTTTTTGAACTTGTCAACTTTTGATTTACTATCGGTTAAATTGGAACTATTACTGCCAGTTTCATCATCGACGATTATACTTATTCGTTTATTCTCTCTCTCTTCCATTTCTATATTTTTTATAGTTAATTAGGATAGAATCCTTCCTCGCAGATGAACCATCATTAATGGAGGGAGATTCTATATGACTTATTTCCATTTGTCGATCCTCTTTGTCCAGATCATAGCATACCTTGACAAGCACACCAATGCCCATTGTGAGGTAAAAAGCAAAAAGAATAAGGACATACCTGCATTGGGTCTTTAGCGGTAGTGCTTGCCACCTATTATCGAGTTTTTCTAACTCGCTTTCGATTGTATTTCTAAAATTTTTCATGTTATTTTTTTTAGCTATAATGAACCTTCGTTGTGCAGATTTTTCATTCGTCTACTACTTGTTTCTACCGCTCGATAACCTCTTCGTCCTTATTTGCTAATACACCGAATTTCAAAATCTGAAATCCCTGTGGGTTATTATCTGATTTCACACTGTTCAAGAGTGTACAGGAAGTAACCAAGCTTCGCCTGGTCAGATTACTGGATCTTATAATGAACTGCTTGGCATAGGTAGTCACAGCATAGGGGTAAGAATTAAAATTGCATACAACGCTATCAACCTCAATACGTTGCTGCACATTACCAGAGATAATCCGATTATAGTATCCCTTCTCTGCAAGATCATGGTAGTAGTCGTAGGCACTTTTGTCCGCCAGATCAAATGCGCGTTTCATATTACTTTCAATGGCAGCTTTGTCGGGAGCAAGCGTAAAAAACAGCT
Organism: Chryseobacterium sp. FR048; assembly: GCF_056844665.1. Lineage (NCBI taxonomy): Bacteria > Pseudomonadati > Bacteroidota > Flavobacteriia > Flavobacteriales > Weeksellaceae > Chryseobacterium > Chryseobacterium sp. FR048. The sequence continues at coordinate 239,666 of NZ_JBXDSE010000004.1, read as the reverse complement.
CGTGAAATCTACGCACATGTTCTCTGGCCATAACCGGCCTATTAATGGCAGCGTCCTGTGATAAAGCCAGCATTAGGGATTTACCTTGATCCAAAACATAAATCTTTTCCCGCTGCACATTTGCAAAAGAATAGGATTTCCAGACTGAAAATCCAGTCACTCCAAAGCAAAGCAATGCAAAAACAATAGCGTATAGCCGGATCTGTCTAAAGCTATTCTCTATATTTCTTAAAGTTTTAAACTCCATAACTATTTCGTTTTTTGCCCACCTTGATTATTACCCATAAGTTGACCTCCAACTTCGCCGATGGCAGCTCCAGCACCAGCAGCAGCGACATTTCCGCTACGCATAGCCATTTGACTAACATTTCTGGTAAAGTTCCCAGCGCCTCCAGCCTGGATAATCCAGCCCGTCACTGTAGGTATGGTGAAGTAACCAACAATTCCAATGATCATGAATATCACATATACGGTGTTACTGGTGTCGGGAATAAATGTTGGATCGTTGAGCATTTCAATATCCCGCTCTAATATCAAAGACTGGATTTTCGCAAGCATTGCACTGAACATATCCGCCACAGGAAGCCATAGGTAAACACTTATATACCGTGTCAGCCACTGGCTTAATGTACTCTGAAAACCATCCCATACGCTGATCGCAAATGCTATGGGGCCTAATATAGAAAGCACGATCAGAAAAAATGTTCGAATTGTATCGACGACCAAAGCAGCAGCCTGAAAGAGGATTTCCAGCAGTTCCCGAAGCCACTTTTTTGTTGCCTGCTCCATATTATAAGCCGTGCGATCCATATACATTCCTGCCATAGTAACCAGATCATTTGGCGCCCAGCCCAACTCTTCCAGTTTTTTGTCGAATTCCTCGTTATTGACCAGATAGGCTGTTTCTGGATTTCTCAGTGTTGCTTCCTTTTCCAATAGGTCCTTCTGCTCCTGTAGCTTATTTAGGTCAAGCACCTGATTGTCCAGCATACTATGTGTTCCTTGCACAACCGGACTTAAAACCGCATTAATGGTTCCCAGTACGATGGTTGGAAAGAACATGATGCACATTCCAATCGCAAACGGTCGAAGTAAAGGGAAAACATCGATAGGTTCCGCTCTGCTCAATGCCTGCCACACTTTTAGTGCGACATAGAACAATGCACCCAATCCGGCAACACCTTTGGCAACAGTTGCCATTGTAGCAGACATCGGAAGCATCTCATCGTAGAGCCCCCGAAGGAGCTCATGTAGATTATTAAATTCCATAATTTTTCTTTTGATTTACCAATACTTTTGCCCATCTGTTCCATATAATTCCATTACCCTTTTGGTATTGTTTTGCTTCTTTGCGCGAAGAATACTGACAGAAATGTTTTTACTCGTATAGTATCGAACAAGGCTGTGGTATTCTTTGACCTCCTTATATACGCGGTCGATAATTTCCATTCGTTCCTTATCATTTAATGAAAGACTGCTTGAAGTGACGATCTGCTTGAGATCCTTAAGCAGCTCAGTACTCTCATTTAATAGTGCAGAATAGCCGTTACCGATAGCCATAAGTTCATTCGGAGAAAAATTATTGTCATTCAACATTTTCCCAAAATTGTTTACATACATTGAACTGACATCTCCGACCAGCAATACCGTCTGCTGCACCTTCCTGGCATCTTTGACTAAATTGTTTACGGCCTTTAGCTTATCATAGTATTCCTTCCCCTGCTCGTAAACTTTCTTGACTTCGTTAAAATTTTTCACAACATTTGATACCGTGCTGGAGGTCTGTACAATTTCATTGGCAGAATTTAAAATTCCCGAAGCCAGATTTGTCGGGTCGGTTACAACCCACTGTGCTTGTACTTTTTGGGTAATGGCTACTGTTAACACCATTACTACGGTGATAATAAAATTTTTCATTTTCTAAATTTTTAGGATTGTTATTAAATAGTTAATTGTCTTCTCTCGACAGTCCCTTGATCCTTCGTAGGGATATTTTCTTGATCGCTCCCTCAACATCGCCACCCATTTCCTGCGCAAGATTCATCACTTCTAATTTTTCAGATTCTTCCGTTGTATACGCCAAATACTCGTGGTGGCTCACTTCTGTGGCATATACTGCGGAATGCGTTCCACCTAAACCGATCCAAACTTCTTTGTAGAGGCGTGTGGGGTCATTATCCTGGTTAATACTTAAAATCTGAGATTTTTCGCGTTCGGTCAGACCCAGCATTTTTTGAATGTCATCAAACTTATTAGCGTACTTTCGTTGGTCGAGCAAAATCTTGCAGTCTGAATTATTAATAATACTTTCACGTACAATCGGTGAATGAATAATGTCGTCCACTTCCTGGGTTACCACTACCGCTTCGCCAAAAAACTTCCTAACCGTTTTAAAGAGATACTTTAAATATTCCGCCATTCCTTCCTTAGCAATGGCCTTCCAGGCTTCTTCAATTAGTATCATTTTACGAACACCTTTTAACCTGCGCATCTTATTAATAAAGGTTTCCATTATGATTATTGTCACAACAGGAAATAGGATTTTATGATCTTTGATAGCATCAATTTCAAAGACAATAAATCTCTTATTAAGCAAATCAAGCTCTTTTTCTGAGTTCAGCAAATAGTCATATTCTCCACCTTTGTAATAAGGTTCCAGCACATTTAGAAAATTTGCAAGGTCGAAATCTTTTTCGCGGACTTCCTTTTCCTGAAGTACCCTTTTATAGTCTCCTTTCACATATTCATAAAAGCCATTAAAACTTGGTTGAACAGTTGATGATTTTATTTGCTCGATATAACCCGCAACCGCATTTGACAAAGCCACCTCTTCACTACGCCTCGGAGCTTCATCATCACGTTTCCAAAGGGTAAGGATAAGCGTCTTGATGCTCTCTCTTTTTTCGATGTCAAATACATTGTCTTCCGTGAAGAAAGGGTTGAACGAAATCGGATTATCTTCGGTGTAAGTAAAATAAACGCCATCACCGCCTTTCGTCTTTCCCTTGATAAGCTCGCATAAACCTTGATAAGAATTTCCAGTGTCCACTAAAAGCACATGCGTCCCCTGCTCATAATACTGCCTCACCATATGGTTGGTGAAGAATGATTTTCCACTTCCATTTTTTTGAAGGGTTGGCGGGCTACTCAATTAAGGGTAGCCCGCCAACCCCCAGATGGCCCCAGAATGAAACGGTTTCTATTGGTAATAATGCCTTTTTTCATAGGCAAGTCCGAAATATCCAAATGGATTGGCTTACCCGTCAGCCTATCTGCGAGTTTGATCCCAAATGGCGACAATGAATCCTTATAGTTCGTTTCCTCCGTAAAAAAGCAAAGAGCTGGTTCAATGAAGGTGTAAAAGGATTCTTCAGAAGGGAAGTCACCTGAGTTGCCGGGTATCCCCGCCCAAAATAATGTGGCAGCGTCAACTGTGTTATGACGTGGTTTACATTCCATCAATGCCAAGGCACTTCCTACATCGTTCTTTATTTGTCGTAATTCTTCTCGATCTTCAGACCAGGCAAATACATTGAAATGCGCCCGAATAGAAGGAGACCCATGAGAATGTGCCTCATTCAAATACCTTTCGATCCATTCCCTATTTATCTGATTGGCACGGCTATACCTTGCAAGTGAATGCATATTACGGGCAGATTTTTCAAACTTTCGTAAATTATCGGAACTATTGTCAATGAAGAGGTATTGATTATAAATGTGATTACAGCTCAACATTAGCCCAACGGGGGAGGCAAACGATAACATACAGTCACTTCTGTCGGTCGATAATCTGTCATACCGTTGCGATTCAGAAACGACACCAGGTAGATCATCGGTATCTGAAAGCGTATGCAAAACCATTCGGTTGCTTCCTATTCGTAGTTCCTCAGCACCTAGTGCCAGGTCTTCTAAGGGCACATCTTTTTCGCGTGACAGTGTGAAATACTGATCCAGTATTCCACTTCCATCCTTAGTTCCGATAATGTCAGACTCTTCGAGCTGATTCATTTTGATGTATCCGCTGTCATTAATGATACGCTGGAATTGCGAAACGTTCTCTACAAATCGTCGCATACCTTCCCTATCTCTGACCTCCTTTGAGATTAAGTTTCCCTTACAAAGACTACTAAAGTTGCTTTGCATGCGCATCCTATCTTTAGTAGTTTTAGTTATAAAAACATAGCAGTAGTGATTTAAAAAGGGGCGTTCATTAAAATGCATTTGAAAGGAACGCGATAAAAAACTATGTTCAGCATTTTCTAAGTCGGGTCTATATTCTTCTTTTAAGTACCAATCCTGCTTATGTACAATGGTAAAATCAGGAAGTGTTTTAACAGCCTTGCTCCAGGTAGAATGAATAGACTCATAAACATCAGCTCCTACGGTGAAGAGCTCAGGAAGAATAATTTGAAAACATAACGTGATATCCCCTTCCTTTGAGATGATGCAGTTATTTTCTACGGCCAGCAATGGAAATCTACTTTCCAAGGTGGTAGCCTTGCTAATATTTTTCATTGTAAAGATTTTTGTTTTTTTATTATCTACGGTTGCGCAGTTTTCTTGATTGGGCTCGAAGCCGCTGACTGGCAACCCATTTTTCATTTCGGACCAACTCGATTGACCTGCCAATCTTTACCGTGTCTACAAAGATTAAATCAGGATTCTGTTGACCGTTTTTATGATCCCGAAGATCCTTACACAGTGGTGGGCATCGAAGTTTTCTGTCAATGTAGAATCCTAGCTGGTCATTGTTAATATCCAAGTGAAGATCCTGGCGAGTCAACAAGTTGAAGGGGTTTTCCTTTTCGCGAAAGCAAATGTTCTGAAACTCATAGAGAAACTTTATTTCTGCTATTTCAACTTCGATTGCTTTGACACGTGGATGCATCTGTCCTACATATGCCCATAGTAACCTCGATCCCTCGCGGTCGTAAATTTCAAGTTGCTGCAAATGAATTTCCTTATACTGATCCTTGTTACCGCACGAAAGCTCTCCGACATTTCTGGTCTCTTCATCAAAATGAAAGTGAAGCTCACGACCACAGTGATTAATATTTCGTCCACTGATTATGTTGTTCCTATCCTCCGTATCAATCAACCGATAGTTCAATGCATCCACATAAAAGTCCGACCCTGGAACTAAACTGATCATCGGTAACAATCTTTCTTCATTCGCCATATCCATGTTATTTTCCATTAGGTGACTTACATACTAGATACTTGGTAATAATCTTTCTGCTGATGATATACTTTGGGTGCTTATTTTTTGCGCCAAGCTTCATCAGGCCATGCTCGCCATATTTTGCATTAAGCGCGAAAGTTTTCCAGATAATAAGTGAAGCAGTACTGAGACAGAAACTAAGACACAGGTACATGTGGATTCCAACCATATACATGATCATCACAAGGATGAGAGCAGTAAGCAGCCCACCGGCAAAAACAAAAAGGTATTGAGCTTTCAAACCTTTGAATTCAACCGTCCTCCCTATTCCTTTATTAATATGATACTTCATAGCAATTTTATAGAAAGAATGAACGCAATATTGTTGCAGCCACAATCAGGAAAATACATGCCCCAAACCAGCTCGCCGCCGTTTTACTCGTGTCAGGGTCTCCAGATGAAAATTTATTATACACTTTCACCCCTCCAATCAGTCCGACGACAGCACCGATCGCATAGATCAGCTTGGTTGCAGGATCAAAATAGCTGGTTACCATTTGGGTTGCTTCTGATATACCTGCTACACCATTTCCTTGGGCGAGGAGCACATTTTGGAAGGAAAAGCAAATGGCAAATACTAACAGAATTTTTAGTCTTCGATTTTTCATGTTTCATTACATTTTTAGTTCGTAATCCCCGCCTGTGCGGGCTTGGAAACAAAGGTGTCACGGGAATGAAATGAAATTGGGGAGTGTGGTATAGAGCGGACTAAATTGGCCTAAGGTTTCCTAATTGAACATATTCTTGATACAAAAAAAACCGCCAAAGTACTCAACTTTGGCGGCTCCTTACTATTAGCCATTTATATATCTATAGCTTTGGTCCTCTTTTATTTTTGAAAGAATTTTCCTGTGCTTTGACGGCTTTCTGAATAGGTTTCTTTAATCTGTTTTCAGTAATAAGATCATCTATCCCTGTTTGTTTCCAGGGAACGATCTTAGCGTCAAATTCAAGCTTCAATCCAACCCACTTTAGATCAGCTGTTTCAGGCCATCCGTTTCGCCTGTTCCAGCCGACAGGATCGAGTACCTTCACATCTGGAATTTCAACGAATAACAGATCCTTTGGATATTCAGTGATATTCTCATAGTCCAGCTTTCCAATTTCATGCGTGCGTGGATTGTAGGGAAATGCATAAGTGTTGGTTTCCACAACATAATAATCGTCAAGGTCGTCAAAACGGATACCCAGTGTTGAAAAATCATCTTTGGGCCTTAATAAATCTATTCGGGCATCTGCATAGAAAATACTATCGGCAATTGTAATAGTTGGAAGTTGGCCGGAAGAAATTCGCTTTTTAAGCAAGTCCTGATCAACCATAACCTCAAAATCACTTGACCCCTGAATTTCTTCCACTGACTTATTGTATTTTAATGCCATACCATTCGGATCCAAGGTTACCAGTGGAGGCAGATCGACCATAAAGGATTTACCGGTAGATTCATCGTAGTGCTCAAACGAATAGCCTTCTTTCCCTAGATCGTTCATTTGAAACATAGAATAAGTATTTCTGGGATTTGACGTTTCTCGCACAGAATTATTTTCAACATCAACAAGAAATTCGAAATTTTCCCATTTGTAAATAGGCAGGTTTGTTTCCATAACATTTTGATTTTAGTTTTTCTTAATTCCAAGACTGCTAAAATCTGCGGAAACAGGAAAAGGATGCACAGAATGAGATAATGAAGTACTAATTATTCCTATAGTGTCCCATTGATGCATTGTTTTCGTCAAGCTCTACCTTGCAATCGAAATTGATACTATCATAAAAAATTACCAATATCAAAATCGTCCAACTGGCCTTCAGATGGTGCCACAACGTTCAAGTTCTTGCTATCTAAAGTTTTATCAAGTAAAATTGCTACCCTTTGGGAAGCACCTTCAATTGTATTCTCTAAAACATTGTATAAATCCGTCCCCTGTATTTTTTGCATAATATCAATTACCTTATTTTGCTGCTCCGATTCGAGATCATTTTGCTGGAGAAGTTTTCCTACCGTCAACAACTCTTCAAGGGAAACACCCTGACTGAATCTTTCATCATAAGGTGGAAATTCATCCTCCAACCATTCTTCATCTTCGATCGGATCAATAGGTACTTCGTCCTCCAGTTGTGCATTTAATTGATTTTCCAAAACTTTGTTAGGTTGATCCAATTCATCAGTTTTAGGTTTTATCAATGGCCTACCGCTAATTCTGTCTTCATTTAACCTATGATCTGTGTCCTTATGGGTTTTGCCCATAACATCAGGTAATCGGGAAGAAACCGCCTTCGGTTCCGGTGTTTTCACGGACTTAACTATTTTAACCTTATCAATAGCAAGCAAAACGATAATTGTAAAAAGGCAGACCAGGATCACAATTTGTATTAAACCTTCCATAACACATCAAAAAAGAGGTTTACAGTTAGCTTCAAATTCCTCAATTATCATCGACTCAAATAGGTCAAAATGATGTGAAAGTATATTGTCGAGGTAGGCATAGAGAGGGATCTTATCTCCGCCAATGATTTGGGCAATCCGGGATAAACGTTGGTGGTACTCTTCCCGCAAATAGATACTTTTTTCACCTCTTTTTTCCATATTTTTTTTGTCTAGGAACAACTTTTCATACGTTCCCTTAGCAATTCCTGTTTCTTGATTTACCTTAATCGTAACTTCAACTTTGTTTTGTGTCTTTTTCATTGTCAATTATATTATTGGTTTAAATCGGTCATTGAAGTAATCAGTGATGTCACCCCCAAATTCCCTGAAATGATATTCCAAAATATTGTCTATGTAAGAGTACAGCGTTACTTTATCTTCCCTTGTCAATTGTACGATCCGAAGCAACCGTTCATGGAATTCCGATCGAATGTATACAACCTTACCACTTCTTCCCGAAGGAAAACGGTTGACCAGAAACGTTTCTTCATAATCAACTTTCTTAGCTAATGATGATTTTGCCCGTTCGCGGGGTTTACTCTCTTTTTGTTCATCCTGTTTAACGATAATCTTATCTGGAGCTGGCTCATCTCCACTCATAATCTGCATGAGATAATCTTCATCGACGACAGGTCTTTCAAAACTTTTTCGTTCCTTTCCTCTTGTCATTTTTTTAAAATTTATAAGTGAATGATCTTTAGAAACTCAGCTATAAAAAGGTCAAAGCGGGTAACCTTCAATAGCTGCAACTCAGCTGGTAGCAGACTGGATCTAAAAACGTAATTAATCGTGTCATCCGTCTCTTTTCTAAACCGCTTACTATCCCGAATACCTGCTTTCATTATAAGTAGACTAAGCTCCTCAATCACCTCTTGGTATGCTTTGTAGAGACCTGTCTTTTCACGACCGTCAACCTGGTTCCAAAACAGCCAGAGGGCTAACCCTTCATTGTGATCATCTGAGGTAGGAAGCTGAAGAAAGGCCTTACTGAACGCAAGTGTACTCTCCACAACAAGACGATCAGCTGTAATGGGAGAAAAAATAAAATCCATAGACTTTAACGCGGTTAACACGCCTTTTGTATTGGCTGTACCCGGTAAATCAAAGAATATAATATCTGGCTCAACAGAAAGCTGACTTATATTCTCTAAAGCTGTTTCCAGAGCTATATCCGCCTTACTTTTTATAATCGGGTACGCTTTCTTATTAATGGTCTGGAACTGCTTCATAGCTGCCTTCTTGTGATATTCACTATTCATGATACTTACTCTATCTCTTTCTCGCATATTACTCAGACTATGCTGTGGGAAGTCACAGTCCATAACCAAAACATTAAAACCTAATCGATAATGCAGCACACTTGCCAGCAAAGTTGTGATTGTGGACTTCCCCACTCCTCCTTTTTGCGTATAAATGCTGACCTTTAAAGTTTTCTTCTTTTTTTCCATTGCTTATATATTATTAATCATTTTACCATTTAACCCCAAAAGCGGGAATGCAGAAACATATTTTATCTCTTTACTTCGACAATTGCAGTGTGTAATACCTTGTATACAAGTTGTTATATTACTTTTTATATGATTACCAAGGTGGAAATATGACCATAAATGAAAATGTAAAACCATTCACAGGTAGATACAAAAGACATTTTGCCAACTTTACCGCTTTTACGCTTTTACACTTTTATGTTTTTATGTTTTTATGTTTTTATGTTTTTATGTTTTTAAAACCTAATACTTTTATTACCTACTTATTGACATGTTACATTCCTGACCAAAATGCAGGTTTACCAATCTTCCCCATTTGTTGTAAAGGAAAACAGTTTTAATAGGTATTAATGCTATCAGGGACATACTAACCTATCTTTTCCGAAATTGACTTAATCCTTTTAGGATTAACTTCTACTGTAGTATTTTTTTTATTTCTGTTCCCGTGAACAGAGCAAGTTGTGTTTTGAGTGCCTCAAAACTCGTTTTGTGCCCCAAAACGACTTGCTCCTGCCGAGAGCTCAGTACATCCTCCGAAGTCGGATGTACTATTTGAATATTTTATTAATTATTGTATTCCTTTCGGCTATCAAACGCCGACTTAGGAAAGAATAAGCAAAAACCTGGTTTGTTGCTTTCAAAACAGATAAGTTTTGTCAAAAAGATATGAATGCACAACACAAAGGCGGGAGAAATCCAAAATTAAACAGGGCGGTACACCGCTATGTTTTCAGATTAACAGAAACCGAAAACACAAGGTTTCTATCACTTTTTGAGCAGAGCGGATTGGATACAAAAGCAAAGTTTATTGTATCACTATTATTTGAGAGACGCATAAAATCAATTAAAATAGATGCTGGCGCAAATGAATACACAACCAAATTATCGCATTTCTTCGCACAATTCAGAGCCATCGGTGTAAATTACAATCAGGTAGTGAAGGTGATACATACGAACTTCAGTGATAAAAAAACGATACTATATGTTGGTAAATTGGAAAAGTACACCCTTGAATTAGCCAACTTATGTAAGGAAATACTGATTCTCACCAAACAGTTTGAAACAGAGTACCTGCTAAAAAAAGAAAATTAATGGTCGCAAAAATAGGAAGAGGAACTAATATCTATGGCGCTTTACAGTACAACCACGGCAAAGTTCTCAATAATAATGGCGAGATTTTGCACCTTCATCATATGAAGGAAACTGCTGACGGAAATTATACGGCAATGCAACTCTTAACTTCTTTTGCCCCTTATTTACTGGCAAATAAAAACACCGAAAAAACAGCCCTTCATATTTCACTTAATCCAGATCCAAACGATAGTATTTCTGATGAGGACTATATAAAGATTGCTGAGGAATACATGCAGAAATTGGGCTATGGCGAACAACCTTATGTCGTCTTCAAGCATACTGACATCGAACGTACGCATATACACGTTGTATCAACAACAGTTGATTGTAAGGGTATTAAAATTCCGGATTCATTTGAAAAGAAAAAATCAATGGATATCTGTAGAGAACTCGAAACAAAGTTTAACCTATCGCCTGCACCTGAAAAGCAGTTTGGCGATCCCAGCATCCCATTAAATCCAGTTCATTACATGACAGGAAACATTAAAGCTCAGATCGCATCTATTGTTCGTTATCTTCCCAAGTACTACCATTTCCAGACCTTAGGAAGTTATAATGCATTGTTGTCACTTTTTAATATAACGTCTGAGTACATCAAAAAGGAACACCGAGGGGAAATCAAAGAGGGATTGGTTTATTTCGCTACAGATGAAAATGGAAATAAAGTAAGCAATCCCTTTAAATCTTCATTGTTTGGTAAACAGGCAGGACTAAAAGAACTCAGGGCTCATTTTGATAAAAGTAGACCGAACAGCGCATCAGCTAAATCTTCCATTACAGAAGCTATCCAGCAGGCAATGCAGCTAAATTCAAACGAAAAGACCTTTAAGGAATATTTGATCCAACATGGAATTAACACTGTTATCAGGAGAAATGAGCAAGACCGAATTTACGGCATTACCTTCATAGACCATAATACAAGGAATGTGTTTAACGGTTCCCAACTAGGAAAGCAATTCTCAGCGAATGTCTTTCAAGAACTATTTTCTAGTCACGACTTAAAACTGAACCAAAATAAAATAGTACAGCCAATTATTATAAATCAGACAAATTCAACTAATAATACGGCCACATCAGATAACTTACATCCGTTTTTTGATTTTATGGTAAATCTTCCTAACATTGATGGTTTTGGGTTCCTCGAATCACTACTCACTGGCACATTTGCCGAAGATCCCGAAGAGCAAGCCTTTGAATATCAGATGAAGAAAAAACGAAAAAAACGCCCCACCTGATAATCGCCAGCAAAAGCGTCAGAAAGATGGTACAACCTACAAAAAACCGTAAGTGGCCCAGATTTCCTGAATACGGTCTTCTAATCTCTCTGCCATATATGAACTTATATAGACGCGATCCTGCCAAATTTCAACGCACCAATATCCCAGTTCATCATTCCACCATACAAGCCCGTGAAAATTACTGGCCGTAAATTCAGCACAGTAATTCTTTCCCTGTATCCACGATGCCACATTATGATCCACCTCATTATCAAAATTTGAAAAGACCGACCATTTTTGGTATATAACAAACTTTTTAGGTATCCTCAAATCTACTTTCATAAATGACCTATAATTTTTATTGACTGAATTCCCAAAAATGTAGACGATTAGGCTAACTTGGATATCATAACCTATAACGAAGAGCTATTTGGCGCCAGATGTCTTCTGCCAGATCCTTATCTTCGCCATGTGCAAAATGCCATTTTCCATCTCGCTTAATAAGAGTCTGAACCAGCCCATCTAATAAAACGGAAAATTCTTCTTGGTCCTTCGTTAAATCTTTTTTCAATAAAACAATCTGGAAATCACGGTTTTTAAATGTAATCCTAAAAGTCTGCTTATTAAAATGTTCTTCATATTGTCCGATTGTATCCAGCATGATAATATATTTACTTTCGAAATTCTTTTTAATAATATGAATTTTGTCTCAAAATAGAAATTCTCTGAAAATATTCCAATTTTAAAAACCCACATTCAAACCAATTTTTCGTGTCTCTAAAAACTTGTTTTTATCCTTGATATAAGACATTACAGGACAACTTATACCGCTTGGAACAACTTCCCAAATTTTCATCCGCAGAGATAATATCTATGGTGAAAATTTTCACTTATGCAAGAAGACGATTTGCGAGGATTAGCCAAAATTATGGCCTTTATGCGTGCAGTTAGTATCCTATTGGTACTTATGAATTTCTACTGGTTCTGTTATTCTTTTTTCTACGACCAGGGATGGACACTTGAGGTTCTGGAAAGGATATTAAAGAACTTTCAAAGGACAGCCGGCCTGTTCGACAATTCGCTATATAGTAAAGTATTTGCGTTGATCTTATTAGCGCTCAGTTGCCTTGGGACCAAAGGTGTAAAAAATGAAAAAATTAAATGGAAAAACATTTACATATACCTGATATCCGGTTCAGTTCTTTTTCTTTTAAATTTTCCACTCCTTAAAATTTCAAATCCTCTTTATATACTTACTACTTCAGCGGGATTTATCCTGCTGATGGTAGCTGGCTTATGGATGAGCAGGCTACTAAAAAACAGGTTAATGGACGACCCTTTCAACAACGAAAATGAAAGTTTCATGCAGGAAAGCCGTCTTATCGAAAATGAATACTCCGTTAATCTACCTACACAATTCTATTATCAAGGAAAATGGAACGATGGATGGATAAATGTTGTTAATCCTTTCCGTGCTGCAATAGTCGCCGGTACTCCTGGATCAGGAAAAAGTTATGCTATTATAAACAATTATATCAAGCAGCACATTGAGAAAGGATTCTCTATGTATGTATTCGATTTCAAATTCGACGATCTTTCATTAATCGTATATAACCATTTGTTAAAACATTATGATAAGTATAACGTCAAACCACAGTTTTACGTCTTAAACTTTGATGATCCACGTCGCAGTCATCGATGTAATCCGTTAAGCCCCTCATTTTTGAGTGATATTTCCGATGCGTACGAATCTGCATATACGATAATGTTAAATTTAAACAGGACATGGATTCAGAAACAGGGAGATTTTTTTGTAGAATCACCCATCATTCTGCTCGCCTCCATTATTTGGTTCCTCAAGATATATCAAAACGGTATCTATTGTACGTTTCCCCATGCCATTGAACTTCTGAATAAGAAATACTCCGATCTATTTACGATTCTGACAAGCTATCCAGAACTTGAGAACTACTTAAGCCCTTTTTTGGATGCGTGGGAGGGTGGAGCGCAAGACCAGCTACAGGGTCAGATCGCATCCGCAAAAATACCATTATCAAGAATTATATCTCCAAAATTATATTGGGTAATGACCGGAGATGATTTTTCACTTGACATAAATAATCCAAATGAACCCAAGATCTTATGTGTTGGTAGTAACCCGGACAGGCAAACTATATATTCCGCTGCGCTAGGACTTTATAATTCAAGAATTGTTCGTCTAATAAATAAAAAAAAGCAGCTAAAGTGCTCCCTGATTATCGATGAGCTTCCCCAAATTTATTTTCGAGGCTTGGATAACTTGATTGCCTCCGCCAGAAGTAATTTAATATCCGTATGCTTGGGATTACAAGACTTTTCAATGTTAACGAGAGATTATGGCGATAAAGAATCTAAAGTAATCCAAAATATAGTAGGTAATATTTTCGCGGGACAAGTGGTTGGCGACACTGCAAAAACATTGTCAGAAAGGTTCGGGAAAATTGTACAAAAAAGACAATCCATCAGTATAAACAGAAATGATACCAGTTCTTCCATTTCCACACAGCTCGATAGTCTGATTCCTGCATCAAAGATTTCAACCTTATCACAGGGCATGTTCGTCGGAGCCGTAGCGGACAATTTTGGTGAAAAAATAGAACAAAAGATATTTCACGCCCAGATCATAGTCGATACAGAAAAGGTAGCTAATGAAACGAAAAATTATAAGCCTATTCCACAGATACGATCCTTTCTATCCGAATCTGGGGCAGATATTATGGAACAGGAAATTAACGAAAATTACCGGCAGATAAAATTGGATGTTTCGATTATAATTTCGAACGAATTGACGAGAATTGAAAATGATCCTGAACTGGCTCATTTAATCCGACAGGAATGATTTCAATACGATGAAGGATAACCCGAGAGCATAGGCTGAGAATGTACCCTCCTATCTCCCACTGATCATAACGAACCTACCATTTACTAATAGAAATTAAAAAAAATAAATTTAATATGGATTCAATCAAACCTAAACAATCTACAACTAAAATCTTATATCACGGAACCAACAGCGATTTTAATGAATTTTCACTAGAATATCTAGGCCAAAATACAGATAGAGACAATTGTCATCGGGGTATTCATTTAACGGAGGAAATTGGTATAGCACAACTTTTTGGTGAAAAAGTTTTTGAGTGTCAGGTTCACCTAAAAAAATGCCTGAATTTGGATGATGTCTTTGGCTGCACTGACCAAGCACCCGACATTGTTAATATTATATTTGAAGAGGATATTACCGATCCTAATGAAGCTTTGGAATTTATAGATGATAATATCGGATTAGGGGAATATATGGAATTTATGGAAGCCTTTAACTCACAAGATAACCTCAATATGTTTAAAGAACGTGGTTACGATCATATTATAGCTGGATTCGCCAGGGATAAAGTAGAATATTGCATTTTTGAACCTGCTGAAATTTCAATTCTTAATAAGGATTTTATTTCTCTTTTTCCAAAGAATGCGTACCTTTCCGTATTGCCAGCGAATTCCCGTCAGATTGAAAATATTTTAAAAGCTCTACAATCAACGAATGATCGGGAATTAAATATACTGTATAAGCAACTGTTTAAAAATATCAATAGTATTCCCAACAAAATAGACGGTTTTGAAATAGATAATATTAAAAAACTAAAGATACTGGCTGGGAAAGATAATACAGAAGGTTCTCTGTGCTATTCTATAAATAAGGGGAAACTATATCGAGAGTTGCCTGGTACGCTGGACGGAAAATCACCGGTTCTAAAGCTGTCTGCCGATAAAGTCAAAAAGAACGGCTTAGGAATCTCACGATAAACCATTAATTGTACAGCAATTCACATTTTTCTTCTAAAGGAACTTTAAAATTAGATCTTATGCTTATTGACTACTTTAGTATTTTCTATTTTGTTTTGTCCGTCTTCTGAATTAACAATTCTGTTTTTGCTTTCATCCAACGAAATCTGAATGTTACGCTCCACTGCTGCAAGTTCAGTCTTTAAACCAGCTAGATTCTTTTCCTTATTCCACTCACCATTTACAATATCATCCAGTATAGTTTTGTCCTTTTTTATGACTTCTATCTGTACATTTTCTTCGTCAATTAAACGTGGTATTTTTTTTAGGGCATTAAGAAAATTCAAGCTAGCCTTTTCAGGATCTGCAGCAATAATTCCATTGTTATGAGTGTATTTTATATTCCCCTCTCCACAGATATAAAAACGGTTATCCCTTTCCATTATATTCTCCTTTTCCCGAATCTCCGTTTTTACAAGAATACGAAAACCATAGAGAGAACCAATTTCTTCGTAATCACCGCCTGTTCGGGCGTTTGAAGCAATTTTATTAAGATATGAACCAATTTCGGTAATTCCTGCATTTTTTGCCAGCCCATTTAATTGTATAGGATTTAATAGAGTACCGTCAGAAGATTTAAGAATACGATTTTGAAGATTATCCCTATCAACTATAAATCTTTCCAACTTTGAAATTCGCCCTTCCAGCTCCTCTTGCAACAATCCAAGTTTGGAGCCTGCACTCCATTTAGACCGTAAAAAAGCATTTTTTTCATTTTCCATCGCCACAATCTTCTTTTCTACTTTTGCCTTTTCCAATAGATCAGTATTTCCTGAGAGTAAGGCAACATACTCCGAAAAGTTCATCCCGGAAACCTCATCCATCCCTCCCTCATCGATAGTACGCACACTTAGACTATTACTTTTTAACTGACCAACAAATCGCTGTTTGTTAGCAAGCGTATTAAACTTATAAGCATCAAGCGATTTTTCAACAGCATAAATAAAGACATCCACCGTATTATTGGCAAAGAATTTCGCGATTTCATTTCCTTTGCGGACAGCGCGGCCATTGCGCTGTTCAAGATCTGACGGTCGCCATGGAATATCCAAGTGATGTACTGCAACTGCTCTTTTCTGTGCATTAACACCAGTTCCGAGCATATCTGTAGAACCAAAAAGAACTCTTACCCTTCCATCATTCGCGGCCTTTATCAATTCATTACGTTGATCCTCCGTCTTGGCCTCCTGTATAAACCGAATTTGATCAACTGGAATATCATGATCCTGCATAAGCTTTCGCTTTATCTCGGAATAGATATTCCATTCACCAGGCTTGTAGGTTCCTAAATCTGAGAAAACGAACTGCGTACCTTTCTGAGCATTATACTTTCTGTAATATTTAGCTATGTTTGCGGCACATACAGAGGCTTTATTTCCAGCATCATCGGCATATTTAGATGAAATCAACCTCATATCCAGCGACATTTTTCTCGCGTAATCTGTAGCAATCAGCATTTTGGCTTTTTGTTCTGTCGGACTTAATGGTGGCCTTCCAAGCAATTCTGCATTTCCAGACTTAGCAAATTCCATCAATTTTTTGATGAAAATCTCCTGATCCGGAGTTGGCGGGATATTATACAATATCTCATTTTTTACAGGCCGGTCAATACCAATGTCTTCAGCAGTACGGTAATCGGTTATCTCTGCATAGAATTGTGCCAGCTCGGGTACTTTGATAAAATGACGGAATCTCTCTTTTTGCACAATATTATTTGCAACAGAAAATTCATAATCAATGGACTTTCGCGCAAATATCGCAGCCCAGGCATCGAAGCAATTAATACCCTGACGTTCCAATGCTTTTGGACGTAGATACTTAAAAAGACAGTATAACTCGGTCAGTGAATTGGAAATGGTCGTTCCCGAAAGAAAAGTTGCCCCTAAGTCCTTACCGCTTCTTTCCTGGATTGTTCTTATGGCAAAAAGAAGATTAAGTGCTTTTTGACTGCCTTGCGAATTGCCCAGACCGGCAACACGCTCATGTCTTGTATTGAACATAAGGTTCTTGAATTTATGGCTCTCGTCCACAAAAAGGTGATCGATCCCCATCATTTTGAAGTCCACAACATCATCTTTTCGGTTTTCTATATCATGTTCTAAGGTCTTTAGTTTAACATTCAGGTTTTTCTTACGGATTTCTACTCCTTTAAGCATAGCACCCGAAATATCTTTACCCTGACTTCTTAAGACTGAAAGATTTTGCTCCACGCCATCCTGTTCAGCCTGTAGAATATCCTTTTGAAGTTCTGACGACTGGGGGATCATCCCAAATTGATCATGCGTAAGAATAATGCAGTCCCAATCGTTATTCTTGATATCGCCAAAAATCTTAAGTCGCTTTTGTGGGGTAAAGTCCTTTTTTCCGGGATAAAGTATTTTTGCATGGGGATAAGCTTCCCGATAGGTCTTGGCAATATCATGCACATTTGCCTTTAATGCAATAATCATCGGTTTATGGACAAGCCCTAATCGTTTCATCTCCTGGGCCCCTGCACACATAATCAGCGTTTTGCCAGCTCCCACTTCATGATCACAAATTCCTCCGCCATTGGATTTTATCATCCAGATAGCATCTTTCTGGCTGTCATAGAGGTCCTCAATGTTCACCGCCCTCCGATCCAGTCCGGGAAATCTCTGATGGCTACCATCATATTGCGGTCGTACATAACAGTTAAATAATTCATTATACCGTTCTGTCAGTTCATTTTTGAACGCATCGTCCTGCTGATAGAGCCATTCTGTAAATTCGTGACGGATTTCATCTATCTTCGTATTGGCAACCTGAATAGTCTCCATATCCCGCACCTTCACAGCCGTACCATCAGCCAAATATTCTGTTTTTGTAATATCTGGGGTAGTATTAACAAGTGCATGTCGCAATAAATTCAAACCGTCAAAACTGCGGCTTTCGGATTTCACCGCATACTTTTCTGTGATCTTCAGATTGCTGGATTTTGCACTGACAGAATAGTCATCACTACTTTCAGAATAATGAATACTAATCGTTGTGTCAAAAAGATGGGTAGCAAAACGATTATAGATATCGGTTCCGATCCAGCGTTCTCCCAGATTAAAGTCAAGAGCCTCAAACTTAATAGGCTCAGGCCGTACCTTTTCAAGCGCTTCAAGACTTACTAGAGCTTCCTGATCATTAGGATTATCGACAATGTAAGCTTTTACTTGTTTTGCTTTTTCAACGACATCACCAGAAAGAAATTTTTGAGAGACTTCCTGCTCGCCACTTATCGGATTATAGTAAATACTTCCCTGTAGGCTTTCTCTTAATGCATCGGAAGACAGACCACTGATCTGTTCCATATACCTCATATCAACATTACCGGAGCGGTTCAAAGAAGCCGACAAAGCTTCTTGCGGAGAAGCCTCAGAGATTTTCATTCTTGCAAAACTAACCGGATGGTCAAAAATATCCGACTTATGGATTACACCTCCGACAACCCGTTCAAGTGAGGGAATTTCATTGCCCGAGGGATCCATTTTTATAACCTTAATATTTTCGGCAGCATTTAGATGACCATATTTTCTGACAAAATCATCATAGAGCTTATTCAGAAGTCCCCGATTGGTACTATCCTCTTCCTGATTTTTAGCTTCGTAATGATACAGGTCATTATAACAGTCCCTTACTTTTATATAGGCATCAATTCGTTTTCGCTGGATCTCGCTAAGCGCTATTGGTTTAAAACTATGATTTCCCTCGTGTGCATTTCGTTTGATCCTGCCAACATGTCCCCTATAATAAACTAGGGTATCCTCTCGATAGTAGCTTTTAACTTCAGCATCAAAAACCTGCGGTTCCAAACTACGCTGTTCCTCATTATCTTGAAATAAGGAAAGCATGGAAACTGCTTTAACGTGTTTGTTCCCGCCATCTTGCTTCTTATCTACGCTGGAAGGCTTTATTTTTACTGTAGTATTCTGTGACCGCACCTGTTCATCCAAATTCTCCGCGAACAGTGACAACTGTTCAGTCACCATGGGCTTATTTGGCGTATTGCTTCGCTTTTTCCTATTTGTTGGTGACTTTGTAGACTGAGCAACCTCATCTTCTGTAAAAAGGTTGAGCTGAACTGCATTTGATGTGGTCGTATCAAGTAGATTGTATGATAATTTATCTCTTACCGTAGAAGTTATTTTTTTCTCCGAACCACTGACATCTGATAATTTGGCTCTTTGAAATTTTCTGTACAAATCAGGATTAAAATAATTTTTAAAATCAGCTTCAAGCTTTTTCGCAAGATCTTCACCGATACCAGCCAGTCCGCCTTCATGTAGATATACTGTGCCGGGTTTACCATATTGATCGGTACCGACAACAGCTTTTGTATAAACAATGTGATTAGGATTATAGAAAAGTAGATTGCAGTTTTCTCCGCCCGGTTTGACTCCGCTTTTTATAAAATCTCTGGCCCTTTGGGACAATTCCCTGTTTTCAGTTCTTTTCTGTAAAATAAGGAGGTCCGTTCCAACTGATGTGCCAGCCTCATCAAATAGGTTATTTGGCAATCTTACCGCAGAAACCAAATGATGTTCTTTCATCAACACTTCCCGGATCGGTTGATTGGAGGGACTATCCATCACTCCCTGAGAGGTGATGAATGCCAAAATTCCTCCTTCTCGTAACTTATCTGTGGACTTTAAAAAAAAAATAATTGTGAATTGCTGAAATAGAAGCTTTTCGGGCCAGATCCGTTCCTTTTGAATAAGAAAGATCAAACACAGAAGTTTTTCCAAATGGAATATTCCCAAGAATCACATCGTACTTACTATCTTCCTCTATACCTATATTTTCAAAACCTTCGACATTGACCTTAGACTGTGGGTACAATAATTTTAGGATCAAACCTGTGAGTGGATCTTGTTCATATACTGTAATTTCAAGATCACGAAGGTTTGAAAATGGTTTGATGAATGAACCTACACCCGCTGATGGTTCCAACAATGTCTGAATCTCTACATCATTATTAATTAAAACCTTTGAAATCGTTTCTGAAATGGGTACAGGGGTATAAAAGGCATCCAGAATTGATGCCTTTATTCCATCTATATATTGCTTATATGTTCTGTCATTCTCGCTGTTCTCCAATATCAGATCGTAGAGTGTCTTCGTTAACTCAAAAAGAGGTCGGTCAGCCACACTCCACTTCTCAATGTCATCAACAGACTCTGCTGGATTTAGGATAAATTTCAGTCCTCCAAATCCGGCATACAACGACATTTGTCTTAGCTCCTCCGAACTTCCTTCCCTTTTTTCTTTGTGCAACAGAAAAGCAATTTTCAGGGCATCAATATTCTGCTGGAGGTGCTGCCTCTTATTGAATGCCATTCTTTTCGATCCATATGGCGATGAAACCTGTCAGTTCCGTATATAGCAGGTCATAATCATTTGAATATGCAAAATCATCGCTTAGATCATACTTTGCAAAAACCTCTGCACAGATAGGAAGTATTTTTAATGCAAAGTCCCGATATTCAAAGTCAAAGAACAGATCTGTAAACTCATTGGTCAGGACATCAAATAGACTGTCGTATTTTGAAAAATGTAGACCTTCATACAAAATATAGTCGGCTATTTCATCACATTTGTGAACGCCATTGCCAGACCTGAATGCTCCTTCATACGCATTAGCTGCCCACCGCGCCCGTTGGCCGATAAATTTCGTATCCTCTAATTTCTCAGGAAAACTCGCTTCTATATGTTCCTGTAGCTTTAATTGGTAGTAGGAAAAATCCTTTTGCACTTTTTTCATGTGTCAATTGTTTACTTGTTAGGTAAACCTAGCCACAGAAGCCCTCGTAATGCAGTTTAGGGGGTATTCTAACCTAAGAAGTCCGTCATTTTCCTAATTGAAAAAATGAGTTAAAAAAAAAGAAGCCTGAAATCACCGGGGATCTCAGGCTTCACACCAAATCACATCATGAAAATTATCTGAACTTTCGTTTCTTTTTCTGCTCAAATTCAAAAGAAGTAGTACCGTCCTCCGATAACACAATATAGGCATCAAATGGCTTTCCACTGTGACCGACCATCTTGCGGATCAATGGTGTTCTTTTCTTGGTAAGCAAAGCTTCTACAATTTTATATGTTAATTGTATTCCGCACACCTTTCGAAAAAGTATCCATCCGCATTCATCACTACAGCATTTGATTACCTTTTCACGCAAATAGGCTTTACTACTACATTTTGGGCAGTATAGATCTTGAGGACCCGCTTCCGTAATTTTCTCGGTCAGGAGCTCCTTGGTAACCTCTTGTGTTAGCTTCTCAAGTTCAGCATGAAATTCCGTAGCAGACATTTCATTATTCTGTATCTTTTCAAATGCAAGTTCCCATTGCGCCGTCATAGCAACATCTGCTATCTTTTTATCCGCTACGATCTGATAAACAAGAAGGCCCTTCTCAGTAGGAATGATCGACTTCTTCTCCCGGCGGATATAATCCCTGTCGAAAAGCGTTTCAATAACCGAAGCACGGGTAGCTGGTGTACCTATTCCAATGGTTTTAAGTGCCTTTCTCTCCTCAATATCCGCAATGGTATTACCGGCATTTTCCATTGCTGATAAAAGTTCTGCTTCAGTATATAATGCAGGTGGCTTTGTTTTTTTGGAAAGAAGCGTCGCAGCGGTTACCTGTAAGAGATCGCCATTGTGGAGTTCCGGCAGGTCAAAAACATTGTCCTCCTCGTCTTCATTAAAATTTCCATTGATCAGCTTCCAGCCTGGGGAAGTAATCTTTATTGCTTTAATTGCAAAATTATAATGTAGGATTTCTAACGTTACCGAAGTAGTTTCCCTATGGCAGGCTGGTGAAATAGCTTCAAGAATTCGGCAGGCGATCATATCATACAGTGCATTTTCCTGCGCATTCAAAATACTAGGTATATTCTCCGTTATTAAAATTCCATGATGGTCAGTCACTTTCACATCATTGACGATATGTTTGTTATATCTCTCCCATTTAACTTTTTCAACCTTTTCTTTAAAAGCGTTGGAAGCCCCTAAAGCGACAATCAGATTTGGAATTTCGCTCCAGACATCTTCGGGAATGTACTTTGATCCCGTACGGGGGTAACTTATCAATTTCTTCTCATACAAGATCTGCGCTATTTCCAGTGTTTTTTCCGCGGAAAAACCCAGCTTCCTGTTGGCCTCTTTTTGTAAGCCTGTCAAATCAAAAAGTAATGGTGCCTGCAAGGAACCGGATTTCTTTTCAACATCCACAACAAGTACAGTTCCTGCACGCTCAATAGATCTTATTGCAGATTCTACTCTAGTTCGTTCTTCCCATTCATCAACCGATAAACTCTTGAAAATAATCCCCTCTTTTTGATGTTCCAGCTCAATCTGGAAATAGCTTTTTACTTCAAACGATTTATGATCTATATATCTTTTGCAGATAAGCGATAAAGTAGGTGTCTGAACACGTCCTAAAGAATATAAACCATCCCCTAAACTGATCGTAAGGGCTTGCGTGGCATTGATCCCTATCATCCAGTCAGACTGTGACCGCTCGCGTCCCGCATAATAAAGACCATCAAAATCAGCCCCGGACTTCAAATTGTTTAATCCGCTTATGATTGCTTTCTCTGTTAAACTACTGATCCAAAGCCTCTCAAATGATTTATGGCAGCCTAAATATTCATATATGTATCGGAAAATTACTTCACCCTCCCTACCTGCATCGGTAGCAACAATAATGCTGTCGCACTTTTCGAAAACTTCGCCAATTATTTCTAATTGCCGTTTTGAACCTTCATCGTAAACATAACCATTACCAGCCTTTACTTTTCTACAGGTAAGCATAAAATTTTCTGGTATGATAGGAAGGGATTCCCTGTTGAATCCCTTTATTCCATAGTCCGCAGGCATCGCCAGTCCTACAAGATGTCCATAAGCCCATGTGACCATAAAATCACCCCCCAAAAAATATCCATCTTTTCTTTCAGTCGCTCCTACAATTCGGGCTAGTTCATGTGCTACAGAAGGCTTTTCTGCTAAGATTGCTTTCATAATGGCTTACTTTAGTGAAGTTTCGGTCGTCTTGTAGGTGTCTTTCTTTCTTGCGCATCAGTCTTTGCAGTATTACGTGCGGCCTGTTTTGAATCATCTTTTTGCACCGGAGATTGTCGCTGTTTCTTCTCTTGATTTGTATCACCAAGGACTTGCTCCAGCTGATTTTCCAAATGAGGTTTCTGGAAGGAGAAGTCAACCTTTCCTTTTTGTTCATTGTAGAAGGCGTAACCTGAATATATTCTATTTTGATCCTTATTGACAAGATCTTCCAGATAAATAGCTTTACCCTCTTTTAGCTGATCCTGTTCTTTTTCGCTAAGCTGTCGATCTCTGAAGACGGGTGGAATTACCCTTGTAAGCTGTTGCTCAATATTTAGGGTTTCTTTATTGCCAGCAAATACAATTTTTCTGTCATCCGCACTGAACTGCAACGTTTGGCTGAACAGTTCCCCTGTTTTTGTATTTACCATACCATCAACAAGCACCGGCTTTCCTTCCATGAGTTCCTGTTTTTGTTCTTTACTTAACTTTACACCACCGAATTTATCATTGATTTTAATCCATTCAAGCGGATATGATACCGGCTCCTTTGTATATTTGTCCAAACTGATCAAGGACTTTACTGAAATACCCTGTGTATTCGTCAGTTCAGCCACCCGTCCCATATTTCCAGTTTTTATCAGGTTCTCCTTATCCTCTCTAGTAAATCTATGGCCATAAAAAGGATTTTCCAAAGGAGCTTTATGTCGTATACCATGCGTCAAAATAACAATCTTATTATCGACTTGTCTTAAAGAAAGGCGAGCATCACCTTTTAATGCCAGCCCTTCAAAATTTCCTTCAATCTTAAATATTGTATCTGATTTGTATCCTTTTAGCAATTTGTCCAATTGTCCATTTTTCTCTAACAGCTCCCTGTTCAAGCCAAATTTATGAGCTGTATTCCAGTCAATTTCATCTGCATTATAACGATACACATTTTTTGTATCATCTTTGGTTTTCCCTTGATTTACTTCTTGTTTCGTTTCCATATCCTGCTTTTTTTGTTTATTGTCATGTTTCACTTCCAATGCCTCCAGCAATTTATTTCCTTCTGGTGTTGGATTATCGAGCGCGGACTGTAGTCTTTTTGCAACTGCCTCCATATCAATGTCCGCAATTTTAAAGAACTTGTATCCTGTGGGATCGTTGAGCTTTCGCCAGAAATTAGAAAAGAAATTGCTGAAAATGTCATTTTTGTCTACGCGCATAAAATCCAGCAAATTCTTCTGCTTAGGTTCTCCTGTTTCCAGTTTCCCATCCTTATCTACTCCTTTTACTGCTTCAATCCTGTTCTTAACTTTGTCAAGAACCAATAGGATATCGGACAGCGGTTCTAACGCTTTGGCTACCTTTTCGTCAGTGATTGTTTGTTCGTTCATAATAAAAAAGTTTTAAGATTATCGAAAGTAGAATGGGAATTGTTGCAGTTTTATATCTATTCCGTTAGAAACCTATTTTTGCCTATATTTTCCGCCGTGATAGCTGTCTCTAATAAACTGTTGCACATCAGAACTCTTGTAATAAATTTTACCACTGATAGTGAAAAACTTTATTCTGCCGATTGTACGGTAACGCTGAAGACATCGGTAAGTGATCTTTAGCATTTGAAGCACGTCTTGATTATCGAGCAGTTCATCACCGTCGATACTCAATCTCTTTTTGTCGCGGATTTCAAGATCCCCTGCGAGTATATCAAATCGCTTCATGATACGATCCATCCACGCGAGGAATTCAACTCGATCTATATTCATAGCCTTTTACATTTGGTTTACATACCAAAATTGGCCTTGATTTTCCGCTAAATCGTACAAGGTACTACCAAGGATGTACCAAGAGAAATGAACTTTTTTTTCGTTATTTTTTTAATAGTGGCGCCAGTTTGCATTGGTATCCTATGACTAGTATATTGGTACATACTAAAAGTATGAACTGTCGAAGCCAGTTGTGTAAATTTCAGGTTAGTTATTCTACGAATGAATTCAGTATAACAGGACAGTATAAATTTCGGCAATAAAAAACAGGTCATCGATATGATTACCTGTCTTGTACAATAGATTTACTACCTACCTTAAAGTTCTCTATCCATATATTGTTCTAGAGAACTTTTTAAGAAAAGTAAATAGCTGGTTTTCTCTCCTGCCCTGAACTTCATCTGATGGAATGCATGATGAATATCCCCCAATTTGATTTCAAACACTTCCTCAAATAGTTTACTCATTTTTCGCAGGCCAGCTCTGCCATTAGACACACTACCTGCTGCATGTAGCGCATAAATCAGTTCAATTAACGCATTCTTGGAATCCGTCCAAGAAAAACTTCCATTTTCAGGCATAGGGGAACTACCGGTATTATTGGAGTCTTTCTGACTAATTTTCGATAAATAATAGGAAAAAAGCAAGTCCATCGCTATGATCTGAGCGACTTTATAATCATAATAGGTAGAAAAGTCAATATCAACTTCAAAGAAAAAACTGTCTACACCATCGAAGAAATTAATATTACCTAATCTAAAATATGAATTGTCTTTATCGCAGCGACCAGAACGATAATACCAGTAAAAATCCGAACTCTCCAGGTGCTTTTTATATTCTTTATTTAAAAGCTTGATCTGCTCGTTGTAATAAGCTTGTACCAAATCATAAAGTTCCGGGTTAATAACTTCCAAACGGACAAGCTTATTGTAGTAAATGAGTTTTCCTAAAATCTCGGGCTTGACAGTCTTAAAAAAGACTACTTCGTCGTCGGCTGTAGCAAAACCATTTTTTGCAATTTGGGTTTTAAGATCGCTTAATAATTGGCGAAGAAAAGAAACCATATGATAAGCTTCTTCAATGGTGCTTTTCGTACTTCGTTCTAGATTCTTCTCCTGTTGTTCGATTGATAATAGAATATTTTTATATAATTGTTTCATGGTTACTTTTTTAAAGTGAATAACCTCCACACAGTCGTTTTCCCTTTAAATTATATCTCTCCACGTTGAGATATAAAATTAAATATACAATATATTTTTTTTCTAATAATCAATAGTTTAGGCCAGTTATTATTCGCCGACACTAAATCAGAATTCGTACCAATATACTCATAATCTGCAATTGAATGAAATATGTTTGCTCATTAAAAAATTATTATTCTCCAATAAAACAAAGATTATTCTTTAAGATACTGTAAAAATTAAACCATTGAAATTTATTCCTTTTATCTAATATAAAATGAAACAAAAGATTTTTAATCAAAATTCTGGTTAGAATTAATACATAAAAGAGACCACCATTTAAGTAATCTCTTCTATTGTACCCTAATCTAATCTGGGAATTTTTGTAATTAAATCTTTCCGTTCAAGAATTTAATAGCCTTACTTGTATTCTCTAGCGTACCATGCGAGATGAAAAATATCAGATGGATCATATTCAAATCCTTCATTTGGCTCGATTTCCATTGTTAATTTATTAAATGTAACCTTGTACTTTATAAAAAAGCCAATTGGTTGGAGGCAGTCCTCTTTAGCGTCGTTGATAGCCTTGATCGCATCGCTACTTGGTAATGTTATTTTAATCATATTGCTAAATTACATTTGCAGATATTTTTATTTTTACGGTTACCCGTAAGATTATAATTTTTATTAAAATTTGAATTTTGATGGTTTAGGTTTTAGATCGATCTGCCCTAAAAAATGTAAAGCTGTTTCGTCCAAGTGCTCCAATTCATACGGAGAAAAATTCCTTTTTTGATTAGGAAATCTTTAGACTAAATAGGATAAGAATTTCAATTCTATCTTTGTTGACAGCCAATTTGTTAAATTAGTGCTACTTCTCTAAAAATATAGCAAACATCCATATAAAAAGGACAAATATTTTATAAGTCAAAACTCTTGCAGATTAATTTTAAAATTATGAATAAAAAAGAAAGGCCAAATCAGTGCTGGCAAATAATCACACTAAAAATTTACCATTACAGATAAAAATAATTGGTTAGTAGGCGCGCGAAAGATTCGAACTACGAATTGAAATATTTTAAAATTACAATCTCATGAAGATAACTTAACAGGAATCAAACAAAAAGAACAAAATCATAAACACTTTATTTTCAACCACATAACTCTAAGATATTTTCAATATCGTTATAAAAATAGTTTGGATAGCCTACCAGCGAGTTCACTTAAGGAGACAACTATTTGATAGTTGTCTCTCTTTTTTTATGCATAAAAATCTCTATATCAAACTTTTACAGTCTGATATTTTATGGTTTGATTTTTTCCGTATGAAAACCTTAGTCTATCTGAAATTGACAGTCTAAAAGTGCTCTATCAGAGATTTCATCGGCACTTAAGCTTGGTTTGAAATCCCATTAAGGTTCTAATATTTCTTTCTCTTTTGGCTTATCATAATTTTTGGATACTAAATATAATAATTCCAATATAATTTTAGCTTCCTTCTCATTTACCCGAATTCCATTCTTGGCCAGAAGAATAATTGCTTGCTCAACCGAAACATTTTTATCAATGAAATTCATTTTTCTTATTAGTTTTTCGGTTACTTTTCTTTAATAATATTTTTGAAAATGCTTGATTCAACCCTAAAGAAAGACTTCCTGTTTGGTAGTCAATATCAACCGGCGGAATAAGATTAACAAGATATCTTTTGTCTGAAGTATCAAACTCGGAAAATTTTTGAAAAATTTCAACTAGCGCTTTATCCTCTATTTGATTCTTTCTGTCGATAGCTTTTATTTTAAGAACAATATCACGCGTTTCCTTGCTAAGATTTCTAGTATTAATTTGATGTTCTTTTTTTAATTCATTATAGTCATCAATCTTCAATATTCCTGCAATAAATAGTTTTCTACCTCTAGAAAGGATTAGCTCCTCCTCTTTTATTTTTCTTTCCAATAATTTTTGAGTGTATAGATAACTCGCTTTCTGCGTCTTTGTATTCTGCCCTTCCAAAATATTCCTAAATAATTCAACTGCATTATTTGATAGTATCAACTGTTGAAGCTTATTTTGATAACATTCATTCAGAAAAACTGCATTTATCCTTGTCCTACAGCCATCCTGACAATGATAATATGGATATTTTTTTGATCGACCTTGTGAAATACTTGCACTAAGTTTTCGATCACAAATAGGACAAGTCAAAAAACCTCTAAGAAAAAATAGCTCTTTCAAATCATTTTTTTTAGAAGTAGTTTTTCTTTTTGTATTAATAACAGACTGAACCTGGTAAAATAACGACTCTGATATTAAAGGTTCATGCAAACCTTTTATCATTTGCTCTTCATTGGGTTCAATTCTGACTGATATAAGCCCACAATAAACTGGATTCCGTAAAATTCTAAAAAAGTGTGACCGTGAACATATCAATCCTTTTTCATTAGCCATTTTCATTATTTCGGAAATCTTATGATCGTTCTGGGCAGCTTGATGAAAAGACCACTTTATAATATCAGCTTCAGGCTCTTTAGGAGCAATAGCTTTTTTACCATCCATTAATGTCAAATTAATAAATCCAATAGGTGCTTTATTAGGATATCTACCCATCAGCTTCGCTCGACGAATACCATTTGCTGTATTTTGAGCCCTCCGAGTATTTTCCGCTTCCGGAACCGCTAAATATACAGCCAGCATAACGGTACTTTCCGGCACAGAGAAATCAATTGGTTGATCAATAGCCATTGCTGTCGTTTTATATTTTCGCAGCTTTCCAATCATTTCGTAAGCATATTCAACATTACGACTGAATCTGTCCCATTTTATAAATAGTATATTTTTATCTTCTCCTGATGATTTCTTTTTAATTTCTGAAAACAATTCTTTCCACTCAGGTCGATTGAAATTTTTGGCAGAATAATCTTCACGATAGATTCCTTTGACTTCGATATTGTTATATTTACAATACTTCAATAATCTATCCTCCTGCTCAGGCAGGGAGTAACCTTTTCTTTTTTGTTCGTCCGTACTTACACGGACATATAAATAGGCTGACTTCATATAATTAATGTATTTATTTGATTTACAAATTAATATTTTTAATCATATGAAATAATAAACCACATATTCTATATTAACGTTTTCACAACTCTACGTTTTCTTCTTAATATAGAATTTCTTTATTTTAAGTAATTGCTTTTTCTTTTCATCAATCAGGTTTTCTAATTCATCAAACATAAATTCTATTCTCTGGCTATTATCATCTGATAACTCAAAATTATTTAAATCCAAAACGCCATCATTAATATTATTATTCATTATATCAATAAGTCCAAGAAAGTTAATCTCATCTTGGGTAAGAAAGCTCTTATTTTCGTTTAGCCATTCTTTGCCTTTATATAATAAGTGCTTGCGCACATTTATTTCAACGAATTTGCTAAATATTTTCTCAGAATTATTTTTAACTAAATCAACGAATGACACCCACTCATTATTTCGAGGTAATGAATTGCATTCAAGCCAATGTGGTAATATACTTACCTCTTTTTCTTCTTTTAAAGCTTTAATTTTAATTCCATTCCCTCATATTTATGTTTTTATTGCTTAATCCAAACTTATCGAACTTATATCGTATGAATCTTGAATATTTGTCCTCGTGTGTAGATAGAACAATCTGTTGGTCTGCAAAATTGTATTTTAATAATTCAACCAGAGAATGTGCATTGATTTCATCTAGAGTCTGAAGTGGATCATCAATGAAAATCATTCCTAGCTGAGACTTATTAAATACTTTATTTAAAACCAACATCAGAGATATTACCGTCGCAGAAAGTTGCCCAGAACTTAATGTAAATGCTACTTCCTGATCTTTGTAACAAGGTGTTATGTACAACTGTTTCTCTTTTTTTTCCATTTCAAAATCTATATTTAAACCTGAGCCTAAGCTATGATTCTGCAAAATTTTACCTGTGTAGATATGAAATGGGATCTTTATCTTTTCAACAATACTATTTGTGTATCTATTAATCTGATTATTCATATTCTGTGACAATTGTTCAAGTTTGGATAGTGCGTTGCCTAACTTTGCAATTTTATTTTGTCTCAAAGTAATATTATGGCTTATAGCATTATAAAAAAGCCATTGTACATATTTTCGTTTTTCAACTAATAACTCTGAAGAAACCTTTTTCAATTCATCAATACTATCATTAAAATAGTATTTGAAATCATCTCTTATTGTAGACTGATCCAATGGAATATCAATAGCAGGTCTATTATGATTTAAAAGTTCCAAAAGACTTTCTTTCACTGCATCAATATTTTCAATATTCCTGTGATTAATTAAGTGTAATATCTGTTCTTTTACCGGACTATTAAATAAGTTTAAAAAAGTATCAAATTCAGTGACTCTTCCAGCATAATCCAAAAGCTGAGCAAAAATTTGAGATTCGACAAGGTTATTTTTTTCTTCATTTAATGATATCATTTCTGTTTCCAGAAACTCATCTATAGCCTTTAATACCGTTTCACTAAAACTTTTTTTTGTCTGCTCAAAAGTTACATTATTCTCCAAATAACCAGCGAAAATTTTTGATTCAGTTTCTTCTATATGTTTTATCAATTCTGTCGAAGTTTCCCAATCGTAACCGCAGGTAGGACATTCACTATCTTTGATTGGAATGGCTTCTCTATACTGATTATTTATGTTTACAAGCTGTTCACGTTTAGCTCTTAAATCTGACAAAATCCGGTTGTCCGTTGTAAGATGTTCCTCCATGGATAAAATAGATCTTAACGTAGTTGTAAAAGCCGTAAAGAGTTCACTTATTCCAGATTTTTGTGAAAGAAATTCTATTTCAGCAACCTCACCTAGTTCCCTAAATTCTAGTCTATTAATAAAACCCTGAATTACTAAATTTCTCTCTACCGTACGGTCTATAGCAATTCTTCTATCATTCTCCTCCTTTAATTTAGCCAAGTTTGTTATACTCCAATAATATCGTACAAAAAAATCATGAGCATTTGTATTGATGAATATATTAATTCTATGGTTCAATAAAATTTTACTTACTTCCTTTCTATTAAGAATCAAGTAGTCTAATTTATCTAATTCTCCCAGGTACAGCTGATGAACGTCTGGATTAGTATTTTTTATTTCTTCTCGATCCCATTCGAAATCCTTATCTTCTAATAACCTAAAATATGTCATGTTTGATATAGTACCAGATACTGTTGAAAGATTATTACTTTCTAATATGCTTACCTCATCAGTATAGGTTTTGATCTTCTTCTTTATCTGTTCTTTTGTATCATTGACTTTACTAAGTTGTAAGCGCTCCTCTTCTCCACCTAATAAAGACTCCAATGTTGTATATCTATTTTTGGGATCTTTCTTCAAAAAATATGTATTTTCGTCTTGCTCTACATAATTGAGTAAATTAAATAATGATTCAACATTCTCGAATTGTAAAAGTCTTTCGACTTCCTCTATGGTAGTTTCATCTTTATTATCATTAACATATAATTTCGACAATGTAAAAACCTTACCAAAATTATTATCAGCCGAAGAACTAGTACTTGCTGCAGGGAAAACACGTTTTATTTTTATAGTATTACCAGTATTATTCTTTAGAACTGCTGATATTATGATTTCTTGTCCGTTGTACTTATGGATTGGGCTATCTTTAAATTTATATCTTTTATCAACAAAAGAAGTTTTTGATTTTCTAGGATTTCCTGCAAATAAAATTTCTATTGCTTCAAAACAAGTGGTCTTTCCATAACCGTTAGGGCCATCATATACTACCAAATGTCTCCCATCAAAATTAAAATCCGACTCAGTAATACACTTGAAATTTTTTATATAAAGGCTAGATATTTTAAATTTGTTCATCAGAGTCAATTTTAAATTGTGATATAAAAGTTTCAACATCCATATTGACTTCATAATTATCATTGATAATTTTGAGTAAACTTTTCTCGTAATCAGATAAGCCATCTGCAAACAATTGTGATACAGTAGTGAGTCCAAAACTTCCACTTTTGTAATTCAGGAATGGTAATTTTATAAAAAGATTCATTATAAGCTGATACCAACTCTCTTCCTTATTATTAATAAAACCACTATTCTTAAGAGCCAAATCATTTATTTTCTCAGGTAGTTTTTCATCAGCCGTACCATCAATTTCAGAGGCCAATATTTCATAATCAGAACCGAGATATGGTAAAATATATTTCTTTGCAATCTTGTAATCCTCTTCAATCTTATGAATATTTTTCAAAACCCCTTCATCATCAAGAGTTACTAACTCAACTACAACAATACTTGACAAATTAAAATCAATAATATTCCCGAAAGCCTTTATTTGATCATAGCTTTTGATAGTATCTAAATAGGCATTAATAGCATAATCCAGAATTTTAATATCATCCTGAACTCCTATTTGTTGTAGTATATTATCATACGTTGAACAAATTAAAATGTAGAAATCATCTCTATCTTCAAAATATAATAAAGTGGGATTCAATTTATCATCAAAAAGTTTTAAAGTTTGTAATCCACTGGCTTCTGCGATCTGTTCAATTAATTTTTTCATGAGTTTAAGTCAATAATTGTTTCAGACAATTTTTTTAATGCATAGTTCTTTGTAGGATTTGTAATATCAATTGTCTCATCTAAAAAAGTTTCAGGAACATCCGTTATATTTCTTCTAAGATCAGTAACTTTTCCTTTATCATAAGAAATTTGTTCTGTAATAATATAATCTACATCACTAAGGTTATTTTCATGGATATTTTTGAAATAGCCTTGAAGCAGAATTTTATCAAAACTGGTTGGAGGGTTACTTATATTTGAGCTTATAAGTGATAATTGATATTTTTCCTTCTTATAATCGAAAGCGAGATCTTTATAAATTGGAGGTAAATCAATTCCTTCAATGGCTTTAAGTATTATACTATGAATAAACACTGCATCCATATATAAAGCTAAATCCTCTCGTATATCACGATCACTGATAGCTTTATGAGCATTGACACGTTCCTTGATTAGTTTCTTTACCCCTTCAAACCCCAAATTATCTAAGCTTTCACAACAATCAGATAACTTGGCATTTAATATTGCTTCATTATGATCATTTAAATCATATACAGCCATTGGCTCCGCAAGCTTTTTTAAAAAGGATTTTACAATAGTTAGCCAGAAAATATCGCTATTTAATGCAATATCCGACTTATCTATCCAAGTTTTAATTTCTCTTAGTGAAACAGATCTTATTCTTTTTGTTCGATGCCGCTCTTTAATCAGATTAACAATATTATTCAGGCAAAAATTTCTTTTAAGTACAATATCCCCAATAGGAGTCTTAGCTGGTAGTAACTTGGCTATTTCCTCATCAATCTTATCTGAAATATTTTTTAATTTATAGACCCCTTGTATTACACAAAATTTTTCAAATTCGATATTTTGATAACGCTGATTAAAAGATTGCAGATTTGTTTCATAATCGATGATCACTTTGTCGGTGATCAAAGAGCAATGAATTGGTCGCTTTCTTTTATTCAACCCATAAAACTCAATTTTTCGTCTTCCATCTTTTTGATCTTTTTTTACAGTTTTAGAATAGTGATATTTGTCTATTAGTTCCTCGATAATCCCCTTGTATTTGCTTAACTTATCAGCATCTTTGCTAAGGTATGCCTTAACCTGAAAAACTTCTAATGCATCTGTTTTGATGGAAAAGTCTTCATCTTGTTCAAGTCTTAAACAGTAATGTGCAGGAATATCATCTCCGCAAGTATTGATGATTTCAATTGCCTTACATAGGGCTACTTCTCCCTGAAAAATATATCCTGACCAACTTGGTGTAGCATCTGTACTCATGTAACTATCTAATAGAATTTTTATTACTTTAATTATGACTCCATGGTTACTGCAATCTACATTTTTAAACAATTGAAATCCAAATTTCTTCTCATTGTTACAAATTTGCTTCACCAAAGCGACAAAACAAGTCGCATTAAATTATTTGTATTTCCGGTTTATCAAGCCAGAATTCCATCTTACCAAATCTACAAACAATGTTCACTATAGCTATTACGGAAATCCGTAATTAATACATATAAAGCATTAAAGACACCTGCAATAGTAGTATACTTCGAAAAGTCTGCAACCAACAGATGAATATAATATTTTGGTTTACATTTATGTACGTTTCTTTTTAGTCCTTAAATCTGACGAGTTAATTGAAAATTTCATTATCATAAGCAACCGGAACTTTTTCTTTTTTAATTTACTGTTCAAGCCCAACCTAAAATACCTTCTCATCATTACTGTAATAAGCATCAAGATCATTGGACATAGAATATAAGCGTGAAAAGTCTCTACTGTAGGATTTAATTTATCTCCAAGTATTTTGCTATCATAATCTGCAACCAAGTAAAAGGTTAATCCATGATTCTTCACATCAGTATTTACCTTAATGATTTTAAAACTATTTCTTTGCGGGCTGATGAATGTAGCTAAGGAGAGTAAGTCGAACTTGTTTTTTAACAGAACTATTGCTTTCATAAAAATGTATTTTAAAATTATGTTGCAAATGTTCTATTGTTTATAGGGACTTATCAGGTCGGGGGGATAAAACCTGATAAAGAGGAAAAATACTACATATATGGATAATCGCAGATATATTTAAGTGCTTTCTTCTTGTAAATGTCTGAAGTATATGATGCATCTATTTTAGACCTAATTTCCACATTTATTTTCTCCGCAATTATACGATAGGATTTTTCCAGACTTAGAGATAGAATATTTGATTCAAGCAAAGCCTCTGCAACTCCACGTAATGCACTTTTTTTTCTTACAGAAATTATTGATTTCCCATTATTTGTTAGACTTAGATCTTCCAACATCTGTAGTATATATTTCTGTTTAGCAGGTAAAATTGTTTTTTCAAAAGTCACAACACTCTCAGTTTTATTATGTGGTAGCTTAGTAGTATTAACTTTTTCCAAGTCCGACTTATATCTTTTTAAAAAGCCGAGACAATCGTTTACAAAATTTAAAAACATATAATTGTTTACATTCTCTCTAATATCTTTCATTTTTTTTAATTCAAACCATTCTAATCCGTCGGTATCGAGATCAGAAAATGGTCTACGCATTTGTTTAACAAAATCATTATCCTTTTCGGAAGACCTGATAGCATTAATAAAATTTTGTCCATATTCCAGTTCCCAATCTTCAATCAGTTCTTTGTCATATTCTTTGTAGAAAGTCCAATCCGTAAACTCAGCAATTAATTTTGATAAATAAATATTTTTGTCAAATACATCCTGTAATTTTAAAAGATTACTAGAAACTTCCCAATCTAGCTCCTTTTTGAGATTTTGCCAGTTGAAATAATTGTCCGCTGGTATTTTACTTTTATGAAGTTTAACAGGCAGCGTTGACAAAGCTCGATATAGAACATCAGTTGAGATATTTAAAGATTTTGGCATAAAACTATCACCATACATTTCCTTTATATATGCCACTTCAATATTATCACTTTTCGTTTCAGTATTTTTACCATTATTTGAAACAATATCTGATAAGCCTTGAATTTTATTCTGAGTAAAAGCTGCAGCTTCACTCACGAACCTTCCTAGGTGATAGTTATAAAAAGTATGTTGCAAGTCGTTTAGATACTCGTAATAATAAGGTGGCATACTATTGTCAAAGATTATAACGTTAGATCTGATTGCGTTTATTAATTCATTATCAATGTTATCAGAGGTGAGAACATCCATTATGTTTAAATCGTACTCAATTAGCAAGCCTAAATAAAGTTGTTTTTGTACATAATTTCTATTTGTAAATTTTTGTAATGATAGGCTAACTTTCTCTAAATAATCTTGTTTATTCTCCGATCTCAGCAAACTTAAGTTATCTAGTATCTCTATCTTCAGTTCTTGCAATGAGTTTTCCCATTCATAATAAGATTTCAATGGTGGTTCCTTTGTAGGGTTCTCATTCTCAATTAATTTTAGAAATTTGGATAATTGTATATTTGCTATATTATTACCTCCGTTAGAATTTAATTGTGAAGAATTTGAATAAAACGTTCTGTATAATGACATAAATGATTCTTTCAAAAATTCAAAATTGCGGGTATAATGTTTCCAAAAATGGTTTGAATATCTTCTTTGCCATGTTTCATTTTCTTTATAGGGCATAGGATTGGGATACCAATAAGCATCATGAAACTTCAATTTGAAAGCTCTATGTCTTTTAGGAGGAGTAAATGTTTCAAACTGTTTAGCAGATAATGCTAAATATTTATTGATTTCAAATTGATTTAATGGTCGAATTTTCCTCATTATAAACTCTTCCATTCTCTTTGCTAAATCTGTTGCAATGAATCTTCCAAAATATCCCGGATCAAAACGATTTTCACTCCCGAAGTTTTCTATTTTCATTACATATCTCACTCCTTCCCACACCATCCAATCTTCTAATTCTTCGACAATGTATACTCTGTCGTCATTTTGGTTCGACTCTCGAACGGGAATTTCAGTATTAGTAATGTAGAAAGCCTGTTCCTTAGCAAACTTCATTTTGTTTGATAAAATATCTTTGACCTGCTCATTCCACTCCGGATCTTTTATTTCAGTTATACCATATTTATGGAATAAGTCTGCTTTGTTGAATTTTTCAAGCTGTTTAGAAATAGCTACAGACTTCTCTTTAGGTGAAAGCCTGTCTAAAGAATCGAGATATTTTTTAAGATAAGCAGTTCTTACCTTTTTGATATTATTAACAAAAGTAGTTGCATATCTTTTCCATTGTGATATATTTTCAATACCATAGGTAGCTTTAACATTATTATACTGGGGATTCTTTGGATCTGCAAGATATTCATCCAAAGAGAATGTGTTACTTTCATCATCAAATTGCCATACGTCATAGACATCAATAATTATTTGGGCTTGTAAATAATCCTTGCCTGCATCTTTTAAAGGTAACTTAGCAACCAACTGCATAAGCTGATCCACATATTTAGAAAGTTGTTCGTCTGAAAGTCTCGCCATATACCACAGTATTTAGAAAGTTAATTTACAAATTTATATTCTGCTACAAAAAAAAGTAAGTTCTTTAATATCGTAATTAACATGGATATTTCTCTATTGTCAAAAGTAAGCTCATAGCAAATCTTTTAAAAATTCAATCAATCTTAGATAAAGAAAATTTCAGACATCTTAGGAATCACTATTAATAATAACGAAAAATAAATGCCAATAATCTTAAATATATTATCAAATAAAGGATATTAAAATTATAAGAAAATATAACTTGACAGAAATCAAACCAAAACAAACCATTAAAAAACGACTGAAAATCAAGAACATATACACAAAACACTTTCAAGATCCCTTAAAAACTGGTTCGATGTTCCCACCAGCAAGTTCACACACAACAAAAAATCGTTACTTTTTAAGTAGCGATTTTTTTTTATTATTACCCATGATAGGATTAATTCCTGCTATACTATACAATTCTGTAAATTTTTTCGAATCAAACCCAAAATCTACACTTTTTATTAAACCAACAGGTCTTTTTTTAATCGCAAAGAAAGATGATTCAAATGTTTTATTTTAGGGAGCAAAGAAGAGCGACTTTGTCGCTGAAGAAGCTTCATGGATATACATTCGCTTAGAAAGAATCAATTTTATTGATTCATCCTTTGCTCCCTTGAAAATATGAGATAAGGGATCAAATCTTTGCGTGAAAAACACACCATCAGCACATTCCTTATCTGTATCAATAACCTTCAACTTTTTCAATCTTATTCTGAATGGGTATCAGCCATTTTCTTTTCTCTCTTTCTTTGAAGAATAAGGTGTGCGGCATCCAGCATTTTCACCGTATGAATGTAGGGCATCACGATATTTCTTTCCGGGAGATTTTCATAGACGCCCATTGAAAAATAGACGATTCCGGACATAAAATAATCAAATTCTTTGAGGGTGTATTCCCTGAATGCTTTTTTGAAAACCAGCAGTGGGTTTCGGTATTCCTTCTCCGAAAGCAGGCCAAGAACCCACGGGGAAATCTTTTCAGTCTTGGTATCGACCGTCCATTTCCTTTCCTTCAGCATGATGAGATAGCCTGCCCGGAAGAACCACCGCATCGACTGGTAAAACTCAAAGATCTCCGCCGAATCTTCATTGATCCAGCTATTTCTCTTTACGGCATAATTCATAATGTTGCTGAGCCTTTCTTTGGAAACATCCAGCTCATTGAACTGAAAGAAAGTTTCCATCTGCTGTAGCCCGGAGCGTTTCTTCCCTGCCCGAAACCGGGGATTGAAATCTGTTTTTATTTTTTTCATTGGTTTGTATTTTTAGAATGCATGAAACCACCAGCCTACCGATGTACGCTGAGTTGTATGGTAAATGATGAATAGAAATAAAATCTGTGTTCCCGTGAAAGCCCTGAAGCCGCAATGGATTGTACACTCCACTGTACCCTATCATGATACTTTATGTAGTGAAGCAGCTTAGAAAAAGATGATTGTAGAAAAGCAGAACAGCATGAAATAAAAACGGCATGAGACTCTACAATATCTAAACTGAGGCACTGGTATACCTGGAAACAGATAAGAGAGCCCACGCCTAGGTCGTGAGCTTACTTACTTATCCTCTCGTTTCCGTAAATTACCAGTTTTCAGTTTGAGATTCTAAGCAATAGCTTCTATTATTCTTTGAAGTATCGCAAAACTACTTTATTGTAGCTTATTGGACAAATATAAAACAATTTTCAAAATATGTACTATAGTACATAATATTTTTTGATGTTTTTTATTCACTTTGGCTTATGAATGAATCATTAGACGAAATAGAAAGGTTTGTT
The DNA here is from genome assembly GCF_056844665.1 of Chryseobacterium sp. FR048. Taxonomy (NCBI): domain Bacteria; kingdom Pseudomonadati; phylum Bacteroidota; class Flavobacteriia; order Flavobacteriales; family Weeksellaceae; genus Chryseobacterium; species Chryseobacterium sp. FR048. The sequence continues at coordinate 200,415 of NZ_JBXDSE010000004.1, read as the reverse complement.
ATCAAGCGTATAAAAGAAATACGTGAAACAAAAGGAATTACTCAAGAAGAACTCTCTCTTTCTATTGGTAAGAATATTGGATTTATTTCACAGATAGAAGCTCCTTCGAAAAAAGCTAAATATAATTTGATTCACCTAAACTTAATTGCAATAGCATTAGGTTGTTCTATTAAAGATTTCTTCCCTGAAGAACCAATTAAGGAGAAGAATTATGATATTAAAGAAATTAAAACAAAAAAATTCTAACGATATTTTGGATTTAAGTCAAATTTATTCTCGAAATAGCAAACTTCTAAACCAAGATTAAACTAGATCTTAAGATTGGTGTCAAAGATTAGCTAATAAATCAGTAAAACATTTTGTGATGAACTTTTTAATTATAGCTGAAAACGACGAATCTCAATGGGATGACAAAACCGGTGAATACTATCATTTTCCTTCTAAGTATCAAAAACTATTGACTCAAGGATCAAAGGTCATATATTACAAAGGAAAAAGAAAGAATAAAAATTTTACTAGGCTATCAGATGATCCACATTATTTTGGTATTGCAACGATTGGAATAATTGAAAAAGATTTATCTGAAAATTCAAAAAATTCATTTTATGCAACTGTGGAAAATTATCAGCCATTTATTTATGCTGTGAATTTCAAAGATACAAATGGTAATTACTTAGAAAACGTATTAGCCAAAAACCATTTTAGAAATGGAGTAAGGCAAATAAATGAAGAAACCTATCTTAAAATCTTATCAAACGCCAGTCTGTTACAAAACAAGAGCATTGAAGATGAAAATAATAGTGAAAGTTTTTCAAGTTTTGGAACTGAAGGAAAAAAGAAAGTTAGGTACACAACAATATATGAACGAGATCCAAAACTACGTCGAAGAGCAATAGAAATTCATGGTATAACTTGCAAATGTTGTGGTTTCAATTTTGAAAAATCGTATGGTGAACTCGGAAAAGACTTTATACATGTCCATCATGTAAAGCCGATTTCAGAATCAGGTGAAACTATTGTTAATCCAGAAACCGACCTGGTTGTTTTATGCCCTAACTGCCATTATATGATTCATAGAAAACGTAATCATACTCCTTCTGTTGAAGAATTAAAAAGCACCTTATTACATACTTTCAATTATTAAAATAATAATTATACAGATTAAATTAAATAGATTATATTTTTACAACAACCTTATAAAAACAAGCATTATGCTTACTTCTGCGTTCTGAGATCTCACTAATTAGGAGCAATTTTAAAGGAAATTATCTTATTTACCAGCATCGCCAACTCCTCCGTATTCATCTGCTGGGTCATTCTCCCACGAACGCTATAGACGTGTTTTAAAAAAGTGCCACCGTTTTTTCAATAATCGCTTTAAAATCATCAATATATTTCTGTTCAAATTTGCTATTCATGGAGTTGAAGAGAATGACTTTCTTGCCTGTAAAGTTGTTGTTACGGGCAAACACAAAAATTTGAGGAGCCGGGCTGTACAGCCAGATTGGAGAACCGATGTAGATTGTGTCGTACTTCGATAGATCAATTTTACCGGGAGTAATCTCAGAGGCTGTATTTCTTGCATCCTGTAATGCTTCAATCCAACCGGTGAATCCGATACGATCTCTGTCTGATTGGATAGGTATTACTGCTGCATGCTTCATTTCAGCAATCTTTCGGGCCATTCTGAACGTGAAAAGAAGACAACCAGATTCTTATGGTGATCTTCATTTTGGCTCAGCGACTTAATGATATTTTTATTTCGATGATATTGGTAGCTGTCGATGCTCACAATGGTTATTGAAAATATAAAAAAACCTGTGATGATGATTCCTAAAGCGATCCAAAACATTTTTTTAAGATTTTGTTTTTTCATCCATTACTATGCTTTATTACTGAAAAAAGACCTGTAAAATATCACAGGCCTTTTATACCAATAGCAAAACGTTATCATTCAAAATGACTTTATGTACTCCTACTATTTCATGTTAATTAAAATTAAGAACTAACTCAATAGGATTCAAAATAAAATAACCAATATATTCACTATCAACAATGTGCAGCCAAAATACATTTAAGGTCTTTTAAAAATTGGTTCGATGCTCCCGTCAGCGAGACCTAAGGAGGTTTTGCAACAGCCACTTTGAGGGTGACCTCTTTTTTGTTGATAATTTACTTCTTAAGAAGGTTATTACAAGACAAGAACTGTAACACAATAATACTTCCGATAAGCGAAAGAAAATTAATGACACTCTTCATAATTCATAATGTCCATTAGCATATTAAAGAATTTTTTCCTGTCTGTCAAACCATTTATAGGAGCATAGTTTTTTGTTTCTAACGCTTTAGGATAATTAATAGCTGCCGTGACTCTTTCAACAAAATCATCATTAAAATACTTTTGCACATTTTGGCTATTAAGGTACCAGACAGCGGCTTTTGCCGCGTACTCTATAGAAGATGCAATCTTACGAACAAACTGTTTCAGCTCTGCTTCCGTAGCGTCTTTTTTATATAAAAATTTGTATAGTGCTGTATAGTTTGTTTGTTTTGTAAGCATTACTAATCCTCTTCCTCGATAGAAATCTTCACCGGATTTTTCTGCGCTTGAATCTGATTCATAACTACTACTGAATCGCTGTGTTTCATGATAAAATTGACATAATATATGTATTTTATTAATGCATTTTATAGCCTTTGTTTCTCTAAAAATATAATTCAACCACTTCACTAGTTCGTTATAATTTCGTTCTCTTTCAGCTATATTTTCAGTTACATTTAAATAAAATAGTCGATCTCCGATCGGTTTTTCTTTTTTATCATCTAAGGAATCGAATATGGAAAGCTCTTTTTTGATTATATTACCCTTGGAATCTTTCATAGGCTCTCCCATTGCATAATTTTTTGTGTTAGATTTATCTCTCATAGTCTGTACTAACCCTGTTCCTTCTTTTTTTCTCAATTGGGACACTATATATTTTAAGTCATTTGCATCCCATTCTTGATTTTTACAAAAACATTTACTGGGGGGAGCTGACTTTTCATTTTCCGTCCCTGTTAGTGAAAAGGGGCCTGTTGTACTACTTATCCCATCACAAGTGACTATTACTTCAAATTTTAAATCCTGTTCTATCAATAATATTTGAGGAATGCTTATCGTAATAGTTCTACTTCCATTATTGTTTATTGCAGCTGTGTAAACTTTATAAGGTTTTTTGAAATAATTATTTTGTAATGAATATAATTGAAATGTTGCATTTCTTGAATTTAAATTGCTGCCAGTTACTTTAAACTCCAATGTTACCGTTTTTATTCCACCCTGAATATTTATAGTGTTTAATTCTGCTGACACATATTCAATAAGTAAATATTTTGATTGATCTCTATTTGCATCGCCTTGCCATTCAAAAGAAGGATCGAAAACGCTGTTTTCACCCAAAGGACTGTTAATCGCCATAGCTTTATAGTTTAATAAAATTAAAAAATGGCAAGGGAGTTTTATAATCTCCCTTGCTTAAAAAATTATAAGGTTTACAATCCAGAAGGATTGCAAGGTAACCCGCTTTCCTCAATACCCTCTGCATCTTTTTGTAAGATGGTAAGAGAAGTAGGGATCCGGATTTGCCACGGCTCGCCTTCGGCAATGCCAACAGGATCTTCCAGTTCGTCAATTAATGATACATAATATGGATCGTCAATACTTGGTGCATCACCGCCATCCCAGATGGTACCATCTGCAACATAGCGTAATGCAGCTTTCTCAAAACCTTCTCTCACAGGTACAATTACACGAGCGTAACCTGCCTGTAAAAATTGCGTGAAAATAGGATCGGCATCCTCTAAACGGTAAATAGTCTTCCATTCACTCTTACGACTCCAAAAGTAAGGATAGAAATTGTAGCTCATCAAACCAAAATCAAAACAGTTTTCAATAAACTGTACCAATTTTCCATCAGCTATAGCCTGGCAACAATGGATGTCCGGGTAGTCTACACCATCACCCGGATAATCAGCTTTCATGGCCTCACTAGGTTTAAATTTACATTGGCTCAATAGTCTTACCGAATGCTTCCGCAATTCTGTTTGTTCTATGGATCTGTTTAAGATAGGATTTTTGCTTAACAAGCCTTCATTCATCTGGGTTTTGGCTTCTGCAAGAGCGATATTGAATTCCGATAATTGTCTTTCATAAGCTGATTTGATCGCTGCAAAAGTTTTAAGCTTCCATGCCTCTAGGTGAGCGGCTGTCCTGATACATTTTAAGGTGACGGTAATTGTGAAGCTTTCTACCCGCCCTGTCACAGTAAAAGGAATTTTCCCTTGCTCACCGTTCATTGCCAGAGGACCGCTGTGCCCCCAATTATTAGTCCATAAGCCAGCTTTACCACAACACCAATATACCCATCCCGTCGTCGGTACGGATGAATACCCCATAACAATGTGGGCATCGGCAGTATGTGCCGCATATCCTTGCGGTACTTCTAATTCGTCAGTAGCAATGTTTCCTAATTTACCACCATCATTCGGAAAATTCATTGCACCTTTTGCAAGGCCTATAATGATCTCCGATGCTGGCGGGGCTTCCACTTCTGCATTATATAAACCCGACCAAAGCATATAATTAGATTCGGTGATATCCGCCGCAGATTTCATAGGAGTAATACCGGCAAACACCCTTCTGATAGCCGTAATGTCATTAATCGGGTCTAACGGCTTTTTTATGCTAATGGCATCAGCAATTTTTCCGCCAGCCATCGCAAAACGGTGAAATGCCGCCGGGTCAGGGATCATCATTTCAAACATTAGTCTTTTACCATAATTCACTACCTGCGCTTCATAAATTTTATCTACCCAACGGTAAATCCCGACCACATGTGAAGTACCTCCTGAATTGTCGAAAAGATGCTTATTGGTTTCTTCAAATTCATCAATCACCTTCCGGGTTTGCTCCGTATGGTTCCGCTCAATAACCATCTGACGGGCTTTTTCTGTCACGTCTTTGGCGTAAGAGGTCGCTTGCTGAGTAGACTCTGTGCTGCTTGTGGCCGAAGAGTATCCTGCGGATGCATTAATACTTACCCCATAGCCAGCGCCCCCGAAGTTAGAGCTGATCGTAACGCCCACATCAAAGGACCGTTGCTGATTCACTACTTTTGCGGTTGCTTTTTCCATCTGGAAGCGGTCGGTCGTAATGGTATCCCTCTCTTCCTGTGATTCCCGTTCGTAAATATCAGTTGTAGTTTCTTCCACCCTGTTCAATCTTCTTGTAGCCCTTTCTTTAGCCTCTGCTTTCAATATATTCTCAATGTGTGCAATTTCACCGGGAACATTGCAGATAAGCTTCTGCTCTACTCTACGTAAATCCGCTATACCTAAAGGCTTCACTTTACAACCTTTATCATCTGTAAATACCGTACTGCCCGGATTGGTTCTGGTATCATCAGAAATGGCAGAATCAGCTCTGGTAATACCTTCTATAAGATGTCCACCAGGTAAAACAGTTCCATTTCCCATTGGAGCAACGCTGGTTTCTCTCGAAGAAAGGACGATGTCTGCCTTAGATGGAGCAATCAATACATTCCCATTAGTCACATAAACCGTCTGAGTAAGATTAAGCTTCTGACTGATTATTAAACCTAAATCTCTTCTGTCATTTTCTAATAGGTTTAAAGCATAGCTAATTGAATCTTGGTCTTTAACAATTTTTCTTTCTGCTAAAATACCCTGAGTTGCTTTGGAAAGCTTATTGAAGATTTTGTCTGTTAAAACGCCTGTGTTTTTAATTTCAGCATCCAGTGGCGGCGTATCAGGGAAAATAGGATTACCTTCATTATCAAAAGTAACAGATTCTTTATGCAGATATTTATAGCGCATATTTTCAAAATCCTGTTCTTCTGCTTTTTTCAATTCAGTTAATGCTGTGTTGATTTTTTCAATGTTATCTGCGGCATCTTTAGCGGCATCAAAATCCATAGTGAGTTGCTCAATCTCATTGTAACTATCTTTTTCCTCTCCATTTTCATGATCATCAGCCTCCGGCCTTGGTAAAGGAAAAATTGTTTTTGGCATCAATATATCTGTTTGCAATCGCCATTTTTTATCTAACAACACTACTCCAGCCTTTAAATCACGTAGTATATCTACTATTCTAAGGATGTCAGATGCATATTGTATTGTCTCATTCCTGGCTCCAATAATATTGTATACGATAAGGTTTTCCCAGGCCTGCTGTATTATTGAGGGGTTAATATTACTTTTAAGGTACTGACTGAGCAATTCCTGTATGTCGGTCTGAAAATTGGTATTGTTCTTATTCACAATCTCCCTGACCTTACCTGCAATATCAAAAATTTCGCTCCAGCGCTTAGTAGAATCAACAAAAGTATCTGTGTCTACAAAGATCTGTATTCTGTCTTTTATTTCCTTCAATTTTTCATTAGCCGAAGAATTTGTTTTCGCAAGAATGGCGCTCAATTTTAAAATAAGTTCACTCTTTTCCATAACATTTTCAGAAAGCCGGACAAATCTGTTTTCTAATTGTTCTGTGGTAACAGGTTTAGGATTTCTTACGGTATAAAAACGTAGTAATTCACTTTTAATCGGTGTATTTTCCATAATTCTAAATTTTCTTTGTTAGTGATTAGATGATTTAATTATTATATTTGAAGTAAAACTAGCACGGAGGTACGACAAAAGGTGACGTTTTATAAATCAATTTATTTTTTATTGATGCTATTCGTCTACTCATAATTTACGAACAGGCATTGCCTAGAAATTTACCTTCAACTCTGCTCGCACTTTTTCTTATCAACCATCTACGACCTTGCTGTTTGTGACATCATCTATAATGGAAAGGAAAAGCCCTAATGAAGAATAATTCATAGAAAGACAATGTTTGCAAAACCTATAGTTTAGAAAATTGTACAGGAATATCTGATGTATTTTTTCCGGCATATATACATCCATAATGCAATTATTAAACATCGCTAAATTTAGATAAGTTGCAATGCTAATAAAGTAGCAACAACTAATAACTGCACCTGCTGATTAAGCATGTGCAACATTTTTTCAGACCATACAAAACAGTGAACAAAGTCTAGGAATTATGGGCAGCCAAAGTGTAATATGGGAAAAACAAATGTTCTTCAAACAGTTTAGAAATCAATCATAAAATGGTTCAAAAATTGTCCTGATAAGACTTAAAGAGACACTATTCGATAGTAGCCTCCTTTTTATACTATTGAGACGTTTAGAGTTCAACTTTTGAAGCTCGAATTCTTTTACTCTTTCAAAAGAAGTCTCCCGACTTCGGAGCCAGTTTAAAGGAAATTATCTTATTTATCAGCTCAAAGTCAGGAGACTTTGCGCAGCAGGGAATATCATGAATAGATACCGGACTTGGGTCTATACTTTGAAAAACACCGTTCACAGAACAAACCACATGAATTTTGTAGCCATAAAAAAGACAGTTGCTGTGATGCGCAAAAACCTCTGTTTGGATAACAATACTGTTTATCTTTACCTATTTTATTCCGACACTTAAGAATAATTCCTATTTTTACAATTAATTTTTAACCCAAAATGGTCAATCTATTTTAAAAATGAAAATAAAAAAAAATATTATTTAGCATATTAACCGCTCTTGTTTTAATGATATCAATATTCCTTTATATGAATAAGGATAAATTTGTCTATGTAGGTTCAGTAGATATTATTGAAGTCGATTGCAGCAAAAAACGTCAAATCTTGAGCGAAGTTTTGGAAAGTGACCAAAGGATTAGAAAATCAAATGAACTCATCAAATACGCTAAAGAAGACCATAGGAATCAAGAATTAGTGATTAGCATTATTGAAAAGTGTGGCATGCCAACATTAAAGGAGGTGGATCAAAAACAAATGGATGCAATCTGGTTGGGACTGCAACATAGTACTAAAGAAATCAGAAAAAAGTATTTTCCACAAATAGAGAAAGCGGTAAAAAATGGAGACTTATCTAAACAACAATACGCATTGATGAAAGATAGGATTTTAATGGATGAAGGAAACCCCCAAATATATGGTTCACAAATAGAAAATGGTAAATTGTATAAATTAGAAAATCCTGAAACTGTGAACGAAAGAAGAAAAGAAATGGGAATGGAACCAATAGAGGATTATTTAAAGAATTTCAATATTCAGTTCAATCCGAATTAACAACACAACATATAATCACGTAGACGACTCCGTTCATAATTAAATGGAGAGTGTCTTTTACATCAATTTTATTAAAAAAACATCAACCTAGAGCAGTATAATACAAAAAATCATTAAGTCTAAAGGAGGCTTCAACTCCGAACAGGCACTAATAAAATTGATATATCTGATCATAAAGGATATCGCAAAAAAATGGACGATGCCAATGCATAACCGGGGCTTGACCATAATACTATTTATAAAACACCCACTAGTTTTCCTCAAAAGGATTTGTGCGGTAGCAGCGCCTATCTTTTAATATAACATCATAACGATCAAGCTTTTCGGCAAAAGGCAACTATGCATATTTTAAAGAAACTTATACTCGTATTTTGTATGAACATTACCAGACAGAATTTCTTCTATTACATCAAGTTCATGATAATCATCTGTATAATAATCTGTTTTTTGGGTAGCTGCTATTACTTTAGCTCGTTTGTTTATTTCTGCAAAAACTCTTTTTAGCTCTTTTTCGTGTGCCATTTCAAAAATATTTTCCTTTACATAAAAAATGACTGCTTCTATATTTTTGTTATCAAACGATCGAAAATCCACCGATAAATAATAACCAAGTTCTTGGCCATCTTCATCATATCCCCAAAACCTATTGTATTCATAGCTACCACCTGTAGGGTTTTTCTTAAATTCCTCCAAAGTTTTTAAAGCATCTTCTATAGTTTCTGCCTCTACTCTTTTTGAATCATCAAAGTCACTATCCGGGTTGGTATCTTCAAAATAAAAACGGCTATAACCGTAAGCAATGGTGAAATCATTTTCTATCATGATTTTATCTACTATACTTACAATATCTTTAGTAAGTGTTTTTTCTATGACAAGAACTGTGTCGGTTGTATAATTTCCCAAAGTATTTAAATTAAATTATTAAAATCTTCAGTCTATGAAACAAATGGTGCGTTTTTAAGCTTTGTTGGTTTTACCTCTATCAAACAGGATTCGCAAGGCAACAAGGGGAAACTTTGAATAAATTCCCACTTTTACAGGAGCTTAATCAGGTTTAATTTATATCATAATCAAACACCAACATTTTGTCAGAATCATTGGGGTCCAGTTCTGATAATAACACCTGATGATCATTGAGTTTCTCCAATCCCCAATATCTGCTGTTTTCTGCAGCCGGCCTTGTTTTTATAATATTACCATCATTATCTAAAACATAGAGCATATGCTGATAACATAGTATAATCCTGTCTCCTACCAGACAGCCTTTTACGTTACTGTAAACTCCTGTATTATATTTATCTATTGTATTATTATAAAAGTTAAAACGATCTATGGATTCCGGGGCTTCAAACAGGATAATCATTTTCTCCTCAGCAGAAAGATAAATCCCTATTTCACTCTTTGTTTCATAATTATGATGATGACACAATATCATTTCGTTATCATTTGTAGTATATAAAGTATTACTATAAGCAAGATTACTAGAAACTGATCTAAAAGTGGGGATATTTTTTAAAACTAAAATAGATGAATAACCGGCAAGTTTAAAGCTATTTAAGTCTAATACATAAAATCCGTTTCCATCTCTGGTTGTTATAATTACTTCTTCGGAGTTAAGACTTTTAAAAAGATAAGTTTTAGGAACTTTTCGATCTTCATATCGGTCTTCAAACACCATCTTATGTATCGTTAAATCACTTTCTATACAATACAAATCGGCATTTTGTAAATCGGTTATGAAAATACGCCCATCTTTTTGTCTAACATCATAATGATTAAGGTCTTTTTTAAAAGTACAGTTTACCGTTTGTATAGCTGAAGCTTCGTCTAAGCTCCATTTAGTGACAGCATTACTCGTTATAGTCACCGGAGTATTATTGAAAACACCTAATAATCCTTTAGTTGTATGTATCATTAATTTATTTCTTAGTGTAAAATTTAATTTTCTGCCACCTTGCGCAAGTTTGATTGAAATAGAGTACTAACCCACAAAAAACTTTTGGATTGAGTGACATCCATTTAAATTTCTTTTAATTTCAATATTATATTTTGACCTTTAAAATCTAATTGTTCTTTATCAAAAAAGCCATTATAAGAAAAAGATCTATTTTTTGTTTCCATGTCACTTTTAGTTAATGGCAGATTTTCATTCTCAAATTCAATGGTATCAAAATAAATATCATTAATAAAAATATCCCATTTTGATTTACCATGAATAAAATTATTAATATTTTCAGACTCACCAGTAAAAAATGTTTTACCAAAAGACATATTAAATTTTCTTTATTAAACTTGTATGTAAACTGAGTAACTGCCGATAGAGCATACATTATTTTTTTTGCTTTCATTTTTAATATTCACATTATGTATTCAAATGGTTTTATTAAAATCTAATTTTCTTCTTTATCTATTATTTTCATGATCTCTTCTGCCTTCACCTCATCTATAAACTCACCAGGACTTGGGTCCGGGTAATAGCTGTTTATTTGAGGAAATTCATGCCATTGTTTATTGTAATAGGTTTCTCCTGTTTCTCCTGCTTGATCATATATTACCCTTCTGTGCAATTCTTTGAATCCGGTTTCATCATGAACATAAATGAAATCAATTATTTTGATTATTTCTTTTTCTTTATTCATTTTATTATTAATTATTTTAAAATATTAGAATATAGAAACAGTTGCTTCATTAAATATTTTTTGATTGATGATAGTTTATAATCTTATCCATCACTATAATAAAATCTTTTATGCGATTCTTTGGAATAAATAATTTTTGTATAATTCTATTATTTGGTGAGTGCTGAAGAAATAGAGTATCTTTTTCTCCTGCAAATTTCCAATCATCAAATATTAATTGAGTTTCTTTATTTTGCAATACTTCATTCAACAAAAACTGAACACTAATGGCTTGTTCATAATTTATCCGAAGTTCAAACATAGAGTAAAATTCATTTATCCAATACTCTGATTGATTTTCTTTATATATTATTAAAAAATTTAAATCAGAAAAAACTATGTCATTTAATCCATCTTGGATTTCTATAGTTTTTGCTAATTTGAAAGCTGCATATGCTAACTCATCACGTAGTTCCCAATTATCAAAACATTCTCTATGAAAAAAAGCTTTATTATATTTTTCTAAATGAGGAAATTCATCGCCATTGATGTAAGGGGTAAAAAGTGCCAGTTCTCTTTTTTCTATTGGCTTATTGCAGATTTCACATTTTGTTTTATTTTCAAAAAAGAAATATGACATATTTTTATTATTTTTTAGTAGTTTTATTAGGTCCAATCTTCTATATGTTGATTCTGAGTTCTATCATTTCCAGTTAAAGACTCATCTCTTTCTATTACAAAATCCAACCCCTCCATTTTGCGACCGTCTTCTTGCCAAATTTAGTAAATCACCCTGGTCTAATTCTTTTTCTCTCTCTGCATTTACAATTCATTGTTTTGTTTTTTTCGTTTGCTATAATATATTTTTGAGTTCTTTCTTCAATATCTTTAGAATCTTTTTGATAAAATGATTGAAAATAAAAACTGCACGAAAGGATTCGTGCGGTAGAAAGGGTATTAATTTCTTCTATAGTATTGTTTTAAAGTGTTACTTGAAATTTTTCAATCCACTCGTTTAAAAGCCTATTTTTTCTAACTACTTTTCCAAATTAAATTTTATTGCTTCTTTTATTAATTCATTTAAGTCATTCCATTGATTACATTTTTTTAGATAGAATGGTTCCATCCAGTCATAATCTTTTATTACACAAACGTTAAAATATCCTTCAATATCAAATGAAGGATTCCATCCAACATCTAATAAATTGCCATTTACCAATTCAACTTGCAGCAAATCTTCCTTTAAATTATCAATATTATTTTCAATGTCTAGTGATATATCTATTGTACTTAGGTCATCAAATACTATTTTACCTTTATTTCCAATGATTTCTTTTATGTCAAATGATTTCATTATAAATTTATTTAGTCAATTTTAAATATTCTGCTTCAGGTATCGGATGTCCATAAATTCTTCCTGCACTCAATTCTACTCTCAAAACATCCTGCCAACCTACAACAGCAAAACTTATGAAATATGATCCTTCAGAACTGTGAGACTTGTAATTAAAAAGACTCCGCAAATATATACGGAGTCTTTGATATTAATACTTTATTTACCAAGTTATATTGTCTGTATCAGATAACTTTTGTATCAAGATTTGTTATTTTAAATCATCATAACTCAAAGAATAGGAAACAAATTTATCTCCATATTCATAAAGAATAAAAAATGTAACTATGTTATTTTGAAAAAAAACCATACATGACATATTTAAATATAAATAATTCTTTTCTCCTTCTGAATGTATAAACTCATTATTTTCATATTTAAAATTCCCATACATAGCTGAAGAATATTCTAACCTAGGAGGCAACATTTTATTTTGTTGCAATTTAATAAAAGTATCTTGAGAAATGACATTATATTTACATCTAGATAATTCTGCATAAGGAAACTCTTCTTCTGCAAAAAACATAAGTTCATCGTCTATAAGCTCTACGATCAATGCATTAACTGTTTCTAAAGAATGATCTCCCGACAAATATTTATTAACTAATTCTTTTATTTCATCATAATAAGATCCTGATCTAGGATTATATAAATCTATTTGTATTATACCTATTGCCATATTATTATTTTTATTGTTAAAATTGTTAAGCCCAATATACTTTATTCTTATAAAACATCTTTGAGTTTACCCCTTAAACTCCCCCGCTGCCGCACGAATCCTTTCGTGTGGTCAATATTATAAATTAAACATTCTAAAAACAACAATATGATCTAAAACTCCTTTTTCATCACAATAATCTATTGCGCTGCTGTATCTGTAATCTTCTGCACGGAAAACTAAACCCGTTTCTACCGGATTTTGATGTACATAATTTATCCTCTCCCCAATCACTTTATTGCTCCATAACTCAATAGGCTTATTATCATGTCTCCAAAATTGATATTGAGTAAAAGTATAAGATAGAACTTCTGAAATTCCACCTATTTTAATACTATTTTTCATAGCAAGTCGTTCTTTTAAAAATTGAATAATGAAAAAATATAAGTTAATAGGGTGTTTCATGGGATTATTTTTCGTTATATCAGCGACTGTAATTATCCTGAGACTTCATTGAGCCAACTATCTTCCCGTGTTATTTGTCCTGTTATTTTTTCCTTTTTTAATCTATCTTGGGGGTTAATTTAGCCTTTACCTCTTCAGCCTACATTAAAAAACATCATATTGATCATATCAGCGTATATGAGAAGAGGTTAATTATTTTTTTAAGGCAGTAGTAATCTGTTGAAAAATTCTTTCTCCCAATAGTGCATCTCCTACGAATGAATCCCATTGACAAGTTGGGGCAAACCATATCCATAAATCTTCCAGAACGGCTTCGTTGCCATTTTCTAATTCAAAAATGCGGTCTTTAAAGTCTTTATGAAATTCTTCAGCAGAAGTATATTGACCCGAATACCCACCTGAATATTCGGACAGAATTTTTTCAGCTTCTTTTAAATGATTGATTAAGGATAGTTTTTCTGACATCTTTTTTTAAATATTATTGCGGAAAATTATATGACAGCCATGTTACAAAAGATATTGTCAGGATCATAGAAGTTAACGAACCCAATAATAAACCCCATCCCATATCTCGTATTGTTGGCCTTTCCTTGTATTTTTTCCTGATTATAAATCCGGATATAATGCAACAGGCGAATATCAATAGGATCAAATCAAAACGATCCAGTAGTTTTAGTACACCAACCAATAAAAATTCAGCCAAAACAGTTAGAATAAAAGAAAATATTTTCAATTTTTCGCATTTTTTGTAAATATAATAAAGTTAATTATACATTCTTTACCATTTTGTATGCTTTTAATTCAAACGAACAAAATCATCTATAACAGAGTTTGAAGATATGCTCGTCTTGGCTACAGAGCCTACATTTTTCAACATATGCCCAGGAAGAAATGCTGATTTACAGGCAATATAATTTTTAAAAATCATTCTTACTAAAGTTAAATAATTACACTAAATATTCAAAAAAAGTTAAAAATATACTATTCAACACATAGTGTATTATTTTTTTTACTATTTTTAAGCACTATCAAATTAATTTATTAAAATATGAAAAAAGCATTTTTTTTATCTTTCTTATCTTCCCTATCAATGATCTCGTGTTCATTAGAAGGTTCTGAAGAAAACAACCTGATGAAAAATCAGTCAGAAGAAAGTATTAACAAATCAATTATGTCTAAGAGCCAGGCAATTGAGGACTTCAAAAAAGCATTAGCCGATGCAAACAACCCAACACTTATTAAAGAAGAAATTAAAAACAATTCAGGAAGCCAGGGATTTAGTCCTTCAAGAAAGAAAATTTTATTAGAACCTGCGAAAATGGTTTTACGGTCAACAGGAATGACTACGGATAAAATTAATGGTTTAGATGATGATGCAATTATTTCACAAGCCTTTATTACAATTTCAAATCAATAAAAACCATAATACATCACCTACAATATGAGAAAAATTCTTCCATTAGTTTTAGTTCTTTTAGCTGTAATCATTAAAGCTCAGCAATATCCATTGGTAATTTATAATTTTAGTCCTGTTACGGTTACTAAAATGAAAATTAGAGTCACAGATCCAACAACATGGCCACAGGACTGCCATCCGATTGCTTATGGAGAGACAGCAGGGCCCCTGTTACCAGGTACCACTGTTACTTATGATCTTATGGAGAAAAGTGGAACAAAAACTCCACCCATAAATCAATGGGATATTATGTCCCATTATATAGGTATTCCTGATGCTATATATAACGTAAGTCCCGGGATGGGAACAGTCATACCACCTGCTATAACATCTATTATTAACTGGCAGAGTATTATAATAGAATTTGCAAATGGTGAATCCATAGATTTAGGAAGAGGTTGTGTACAGCCTGGTACTCCTACATTCAATTCGGGGCCTACTCCATCAGGTAGAACTGCGTCTACTAATCTTTTACTTACACCTGCCCAGCAGATTATTACTATATTCTAACAGCTATTTATTCAAAATATAAAAAACCAAATGGCGTTCACAGCTTTAGTGGACGCCATTTTTTAAAGATACTTATTAATCAATTTTCGATTCCCGAAATATCAAAATACAGATTATCATAATCTTAGCTTAAAATACCTGACTAGCCTATTCTGGTTTTGAATTTATTATTTTTTAATGATTTTTATGGTCTCAAGACCTTGTTCAGTTTTTACTCTGATCCAATAAGAGGCCGGAGTGAGAGAAGACAGATTAATTTCTGCTTCAGCGCTGTTTATTTTTTGTTTTATAACGGTTTGCCCTAGAAAGTTAATCACCTCAACCTCTAAAATGGGCTGTTTGGAGGTCAGAAACAACTTGTTTGCAACAGGGTTCGGAAAGAATTTAAAATTCGTTTTTTCTACTGAGGATACATTTAAATAAGTAGTACAAGTAGTTCCGGTATTTATAATACTATTGCCCACCCAGTTAGAAGCATTTCCGTTTAAAGCAAAACCAGCAAGAGTTCCATTGTAATTATTTCCGCTGCTGTCCTGCAAGGTTGTTACGGAAGCATTATTCGCATTAGCAATGCCCTGATTAAATTTATAATACGCAACCAATCCTGATATGGGACCTGGCAACTCACAGTTCATCCTGTTTGCTATTTCAGTGGGAGACAAAGCTCTGTTCCAGATTCTTACTTCATCCATCGTTCCTGTAAAACTGTTTGCTCCATTATTAAAAGCACCTAATCTAACCATTTTTTCGCCATCTACCGGATCAACATCAGTATTGGTCGCTCTCAATTGTCCATCTTTGTACAATTTCATGGTGGTAGTAGCTGCATCATACGTTACGGCAACGTGATACCAGGTATTAACAGACAATGGAACACTGTCTTCTAAAGCAAACCATTCCCCGTTATGTCCCGCAGTAAGTTTACCGGAACTATTGGGCACCCAGAAAGCATGCAGCCCATCAGAATCACCACCAGAGATAATATTATTCTGGCTGCTTAAACTTTTCACATAGATCCACGCTTCTTTGGTGTACGACACAGGCAAAATGTTTCCACAGTTTACATAATCATTTACCCCATCAAAATCTAGCGCCGCGCCTTGCTGAGAAAATCCGATTTGGAAAATCAGAAGAAAACAGACCACCCAATTTTTTTTAAAATTCAGTTTGAAAGGCACTGAAAGTATTTTTCTTTTCATAATAATAATTTTTATTAATTACTTCACAAAATTGTATCATTCTTCCGGAGATTCATACAAGGGTAAACCCTTGAATTGAAGATTACATAATTTTCAATATTAGAAATTGATACATTTGTAAAAAAATACAGGTATGCCTACGATTAAGAAAATCATATTCTTATTCATTACTTTTTTCATATTATCATGTAGGGAGAAAAAGGAGAATTTTTATTTTGAAAAAGTAAGTCCGCCAAAAGAAGAGCCTACAAAAGTCTGGTTAAGAAAAAATGAAAACTATAATGCAGATAAAGAACGCTACCTGAAAGTTTTCTTGGACTTCTATCAAAGTAAAATGGCGAAAAATGATTATTCGGAAGCCTCCAAAATCCTGGATTTGGTGACTACAAAATATGTTTATTTTTATGATTTTGATCCTCACCTTACCAAAGTTGTAAAAGAATTTGATGAAAGGTACAGAAGTGAATTACCACCCATCAAAACAATTTATATTGATAGTTATTTCGGCAATTTAGAATTTGACAGAGACCATCTGAACAAGGCTAAGGATTACTTTTTAAAAATTACCGCTTTAGAGCCTGATGATTATAAGAGTTGTTACAAAATAGCCCGCGCTTATTATGATTTATCCTATACTTATTTTGTTTTAGGAGATTTAAAAACAGCATAGAAGCGAATGAAAAATCAAGAAACTACTCCATAAGAATCAGAGATCAGGAAAGTATCGCTTCTGTAGAATCCAATTATGTGAATATCTACAAAGCCAATGGTTCTTTTGAGAAAGCCGTCGCAAGTGCGGATGAAGTGATAAAGATCTCTAAAGAAACCGGGAATACCTATGATTATTTTATGGGTAGATATAACAAATGTTCTGTGTATGGTTTCTTTAATAAGCATCAGCTGAAAAATAAATACATCCACGAAACTTACAAAGAATACATAGCCAGCCGATATGATAATGATGTCCTTCTGCTTTGTATTTCCGATTACGAAGTAGAAGCTTTAACTGAAGAACATCAATTAAACGATGCCCAAATAGTTTTAGGCAGAATAAAGCCTGTAGCAGAAAAAAATACTTCTCAAAATTGGCAAAAGGATTATCAGGCGACCTTAGCTTTATATCAAATCGCCAGAGATGTAAAAACCTGTAACACGCAATATATAGAAAATTCACTGCCCAATTTGCTTGAACATCAAAACTACGAAAGAGCCAACCTGTTTTACAATGTTTTATTAGAAAAAGCCATTCAAAGCAGAGATCTGGACAAGGTTGTTTTTTATAATAATGAGGTTTACCGTACAAAAGACAGCTTATCGAGCGCAAAAAGTAAACTGATCAATTTAGAACTCGCCGCAAAATATGAAACGAAAGAAAAAGAGCAGGAAATTAAACTGCAACAGGAAACTATTCTCAATAAAAATGCTGTTATTATGACTTTAATACTCGTTTTTATCGCATTGTTATTAGCCATTATTATTTATTATCTAAAGCAAAAACAAAAGAAATTGTCTTTAGAAAAAGAACAATCATTGCAGTTTACCAAAAACCTTCTGGATAAAACCGAGGAAGAGCGCAAAAGAATTGCATCTGACCTACATGACAGTGTGAGCCATGAACTATTGTCACTTAAACATTCGTTTGAGGTAAACCAACTTCAACTCAACGAAAAAGTGGATAGCATCATTAACGACATCAGAGCCATCAGCAGAAATCTACATCCCGTTCTTTTTGAAAAAATAGGACTTGAAGCCAGTTTGGAGCAATTCATAGAACGTATCCAGAATACTCATCTTTTTATGATCTCCTCCGAAATCAATTATCAGAATGGTCTCACGACTGAAAAAGAATTACAAATCTATAGAATTGTGCAGGAAGCGGTTTCTAATATTATAAAATACGCAGATGCTATCGCGGCAAAAGTTATTTTAACGGAAAATAAAGACACCGTTGTTTTAGAAATTATGGATAATGGAAAAGGCTTTAATGTAAAGGAAACTCTGGAAAAAAAGGATGCTTTCGGTTTACATAATATGATAGAAAGAAGCAAAGCAATTGGTGGGCAGGCTCATATCACGTCCACTGATAAAGGTACAAAAATAGTGGTACAAATAAAAAAATAATACAATGAAAATTCTGGTTGCAGACGATCATCCTTTAACTCTGAATGGAACGGTTTCTTATCTTACCAATTTGGGGTATAACGTCGTGAGTGCCTGTTCTAATGGGACTGCAGCACTTAATTACATTCAGATTTATTTGCCGGATGTCGCTGTTTTAGATTTAAATATGCCGGGTCTGGACGGCTTGGAAGTGGCCAAAAAAGTAATGGAAAATAAATGGTGTACCAAAGTGATCATCCTTACCATGCACAATGAAATTGGCGTTCTGAACAAAGCCAAAGAGTTTAACGTAGATGGGTATATTTTAAAAGAAAAGGCCTGTCCTGATTTAGAAAAATGTATGAAAGAAATTACGTTAGGAAAGAAATATTATTCCGGAGCTTTACTCCAGAATTACACGATAGAACACACCGATGACCTCGGCAAACTCAACCTATTAACCCTTTCTGAAAGAAAAATAATAGAATTAATAGCGGCTCAAAAAACCAGTAAGCAAATTGCAGAACTTCTTTTCCTATCCGAAAAAACAGTGGAAGGACACCGTACCAGAATTATAGAAAAACTGGGTATTCCCAAAGAAAAAAATGCATTACTGATCTGGGCCATACAGAATTATAAAAAATCCTTGTAGATGTAAAAAATAATTATTAGAAATGAAAAATATAAAAAGCGGAAATCTTATTTCAGCTATTAAAATTTTCAGTCTTAATGTTTCTGTGTTTCCCCAATCTGCCAATGTTTATGACAGTCTTGGCGAAGCTTATTTCAATAAAAAAAATATCAGGTATCAATAGATCATTATAAAAAAGCAATCTGCCTTGGTGGAAGCAATGGTAATGCAGAGAAAATGATAGAAAAAATTGAAAAAGAAATGAAGAAATAAAATTTCCATCTCAAAATTTCATACAAAAAATCCCGGTCAAGCCGGGATTTTAATTTTGTTCTATTTCAATTTATTTGATCTCTACAGGAACTGAGATTTTATCCCAATCCATTGTAAATCCATTGCTGTTTATTTTATACACTAAAGCTTCCTGTGTTGCCGGTAAAGCCTTTGTTTTTACATCCACACGTAAAGCATCTTTTGATTCCTCATATTTATAAGCTCCCCATTGTTTTGGCTCTTTGTTGAAAATCGCAGTCCAGGTTCCGGATTCTTTAGGGATCAAGAAAAAGCTGTATTTACCTGCAGGCAGTTTTTTACCCTGAACGGTAATGTCTTTAGTCGTTTCGAAAGTCGTTGCTTCATTAGCTCCTGCACGCCACACTTTATTGTAAGCTTCTAAACCGCCCCAGATGGTACGGCCTTTTACAGAAGGACTACTATAGTTTATTGTAATGGTGGCATCTTTAATTTTTCCCGTAGCAGTAGCCGGAGGACTGGCAGGTTTTTTAGTGTCCTGTGCAAAGGCATTCATAGAGATTGTCATTGTCGCAACAAGCACAGCTGCAGATTTAATGATTGTTTTCATACTATTTTTATTTGTTTGTTTTTATTATTGTTCGTTTACGAATTTACAGCTTTCGGCTTATAAAACAATAAACCAATTGCCGAAAATAGAATCACCGCTGCAGCCCCGATTACATTAAGCCAAAGAAAGGAAACAATATCGAACTGATAAACGGCAATCACTGTAATTTCTGATAAAATTGCGGCAATAAACACATTCGGACCAGTAATTTTTTTATAGTAAAATGCGACCAGGAAAATCCCCAATATCGGACCATAGAAAAGAGAACCTAATACATTCACTGCTTCAATAAGCGAACCCATCTGAGTCGCAAACATCGCTACACCAATTGAGAAGATCCCCCAGGCTAAAGTATGCAGGCGGCTGTACTTCAATTCTGTGGCATCATCGGGCATTTCTTTTCTGAATATCAGATGAACATCTTTTAATGAGCAGGCGGCAAGGGAATTCAGCGCTGCCGAAATGGAACCCCAGCTGGCCAGGAAAATAACCGCAAACAGTAACCCGATCATCCCAACAGGTAAGGTATTTTTCACGAAATACAGGAAAATGTAATTCGTATCTGTTTTTTCCGCATTAAAGTTGGATTTATTGATGGCCTCCTCTACCCTTCCGTGAAGTGCTTTTACTTCTGTTTGTGTATTTTTAAAATCCTGAATCGTTTTTTGCAGTTGCGGAGATCGAGCTTCTTTCTGCTTTAAAATTTCTTTCGATTCTGCATTAAATTTTAATTGCAAATCCTGATGTTCTTTTTCAAAAACGGCAGCCTGTTCAGGTTGTGTATCCTTTAAATACTGATAAGAGCGTTCGTTGAAATAAATCGGAGCCGGTTTTAGAGAAAAGAAGGCAAAAAGTAAGGCACCAATCAGGAGAATCGCAAATTGCATCGGAATTTTAACCAATCCGTTCAACAGTAAGCCCATTTTTGCATTGGTATTGTCTTTTGCTGTAATATATCTCCCAACCTGGCTCTGGTCTGTACCAAAGTAAGAAAGTGCCAGGAAAAAACCTCCGATTAAGCCGCTCCAGATATTGTATTTGTCTTTCCAATCGAATTCTGTGGTGATCACATTGAGCTTTCCGGATTTCCCAGCCAGGTACAGTGCATCACTAAAACCAATTCCATTCGGCATATTCTGAATAAGCAAATACCCTGCAAAAGCCATGGTTCCCAGAATAATGAGAAACTGAAGCTTTTGGGTGTGAGCAATCGCTTTTGCTCCACCAACATAGGTATAAATCAACAGAATACCGCCTGTTAAAACATTGGTTAAATAAATATTCCAGTTTAGAACGCTTGATAAGATGATACTCGGAGCGTAAATACTGATTCCCGTTGATAAACCTCTGGAAAAAAGAAAAAGCAGTGACGTGAGTACCCTTGTTTTCTTGTCAAAACGGTTTTCCAGATATTCATAAGCCGTATAAACATTTAAGCGCTGAAAAATCGGGATAAAAGTGATACAGATCACAATCATCGCCAAAGGCAAACCAAAATAATACTGAACGAAACGCATCCCGTCCGTATAAGCCTGTCCCGGCGCTGAAAGGAAGGTAATAGCACTTGCCTGAGTAGCCATAATCCCTATCAACACAATATACCATGGCATTTTGTTATCTGCTTTCAGATAAGATTCGTTGCTTTTCTGGCCACGCCCGATGAATACGCCGTAAACCACCACTGCAACAAGTGTAAAAATAAGAACTGTCCAATCTATAGTACTCATGCCCAGAATTTAGTAAACCAATAATAAAATGCGATCTGCAATACCAATGCAACGGCTAATAGTATATACCAGATATTCCAATTTTTAAGTTGTTTGTTCATCAGTTTTTCTGTGCAGATAAAAAGTTAAAAAATAAACGTGCAGCACCCACATTTCCCGCAGGCAGCTGTCTGAAAAATGCCAACGGTGTATAAATGAAATTACCTTTTCCATATTGGGCATATAAAGTTGATCCCTTCAGCGGCTCTTCGTCCGTATCATGCATTTCAAAAAGCGGTTCATATGCAGCATCCCATTGAGCAGGGAAATACGCACCACGCTCCTGTACCCAGCCTTTAAAATCTTCCGAAGTAATTTTGTTAGGGAAGTTCAGTAGTTTATGATTGGGATTTAAAAACTTAACCTCAGCATTTTCTTCTGTCACACGTTTATTCGCAATACTGAAGTTGTACATTCCCAATTGGTCAACGGTTGTATCCTGATTGGTGTTATACTGCATCACCAGATTACCTCCGGTTTTTACATAAGACCACAGGAAAGGCATCCAGCGACCCAGCTTTTTCTCTGTATTGTTAGCACGAACACCAAGAACGATGGCATCATATTGTGACAGTTTGTTTTGATTCGTATTTCCAGTAGATTCATCTATGTTACCATAAAAATCTTCGTCTTTCAACACATCTACCTGAATCCCTGAAATGCGTAGGAAATCAGGAATAAAATCGCCAGCACCTTCTATGTAACCCACTTTTTTAATCTTCGCCTGAATATCGCCTTTCATTACAATGGCATTTGCGGTTGTAAAATATTGTAAGGAAGGCAAATGCGGATACTGGATTAATACTTGTTTTTTATTATAAGTGACTCCATCTGCAACAAAATTGGCATCCAATTGTAAACGAGATGAATTAATTGCAGCAAGCTTAGTTTTTGTAATCACGTAATCGACGGTAAAGTCTTTCCCATTGAGAGTATTTAATTCAGTGCCACCTAGTCGTTCTCCGTTATACATGAGGTTGAGAAGGCCTTTACTGAATTTTTTGTTAGAATTAACCTTAACATTTAAACTCAAATGTAAATCTTCATTTTCTTTAGCTACATAAAGCTGTTGTGTAAATTTCAGTTCCAATGCAGGAACAATGCGCAAGGCTTCAACGACATCACCACGCACCGGATCTAATTTCTTGAAAGACAAAGGAAGTTTAACCTGAAATTTCTCCGAACCTATTTTTAAACCAAGTAAAACATTCAGTGGTGATTCTGCCTCAGGCAAACCGATTAAAGTATCATTCGGAACCGAGAAAGTGGCTGCGTTCTTAGCTGGTTTTGCCAACCAGTAAGGTTCTGTGAGTGCTGCATCTGCAGGAATCTGAATATCATGCTGAATGGTAATTAAAGAATCTTTTGATAGTTTTCTGTTGAAACTTTCTGATTGATTTAACCATTTTACATCTTCTAAAACGACAGGATTTTCGGCTCTTGAAATCAGATTCAATCTGAAATTGTAATGATCCCCGGCAACGGCCTCAGCCTGATTGGTAACCACCTCACCCATAAATCCGGCACAGCTTAAAATGATATTGTCAAGAGATTTAATTTTATCCTTCTTCAGATCTCCATCTTTTAATGCCATCACTTTTTTTCTTAAAGCAAGCAAAGCGGGTAAGCTAAGATCAGGATTATTGAAATTGAAAGTGGAAATAATTTTATCTAAGGATTGGTCAATATCAGCGTTTCCTTGTGAAGTCCAGGTTTTGGTTACTCCATCAAAAAGTGTTGTTTTTGCAGGTTCACCAATAACGTGGGAGAAATATTCAGTTCTGATTCCGGCTACAGACTGTGTTCCTGCACCCTGACTTTTATGTAAACTTCTGCTTAATCCTGCCAATTCACCATAGCCCATTCCCAGTTGTGCATCATATTGTCCAACGGTAACTTTCAGTTGGTTTTCAGCCGTTGTATTGACTGCTCCAAAGCGGAAAGTATTCCATAAAACGCGTTTTGGCTGCCATACATTGACATATTTCAGCTGATCCGGGAAAGCATTTTTATCGCCTGCGAGCTTAAAAGCTTTTTCAGCAACCACAGCCGAAGCTGCATGCTGCCCGTGCCCTGCCGCAGCAGTAGGAGGAAAACGACAAATGATAACATCCGGACGGAATTGACGGATTACCCAGACTACATCTGCTGTAATGCTGTCCGCATCCCATTGTTTAAAGGTATCGGTCGTATTTTTTGAGAATCCAAAATCAATTGCACGGGTAAAAAACTGTTGAGCACCATCTAGTTTTCTGGCCTCTAAAAGCTCATGCGTTCTGATTAAACCCAATGCAGCACCTTGCTCTGTGCCTAATAAATTCTGGCCGCCATCGCCTCTGGTTAGAGACAGATAACCCGTTTCTACATTTTGATCGTTGATTAGCCAGGAGAGTAATCCTGTATTTTCATCATCGGGGTGAGCCGCAAGGTATAAAACTTTAGGGAGATGTTTAAGCGTTTTTATTTCGCGGTAAATTTCAGATGATTTTGAGGGCCGGACCTGTTGGGCCGAACAAAAAACCGTATACAATCCAAGGATCAATACAGTGCTTACTTTTTTGAACATT
Organism: Chryseobacterium sp. FR048; assembly: GCF_056844665.1. Taxonomy (NCBI): domain Bacteria; kingdom Pseudomonadati; phylum Bacteroidota; class Flavobacteriia; order Flavobacteriales; family Weeksellaceae; genus Chryseobacterium; species Chryseobacterium sp. FR048. The sequence goes on along the minus strand of NZ_JBXDSE010000004.1, from coordinate 175,997 downwards.
TAATTTTACTTTGCAGAGCAAATATAAGTAAATCATCTTTCTTTCAACACTAAAAGAATGATACTGTGAATTTCACAGAAAAACTATTTATTTTTTTATTAAATCACAAAATCCTTAAACATTTAAGTTATTTTAGTTATATACTTTGTGTATAAAAAGTACACTAAAGTTTTGTTAAAAATCAAAGATTTTCATCTTAAGTGAACTTAATTATGATTATGTATTAGCAATATAAAATTTTATCGGAGATAAAATCCTTGCGCCTTATACCCCGTAAAGCAAGTAAAAAAATAGCGTCTTTGCGTATTCCAAAAAAACTGCGTCATCTGATAAATCCGCTAGAATTTTGATTTTTAAATTTGATATTTATTGGTTAAACGCTAAGGCGCAAAGGTCATTTTAATGCTTATTCTTTTAGGGCGCAAAGGCGTTTCACTCAGCAAGGGCTTGATGGAAAAATACAAAGGGGCTTGGCATTTATTTTTATTGCTAAATATCTTAAAAACAGAAGTTCATTTAAAATTATGTATTTGCCGTATAAAATTTTATCGGAGATAAAATCCTTGCGCCTTATACCCCATAAAGCAAGTAAAAAAATAGCGGCTTTGCGTATTCCAAAAAAACTGCGTCATCTGCTAAATCTGCTAGAATTTTGATTTTTAAATTTGATATTTATTTGTTAAACGCTAGGACGCAAAGGTCATTTTAATGTTTATTCTTTTAGGGCGCAAAGGCGTTTCACTCAGCAAGGGCTTGATGGAAAAATACAAAGGGGCTTGGCATTTATTTTTATTGCTAAATATCTTAAAAACAGAAGTTCATTTAAAATTATGTATTTG
>NZ_JBXDSE010000004.1:0-175058 GCF_056844665.1 Chryseobacterium sp. FR048 | reverse complement strand
CTGTATAAAATTTTATCGGAGATAAAATCCTTGCGCCTTATACCCCGTAAAGCAAGTAAAAATAGCGTCTTTACGTACTCCAAAAAAACTGCGTCATCTGATAAATCCGCTAGAATTTTGATTTTTAAATTTGATATTTATTGGTTAAACGCTAAGGCGCAAAGGTCATTTTAATGCTTATGTTTTTAGAACGCAAGGGCGTTTCACTCAGCAAGGGTTTGGTGGAAAAAACACAAAAGGATTTGGCATTTATTTTTATTTCTAAACACTTTACAAACAGAAGTTCATTTAAAATTATGTATTTGCCGTATAAAATTTTATCGGAGATAAAATCCTTGCGCCTTATACCCCATAAAGCAAGTAAAAAAATAGCGTCTTTGCGTACTCCAAAAAAAACGCGTCATCTGCTAAATCCGCTAGAATTTTGATTTTTAAATTTGATATTTATTGGTTAAACGCTAAAGCGCAAAGGTCATTTTAATGCTTATTCTTTTAGGGCGCTAGGGCGTTTTACTCAGCAATTGTGCAGTACTTTTCTAAACTTTCTAAAATGTTTAAAGAATAAAAAGCTTACGTTTTTCTAATTGTATTCTGTGTAAGATGAATATAATTAAACATACAAAACGTTGCTACCACTCCGAAAGTATGCCATAAAAAGTGTGTCCCGAAACTCAGCCAGTCCCATTTATCAATGATGCGGAAAGTGAGTGCAAGAACAAACGATAACAAAGCAAAACCTACCCATTTGCCGGCTTTCCATTGGGTATAAATCAAATAACTCAATACCGAGAAAAGGACAAATGAAGCCATGATGGCATAGTTGATGTTGATAAAAAGAGAAGGATTATCTATCAAAATCCAGTTTTTCAAGCCCAGCATAAGGATCAGATATACAAAAACCATTAAAATGGCATAGTACCATCTGGTACTCTGAGCTATAAAATAAAATCCGGCAGATAAACAGAGCAGCATAATAGGCAGCCAATCCATCATAATGAATACCGGCCATTGTCTGAATGAATGGTAAACTGTTCCCCCTATAGCCCCAATATATAATAAAATCAAGCAATAGGTTAAAAAAGGATATTTTTTAAAATTCCCTTTCATTTTAATGGTCCAAAAAATGGCTAAGGCTAAAAATAATACAGCAGTTATTGCATTGAATGGCTCAGGAAAAAACTGAGTCATATCTGTTTCTTTATACAACATGCCGCCGTCCGGAGGTATTGGGTTTATCAGCATTGTCTTTTTTATATCATATTTACAGGCATGCTTTAGAGTGCAAAATACAAACACAGGCCATTTTTCTAAACATTAGTCAACATGTACTAATCTATTTCTAAATATAGAAAAAATTACAGCATTATGTACCTGAATGTATTCGATTGTACTTTACAAAAATGTTAATTCGAAATAAACTAAACGAGCTGATCAAAATTAAGCGTTGTAATTTCTGTTTCATTGAGCAAAATCGGGATCACCAAAAGCTAAATATAATTCAAGGACAATTTTAATTTAACTTAATAAACCAAAATGTACTAATGCTGCCTCTACCCCATGATGATCAACTTCTTCAGTGACAAAGTCAGCAACTTCTTTAACGTTGTCGCCCGCATTACCCATCGCTACACCAATTTTTACAAACTTTAGCATAGAAATATCATTTCCGCCATCTCCAAAAGCCATCGTTTCAGACACATCAATATTAAAATGGTCGCAGAAAAACTCTACTCCCTTCTGCTTGCTTATTCCTCCGGGATTAACGTCTGCAAACAAAGGAGTCCATCTGGATGAAAGTGAATTGGGCATCACTTCCTGCATAAAAGAGCCTTCATTTTCAGGATCAATAAAAACATTGACCTGCAGCACATTATCTACATCAAGGGTTTCTTTATCATACAAAGGCGGAACCGGAAGGTTTACATGAGTATATAATTCAATCACCTGCGGACTTTTGTGACTTATTCTTACTTTATCTTCATACATTAATGAAAAGCTTACCGCTGAGTTTTCCGAATAATGAATCAAATTCATAATATCTTCAGGATGAATAGCCTGTTTAAACATCACCTGCCCATCAATGGTCATACAATAGCCGCCATTGAATGTAAGAAAACCATCAAACTCGATATGCTTGATATGACCGAGATCATTGATTGACCGGCCTGTTGCTACAATAACTTTAATTCCCTGTTCCCGAAGATTTTTTATTGCTTTCTGAGTTGATTCCGGAATAACTCTGGTTTTTAAACTGATTAATGTGCCGTCAATATCAAAAAAGACTGCTTTTATATTTGGATTCTGTACAGGATTCATACTAATTGATTACTACAACATTTATTGAATAAAAATACAAACAATAATCTACCAGAGTCTTATTGATCGTAAATTTCACTTTATTTTAACTTTGGGATAATTGATATGGTTAAGCCGATATTTCAACGTAATTTCCTTCAGGATCTAAAACCACACTTTCGTAATACCCGTCTCCTGTTGTTCTCGGTTCACTTTCAATCGTGTAATGATCATTTCTCAGCCTTTCGGTTAACCGATCTACCGCTTCTTTTCCGCCTACTGAAATTGCAAAATGGGCAATCCCTTTACTGAAGCCTCTTTTCTCAGGTTCTTCATGAATATCAATTCTATTCATAATTTCTAGGCGGGCTTTACCCTCACCGAATGAAAGAAAATAGGAAGAGAAACCTTTCTTTTCATTAATGTATTTTTCGTTACTCGTCATATCAAAATACTTCAGATAGAACTGACGCATCTTTTCTAAATCGTCTGCCCAAATCGCTAAATGTTCAATTTTCATTTTGTAAATTTTTAATAAGTATCATTTTAATATTTGATCTTTTCAAATATTTATTTTGCAAATTTATGCAATATTGCATAAATTTGCAAAATAAAATTAATCTATGTTTGATAACAAAATATCAAAAGCAAAACTGGCAACACAATTTATATTCCTTGTTTGTGGTCTTGCTATTTCGAGCTGGGCCCCTATGGTCCCTTTAGCAAAAGACAGACTTTTATTAAATGAAGCTGAACTGGGACTTCTACTTCTTCTATTAGGAGGTGGTGCTTTGTTTATGATGCCACTCTCGGGATTCTTTATCAGCAAATTCGGAAGCAGAAAAGTAATTCTTATGGCGGTTCTTATGGTAGCATTCCTTCTTCCATTCTTATTGATCATCCATAATATATATTTAATGGGCGCTACCCTATTTGCGTTTGGATGTGGCATCGGTACCATTGATGTGGCTATGAACTCACAGGGAGTGCAGGTTCAAAATGCTTATGGAAAATCTATTATGTCGTCTTTACACGGTTTATTTAGTGTTGGGGGGTTATTCGGTTCCATTGGTTTAGGGTTTTTAATAAAATTTGGGCTTAATCCCATTTATGCAGCCATTACAATCTCCGCTCTATTGCTTCTGTTATTGGCTTTTCAGTATAAGAATTTATTGAACTACCAAGCAGAAAAGGAAATTATTCAGAAATTCTCTCACGTTGATGAAGCTAAAGCAGTAACTAAGCGTTTCCAATGGTTGAACGGAACAGTACTGGTTTTGGGGTTTATGTGTTTTATAGTTTTTCTTTCAGAAGGAGCAATGCTGGATTGGAGTGCGATATTTCTAAGAGATCACAAAGGGATCGAGTCGGAATTTTCAGGTATTGGCTATGCGGCATTTTCAGTGGCTATGGCCGTCATGAGATTGACCGGAGATTCTTTGGTCAGCAAATTAAACAGTAAAATCATTGTGATTGGAGGAAGTTTAATCGCCTCTATCGGAATTTTAGTTTTGCTATTCAGTCCCTGGATTTTATTATCGCTGTTTGGATTTATCCTATTGGGAATTGGTGCGGCTAATATTGTTCCTGTCTTTTTCAGTGAAGGAGGACGAATTGTAGGATTGTCGCCAACGGTTACCATTCCGGTTATTTCTACAATGGGATATGCCGGGCAGTTGGCAGGACCAGCACTTTTAGGATTTATTGCTCATCATTTTTCTTTGACTGTTGCTTTTGAAAGCATAGCTTTGTTGTTTGTTATGGTAGCCATCATTTATAAATTCAGAAAATAATATATGCTAAAAGAAGAACGTTTTGAAATCATTCTTAATGAATTAAAAAACAGGAAAAAAGTCAAATTTGAGGATTTGGCCGTGCAGCTGAATGTTTCTGAAGATACAGTACGAAGAGATATTGATGCTTTACATCGCAATGGGTTATTATCCAAAGCCAGAGGCGGAGCTATTCTCAGAGAAAAAGACCCGTTAACTTTTCAGGACAGGCAGTCTTTTCTTACCAAAGAGAAGGATATTATCGCCCTAAAAACACAGCGGTTTCTAAAAAATGGTAGCACCGTTTTTATGGATGGTGGTACCACCGTACTGGCTGTGATCAATGCAATGCCTTTGGATATTACGATCAGAATTGTTACGAACAATTATTCTGTTGTTCCCATTATTGAGAAGTTTAAAAATGTTGAACTGATCCTTTTGGGCGGCAATTATGAACGAGATCTTGCCGCTACATCAGGATTAACAACCTGTTATGAGGTTTCTAAATACATAGCAGATGTCTTTATCATGGGAACCTGTGCTGTAGATCCGGTGTATGGCGTTTCCGCAACTTCTGTAAATGACGGAGAAACTAAAAAAATGATGGTTCAGTCTTCTAAACAAACCATTGCCCTTGCAAGCCGAAACAAACTATCTCAGACAGAATCTTTTAAAGTCTGTGATATGAGTCAGGTGGATGCTTTAATTACAGATTTGGATTCTAATGATGCAGATCTCGATGATTTTAGAAAATCAAATGTCCAGATTGTATAATCTTTTCTGATGGATTCGTTTTAATTCAATTTACTTATTAAATTTGCTTAACTCATGATTAATTTGCATTAATGGATCTACAACAGCTCAAATACTTTCTGGCATTGGCAAAAGAACTTCATTTCTGGAATACTTCCGCAAAAATGAATATTACCCAATCTGCTCTGAGCCGGCATATCCAGTCTTTAGAAAGTGAGCTGGGTGTTCAGTTGTTTTACCGTGATAAGCGCAATGTGAAACTTACTCCGGCCGGAAAATTCCTGCAGGAAAAATGGGGCGAAGAACTTAGTCAAATCGAGTCTTTTCATCAGTTGGCCCGGCAAATTCATTTAGGAGAATCCGGAACGATAAGAATTGCTCACCCCGATTCTATTTCATCTTCCGTTTTGCCCGATTTTGTAAAAAAGATTTCTGTCGCTTTTCCCAACCTTAATCTGGAATTGTTTCAGCTGACGAATGAGATCCAGGAAGATTATCTTAAAAATTATAAGATAGATCTGGCCTTTTCACGTGATACCAATACCTATTCCGTAATTAATGAAAAGAAATTACACCAGGAAAACCTTTCTTTCGTTGTTCCCGAAAATCATCCTTTTAAAACCTTAGCTGATATTTCTGCAGAAACACTGAAAGACCAAAAATTCCTTCTGACCACAGGAGATGACAGCAGCAGTTATAATATGTTGGTTCAGGAAGTGCTCAATTTTTATAAAATCAAGCTTGATTCTTACATTCGCTGTGAGTTTGGCTCAACCATTATTTCATTGATTAAAAACGGATTAGGCATTTCTATTCTCCCACATTCTTATCATCTGCATCAAAATACCGGAATCCGCTTTATCCCTCTTCCCTTTGTTACCGATCTGTATATCCAATGGCGTAAAGACGATCCTAATCCGATTCTTAAAAATATTCTGGAATTAGTGTAAAACCATTTCTATATGCGGAATTCCGTCTTCATCGTAAGGCTTTCCTACTTCTTTGAAACCAAGAGCATTATAAAACTTCAACAGGTACAATTGGGCACTGATCCGAATGGTTGATTCTTTAAGAATATCTTTACAGCCTTGTATAGAATGTTCCATCAGCTGTTTTCCAAGCCCTAATCCTCTATAATCCGAACCGATAACAACGCGGCCAATTGAAACGTCTTCATAGGTGAGCCCACGGGGAACAATTCTCGTATATCCTGCCAAATTCCCATCAACGAAGCACATCAGGTGATGGCATTTTAAATCTTTATCATCTATATCCTGATACACACAATTCTGTTCTACAACAAATATTTCGCTTCTTAATTTTAATATTTTGTAGAGTTCAATCGTCGATAATTCATCGAATGATTTGATAACAAATTCAATTTTCATTTTGTGGTTTTTCAAATCCAGTTTCATCATAATATCGGTCTGCTCTTCGTTTCCAAGTCTGAAAATATGTTTATCAAATTCTTCAAATCCATTTTTCCTGTAAAATCCGATAGCCCGCAAATTGTTTTCCCAAACTCCCAGCCAAACGTAGTCTACATTTTTTTCGATGGCAATGGCAATCGCTTTGTTATAAAGGGCCTGCCCTACTTTCTTTCCGTGAAAGTCTTTAGAAACATATATCCTTTCAATTTCAAGCGCATTCCCCTCTACAATTTCAGTTTGTGATGAACCGGTGTTGATCTTTAAATATCCGATAATGGTATCCTCTAGCTTAGCCAGGTAGAATTCGGAATTTTCATCATTTACCTCAGCAATAAGCTTTTCTGTGGCAAAACTTGTTTCAAGGTATTGTGCCATACTTTCGGCCGTATTATTCACGGAGAATGTTTCAAAGAACGTTTTTTTACCAATCTCCTGTAATGCAGCTATTTCGTTTTCTTTAATTTTTGTTATCTTAATCTCCATTTTCTATACATTCCATTCGTAATTCAACCCATTTATTGGTGCAAAATTAGGAAGTAGAATAATGCGAAAAAATGCTATTTTTTGATTATTTGATTTGATTTTTGCATTAAAGGATATTCCTAATAGATTGAGCTTGTATTGTCATAAAGGTTTTAATTATTTTATCAGCTATTTTTTGATTGATTGTTTAAAAAGATAAACGCAAAGTTTATTAGTAATTCTGCTTTATGGTAAGGGAGCTAAGGGAAGCGACTTTGTCGCTGATGAAGCTGGATGATTAGCCGTATGCTTCAACGAAGCAACGAAGTTGATTCTATTCTTTTGCTCTCTTTAAATCAGCAGTTTCAAAAATGAAAACTTTGCTTTAGAAAAAATATCATCAGAATATAAACCACCTGCATCAACCAATCTCAATCTTTTATTGATGCATCACCTTCTTATTCTGAATGGGTATCAGCTGTTTTCTTTTCTCTCTTTCTTTGAAGAATAAGGTGTGCTGCATCCAGCATTTTCACCGTATGGATGTAAGGCATCACGATATTTCTTTCCGGGAGATTTTCATAGACACCCATTGAGAAATAGACGATTCCGGACATAAAATAATCAAATTCTTTGAGAGTGTACTCTCTGAATGCATTTTTGAAAACCAGTAGTGGATTCCGGTATTCCTTCTCCGAAAGCAGGCCAAGAGTCCACGGGGAAACCTTTTCCTGACGGGTATCGACCGTCCATTTTCTTTCCTTCAGCATAAAGAGATATCCTGCCCGGATTAACAACCTCATCGACTGGTAAAACTCATAGATGACCGCCGGATCTTCATTGATCCAGCTATTTCTCTTTACAGCATAATTCATAATGTTGCTGAGCCTTTCTTTGGAAACATCCAGCTCATTGAACTGAAAGAACGTTTCCATCAGTTGCAACCCGGAGCGCTTCTTACTTGCCCGAAACTGGGTATCGAAATTTGTTTTTATCTTTTTCATGGGTTGTATTTTTTTATAAATGTAAGAAAAAAACACAGGTATTCGGATTTCAGTCCGAGTTTTTTTTAAGAATAAGTAATTTATTTGTTTCTATGACGGAAACAAATAGAAAAATTGTTGAATTTATAAGGGATGAATGGGTTATTCCTTTGAACAATAATAGCAAATTTGCAGTAGATCATAACATTGATGAAAAGACAGTTCGAAGAATAAGAGAAGATGCGACTTATCAAATTTCCCTTATCACCATAATGCGAATTTGCCATGCTAGAAATTTAACTCTTGCCAGTTTTTTCAAGGTGGTTGGAATATAGATTATGAAACAATATAATTAATAAATCCTGACGAAAGTTGGGATTTTTTATGATATAGTTTTTGGAGAAATTCCGTAAAAATACGGATTCACAATTTTAAGATGTTTTTTATTTTTACAGATTTATAGAATAAAACAAACATAGTAAAGCAAGTTATATAAAATTTAGCCAAAAAAAATTACGGTTTTCCCCATAGTAGGAATTAAAAATTTTACTTATACTTGCTTTTTAAAAATTTATACATTTTTCTATACCATAATTTATTATAAAATGGTTTGAAAATGAAGTTTAAAATATATAATTGGATTAAGTAATTAATGGAATCATTTATAAAATGGGCTGGAGGAAAAAGATGGTTTATTAAAAATTATAATCATTTGATTCCTAAAAGTGATCAATTTAATAGATACTTTGAACCATTCTTAGGAGGAGGTTCTATGTTTTTTTACTTAAAACCTAAAAAAGCATTTTTAAATGATATAAATAATGAGTTAATTATTACTTACGAACAAATTAGAGATAATTGGGCAACTATAAACAACAGTCTTATAGATCTAAATGGAATGCATAATGAGATTTTGTATTATAATATACGTGCTCAAGAACCAAATATAGACATTGAAATTGCAATTCGATTTTTATATTTAAATAGAACTTGTTGGAATGGCTTATATAGGGTAAATGCTAATAATGAATTTAATGTGCCAATTGGTACAAAAACAAGAGTAGTTTTGGATAATGATAATTTTGAATCGAGATCTAAATTACTTAAAAACGTAAAATTCAGCTCTAACGATTTTGAAGTATTGATTAATAAAGCTAGAAAAGATGACTTTGTTTTTATTGATCCACCTTACACCGTTAAGCACAATAATAATGGATTCATAAAATATAATGAGATTCTATTTAAATGGGAAGATCAAGTTAGACTAAAAAATTGTGTGGTTAAGGCTGTTAATAGAGGTGTAAAAATATTGATATTAAATGCTAATCATGAATCAATTAGAGCACTTTACCATAACATTGGAGAATTTCATTTTTTAACGAGAAAAAGTGTTATTTCAGGAAAAAAAGAATTTAGAGGGACTTATGAAGAATTAGCAATAAAATGCTATTAATAATGGCCCTAAATAAACATAATTTTAAATGAGCAAGATTGTGGATTTTACCTTACTAAGGAAAAGTGTTAGCGAAGTTTTTTGGCTAACATTGTTTGCTTTAGCTCCCTTAATGCTGGGTTTATCATCTGAAGTTATTAAAACATCAATTTCAGATGCTATAGCATTAAAAGTAACTAGTTCTGAAGTACTAGCATATTGTGTTAGCTTTTTAGCTCCTTCAATTTTTTTTATCAAGAAAACTCATGGGAAGTCAATTAAACTACCATTTCTAGATTTTTATTTCTTTTTGACAGTTTTAATGTATGGTTTTGGATTATGTTATGTATTTGTTTTGAAAAATAATGTAGACCCTAAAATTGTTCAAAATGTAACTAAAAACCAAATATATTTATGGGTCTCATTATCATTTTTAGCTATTACTATAATATTTAGAATTTATAGTATTTATCACTCAAATAAGCCATCAGATTATGTTAGTAATCAGTCCAAAGAGCAGAAAGATTTCAATAGTGAATTTAAAAATACATTAAATCAGTCAACTAATGAGAAATAAAGTATTAAGTGTTATAAAACTGACTCAATCAAAAGGCGATTTTTTTGTTGGAACTGTTTTGGCTCAAGATTTAGTTGACATTACTTATTCTGATGTCAGGAGAATAGAAGGTGAGAATAGAGATGTGGAAAGATATTTAGGTATTCAAAGACCATTAGATAAAGCAAGAGTAGCTAAAATTAAAAAATATTTAGAATCACCAGATGCATCTTTTCCTACAGGAATTGTTTTATCAATTGACCCTAATTGTGCAGAATTTGATCCAGATAATTCAACTCTAATTTTAAATGAATTTAGATCAGATTTTGATGATTTGAATATACCTTTACATAAAATAGCTAAGGTTTTGGATGGGCAACATAGAATTGCTGCGTTTATGAATGACCTAGGAAACTACGATTTTTCATTAAATTTAGAAAAATTTGAATTAAATGTTGTAATTTTTGTTGGGTTGGATATTGACGAACAAGCAAATATTTTCGCAACCATTAATTTAGCACAAACAAAAGTAAATAAAAGCTTAGTTTATGATTTGGAAGGCCTTTCAAAAATTAAAAGCCCTTTTAGAGTAGCACATAAGATAGCTGTTGCATTAGATGAGGCAGATTCAAACAGTCCTCTATACCATAGAATTAAAAGATTAGGAGTTAAAACAAAAGGTCGAGTAAATTCAGAACCTTTGACTCAAGCCGTTTTTGTAGAGTCATTACTAAAATTGATATCAAAAGATCCGTTTGAAGATAGAACAACACTTCTAAGAGGTTACAAATTAAGTTTATTAAATAATAATGAACTTAATGAATTACCATTCAGAAATTTATATATAGAGAATAGAGAAATGGAAATTGCTTTGATTCTATATAATTATTTTAAAGCAATACAAACTACTTGGCCAGACTCTTGGAATGATCTTATAACTGTAGGAAATTTATTACCGAAATCTAATGCATTTAAAGCTTTTATGAGATACCTAAAGATTTTGTACCCACAATTAGTTAATAAAATTGGTGATATAGTTACAATAGAAGAATTTAGAGAACATTTTTCCTCATATAAAATTGATGATCTTGATTTTTCTTCAGGAAATTTTAAACATGGAAGCGGTGGAGAATCTACATTTTATAAAATTTTGACAAAAGAAATTACCATTCAGGATTTGAAAGAATAACTTGACTGATTCAACTAATAGATACCTTCACTCTAAAATCGCTTGACTTTGAAGACCTTATTACATCCTCTCTCCGAAGTCTCCTGACTTTGGAGCAAGTTTAAAAGAAATGATTCTATTTACTAGCTCAAAGTCGGGAGACTTTGCGCAGCAGAGTTGGGATTTTCAAGCAAAACAATCTACAACCTCTATTATTGCAGGAATTTTCCACAAAAAATGCCGGGTATTTTCCATATCCGGCATTTTATAATATTCAACTATTGATCTATTTTGCCTTATTCACTAATCGTTTCCTGATGGTGCTTACAAACTCCTTTGAAACACCAAATAAGTTCTTTATTCTTAAAACGAAAGGATCAAAAATTCAAGACTGTAAACTCATACAGTTGCTACAATTTTAATTTCGACAAGCTGTCCCGGCAATGCAAGCCCGCTTACTCCAACCATTGTGCTGGCTACAGCTTCAGGATTATCGTAAAATTCTGTTTTGAAATTTTTTCTCGCCTCAAACGCCATCGTCATATCCATTGCATAGATAACCTCTTCCATCACATTTTCCATCGTCATATCATACCTTGACAATAATTCTTTAATATTTGCATAAGTTTGTTTCATTTGTGCTTCCATTCCTTCTGCTAATTCGCCTTTTTCGTTGTGACCCAACTGACCGGAAATCCAAACGGTGTTTCCTTTTTTTACCGCCTGGGCATATCCATAAATATCTTCCCAAGGCATTCCAAAGCCTTCTGCTGTTTTGTTTTCCTGTATCATTTTTTATTATTTAAATTAATAAGGCAAATGTAGAACGGATAAAAATCTTAGAAATTTAACTGGTTTAATAAATAATCTTTTCTTTTATTCTAAATAAAAAAGGTGGTTTACCTATTCTGCATAACCACCCTAATAATTCTTCGAATTTTTGTTGTCATTTCAAGAAAGGAAAATTTCCTGCTTATTATTTTTGTTTCTCTTTATTAGCCAATCGTTTCCTGATGGTGCTTACAAACTCCTTAGAAACGCCAAGATACGATGCAATATAATACTGTGCCACACGCTGCGGAATGGTAGGATACACCCTGATAAATTCCAGATAACGGTCTGTAGCAGGTTGAGAAATGGTATTAACCAGTCGGTTTTGAAGCGTCACCACATACCGCTGCATCATCAGCCGGAATGCTCTTTCAAACTTCGGAACCTTCTGCATCAGTTCCTCTTTAGTTTCCGGATTCAACATATAAATTTCGGTGTCTTCCAGGGCTTCTATAAAAATCTTCGAGGGTGTTCTATTATTAAAAGAATCAATATCGGTAATCCACCAATCTTCAACGGCAAACAGAAGGGTTACTTCAAAACCGTTTTCATCAAGATAATAGGTTCGTACACATCCTTGCTTTATAAACCCTTCGAATTGGCAAATCTCTCCTTCGCGTAGCAAATGTGTTTTTTTCGGGAACTTCTGAAGGGTCAGCAAACCTTCATATATATTTTCTTCTTCCGGAGTCAGGATCACAAATCGTGAGATGTTTTTGATAATATTTTGAAACATACATTTATTTTACGGCCGCAAATTAGAAAAAAGCCTGTAAAATTCATAGTTCAGAAGCTATTTGATGATCCCAAAATGCTAAGATTGAATGATGATCTGAAGAAAAGATTGGAATCAGAAAGCAAATTAAATGGCTCAAACAAAAAAATGTTGTCAATAGGTACGAAATTAAACTAGATTAATTTCAGTGAAAGCGAACTGTCCTACATTTGCTAAAGAATTAAGACAACAAAAAATTATAAAATAAAATATCAATTAACATTAAAAATTTAAAACTATGAGCACACTTACATTAAAAGACGGAACAGAGATTTTTTATAAAGACCAAGGAGCAGGACCGGTATTGATGTTTCACCACGGATGGCCGTTATCATCAGACGACTGGGATGCACAGGTTATCTTTTTCTTACAGAGAGGGTACAGAGTAATTTCCCATGACAGAAGGGGCCACGGCCGCTCAAGCCAGAACATCTACAATCACACCATCGAGCAATATGCTTCTGACGCTGCAGAATTGGTAGAATTCCTTGATTTGAAAGATGTGGTACACATCGGACACTCTACAGGAGGTGGTGAAGTGATCCGCTATGTACATAAATATGCCAATGGCAGAGCAAAAAAAGCAGTTTTAATAAGTGCTGTTCCACCGGTAATGGTAAAAAGTGAAAACAATCCGGATGGAGTTCCCATGGAAGTTTTTGATGGAATCAGAGAGCAGACTTTGAATAACAGAAACCAGTTTTATTTTGATCTCACTTTCCCTTTCTATGGATACAACAGAGAAGGTGCCAATGTAAAAGACGGGGTACAAAGAAACTGGTGGAGACAAGGAATGATGGGTGGTATTGTAGCTCATTATGACGGAATCAAAGCATTTTCTGAAACTGATTTCACCGAAGATCTGAAAGCCGTAGATATTCCGGTTTTGGTGCTTCACGGGGAAGATGACCAAATTGTACCGATCGAAAATTCTGCTATAAAATCTGCAAAACTATTGAAAAACGGAAAACTGATTACGTATCCCGGTTTTCCTCACGGAATGCCCACTACGGAACACGAAACTATTAATAAAGATCTCTTAGAATTTATTGAAGCTTAATAAAAGAATAATAAAAAGAGATGAATCAGTTTGATTCATCTCTTTATGTTTAAAGCACTTTCAAAGAAGTGATGTTATTCACCAGCTCTACTCTACGGTTTTGCGCCCTGCTCAATCGGTGCTTTCTGTAGAATTTGTATGGCTCCGGTAGAGGTATTTCCATAGAGCTGAATATAAATATCATCACCATTGGGTCTTCTTATGACATATACTTTTACGGGTTCATTCCAATAGTCTATAGAACCTTCTTCACCAAAATATTTGGCTTCGTCTTTTATTCTGTCAAGCTCCTGCTGAGAGACTTTAGCATCAAATATTTTTACACCCCCCAGTTTTGTAATCGCCTCATCATAGCTTTTCAAAAAATAAGGTAATGACCATTCTTCTGTATTGTTTTTCTCGTTGACGACATAGGTTTTCCATACTTTTCCTTCTATCGGTGTCATGACGCCGTTAAGTGGAAAAAACAGCCTATCGTAACTTCTTTGTACCGGTTTGTTCTGGAAGTCCAGCCCTTTGGGAAAACTGAAAAAGGGAAAATCTCCCACCTCAGCATTGGAAACCGGCACAGAATTGATGTCAAACTGAGTGGTTGCTCCCGAAGATTTTTCTATAGCTGTGGGAGTTTCTATGGCAACAGTATCTATTTTTTGTTCAGCTTTTTTGTTACAAGCCGCAAGCAAAGCGCCTATTGACAGAATAATCAGTGTCTTCTTCATTGTAATATATTTAGTTTTTTGGTATATTATTTTTTAAAATAGAGAGTAACAGGACAAATTGAACCCTCTTTATCAAAGTTGTTCAGTATGTTTTATACTGTTCTATTTTGGGCGACACTAACTTACAAATAAAATACGAATGGGAAACCCCTGGCTTTAAGGATTTTATGGATTAAGAAGATATTCCTCGAAGCATATGGATAAAAATACCGCTCCCCGCTCTCCTAAGTCTCCTGACTTTGCATAGCAGACCAGCATCAGAATAATAACGCTGTTTAATTTTTTTATTAAACCACAAAGATTTTTTAAACACTTAAGTTATATACTTTCTGTATAAGAAGTACACTTAAGTTTTGTTGAAAATCAAAGATTTTCATCTTATGTGAACTTAATCGTGTGGTATTTCCTTAAGCTTTTTAAAGTGTGCTAAAGTGTTTAAAAAAAATAAAAACTTTTGTGACTTTTGTGGTTAAGTTTAAGCAGACTTAATAATTGATTGCACAGCAAAAACATTCTTATCAACAAAATCTATTTTTCTTTATCACTTATACCCTATTTTTGCAAAAAAACTAATGGACAAATTAAGTTTTCTGGAAGTTATTGCTGCGATTGCCGTTTTTGTATCGCTCTTGCTAGCTGTATTTCTGTTAACAGTAAAAACAGAAAGAAAACTGGAAAACAGATTATTTGCCGCTTTCCTTATCATTAATGCGATTGACATCAGCGGACTTTTTATGCATCTTTTTGTGGAGAGTTATAATCTGAAAGCTTTCAAAATATCAGCTTACTTATTGGTAATGCCTCTTTTCTATCTGTACGTAAATGCAGTTTGCTATTCCGATTTCACTTTAAAAAGAAAGCATTTCCTGCATCTTGTTCCTTTTATTGTTGCCAATTTAATTTTAGTGCCAAGACTTTATCTAGCAGAAGGTGCTGCTAAAGAAGAATTCTTTGCAACGATGTGGAACTCTCCGGAAATGTTTTTTTATCAGGCAATCGGGGAAATGCAGTTTTTCTTTTATATCATTGCTGTATTTCTTATCCTTAAAAAATATAAAGAGATTTATCTTGAAAACTATACCAATCCAAACACTTTATTATACAAATGGCTGTCTCAGCTTACCCTGATTTTCTTAGTCATCCATATATGTATTATTTTTAAAAACATCGTAAGATACACCCAGCATAGAGATCTGTTTATCTGGCTGAATATTGTTGCAGGAACAGTGTCTTTATTGGCCGCCTGCTGGTTTATTTTAAAGGCATTAAACTATCCTGAGCTTTTCCGAAGGATTGATTCTACGCTACAGCCGACAAAAGATTTTGCCGACACTCTGGAAACTGAAAATAAAACGGACGCCACAAAAAGCCTTCAGATCGAAGAGCTTAAAAAATTCATGGTTGAAAAAGAACCTTTCCTGGAACCTTCATTAACGATTCAGGAATTGGCAGATCAGGTGGACATTCCTGTTCGTGAGCTGTCTGTATTAATTAACCATCATCTCAATCAGCACTTTTTTGATTTTGTGAATGAATACCGCGTTAAAAAAGCGATGACCATTCTGAAAGACCCTGCGAAAAAAAAATATACCGTGCTAGAAATTTTATATGAAGTAGGTTTCAATTCTAAATCTTCTTTTCATACTTCATTTAAAAAATATACGAATCAAACTCCGACAGAATTTAGAAACAGCTGATAATTAACAATTTGTAAATAATCGGACTTTGAATTGCAGATAGTCGGACTCATTTTAATCAACAAAATGAGTCCGACTTTTTTAGATGGACTCTTTTCAAGATTTTCTACAGGATATTTGCGTCAGATGATCAAAATCCAATTAAAATTCTGACCATGAAATATGTAACCCTTATTTTATTTCTTGCTTTACTTGGCTGTAAAAGCGCTTACCCAACCCATGAAAAAAAGATTGAAAATGCAATTACAAAAAATGCACTTCAGCTCTTAGAAGACAAAAGATTTCATTCTGTTTCTATTGCCGTGCTTAAAGACGGAAAATCTACCATAAAGCATTTTGGAGAGCTAACGATTGGAAAAGGAAACAAACCCAACGATTCTAGTCTTTATGAACTCGCTTCTGTCACGAAAACTTTTGCAGGATATGTAGCTGCAAAAGCGGTACTCGATCAAAAACTCAGTTTAGAAGATGATATTAGAATCTATCTTAATGAATCTTATCCCAATTTAGAATATAAAGGGGAACCTATCAAAATCAAGCACCTCATCACTCACACCAGCGGATTTCCTAATTTCCCGATAAAAAGTGAAAATAAAGAGGCTTTTTTAGAAGGGTTAAAACGCATCAAAATCGAAACGAAGCCTGGAGAAAAATATTTCTACTCAAATACAGCTCCAGAGCTGACAGCCTATATCCTTGAAAAAGTGTATCAAAAACCTTATGAGGAACTGGTCTCTGAATTTGTTTTAAAACCCAATAAAATGAACCAGACTAAGTTCACCCTCAATGAAAATGATAAAGCAAGATTGGTGAAAGGCTATAATG
The DNA here is from genome assembly GCF_056844665.1 of Chryseobacterium sp. FR048. Classification (NCBI taxonomy): domain Bacteria; kingdom Pseudomonadati; phylum Bacteroidota; class Flavobacteriia; order Flavobacteriales; family Weeksellaceae; genus Chryseobacterium; species Chryseobacterium sp. FR048. Next base: position 158,300 of record NZ_JBXDSE010000004.1, on the reverse strand, counting down.
ACAAAAACGAGTTAATGCCCAATTTCAACAGAACTTTATGGGGTGGAATTTCAGGGCTACATTCTACGACCACCGATTTGGTGAAATATATGAAGTTGCAACTTGACTCATCAAATCCTATTATCAATGAGTCTCATAAAAAATTATATAAAGAAGGTTCTGATTTTTGGGAAGGCTATCATTGGTACATCATTGAAAATGATCATCAGTTAATCTACAGACATCATGGCGGGATATACGGAATGCAGAATTGGTTTGTGATTTATCCTAAACAAAATATGGGAATATCTATATTGACCAATACCAGCTTTAATGAAACGGGAGAAATTTTAGAAAAAGTAGTGGATATCCTGTATGATGACATCATTGTAAACTAAGAACAAAATCGTTTTTGGTAAACGCAAAGTTTATGCATAATTCCACTTTATTTTAAGGGGGCTAAGCGAGGCGACTTCGTCGATGATGAAGCGATATGATTAGACACACGCTTCAACGAATCAACTTTGTTGATTCCAGCCTTTGCTCCCTAAAGTAAGTACAAAGAAACTAAGACTTTGCGTCACAAAAAATCCTTATCAGTACATTTTTTCCTCTGTTACACATCTTATTTAGATTAATCGCTGAATTTATCTTAGGATTTTATATTTCTTCAAGTCTGCAAAAAAGGATTAACGCAAAGTTTATCAGCTATCCTATTGATTTTAGAGGAGGCAAAGATCGGAATCGACAAAGCGGATATGAGCCAAGACTATAATTTCTTACAACGGATAGAATTATTGCCCTGCGCCAGTTTTATTCCAGTCACCATTCCTTTTTTATTCAGTAAAAACTGAAGTTTTGCGTTAGTTTCAAAAGAATAAAACTCATTTTCTCCGGTTCTTTTCAGGAGTGCCTTCCGACTTTCCTTATCATGATCTTTTTCGTTATTATACATCTCAAAATACAGATGATTTTTCCCTGCCTGTGTTATTCTGAACTTTCCAATGCTGATGATCCCTGCTAATTTGGCACTGTAAATACCTGTGTAGATCTGGGTCTGAGGAGCATTTGCATTTTCATATGCCGTAAAATCCGGTCTTTGGTATTGGGTATGATAATATTTTGAAGCGATCCCTAATGCAATATCATTCAGTTTAATGTTGGTTCCATTGGTAAGAATTGTCAAAGTCAGATCATCTGCCGGAAAGTAGACTGTAGCAGCCCGAAATTCATCGATTCTGCCGGTATGACCGTATCCGTTTTTATGATGAAAGGGCGTTCTGAACAATCCATAGCCAATCCCGGTTTGCAAATTGGTCTTTTCCATTTGTTCTAATGATTTTTTGGACACCAGATTTTCATTAAAAAGGGCAAACATCAGCCTGGATAGATCTTCCGTATTAGAAACCATCGCTCCTGCGGCAAGGGTAAAACTTGGATGGGTCTCCTTTTCTTTAGACCAGGTTTCTCCATCAAATTTATAGGAATCATTCCGTTTGAAGTTTCCACTTTTATCTTTCTCTGTTTCGTAATAGGTATTCTGAAGCCCCAATGGATTGATAATACGGGATTTTACGTTTTCTGAGTAGTCCTTTTTCGTTAGATCTTCTACGATATACCCCAATAAAGTGTAATTGGAATTGCTATAGGAACTTTCCTGATTAGGCTTAGATTCCGGTTTCCCCTGTTCTATGAGTTTCAGCATATTTTCTTTGGTGTAGCTATTACTTTTCTGGGGGTAATAGTCTTCCCATTCTAAATAATTGTAAATTCCGCTGGTATGGCTCAGAAGATTTCCTATGGTGATTTCATCAGCATATTGTATGGCAGGATAAAACGTGCTGAGTTTCGTTTCAAGTTTAAGTTTCCCTTCCTCAATGAGCTGAAAAATAATAACAGCAGTAAAAATTTTAGTAATTGATCCAATTCTATAGGTATTGGTACCGTTTGGAAATGTATTGAATTCTCCCTTATAAATAGTCTGTCCGCTCTTTTGAAGTAAGACACTCCCTGAAAAAGCATTGTTTTTCTGAAAATAGTTCAACAGACTGTCGATTGACTGTTTGTAATCGGGGCTTTGTGAAGAAGTGATGACAAATAAATTCAGGGCAAATAAAAGAAAGAGTCTTTTCATGTTTCAGTTTTATTGATGCAAATGAAAGAATAGCTCTCGTATAGTTTTTCATTTTTTTGACCAACAGCCTCATACTATGGACCAACAATTTGGACATTCATTTTTTATTGTTTGTCAATGATTCATACGCATTGGTGTAAAAAAGAGCTTGCTACGGGTGAAAATATTTAACTTTACCAGCTTATAAAACCAATCAACCATTGAACAGATATAATTTTCTGAGAATATTCAGCAACCTTGTATTTATCATCTTTATATTTTCAGCACCGATAATCAATAATGATAAGAACATCCCTATACATTTTATTCTCTTTTATAACATCCTGCTTTTTTCTCCTGCATGGCTGAATAACTTTTGGCTTCTTCCCCAACTTCAGCAACATAAAAGAATACAACAGTATGGTGTTTCTATATCAGCCATCATCTTAGGCATTACATTCATATTGGGTCAGTATGTACAATGGTTATATCAGAGTTTTAATACTACAGAACTGATTAATTTTACTCCGGTTGCTGCCACCTCCTCTGCTCCTGCGGGATTAGAAAAGTATCAATATTATTTCGATGTTTTTCCGGGAATCATTCTTGTTTTAGGGATCATGATTATCGGGTATGCCCTCCAGCAATTTTTATTGAAAATCAAAAAAGAAAGACAGGTACAAACTCAACAGACTATCGCAGAACTCAGTTTGCTGAAATCACAGATCAGCCCCCATTTTCTCTTCAATGTACTCAATAGTCTGTATTCTTTATCTCTTAAAAAATCAGATGAAACACCGGATGTTATTTTAAAACTCTCTGATATTCTGCGTTATTCTTTATACGAAACGCAGGTGAAAGAAGTTTCTATAGGTGACGAAATCCATATTTTGAATACCTATATCGATATTGAAAGATTAAGAATGCCTGAAAACGCAACAATTACCTTTCATTACGATGATGTAAAAGAATATGTCAAGATTACTCCAATGCTATTATTACCCCTGATAGAAAATGCCTTCAAACACGGCACAGATTCTACAGTGGGTCATTCTTATATCCATGCAAAATTAAGCTGTGACGATATTAGTCTTATATTTACCTGTGAAAATAATTTTAAAGAATCAGCCCAGAAAGAGGTGGGCGGAATTGGTATTGAAAACATCCGCAAACGTTTGCAATTGATCTATCCTTCCAGACATCAGTTTCAAATTGAACAAAGCAATGGTATTTTTAAAATTATGCTTGAAATAAAATTCTAGGAAATGACAAAAATAAAATGTTTAGTGGTAGATGACGAAAAGCTGGCTCAGGATGTTTTGATTCATCACATTTCAAAATTTGACACTTTGCAGTTAGAAGGGGTCTGCAATAACGTTTTTGAACTAATCACGACTCTCAACAGAAATAAAGACATCGATCTCATTTTTCTGGATATTAAAATGCCGGAAATCAGCGGAACCGAATTCGTTAGCATGTTCAATAATCCTCCCGCCATCATCTACACCACGGCGTACAATCAATATGCATTGGATGCGTTTAACCAAAGTGCTATCGATTATCTGTTGAAACCCATCTCTTTGGAACGTTTTGCTAAAAGCATCCAAAAAGTAAGTCAATTCCTGAAACCTGTACAGCAAACCTCAGCATCCATCACTGCGGAAAAAGAGAATGACAGCTTTTATGTGAAAAGTGATAAGCGTTTAATCAAAGTTAACCCTGCAGAATTAATTTATATTGAAGGCATGGGCAATTATATTAATCTACATACTGAAGCCGGTACGATTATGATTCACGCAACCTTAACTTCTTTTGAGGAAAATTTAAAGCATCTCAATTACATTTGCAGGGTTCATAAGTCATTTTTCATCAACCTCAACAAAGTCAATTATCTCGAGCAGCATGTCATTATCTTGAGCAATAAAAAGAGTATTCCTATAGGGCTCAGTTACCGTGAACAGTTTTATGCTCAATTAAAAATCTTGCATATAAAGTAAGGCGAAAATATACATACAGCAAGTCTGAAGTAAGGCTACAAAAAATTTTGACGCAAAGTTTATGCATAATCCCGCTTTATTTTAAGGGGGCTAAGGGAGGCGACTTTGTCGCTGATGAAGCGATATGCTTAGACACACGCTTCAACGAAGCAACTTTGTTGATTCCAGTCTTTGCTCACTAAAGTAAATACAAAGAAACTAAGACTTTGCGTCACAAAAACTCCTTATCAGTACATTTTTCCTCTGCTCTATCTTATTTAGATAAATCGCTGAATTTATCTTAGAATTTTACATTTCTTCAAGTCTGTAAAAAGGATTAACGCAAAGTTTGTGTATAATCTCGCTCTATTTTAAGGGGGCTAAGGGAGGCGACTTCGTCGATGATGAAGCGATATGCTTAGACACACGCTTCAACGAATCAACTTTGTTGATTCCAGTCTTTGCTCCCTTAAAATCAACTGTTTCAAAAATTAAACCTTTGCGTCACAAAAAAATCATCATCAAAATAATATACATTTAATCAAAAAACACTCAGAATTACAGTTTTCTACATTTTTTGAACGAACCTCAACATATATTCAAATCACGGCTATTGCTTCATTACAAAATCCATTTGCCTGTCAAATCCTGTTCTTAGATCATCTGGTTGTGCTGGTATTTCAACATCCGGTTTAATTCCTTTAGGATCATTGATGAAATGAGGGGTTCTCATTCTGTATTGAAAAGTAGGAATCCAGACCAATGTTTTGGAATATGGTAATACAAATGCCTGTCCGCCTGCATTGCTGTAATTGCTTCCTTGTGAATATTCACCGTAAAATTTCCCAATTTTATGTTCTCTCATCAAAGCTAACAGATGCCCGGTAGTTGAAAAACATCCACCATTGATCAAAACGCTGACTTTTCCTTTGTAAAAATTGGGTTTGTTTTGTTGGAGTTTAAACCACCAATCTGTGCTGTTGATTTCTGTGTAGCAATTTAATCCATCCTTGGGTTTTGTTTCGTTCAGATTGATTTCTTCGATATTGTCCGGATATTGAGCATAATGCTTCCACTCTTTTACGCTTTTATATTTTGCTCCCCTATAATCAAAATAGTAATAAGGAGTACTGCTTAAATATGAAAACAGGTAGTTGGCAATATCTGCAGAACCACCGCTGTTATCCCGTAAATCGATAATTAAGTTTTTCGTTTTTAAACTGTCAAGTTGTGCGAAAAATCGGTCTAATTGTTTCTCTGCAATTTTCCGGTCTGCTTCATTATATCCATTTTCAAATGAACGAAATTTTAAAACAGCTAAGTCGTTTGTTCTGAACTCTGTAGTCAAAGGTTCTGTTTTTTTTGAAATATTGCTTGTATATTCCTTAAATGGCATTCCTTTGAATATCCCTTTTAGTTTATGGTGGTTACGATCTTCATATTCAATTTCAAACTTTTCTGTCTGATTGTAAATAAAATAATAAAAGGGGAAATTACTAAACCGCATATTGAGTCCTGTTTCGTTTCTGCCTTCAAGATGAATATATTGTTGAATTTCGTTCACTACAGTATTGATGTCTTTTCCATTGATCTTCAAAACTCTCAATCCTGCATATTCTTTATTTTCCGGAGATGATTGATCCAGATAATATTTGTCCTTAATTTTATAGATGCTGAAAGGAAAAACTAATCTGTCATTGAGCAAATTAATAATTCTTCCTCTATCAGCGGCTGTATGTCCGTCTTTGATTTTTGCCATTAAGGTGGCTGTCAATTTATAATATTCTACCAGGGAAAGATCCGTTTTTATGGAATTTTTTAAAGAGGAATATGTTTTATCAAATTCATTTTTTGAACAAAACATAAATTGCCCGGGATGAATGGTATTGGTTAAATGATAAAGTTCTGAAAACTCGGCAATAATGCTATCTTTCTTCAGTGATTTGTCAAGCAGTCCCGGTGTTTCTAATGCTGAGTTTTGTCCAAAAGTAAAATTGACTGTAAAAAATAAAAGCGGTAATAGTATTTTTAAACTCATTTTAAATGTTTTTGCTCTACAGCCGTTCGAATGATACACAGCAAGCGGAGGTATTTATGAAAAGCGGAAAATAGCAGCCAACCAATTCAGTCTTTACCCATTCAGTAAGCTGAGCCATTTTTTCTGAGCCAATTTACATTTTTCATGGCAGAAAATGGTAAACGCGGGGTAGCAACATTAAAATAAGTTTCAGCTTTCAACTGCCTTGTGAACAGCAACCTTATTTAATCTAATTCTACTGTGTATGAATTGGCATAACTCATCTCATTTAAATTGTTTCGTTCTTATGGTAAAAACAGACTTTTGATGTAAATTCGGTTGATAAAATTCATTATAAATTAACCTGTCACATCATATCCCCATAGATAAAAGGACAGAAACCATAGGCTCCTATCCTTAATTAATTAAAACCGTCTGAAAACAGATCTACTATTTTATCGGGATTTTAATATGCTCATTATCAAAGTTGAGAATCTTTAAGTCTATTAGTTTTTTTTCATGGTGTATATTGGCTTTTTCCAGTCTTTCCTTACGACTACAATATTTTCAAATACCGGAGACCGTATTCTGCAACGGCTCATTTTGTTTTCCAGTCTAAAAATGATACTATAAACTTTATAAATTTGATAAACTACTGCTTATCATCCTACAAATATGATCGTTTCAGGATACACTAAGCTATATATATCCGGAATAATCTTACATAAATCACACCTTTTACAGGTCCTCCAGATTTCCAAGGCGTCTTTGTTTCAGCTGCTTATAAAATGAAGGGGAAAGCCCTGTGATTTTCTTAAACTGGCTAGAGAGATGGGCCACACTGCTGTAGTGGAGTTTATAAGAGATTTCTGTAAGGTTGAGCTCATCATACAGCAACAGTTCTTTTACTTTTTCTATTTTATTAATAATGATAAAATGCTGCAGTGTCATTCCTCTTACTTCAGAAAAGGTATTGGCAAGGTAGGTATAGTCATATCCCAGTTTTTCGCTTACATAATCTGAGAAGTTTTCTTTTGGAAGCTCCTCTGAATAATGAATCATTTCTATGACTACATTTTTTATTTTTTCTATCAGGATACTTTTTTTATCGGCTAATACTTCAAGTCCTGTTTTAAGTAAATTCTCTTTCAGAATCTGCCTTTGTTCGGCGCTGATATTCTCCAGTAATTCTACCGTTCCCAAATCTACCACAGCATTTTTGATGCCCAATCTTTCCAGTTCCTGATGAACAACCATTTTGCAGCGCAAACTAACCATATATTTTATATACAACTTCATTCCCCTTACTGTTTATATCCGCCAATTATTTCATTAACAGCCATTTACTCAAAGTTAATCTATTAAATCGGAAATATCTATGATTTATACAACAAATTGAAAGACAATTATAAAGCTTTCCTTTTTAAATGGTTGAAATTTACAGTTCACAATAACACTTTACCATGCCCAAACTAAAAGAGGAAAAGAGAGCCCAGACACGGAGGAAAAGACCACAAGAAAATCAGGTCAGAATAAAAAAACACAATTAATAATAAACCTGAAATTATCTTCACAGATACTTTTCCTCCCAGATGGGAATTCGTATGAAGGGAATAGATTCCGGGTATCGTCATTCGGCTCTTTTAATTGCAAGGATGCATCAGGGCTATCTGCAGGGAACTCCAAGAGTTTCACAAAATATGGTATTGCAATGGTATCATCAGCACTTAACGAAATATCATCCAGTAAGATGAAGTATGTGATATGGAAATGCCTGAAAGGATCGGAAACAGATTAAGAAAACACTGTGAAGAGGATCTCCCATATTATAAAAGAAATTAATCTTTGATCATTAAATATTTTTACAATGAAAACAATACATCTCTTTCGGTTCAACGATTCTTTTTTCCGTAAAATTCCTTTCTTCAAAGAAGAGCACAAGTTGAAAACCGATGTAACAGAACTTGATATGATGGATATTGAAATAGTAACCGAATATATTGTGAAAACTCATGATGATTTTAGTTTCGACAACACTTCAAGAAATGACCTTTTATCTATGTGTAAAAAAGCTCAAAAAACAATTGAGCATTATTTTGTGATCAGATTGGATCACTATGATTTTATATGAAAATGCTAGAATAACAATCCCAACGGCAGCACTTTTTATGCTTAGTAACACTTTAATCTTTTTTGATCCGGCGGTTTACTACAAAAAATGGTAAAGAAAAATGACATCTCCTACATAGGCAGGTTTTGCATGATCTTTTATCAGAAGTTTCGCTTCCACCACTACCTTTACCGTCCCTCTCAGATCCGTCACCGATTGTACCGTGGCCTGTAGTTTCACATCACTTTCTACAGGAACAGCCTGGCCAAATCTAAAATTCTCAATCCCGTAATTGATTTCCATTTTCACATTTCTCACCTCTGCAATCTGTTTCCAGAGATAAGGAATGAGTGATAGTGTCAGATAGCCGTGAGCGATGGTAGATTTAAAAGGGCCCTCCTTTTCGGCTCTTTCTTTATCTGTATGAATCCACTGACAGTCTAAGGTTGCTGCGGCAAACCTGTCAATTTGATTCTGATCTATCGTATGCCAGGCAGAGGTTCCAATGACTTTGCCTTCAAGGGCTTTATATTCAATAAAATTGTTGATGATCATCATACCCGTACAATTTTCTTTTGTTTTTATGGTAAGCTAATTATTTCTTAAAAAACCTCTCACATAAAGCGAGAGGTAAATGAACATAATGAAAATAAAAAGTAATGTATTTATAGTAATGTCCGTTCAAAAACTATATCCAGACGAATAGGTATGGATTCTGAATTTGTAAAAAAATATAAAATTATGAAACTGGAATTGCAAAAAATTATCTTTTTAAATATCTACAGCCAGGGTTAGCTTATGCTAATTTTACATTAACAGCATTTAAACCCTTGTCACTCTTTTGTACATCAAAAACGACTTTATCATTTTCACGAATTGAAGCAACGCTCAATCCTGAAGAATGTACAAATATATCTTTACTCCCATCTGAAGGGGTAATAAATCCGAAGCCTTTTGCTTCATTGAAAAATTTTACGGTGCCTTGTTGCATTGTAATTATTATTAAAATTGAATATTATGTTCTGTAAACTCTACAGAATTTATTTATAAAATGATCTGACCGGCATTGTAAACCCGATCAGTTTTTGAATATTTTTAAGATCTGAACGCTCATCTGTATCGCAAAACGAAATAGCGGTACCCTCTGCTCCTGCCCTTCCGGTTCTTCCAATCCGGTGAACATAAGTTTCGGGAATATTAGGAAGTTCATAGTTGACCACATTAGGCAGGTCATCTATATCAATTCCTCTCGCTGCAATATCTGTAGCTACCAACACATTTATTCTGCTGTTTTTAAAATCATCAAGGGCATTTTGTCTTGCTGCCTGTGATTTATTTCCATGGATGGCTGCTGCAAAAATCCCTACATCCTCCAGCTGCTGAACAAGTTTATTGGCCACATATTTAGTACGGGTAAAGACCAATGATCTGACAGTATTTTTTTCCTGGAGTATATCAATCAGCAGATCTGTTTTATCTTTTTTCTCTACAAAATAGACGGATTGCTTAACGGTTTGGGCAGTTGAAGACACGGGAGTTACGGTAACCTCAACAGGATTATTCAGAATTGTTCCGGCAAATTTCTTTATGCTTACCGGCATGGTTGCAGAAAAAAACAAGGTTTGTCTTTTCCTGGGAATTAAATTTAAAACCTTTTTTACATCATTTACAAAACCCAGATCAAGCATTCTGTCTGCTTCATCCAAAACCAATATTTCAATCTTAGAGAGATCAATATGTCTTTGGTTCACCAGATCCAGTAATCTTCCCGGAGTGGCTACCAAAATGTCCACTCTTTTTCTCAGAGCAGCAAGCTGGCCTCCTATTGATACACCTCCAAAAACAGAAAGTTGGGATAAAGGCAGATATTTGCTGTAAATGCCAAAGTTTTCTTCAATCTGGATTGCCAATTCCCGGGTTGGAGTGAGAATTAAGGTACGTATTTCCTGATGTTCAGGATTATATCTTTTCAGTAACTGTAGTATAGGCATAGCAAATGCCGCAGTTTTCCCGGTCCCGGTTTGAGCGCATCCTATGATGTCTCTTCCTGCCAGGATATGTGGAATTGCAGTACGCTGTATTTCAGTAGGCCTGGAATATCCGGCTTCTGTTACAGCACGAATAATGGGATTGATTAAATTTAAGTTTTTAAAGCTCATTATAAATTCCGGTCTTCCGGTAATTGGTAAGCAAATCTGTTTATCAGAATTTGAATTGATGTAAGGATAAACAAATAAAGAGTACTTTTCCGGTTTATCATTTTGCTTGCTTTATCTGTAACAATATTCTTCAAATTGTTGATGACCAGCAATAACGTATCGCTCCTAATAATCATAGGACTTTTATAATCTTCGACTTTTCACTCATAAAGTAAAGATCATAAATGGGTAGCTGAAAAAGCAAAACTGGAAAAGAAAAATTGTGATTTTAGACTATTACAGAATAGCAAAGGCAGTGACCTGTTTTTATAATTCTTTTGCAAACCTACGATAAAAAAAACGAACAAAGCCACATTTAATTAATTGATTATCAAAAATTTATTCATACCTTCCGCACGTTAACCGAATTGTTTGCAGGCGCGGATGATTTTAAGCTCTCCCCAAAATGCAAACAGCCTTTCCCACTACCCATCCTCAGCCCCAAACCCTGAAATCATATGCGACACCGCATATAAAAATCGCCTATTTTATTATGATACATCACAAACCGCATGTATTCAAGGCAATGTTTCAGAAAATTTTTACAAAAGATCAGTTTTATCTTATTCATATTGACAGAAAGGCCCAGCCAGCCTTCACAGAAGAAATACAACTCTACATCACTCAATTTCCCAATGTCTTTATTTTAGATAGCCTGAATATTGTTTCAGGAGGCTTCAGTATGATCCAGGCAGAGCTTAATGCCATGGAGTTCCTCTTAAATGCAAGCCGGGAATGGGACTATTTCATTAATCTGAGTGGTGAAGATTATCCTCTTAAATCCCAGTCTATCATCCGTAAATTTCTTACGGTGAACAATGGCAGGAATTACCTGTTCTATTACGACCAGAAGTTTTACAGACCGGATACCCTGAAAAGAATACAAAATCATTTCACCGAATTGGCCTATATAATCTCCTCCTTCATTTACAAAAGAGAATTTATGAAAGGGGTAACTCCTTATATTGGAGGAAAATGGTTTATGTTTACAAGAGAAACCTGTGCTTTCTTAACCAGCAATAAAAAAGTAATGGATTTTGAGGATTACTACCTTCATACGTTTTTACCTGCTGAATCATTTTTTCAGACTGTTCTTATGAATACCTCATTTAATGATATTATCGTTAATGATGACAAAAGAGCCGTATTTGAGAAATCAATTTTCCAGAATAAGCAGGATACGCTGAATTATATAGAGTCTCTGAAATCGACCAATCAGCTTTTTATCCGAAAAATAAATAATAAAACGGATGAAAATATCCGAAGCTATATTGAAAACACTTTTTTTCTTCCTTTAACGGAGATTGATGAAGTGGAAAGAGAACTAAGAAGGGATGACCGGCAAAATAATTAATTTATTGTATCAACTTGCTATTCAACAGGAATGTTTTAATATCATTCACTACTTCATTCGGGCGCTCGTCTTTTACGCCATGCCAGGTGTTTTCATACACTTTGTGAATAATAAAAGGCTGATGCTCCTTTGTAAGCTTATCATTTTCTTCTTTAAAATCGAACCAGTCATTTTTACTGACAGGGTCTAAAATAAGCAAAGGTTTATTCAGATTCCGGTAAATGATTTTAGGATTTAATTGATGGGTAGAAGCTCCAAAAGCTGTTTTGGAAGTAAAAGGAGTGTAAATAATGGCAATGTTTTCTTCGGCAGAATTTTCTCCGGTAAGTTCTTCTGCACCGGGGTTTATTTCATATTTTCCGTTGGCGTTTTTCTTGATCCGGGCATAAGAGGTAAAAATTTCTTTTTTCAGTTTTTCATTTCCTTTGCCTTTTATCCCCCAATTGTTATACATAAACCAATATGCATCAAACTCATTATCAAAAACCATTGCTTTTTTGTCGGTATAATATTGTTTGGTTTCTTCAATATCTTTCGCAATGTTGGCCGCCTTTGCCTGAAAATCCCAGGCCACAGAACCGCCGTCTTCCAAAATAAGAGCCTGAACCGTTTCCGGATAAGCATCGTAAAATGCTGAACTTATGGTTCCGCCTCTCGACCAGCCTCCAATGATTGCTTTTTTAATTTTCATCTGGTCCAAAAGAAATTTAATATCATCTGCTACGTGATAAACAGACAGATTTTTTTGAGAAATAGACGTATATCCGTGGCCATAATAATCTATTGCAATCACATGCAGATTCATTTTTACCAATTGGTCTATAATTTCATATAATTCATAGCCATTGCTATACGTCCCGTGAATCCAGACAAGGGTTGGAGTTTTCTTACTTCCCCACTCCAGATAATGCATTTTTACATTATGGGTCTGAATATATTTTCCGTGTTCTTTTTCGTACTTCTCAAATTCGGGTTTTAAGGTCTGGAACAAATTCCGTTGTGCTACGGAATCTACGGCAGTTTTTGTCTGAGCATCTGCCGATAAATACATCATGAAAGAAAGCAACAGAATGATATTTCTTTTCATACTTCGCATGTTTTTACTTTGTTTACGTTGGTAGTGGTTATTAGTTTACGATACATAATCACACGAATAGATCAATTGCTTATGTTTCGCACCAACAATATTAATGAATTTATCATGTACTACAGCACTCATTTTACTGTTTACTTCATTTTTTATTGCGTATTTCCGCTACTCCAGCCTTAGTCAATTTAATCATTGAGTATTTTCCATCGGAATCTTTCATAAACTCAACGGTTCGACCTGAAGAATTTAGTCACGGCTAATGAGCCTTTTATCTATTTCAGAACGGTATCATAGATCTTATTCAACAGATCTTGTCTCATTTTTGAGTTTCTCTGGTCAAGAAGGATGATAATCCCCCATTTTTTGTTTCTGTTATAGCAAATGATGGAAGACTGCCCCATAGAATCCCCAGATTTCATATAAATGGTATTTTTATCATCAGTCACAATGTTCAGCCCCAGCCCCATTTCTCTTTTTTCATCTTTATACACGATTTTTTCTGTGATGACTGCAGCCTTGCCAACTGTTGTTTCATTATTTAAAACGGCTTTTAAATACGTAACCATATCGGAAGCATTGGATTTTACCAATCCGGCAGATGCTGTAATATTCCATTTGAAGAATTCCTGAATACCTCCGTTTGGATTGTGAGCTGTGGTTCTATTTTTCACGTTAAAATCCTTCGTGAATGTATTTTTCATGTGTAACGGTTTTATGATTTTAGCTCTGATGATTTCATCATAACTTTTGCCATATACTTTTTCTAATATTTGGCCCAGTAAAGTATATCCAATGGTAGAATATCTGTATTTACCATAGTCTTTCAGCTCACTGCAGTTATTGATGATCTCAGCCAGTGTTTGTGCCGTTACATTGCTTACAGGCTGTTGTGGATTCATTTCTATGAGCTTTGCAAAATCTATATCAGGTAAACCGGATTGATGTGAAGCGAGATCCGAAATTTTAATTTTATTCCTAAGATTTTGTTGCAGTACATATTCTTTGGGAAGAAAGCCGTCTATATAATCATCCAGCTTCAGTTTATGATCCAAAACGGCCTGAGCAATTAAATTGGATGTCAGGATTTTGGTAATGGACGCAATCTCAAACAGAGAATTTTCATCAATATTTGCCTGGCTTTCTGCATTCAGCTTACCGTGAGAGGTATAATATTCTTCATTATTACTGATAAAGCCTACGCTGATTCCTACTTCAGGATTTTTTTTATAATTATCGTTTATAATAGAATCAATTTTTTGGGAAAAGTTTTGTCCAAAAGAGAAGCTGCTTACAAATAATGCTATTGCTAAAAATTTTGATGAAGTTTTCATTGGATCGTTTTTTTGTGGGTTAAAAAATTATTTCGATACAAAGATGTGGAAGAAGACCTCAACAGGCGACCGAATAAAGGTATTCGATCTCATTTGTTCAAAAAAACAGGTACGATTCTTTACGAAAAAGAGTACGAGTAATTACAAAATACTAATATTCAATTTCTTACAAAAACAAATCAATGCATTATGTTTAAGCTTCTTAAAAGAAGTATTGAAAGAAAATTTTGAATTAAAAGCAAGTTCGAAGAGTATTTCAACGATAATTGTCTTACTTCTTTGTAGCTTCTTTTAAAAAACAGCAAAAAGACACCACTAAAAAAATGGTGTCTTTTTTATATTAATCAATAACTTTTTATGTGGTTAAATCTGGAGATCAAATATTGGAGAACTTTTTTGTTCCCTTCCTATTTTTCTATCAAACAAACCTACATGGTTGCTCTCGTTCTGCAATTACTCTTCCTGATTCTGTCACATACAATCTGACGAAACAGAGTGGGCTAATATTATATATTCTTTTGCCATATACTTCAACTCCCATCATACCTTTGTTATAATCAAAATTATAAATAACGATCTGTTGTTTCGGATAGACTTCTTTGAAACCTACAACCATCTCCGTCTGTTCTCCAATAATATGGATAAGTCTGTTTTTATCGTCTACGCCAAAATAACCGGGAGCAGGGACATTATATTCGTGTGGATCTAATCTGAGGGCATAATATTTAGAATCAGACTGATCATTAACAATTTCATCTTTGAGGCTGGCTACTCTACCATCAGGAATAAAAACGGCGTTTGGATCTTCATCTTCTGATTTAAAGTTATCACTTGCTTTTACGGAGCCGCTTACACTTAATTTATCTTTATCATTCGCCTCTCGCCCCATTCCGAAGAGCGTGGTATTAAGATTGAAGTTTAACCCGTCAACATTCCTAAAACCAGAGCCATAGTAATAATAATCTTTTCTTTTCGCTGCTAATAATCTCCTCAGTTTAACATCTATAATCCCTGATTCGCTACTACCGGCATAATTATCTGAAATAAATAATCCGGACCCTGTAATTGTTGTAAATTCTGCGTTTACCCGTAAACCATACTGAGCCACATTATTCCATTGCTGAATACTCGTTGTGGTAAGTTCCTGGGCCGTCCACACCTGTGCCCAATTAGACCAGACACCTCCGCTCATTGTCCTTTGGTAGGTTATATTGGTCGTATTCCCTGAACCAAATGCAGTTGCGGTCTGTTTTACCCAGGTCGTATCGTGAGTTTCAACAGTTACATACCACCAGCCGCTATTATTTGAAGGTGCATTAACTAATGCAGCCCCTCTGTAAAAACCTGTTTTAAGATAAGAGTTCAGATTTGAACCTGAGATGACAACGGATGTGCCGTTCGGGGTATTTACAAAGTTGGACTGTGCATAAGACTGTGTTGCCAATGCTACATATAATCCTGAATTATGATACATATACGGATATGCACCTCCATCCGCAGTAGGTATATTTCCAGATGAGAACCCTACTGCCGTAGCATTTTCCTGACCATTCGCTTTTGTACTCAGCTGGTTTAGATTTACTGCATGAGTTCCTAAAGTTCCTGCCGGGATAACCGGGCTTTGCGAGAAGGTATTGGTATTGGTAAATGTCTGCACTCCTCCCAGCGTGGCATAATTGTTTAACTGGGCATTTAGAGCCGTTTGTGTTACATAGCCTGTAGCATTAAAATTTCCTTCATGAAATATCCTCCATGATTGAGATCCATCTGCCGTTTCCACTCTCGGATCCAGTCCATTAGTTCCTCTGTTAATATAGATTCCGCCGCCACCTTTTTTATAGATCTTACCGCCATCAAAAAAATTGATCCCGGAATTGTCTTGATTAAAATTAATATTTCGATCAGAGTAAACTCCATTGACGTTAAATGTATAGAGGGTACCAGTTCCTCCATAATTAAACTGAGTATTGGTAGTAGACTGAAGTATTGTATTGGGTAGAAACGAATTTCCCAGGTACAAGGTATTTCCCTGAGGGCTTAATATCTGGCCTCCCGTCAAATTATCTGATCCCAGCGATCCTATATTCCCATTTAAAGTTCCATTCTGAGAATATCTGAGATAAGCTCCATTATTCTGGCTTCCCGGAACTCTTAATAGGAGTTGATCCCCATTAGTTCCATCCCATGAGGTAGACAATAACTTTTTCTGAGCATATGAATCTCCTACAGTAATTAAATCCGCTACAGCCCCATTAAAATGAATTGTTTCATTCTTAACATAGCAAGCTTCTTTTATTCTGGAAAATACAGAACTGTTGACTTCATAAATTTCAGCAAAAGCTAAACAGAATTCCATTGCAGTATCCGGACCTGCAACATACACATGGCCTCCATTGCCAAAATTAGTCCCGGTTCCGCATATCACTGCTCTCACATAGGTTTCCCATTTCCCGGTTCCTGCTTTTGAGGTCAACCAATTCACTGAAGCATTATCCCCCATGTAGTTTTCGGCATTATTGAATGAGTATCCTACAGGAAGCTTCGCCATAAACTTTTGAATGAATATGGCATTCGCTCTGGCTATAAATCCTATGATAAATCCACCTAAACCTGGAGTTGCTCCACCACCATTATAATTGAACCTCAACTGCATTCCTGATCTGTTCGGAAGATTAGCGGCAGCTTCTCTGGTCATCGTTACATTACCATTACCATAGTTATTGTAAACTCCTATTCCATTAAATCCGCTTCGGAATTCTTCATCTCCATATAAAGGATAAGCTCCCTGTAAAGCAAGATTGAGTAAAGAGATGGGGCCCATCTGCGGATTAGCTACCGATGACCTGTCCCATCCGGAATATATGGTATTTTGAAAACCTATCGTTTTAGTAGAATTGATGGTCTGATCTGAATACCTATTAATGTACTCGGTATTGTCTAAAGAGCCATCTGCCTTTAAAAACTGGGCGGCTGTACCGCCCGTCACTCTATAGCCTTTAGAAGTGTTATAATATGCGTATTTTACATCCATGTTAAATATCTTTACGGGTTACTGTTACGGATACAGTATTAGGTAAAGCAGAATCAAATTCAATATCTATTTTATTAGGATCGGTTAATTTTATCCTGCCATCAATTCTGTACAATGTCGTCGTATCATACATCACAACATCTACATTTCTGGAACCTAAATTGTGCGTCACTGTTGCCGTTCCGGAAATGGTTGTGATGTATGTTTTTGTAGCATTGCTTCCAGCAGTAACTCTACCTTTAGCATCTACTGTAACCTGGCTATAGGTACCGGCAGTTACTCCTGTTGCCGCTAATGTCAACGCTGCCGCTGCGTTTACTGAACCGTCAAAGGAAACACTCCACGTTCCGTCACCTGTAGCAGAAATAGTTCTCGGGGTTGTCAGTTTTGCAGCTGATCCCGTTGTATTCACTGATGCAGTCCCTGTAAGTAATGTCGCAGGAACAGCAATAACAGGAATGGTTACATTTCCGGAACCGTCAATGGATTGTGCTGTTGCCGTAACTCCGGAAAGCGTAATCGTCTGCGCTGTAGTCCATTTTGTTGCGGAAAGAACATTTTTTGCAGCATCTGCTGTGTTGTCTACATTCCCTAGACCTATATGGGTTTTGTTTAAAACAACAACACCTGTTAATCCGTTTACAGAGTCTACAGCTCCTGAGGTGATATACACAAACGTTGTTCCCGTCCATCGGTACGTTTTGTTAGTATCAAGAGATACATAAATTTTACCTGTTTCTCCAGCAATAAGGGTGGCATACCCAGCCTCTTTGTAAAACTTACCGTCCGCAGTTTTATAATATCCTTCCAACACATCATCTACATAAGATGGTAATTGAGAGGCAGGAACCAGCCCTGATGCGTCCAATGATGCCACTCCATTCGCGGCTCCTTTTTGTGCTAACGGGATATAATTAGCCAGATCCGATGTAGTAGGCATAGAGCCCAGATTCACCGTAATTCCGTTGGCAGTCTGACTGACTCCTGTAACTACATTCCCTGTACCTGAAGTAGTGACCGGCAAAGAAAAGCTAGTTCCCGTCAATGTCAAACCATTCCCTGCGCTGTAAGTGGTATCTACAGCTGCTAATGTGATTGTATTCCCGGCCTGGTTAATGGTCACATTAGCTCCTGCCGCAAGGGTAACATCTCCGGATACTAAAGAACCGGATGCCCCTCCCTTCAGACGGGTAATCGTGTCTGGCGTTGTAAATGATCTGTTTGCCGACAAATCAAAAGTGGTCCCGTTAATGGTTAAAGTTCTTGTTTTAGGCACATAATCTAACGGATTCAAATTTCCGTCATGCCAGAAAGAACTGATTGCTCTTGTGCCTCCTCCGGCTGTTAAAATATCATTGTCTGTTTTTCCTTCTATTTTATATCCAACAGAGCTTCGATAATAAGCGTATTTAATGTCCATAGTTATATTTTTTTAATGGTTAACTGAATTATGTTTGGTGGCACTGAGTCGAATAGTACTTCAATTGTATTGGGATCTATTCTTCTCACTTTAACAGGTATTGTAAACATGGTTACTGTGTCGTAAGCATCGATCACAAAACTTAATGTATCCAGATTATGTTTTATCCTGGAGTCTCCCCTGATTCTCTCTTCATATTTATTTTTTTCGGGATTGGCTGCATCTTCTATATTTTTAATTCTATTGTATACCTGATCGTTAAACTGATTCTGATAAGCAACCCCACTCCAGTTGGAATAGCTTCCGGCAAGGTGAACTTTATCATCTGAAATGCTGGTGATAATAGCCTCTTTAAGCCATTCTACCTGAGCCCTGTTTTCTTTGATATAGTTGACGATTTCCTGAATTGTATCAAGATTTGCATCATCAGACGCCAGTATTCTATTGATCTTTGCAATATGCTCAAGCATTTCATCATCCTTTGTCTGAAATGCATGCATAATTTCTCTTATCTGCTCTTTTGTATAGACATTTCCGGTTGCTTCAACGCCATCTATGGTCGCGGCTAATCTGATTTGTAATTTTTCTTTCCATTCGTCTATATTAGCCGCTGTAAGATTGGATGCGTTGCGTTTTGCCAGTACAGAAGTATGTGCGTTTTCATCTTCCAGGTGGTGGGTAAAAGTTGCGGAAGACAAGGTGTTTTGAAAGGCTTCACTCAGGCCCAGCACCTCATCCATTTTGATTTTTTCGTCTAAATGGCGGAATGAAGAAAAGGTCTCCTTAAACTGCTGTTCTGTAGGAAAATCACCTTTCTCAAACCAGCTGAAAATTATATTTAATGGTGTACTCATGTTTATTATTGAAATTAGTTTTGATACAATTGATTCGGGAAATACCTATATTGTTGGCAGGTCGATCGGCTTGAATGGAATTCTATATTCCTGAGCTGCTTCGGATTTTATTCCTTTTTATGACCTTATCAGCAGGTGAATTACTTACAGGGGCGTTATCAGGAAGACCATGAATTTTGCCAATGTCTGTTATTTTATCTGATCACAATATCATGTACATTTTTCTGCTTAATCTCTGATAATGATATTGTTTTGTAATTGCAATGCTCAAAATTCATTTTTTTTTTAATCATATCAAAGCTTTTTGCCCTCTCTATTCTGTAGCTGCAGTAGTCTCCTTTCAAAAGTGAACATTACCGGATGAATTCCCGAAAAACATCAGGTTGATTATTATGGAAAACTTTTGTATTTTTAGGTCAAAATACATTTACTGCCTGCTATACATGCAGCGAGAGCCAAACTCTGTTATTTATTCATGAAAAAACTCAATCCTGGTTATTTCGAATTTTTCTTTTTCGGATATGAAATTATTGTTATTGCTGTTCATGTAGTGGCTATATCATCTTATCTTTGCACCAAAGAAAAAAAGGAATTGTCCGAGGGTTTTCTGCGTTTGAAAAGCAAAAGCTGATGTAAAAAAATCAACACCCAACAAATATTATTTTTTATTACCCATTATTAACAACAAATTTTCTCAATCATGAAGTTAGAATTATATCAGATCGATGCGTTTACAGAAGAAATTTTCCGTGGAAACCCAGCGTGTGTTGTTCCGTTAAAAACCTGGTTACCGGACGAGATTCTCTTAAAAATAGCCCGCGAAAATGCCGTTGCAGAAACTGCTTTCTTTATTGATAATGGCAATACCATTCATCTGAGATGGTTTACTCCGGAAATAGAAATGGACCTATGCGGACATGCTACCCTGGCCACCGCTCACTGCCTGGCCTCCATTTTAAATTATCAGAATGACAGAATTGTCTTTGAAACGAAAAGCGGTGAGCTAACTGTAGAGGTAAAAGATGGATTCTATTATATGAATTTCCCGTCAAGAATGCCTGAAGCCTCCACTCTTCCGGATGCCATTGTGCAGGCTCTCAATATACAGCCTAAAGAGGTTTTCCTATCAAGAGATTACGTTCTTGTATATGAGTCTGAGGAAGATATTAAAAAAATCGAAGTTGAAAGATCCGTTTTGGACCTCATCAATCTGGATCCGGGAGGAGTTGTTGTAACGGCGAAAGGGAGTGACAGTGATTTTGTGTCAAGGTATTTTACCCCGCAATCATCAATTCTTGAAGATCCTGTAACGGGTTCTGCCCATTGCTCACTTATTCCTTTCTGGGCAGCAAGGTTAGGAAAAGATAAGCTTTTCGCCCGTCAGCTATCGGAAAGAGGTGGCCAGCTTTATTGTGAAAACAAAAACGAAAGAGTGATTGTAGCAGGTAAAGCCAGAACCTATTCTATGGGACATCTATGGATAGAATAACATTATTTTGAAAAGCTACTTTCAGAATCCACAAAATCGACAAATATTTACGTATTTGTCGATTTCTTTATATAATCAGACCACCCGAAAGCTCGCTGTTTTTTTAACCTTCTTATTTTAGACTTTTTTGTTTAAAATTCTCCGTCTCTGTTTTTATTCCCAAGATTTTTTATTTGGAAAAGAACAGATCCGCTTCAGCTTTTCTTCTTCTGATCAGTCCATTCAGCGTTTTTCCGCCAGCAGTAATGTATTTGGTAGTAAACCAATTTCTGATCTCCGTTTCTCCTGCTTTTTTATTGACCAAAGAAAACAAGCCATCTGAACCTCCGGTATTGTAAGTATGTGAGACAAGAGCATCAAATTGATTTTGGGTAAGCGTTGTTTTTACCTTATTGCTGACTATTTTTTCATAGGTTGGCAACACCGTTGCAAACAATTCTGCTCCTTTTTCTCTTGTAATAGCCGGATCTTTCATGGTCACTTTTCTGCCACCGGGATAATAGGTATTTCCGTATCCGATGGTGGGAATTTTTGCTGAATCCAGATAAGGTTCCGAACTGAAGCCTTCAAATGATAAGATTAAGTTGATTCCTTTTTGTGATGTTTTCATTTTTTAAAATATTTATAGGTGAAAAAGATGAGTATCAGAGTGATTCCAATGATGGTAATGAAAATCCAGGCTGCAGCTTCAAAACCGGTTGACGTGATTTTTTTGGTCTTTTCAGAGACTTTTGAAGCAACTTCTTTGGTTGTTTCTTTTGTCAAAGTTTTCTGTACTGAATCCTGAATGATGCTGGCAGATTCTTCTTTTTTAATCTCTGATTTTTTATGATCTTTTTTTACATAATGGCTTTTGACCAAATATTCTGCGTTTCCTGTGATGGAGATACTTTGAATGGTATCTCCTTCCACCACATTATGAAAGACAAAAGGATTGGATGCATCAGATTTACCTTTAATCAGAATATCCCCGGACATTTCATTTTTCTTTTCCTGGATCAGAACTTCTGCATTCTCACTCTGAGCCGATTTTGAGTCATGTAAACTCATAGAATCAGCTTTTATACTTTCTGTTTCTTTTGTATTTTCTTTATAAGTTGTTGTGATTTTATGTTTGCTCCGGCAGCCCATCATGAGGCTGCTCAGTAGTACCAGCAATAGAATTTGTGCTTTCATCAGCTTTATTTTTGAAATTAATAGAAATACTTTTTTACAACGGACAAGAAACAATTTGACTGAACAGCAATATCTTACATGAATATTTTATCTTCTTTCACATATTCTTTTTTGATGCTTTCCAGTAGCATGTCTGCACTTACTTTGTAATCTGATTGTTTTAATCCGATTGTTTTTAAGCTGACATCCTGTATTACATTCATAATATTGGAGCCACTCAGTTCGTATTGTTTGGCAATCTGATCTAAATCAATATCTTCAAGTTGTAACTGTTTCGGTAAATTTTGCTGCCAGATACGCAGACGCTCCTCATGCTTTGGATTATTGAATTGTATGCAGCTATGAAAGCGTCGCGTAAAGGCTTTATCCATATTATTTTTGAAGTTGGATGCCAGAATAATAAGTCCTGAAAATGTTTCTACCCGCTGCAGCAGATAAGAAACTTCCTGATTGGCGTATTTATCATGGGCATCCCGTACATTGGTTCGTTTTCCGAAAATAGCATCGGCTTCGTCAAAAAATAAAATCCAGTTTTTGTTTTCTGCTTTATCAAATAGTTTTGCCAACTGCTTTTCTGTTTCACCGATATATTTAGAGACCAGCATGGAAATATCAACTCTGAAGACAGGGCGTTGGGTATATTTTCCTAAAAGGCTTGCTGCAAGAGTCTTCCCGGTTCCCGGCTCACCGTAAAACAAGACTCTAAAGCCCGGTTTCAATTTTTTCTGCATATCCCAATCCTCCATGAGAATCCGGCTGCTATGGTACCAGGTTTCAATACTCTGAAGTTCATCCAGCGTGTTTTTAGGAAGGATCAAATCTGCCCATGATCTGCGGGTGTGCAGTTGTTCTGCAGGGAAGTCATTGCTCATTTTCGGTAATGATTCCAATCCAAACATGATCATATTAAAGGCTTCGTGATGAACACTTATCGGGCTGTTCACAGAGGTATCTGAAAAAACAATGATTTCTTCTCTGGTCAAAGCTGAATGGGAAGTGAAATAATCCATCGCCTTCAATCGCTCTGAAATGCTGTCGCCACCTAAAATATACTGAACGGCCTGAATGGTTGGATAAAAGAGTCTGCCGTTATCATTGGCTGAACAAAAATCAAACAGCGCACTATTGGGATACTCCAGGTAAATGCGTTTCAGCAATGACGGATCCAGTTGTGGCAATAGGGCCATTAAAAGAATAACAACTTCCTGATGGGCAAGCGCTCTCCCTGAAATATAGTTTCCTAATTGAAAACCTTCATGGTCATCAGCATTAAATTCAGGGGCTCCTATATTAAAATCTTCTGAAGGATTCTCGATACGCCATGTAATGACCTCTTCCAGATGGGTAAATAAGTTTTGTAATTGTACGGAATTCATTGGTTTTTAGTCTTTTTATTTTCGGAATAGGATGTACCCTATCTTAGGGATGCATCACTATATTTTATGATTGGTTTTAAGAAACACCGGGAAAGCATTTCACATTTGAGCGTCTCTCCTCAGCTGCCATAGAATTGTTTTGGAGAAAGTTCAAAATTGATGTTTTTTTTGCTGTTATAGAAGTTTTCCAGCCTCTCTGTTCTGTAGCTGCAGCAACTTATATTTTGCTGATAAACAGAATATTGAAATTGAATTACAAGCACAAAATTGATACTTTTTTTGCTATTATAAAAGTTTTTTGGCCTTCTTATCCTGTAGTTGCAGCAGCTCTTATTATTCTTGTTGAATGAAACAATGTATTTTAAAAAACGCAAAAACTTTCATTTGAATGTTTTATTTTAGGGAGCAAAGAAGAGCAACTTAGTCGCTGAAGAAGCTTCATGAATATGCATTCGCTTAGAAAGAATCAATGAAATGGATTCCATTCTTTGTTTCCTTAAGAATATGGGATAAGATTCTAAAAATCTTTGCGTCGATTAAATTCCACAAACACAAGCAACACGATTTCCCAACTTTTGCGCTTGATCCGTTTTGTTAAAATGTGAAAGCCTGAACGATGGAACAGTTAATAGACTTTGGTGTTGATCCGTTAGATACGGCAAGCGAGAGAGAAATAGCCTCAGTAGTAGATGTTATGGATTGAATTTTGGTAGTATTCCCTACTGTAAGAAATTGGGTATATACATTTCCCTGCCTCATCACAACGATATTGGCATTCAGCATTATGGCTCCAGGTTCTATTTTTGTCTGAAGGGACATTGTATTGTTCCAAACGGCCATAGACTGATACCCTCCACTTCTAAAACTCGCATTGATCACTCTAAGAAAAGAATTATCCGCCAGTGCCAAAGGCATATTATTTTGAAGCAGCCCCAGATAGCCATAGAAATCATTTACTTCTGTAACCCCAACTCCAGTCATGGAAAGAGACAGGTTCATTTCCAGATAGAAATTCGAATTCACTCCAAAAATAGCTTCACTCTTCGCCGCTCCTACAATTACATTAGGTTCATAGGCATATGCCTTATTATTGACATTGGAATTGTAGTTGAACATACCGCCATTGGTTGTAAACACACTTCCTTCCTGTCCACCTGTATAGGTTTTCGTTTCCCATTTGAGCTTACTGACGTCAATACTGTTAATGGTGTTGACGATATTGATTGAGCTTGTGGTTCTGTGAACCTGTGGCATTGGGGAAGATGTTCTTATCATCAGATTGTACTGGGTTCCGGCCTGTAATGAATCTCCATAGACGGATACAATCATAGACTGACCGTTGGCAACAGTCTGGAATCCTAAGCAATCTATCTCACCTACTCCGGTCGCATTGGCAACGGGTATAAACCTTACAGAAGTGGAGGCAGGATTTATATTTAAATTGAGCCCCTGTAACACAAGATAGTTGACAATATGATCATTTTTGATCACGGTGGGAGTAATACCATATACATTCAAGCTTCCGTTTGAATACTGGTTATTCCAGTCTGTTCCGAATTTCTCTTTCTGCGCCGGTGTTAACAAAGACGGCAGCTTTAAAAATTCAGCAGGAAAATCTTCCGTCATTAAAACTGTTTTTTTGGTTCCTCCGCTATCTGTAAATAATAATTTTTTGTTGGCAGAAGTAATCTGATTCACCAAAGTTTCATTATTTTCGTCCAAAACGTAAGCTTTACTTCTTACTCTTCCGTTGTTTAAATGAAGTGCTTCTGTAGGTGAAGTCGTATCGATCCCAAGTTTTCCTGCATTATTATACACATTAGACTCCTTGAAATTATTGCCGTCCCATTGAAGTAAATAATTTGTAGCAGGAGATATTGTAGCGTAAATAGGTCCGGGGCCAAGGTTTCGAACAAAGAAATTACCATTAATGGCAGGTTTGTTCATTTTCTCATTCAAAGCGGTCTGCAGTCCTTCCACCATTCCCATTGTGATATTGGTCATCCCAGTCGGCAGATAATTTTTCTTATCTCTTTTTTCACCTCCTTTGAATATATAAAGCGTGTAGTTTCCATTATTTACAGGAATTGCAATAAAATCGTTATTTTCAAACTGATATGCATTTGAATTGGCTGCAAAGTCCGAAATTGTAGTTTCAACAGCTTCAATAATCGTAGTAAGCCCCAGTGCTTCTATTTTCTCGGCCAGGATCTTTCCGCTGCTATCGGTATAATCTCTGTGAGACATAAACAGATCATCCGCCTGAGTTTTGGTATACACATTTCCTGATTGAGGATTGCTTCCTCCCTTATCCACCGTAGCAACGTTGGAGGGAAGAATAGACTCATCTTTGTGCCAGAACGAGGACCATGAATCTCTAAACTGTTCCTGGGTTGGCAAATCACCACTTTCGAAGTAGCTGTAAATGGTTTCTAATGGTATTGACATATAATTTATTTTATTGATTTGTGATTTTTGTTTTTTAGAATTATAGAGCTGTAACCTCTATAAAGTTTTTTGTAGTGGTTGGACCAGATTTTATCTTTCTATAATCATTTAGTGATATGGTATGGTCTGCCCTTGAGTTACTGTTGTTTTTTTAACAGCTTTGTCTTTATACAGACATTTTATGGTTTTTGATAAGAAGAAATTTGGAATGATGATGATTGAAAAAGGGTGCAAACTAGTGATATTCAATACTCTTTACACTGATTATTTTCCACCCGGAGCATAAGTACATTCGATTCTGACATTTCTGGTTTCCTTTATTTCGCCACTACCAATACCTTGATTGTTTTGTCCCGCCTCGAGGTAAGTTGTTGCTAAAAGCTTGTTATGATCTTCATCATAGACATTGCATTCTATGGACCGATTGATTCCCTGAAGGTCTGCTCTGAGAGATAGATACAAAGAATCCCAGGCATCATAATGATCGGTAATAATATCTTTATCAGTATATTCACTGCTCCAGTAGCCTCCTTGCAGGATGTATTGAACGGGTGCCTGAGTTTTATTAACAATCTTAATATGGGTGTTGACAATATTAACTTTTTGCCCTAAATCCATCTTATTTATAGATAAGTTTCCCCTTTTCCCCTTCAGTGTTCCAAGCACAAACCCTTCAGGAATCTTAGGCAATGTATTCCCAAACAGTCTATTTACTGTGGAGCCATCATCCATTTGAAACGCTACACTATAATATTCTGTCTCTTTTAATCCTTCTGTCGGGAGATCTTTTGCTTTAATGACATATGGCCCAGTCCCAAATAAATAGGATTTTTTATCATTGTAGGGAACGTCATCTACTGTGATTACCTGATCTTCTTCCTCCTCTGAACTTGCAGTGAACAGGTATTTTTTACCTTGAAGATTGTATGCATAATAAGTTATACATGCATTATTCATAAACACCCAACTCAAACTATTGGCCATGATCACCGCATCTTTATTGGTTGGAATGTCTCCTTTATGTCTCAAAGAATCGATCAGATCTGAAAATTGGTTTTGGGTAGGATATTTACCGGTTTCGAAATAGGTTTTTAATTGGTCTCTTGGGGCTAATTTATTATCTTCCATGGTATTTTAGTCTTCTTTACATTGATGCTTATTGTATCATCATCTTTTGGTTTCTTATGATTATTGATGTTCTATTTTTAAAGTTTGAAACTCATTTTTTTCTTCCCGGAATTTTTTTTTTGGCTTTCACCAAATGCTGTGCTTAAGACATTAAAAGATTTTGCTTTTTACGATTCAGCGACATAGTAATCACACTCGATTCTGATGTTTCTTACTCCGTGTGTCTGACCTCCGCCCCAGGCACCCGGATTGTTTTGTCCGGCATTCAGATAGCCTGTCATCAGAAGGTTACCATTATCTGCATCATAGAGCCTGCATTGTATAGACTGCTCGATGGCCCGAAGATCTGCTTTATAGTAAAAGTAGAAAGAATCATCTACATCATAGTGATGAGTATCAAGGTCTTTCGCTGTGTATTGATGGTTCCAGTAGCTTGCTTCAGGTCTGTATTCAATGGGCACTTCTGTTTTATTGACAAACTCAATATGGGTGTTTATAATATCTATTTTTTTCCAAAAACGCTGCTTGTTTATCCGGATACTGCACCTTTTGCCCTCCATTTTTCCAAACTCAAACCCTTCTGGAACCTCAGGAAGATTATTTCCAAACAATCTGCTAGACTCAAAATTCTGTCCTAAAGAATAGCGTAAATTATAGTATTCTGTTTCTTCTAATTTCCCCTCTGATAATTCTTTTATTGTAAGAGTATAAGGCGCATCGCCCCAAAAATATTGCACTTTTTCATTTCCATAGGTATAATCCATTTTGATTACCTGATCTTCTCCCTCCTGTTGATTGACAAGTAATGATACTTTTAAATCTATATCATCATTTATAGTATATTGTACAGACCCTTTATTGATCACTGCCAACCTATTCGCAAGGATGACAACGTCTTTATCAGTAAGGGCATCTTCTTTGAGTCTTAAAGAATCAATCAGATCTGAGAATTGGTTTTGGGTAGGATATTTACCGGTTTCAAAATAGGTTTTTAATTGGTCTCTGGTACTTAGTTTATTTGTTTCCATATTGCTTTGCTATTCTTTAGGATTGATGTCAATTCGCATCATTACCTTCTGGAGTTCAATAATTATTGAGGATTGACATTCTTTTTTATTTCCGGAAAGCGGTTCTGCTTTCTCTTTACTGTTTTTAGAAAAATTCGGATTTTTATGATTCGGCAACGTGGTGATCACATTCTATTCTAATGTTTCGGCATCTGTCTGCACCACCTCCGGGAATATTCACATTTTTTACCCCTGCATTCAGCCAGTTGGTCATTAAAAGTTCATTCGTATCATCATTGTAGAGCCTGCATTCTATACGCTGATCATACCCCCTAAGGTCTGCCTTATAATTAAAGGTCAGATAATCACTCAAATTATAATGACTGGTAACAATGCTTTTATCTGTATATTCATGAGACCACAATCCTGCATATATCATATACTGAACAGGGATTTCTGTTTTATTAATAAACCTGATATTCGTGCTAATAATGTTCACTTTGTCTCTAAAATTAACTTTTTGCAGCTCTATGGTAAGCCATTTTCTATTGAGTGTTCCCATATCCAAACCCTCAGGAATGGTAGGCAGATTATTTCCAAAAAGTCTCGACAGCATATAGACATAATCTTCATCCGGCTGATAACGCAAACAATAGTATTCATTTTCTCCTAATTTATTTGCTGAAAACTCTTTTGTTGAAATCGTATAAGGAGGCTGCCCAAAAAAATATTGTTTTACTATATTTCCACTATTATTTATTCCCACATCAATCATCTGTTCTTCTTCATCCTGCGATCTTACAACGATTGGAAAATGTTCTTCATCAGGAATATAGTTTACATACGCAACAAACCCGTTCTGTATCGCATTCAAAGTATTGGCAAGGGCTACCGTTTCCTTGTTGGTCAGCCCGTCCTGCTTATGTCTTAAAGAATCGATCAGATCCGAGAATTGGTTTTGCGTTGGATATTTTCCGGTTTCAAAATAGGTTTTTAATTGGTCTCTGGTAATTAGTTTATTTTCTTCCATAATACGTTATTATTCTTTGCCGTTGATGCCTCTCAGACATCATTGCGCCTTAGTTTCAATGATAATTGTTATGTTTTAAAGCACGAAATTCATCCTTTTTTTGCTCACGAGGAAGTTTTTTGACCTCTCTATTCTGTAGTTGCAGTACCCTTTATTTTTTTAGAATCGGATGATGGGGTTGCTTAAGTTTCAGGATCCAAAGTTCTCCTTTTTTTTATTCCTGAGAAAGTTTTCCGGCCTCTCTATCCTGTAGTTGCAGTAATTCTCATTTTCCGGAATCATTATAAAAAAGACCCGGATTATAAAAATCCGGGTCTTGAATGTATATGTTGAGCCGCTGTCTGCGATCAATTCAATTTAAAGAAGAAATAGACTACTGCCGCCCATTCTTTTTTGATGCCTTTTGCATAGCCGATTGTACTATGGCTGCTGCTTTCTACAGTGCCGTCATCTTTGATGTAGCCAATGGTTGAGTGGCTGCTGTTTTCTACTGTTCCGTTGCTTTTTACGTAACCCACGGTAGAATGGCTGCTGTTTTCTATAGTACCGTCACTTTTGATATAGCCAATGGTGCTGTGGCTTTTATTTTCAATTGTACCATCGCTTTTAATGTAACCGACTGTTGAATGGCTGCTGCTTTCTATGGTACCATCACTTTTGATATACCCTGTGGTGCTGTGGCTTCCGGATTCTATGGTTTGGGCACTGGCAATGGAAAGACCGAACAGCAGGGAACAAATGAATAATGTTTTTTTCATGGTTTAAAATTTTAATTAGGCTATTGATTTTTAGTTTAATATATTCAAAAGTATTGATTATTTTCTTATTCTATCTCTTATCAGACTAAATCCGAACCTATATTGTTCAAAAATCCGTTCATTTTACTCGACAATAATATTTTTAAAACAATAAAAGCTCAAAATACAGGTCACACGAAAGGATTCGTGCGACAGCGAAGGGCAACAGGCAATAAAGCATCTGGATCTTTTAAATCAATCACATCTAAATAGAATGTTGTAATATTTCCAGCATTATCCATATCATAATAATTCTCCAAGATATGTTCTTTGGAATAGATAATTTGAGTATCAAATTCTTTTTCTAGCTTTCTTATAAAATCCTTCATGGTTATTTTGAAATTTCTCAGTTTGAGAGCTTAAAGATAATCCTTTAAAAAAGCAAACTTCTAATTGAAGTTTCGCTTTAAAGCTCATTAGTTATTTATTTTTAGAAGATTATTAAACAGAAATTATTCAAAAATACCTCTAGGACCTCGATACAATGATGTAGGCCAACGATAATCATCGTCATAATTAATCTTAACATTTTCGGGTGCAACAGCTTGAATTCTTTGAATATCCTTTTCGCCGCGCATGTATATATAACAGTCCGAAACTAAATTATTGAAAAACATTGTATCAAAATAAGTAATTGGTTTATTGGCTTCCAATAGTAAAAGTTCAAGGTTAATCAGATTATCCAAATTCTCGACTTTACTTATTTGGTTTTCATTAAGGCTCAGCCATTTTAAATTCGTTAAATGATCTAATCCTTCTATTTTGGAAATTTCGTTCAAATTCAAATCTAAAACCTCCAATTTGGATAAATTTTCCAATCCTTCAATACGTTTTATACGCCATGTAGAAATAAAAAGTTTTTTTAAATTTTTTGAAGCATCAAACCCCTCCATTCTTTCCACGAAAGTACTATTCAGATTAAGATTTTCCAAACCAGGAAACCGCTCCAGATGAGTTACTTTTTCTATATCAACGTTTCCCAAATTTAATACGCGAATATTTTCATTTGCACAGATATTCTCAATACTCTTTATACAGCTGAAAGAAGCATCTAAATGGTATAATGACTTTAAATCTTCCAAACCTTTTACCTCATAAAGGCGATCACTTCCCCCAATAAACAGCATCTCTAAATTAGTAAGACTACCAAGAGATGAAGTATCTTTAAGATCTGTTCCACTTAAGTCCAGGTTTTTGAGATTTTTTACATCGCTTAAATATTGTAGGGTTGATTCATGTAAAGGGTTACCGCCTAAATCTAACGTCTCTAATTTAGAAAACGATTTTAAGGGACGTACACTTTCTATATTACAATCTACAACTGCCAATTTCACCAAACTATCTGCTATGGGTAGTAATACCCCAAGATCTTTTAAATCAATCTCGTCTAAATATAATGTTTTAATATTCCCATCTTCATCCACATCATAATAATTTCTCCGGATATGTTCTTTGGAATAGATAATTTGAGTATTAAACTCTTTTTCTAGTTTTTTTATAAAATCGGTCATGGTTTTATCTTCTTTTTCTGCCCAAATTTCTTCATTGTTGATATTTTATTAGATTTCCCATTAACTTAAGAGCCCTGTAAAAAACAGGACTCTTATTATCGAAACAATTTTTTTGACGTATATAATGTTCTCGGTACAAAATGATCATCTTCAAACTTAATTGTTACATTCTTTGGAACATCTTTAATCTCTTTAATATAATCTCCTGTAAAACATAGAGAAATAAAACATTCTGAAACTAAATTAGATAAAAAAGAGGTATCAAACTCTTTAATTTTATTCGCCTCAAAAATTAAATACTCAAGATTTATGAGATGATCTAAATTCTCAACTTTGGTTATCTTATTTTCATTTAAATTTAGTTCTCTTAAGTTTTTCAGATTATCCAATCCTTTGATTTTTGAAATTTCATTATAACTTAAGTCTAATACTTCTAAATTTGTCAAGCTATCTAATCCTTCAATTTCTTCTACATGAGTAGCCGAAATAAAAAGTTGTTTGAGATTGTATAAAGTATCCAAACCCTCAATTTTGCCTACCCGGGTTCCATTTACTCTCAATTCTTCCAAATAGGGAAAACGCTCCAGATCGGTTATTTTTTCAATTTTAGTTTCTCCAATATTTAAAGAGCGTATATTTTCATTAACATTTATTTTTTTTATATGATCAATTCTAGTCAGGCTGACATCTAATTGCTGTAAAAACTTTAAATGTTCCAAACCATTTACTTCGAGATACGGATTGCAACCAATATATAATATTTCCAAATTCATTAAATCGCCCAACAAAGAAGTATCTTTAAGTTCAGTTGCTGTCAAATCCAGATTTTTCAGACTTTTTAAATCTCCTAAATATCTAAATGATTTTTCCGGTAATTTATTACCGTTTAAATCTAATGTTTCTAACCGTGAAAAAGCATTTAATGGACGCAACATTTCCACATTGCAGTATGGAAGAGCTAATTTGACAAGACTGTTTGCTATTGGTAATAATACATCTAAATCCTTTAAATCAACCTCATTTAAATATAATGTTTTAACATTCCCATCTTTATCCATCTCATAATAATTTTCCCAGATATGTTCGTTGGAATGTATAATTTGAGTATCAAAATCTTTTTCTAGTTTTTTTATAAAATCGTTCATGGTTTTAGTTTTTGACTTACTTAAAATCTTTATTCCTGGCTTCAGGGTTTGGTTTTAAATCTCCGGCTAATTTATTGTTTTTAAATATTCGGGTAAAAATTCTCCGGTGTTTGTTTTGAAATTTCTCAGTTTTAAAGATTTTTTAAATATTTATATCTTTTATTTTTCTAAAAGTTATAGATATTCGTCTTCCCCGAGGAATGGTAGTATTCAACCACTTATCATTTTCCACTGCTTTTATCCCATGTTTCCAATTATATCTTGCTTCTCCGTTTAATAACAGAATGCTTCGCGGATTTAAAAGTAATTCATGCTTTTCCGCATCTTTTGAAAATTGCATGACACAAGAAGATAACAGGCTTACAGAGATTATTATATCTTCAAAACACGGTATACAATCTATATGATTTGATATTCCCTGCCCTGGTTCATATTCGTTGATAATAACCTGGTCAAAAGAATTTTCAAGATTAAAATTCTTCCTAATTTTTTCCTCCAATGAAATAAGCCAATCAGGCAATTTGACTATTTTAAAATCTTGATCAATATTTTTTTTCTTATAATCATAAATATAGCCGTAATGCTGAACTCTCCGCTTCAAGTTGGTATCCCAAACTGCATTATCTATTTCTGACAAAATCAATTTTTCGTCTTCAATACTTAAAAAATCATCCTGATAAACAAGACCTTTTACCATATTATGCTTCATTGTCAATAGTTAAAATATATTTTAAAAAGTCTATAAAATCTTTATAAACAGGTTTATATCCTGATTCCAACTCATTAGAAAACCATATAGAATTTTCCTCTTCATGCTTAGCGTGGTAACCATAAAAAAAAGCGTCATTGTTATCATCATATCTAAGATCTGCCAATAAATAGATATTTGCATCATTAAGCAGTGGAGTTGTGAGAAGACTTGGATTCAGCCAATCATCAAAACCAAAAATACTTATATCAAAAGCATTACAAAAAATATTGCATCCTCCATATTCGCTTAAGAAATAAAAATAGGCAGCATCTTTTATAAATGCAGCATCTTTCATTATACCTAACGCTTCTTGTTTCCAAAGATGTTTTATTTTTTCATCATTTCCAGTTTCAACTCTATACTTTGCAATTATATTTTGCATAAGGTTATCCACCTCAATAAATTTACTAATCATAAAATATTTCATTTTATTTCTAAAAGAACTAAAGTTATATTTTTTCCATCTTCCATTGAATCCACAGATCTATTTTTTGTGTCATTTTAAACTTTCCGTTATTGCATTCTTCCGTGAGGTTTAATACCAAACATTATAAATCTAAAAAAACTCAAAAATATAGAAAACACATTATATAATCGTATGACAAAATAAAAAGCTTCGTTTCTCCATATTGTTTCCCAAAAACAGGTAAGGCACAACTTTTTAGTTGTGCCTTACAGCTTGCCTGCCGGGTTTGAAAAATCTTCCCCATTAAGGTAGATTCTTTAAGAATTGAAGTAAATAGAAATGGTGTTTGACTTTGAGAAACAGGCAATACTGAACCATTTCCGGTTTTGTTCTCTTGTTTTTGAAGTTTTCTGGTTTTCAAGTTGGGATTCTCCTCACCTGCATCTTTCACAGGTTTTCAAAGAACTGTCACTTGTTGTTTTCATGCGTTTTATTAGTTCATACCCTCCTTTTTTTCTTCCTCGTCAGGCTGTCTGTCTGTTTTGCCCCCATATCGGCTGTCAATAAGAAGATTCACAACTTTATCAATCCAGTTAGGCAGATTGTTTGTGATCATTTTCAGGAATTTATCATAGCCGTAGCCTAGCACAAACAATACTCCGGTTGAGTACCATTTGTCATGCAGCTCTGCTCTGTTCATCAGATAACTCATTGTAAAACCTACGATGACGACAATTACCAATGTGATAAAATGTTCCCATGGCTGTTTTTTTTCTTTATTTTGTATGGAGACCAATACCCTTAATAATCCTCCTGAAAATGCAATTGCAGTTCCGATTAAAAGGGCTTTTATACTATCCAAATTCATTCTGTTCTATACTATATTATTTATTAAAAATTCTGATTTTCTGCTCTTTTCAGAGGTCATATTATTCCTGGATCAGGATATACATATCTTCTAAAAACTTTTTGCTTTTACGCATGTTTTCATTTTCATCTCCATAGGCCATTTCATCAATAAGATCACTGATGTCTCTGCGGGGCTTCTGGTCCTTCTCCTTATTTTTTTTCTTTTTTTTCTTTTTCATGGTTCTAAAGTTTTTTAAATGGTCAATTGTTTTTAATTTTTTTTGAAATTGGTTATTCTAATCATTCAGGGTCAGGCAAGTACTTTTTAAGTTCATGTTTCATTGAAAACAACAGAACTAAAAAGCAAAAACAGTTTTTACCGAAATTTTTACCTGATAAATGTAAATTGAGAAAGAGCTAAGGTCAACCCTTCTGATTCATCTGGCTGATGACGGGTTGCTGGGTAGTATAATAACTATGAATCTTTTTCTATCTTTTTAGAATAAATAATTCCAAGATCTAATTCATGAATGTCAACTCTAAAA
Source organism: Chryseobacterium sp. FR048 (assembly GCF_056844665.1). Classification (NCBI taxonomy): domain Bacteria; kingdom Pseudomonadati; phylum Bacteroidota; class Flavobacteriia; order Flavobacteriales; family Weeksellaceae; genus Chryseobacterium; species Chryseobacterium sp. FR048. The sequence goes on along the minus strand of NZ_JBXDSE010000004.1, from coordinate 123,169 downwards.
GGCTGTCTTCATAAAGTTCAGTATGCTCTTGTTTTACACTGAAAGGCTGAACTTTATCTGAATATTAGGCCGAAAGAAGAATGTTATAGATCGTTCTTTCAGACAGAAACAACATTTCCGTTAGTTCCGTTACAATGACTTTCATCTGCTTATCCTGATTACGTCTTACATAATCGATTACAAAGTCTTTTCTTTTCTCTACTAATTCTTTACTACGTTTCATTATTCTATGGTTAAAAGTTTTTATTAAGGTTTAGTTTTTTTTGAATCAGACTGTTTTCTCCTATTTCTTAGACCGGTCATTGTTTAAGTGAGGCCATAGAGGGTCTCTAAAGGCTTTATTTAAGCCTTTAAGCGGATGTCTGAGTCATTTATTTAGGTTAGGTTTTTTAAGAAACCGCTACCAGGCATTTTTCAATGGAATGGCGTCCGGCTTCTTTCTCTAAGTTTTACTTATTGTAAAGGGCTCTGCTCATGCTTATAAAGAATCGATGTTTTATAAGTCATTAAACGGTGAGCACATTACTTTTCATATCTATTTGTAAAAGGACAAAGCAATCTGCTGTGGTTTTCAATGATGCTTCAAGAACCATTGAGACTATTTCACAAATTTTATTTGCCCTTAGGAAGGATTAGCAATCTTATCGTAACTATAATTAATCGATATTTTATATGCAGACAGGAGTGTTAATCTACTTTTTGGTGTTTTTTCAGGAAAACAAAGAGCTAAATGGCTGCTTCATTTTTAAATCAATCAAAAATAACGCATTTTTATCATCAATAAAACGGTTGAAATACGCACAAAAATCAAAAATAAAGATTCAAAAAAGCGCACTTTTTACACTTTAACAGATTATAAAAGATTTCTAAGGTTTCAATTACCACTGGATAAAATCCAATGAATAAAATCTAACTTTTACGTATACCAGGCACAAAACAAGCATTTAACTTTTTTAATAACAACTAATTACACAACAAACACAATATTTTAAAATATTAAAAAAATGTTAAATTGTAAATATAATTTTGTACCTTTGTACTGTTCCGTTTTAACAACGAAACAAATATACGAACATTGTTCGTTTTTCAAAACAAAAAACGAACATTTTTATTCATTTTTTTTAAAAATAACTATAAACATATCAAAATGAACTATTTAGAATTCAAAGAAATCAGGAAGAAACTAAACATGAAGCAGGCTGATATAGCAAAATCTATAGGAGTAGGCACCCGTGCCGTACAATATTGGGAAAAAGGCGAACGAAAAATACCGGAAACCACTGCTTATTTTGTAACCAATCTCCTACTGGAGCAACAAAAGAAGCTCAATGATGACAGTGCGTCTCCCGTTGTTTTTTCAGATTTAAAGATTATGAACGTTCCGCTGGCCAACCAGTATGCACAAGCCGGCTACCTGAGTAGGTTTGCAGATGAAGAATACATCGAAAGTTTACCTACCATTCCTTTTACCGACGATGTAGAACACCGTGGTGAATACATGTGTTTTGAAGTGAAAGGAGACAGCATGGATAACGGATCCTACGAAAGCTATCTGGAAGGTGACATTATCTTATGCAGAAACATCAGACAGGATTACTGGATGAGTAAGCTGCACTATGACAAGTGGGATTTTGTCATCGTTCACAAAGAGAAAGGAATTCTCGTAAAACGAATCATCAACCACGATGTGGAGAAAGGGATTATCACCCTTCATTCTCTGAATGAATATTATGAAGATTTCGAAATCCACCTGAAGGATGTTGCGAAACTTTTCAATATCATCAGTACAAGACGTAAAAACAACAGAAGATAAAACTGCCTGAGTGAATAAAATCCTCAATTTCTTGAGGATTTTATTGGGGCATTTTCAAATAATCAGAGTGTGAGATATTCTAATATTCATAACACTTCTCCCGTTCAATCTCCCCTATTTCAGCTGTACTTGGTTCTACCCGATAAATTAAACTTGGACTAAACTCCGAATTGGACCTTAGAAATGTAATCCATCTGATTCCACCTTTTTTCAATTCTTCGGGAGCATTTTGCTCAAATTCTCTTATATTGTCAGGTATTGCAGGCTTACCATTAGTCAGATAAATCATGCTATTCACATCTGGAGGAGTGGGCTTGACAACCACTTTCAACAGCCCGGCAGGGGAAATTCCATGACAAAGAGAGTTTATATTCCGCTCATAGTCGGGAGGCAGGCAATATGCCTCTACTCCCCATATTCCAGAGTCAAATGGAACAAAACCTGACCAGCCTGAAATTCCATCTGGTGAACAATATTTTCTTATTCTTATGTATAAAGTAGTTTTGTCTGGAATATTTCCATTTCTCATGTCGATATTTTCAAATTGGGTATAGTATATATCACTAAAACCCACCTTTGAATAAATAATATCTTCATTTTTAAACGCAGAATCTTTTGCAATCTGATATTCCATTGCTACAAGATTGCCGGTATTAAAAACCTCGTAGTTCATTACGATCTGACCATTATCCAATACTTCTACTTTATGCACCTTCGGAGTTTCACAATAGCTACAAGAACCCACTATCAAAGTAGCTTTTTTTGTATCGACAACACCATTTATCTCTAATCCTACCTCCAAATCGTAATCACCTACATCCTGAATCTTAGACAGTTTTATTGAATTAGGATTCTGAAGTAAAGCATTCTTTATATCTTCCTTCTCTTCATTTGTGGATCCTGGTGGATTTTTGTATTTCACAAAAGCATTTGTTATAGTCTCGGAAGATTGGTATTCTATTTTAAATGAAACATTACATTTCTCCATTATAGTATGTTTTATTGTTATTATTTTTTTCTAGTAATAAAGGGATGTTGTAATTATTATAAAGATAAAAAACACCCCTTTATATATATGTTATGGAGCCACATTTATATCTACTCTGGCGATTGCAAATGCATCACTTTCAGCATCCTTGACTAAAAGCTGGAATATATATTTTCCATGACTTATATCTTTGATGTTCAGAGTAGGTCCGTTAACATTCTCAAGTATTACATCCGGACCGAATAACTTACTCCAGAAATACAGTAGATTATTGGCTCCACTACCCCAGCCTTTTATTCCCAATTGTCTAGTAGGCAAATCACCTTTGGATAAAGTAAAGTCCTGATTCCTGCCTGCATCGGCTGATAAAGTGCGTAAAACAGTATTACAACAATTACCCGTAGAAGGGAAGCTAATCTTATCTATCACAACATACGTAGGTCTGTACCACTCACTTATCGGTATCTTTTGAGTACATCCTTCAACCTTCACTTCTATTCCTATCAACGGAATCTTCTTTGGATCCAGATTAGTATATCTGTGAATGATCTTACCATTTTCAAGAGGCTTTACAGTATATTGTCCAGTACCCAGGAAATCCCAACCGTAAGTATATTCGTTAAAGTATGGTCCCGAAACGTCAATGGTTATGATTGTATCTGTTGAACCATTACCTGGATAATCAACAGTATAACTGGTACTGACTGTAGGTGGTGGAACAACCTTAATACGGCAGTTAGTTGGTTTAGTGCCTACAGTAAAAGCAATGTCTTGACCATACAAAGTTGGACTCACTTCAGTTGGCTTGAAGTAATAAACCCCGTTGGATTGATAAACACTTTTTTCAGCATCAGCCTGAGCTTTTACCTCTCCACTTAAAGGGAACACAGTAAAAGGTATAGAACCGGCTCTAGAGCAAATAACCTTACTTGGCAAACTTAATGAAACCGGAACGTCATACCAATCTCTTATTAATATCTCTTGCTTACATACGCCACCGCTCACTTTCACTCCTATCACAGGGATATTGTTTAGATTCAGATTGGTGTAATTGTGACTGATCTTACCATTTACAAGAAGTTCCGGCTGAGAATACTGTCCGCTACCATCGAAATCCCATTCATAAAAATAATGTTCAGAGTAGTCTCCGGAAATATTAATGTTTATTGTTGCATCTGTTGATCCGTTGGTTGCATAATCAACAGTATAATTCCTGCTAACTTTTGGTGGCGGAACAACCTTGATACGACAGTTAGTCGGTTGACCATTTACAGTAAATGTAATGTATTGGCCATACAAATTAGTATTTACAGCACCTGGATTGAAGTAAAAATCCCCGTTGAGGTTGGAACCTATAACTTTATCCTGATTATCAATAGGATTAGCACCTACGTAAGCTACTATAGGGCCACCGGCAGGAATTACCTCAGTAAAACGTATCGCATCGTCTCCGGAACAAATAATATCAACTGGTAGCGTTAATTTAGCCGGAGCATTGTACCAATCTCTTATAATGACGTCCTGAGTACATCCGCTTCCACTTACCTTCACTTTTATCGCCGGAATCTTTGTTGGGCTTAGATTATAGTATGTATAACTAACATTTCCATCTTTATCAGGCTTCGATGTAGTGAAACTTCCGTTATCCCAGAAATCCCAGCTGTAGGTATAGTCTGCGAAGTTTTGTCCGGAAACTGTAAAGTTTACTATAGTTGCCGGTGAAGCTCCCTCCGGATAAAAGACAGGACCAACAGTTATTTTTATATCCGGTTGCGGAATCACTTTAATACTGCACTCTGTAGCTTTTCCATTGACAGTAAAGGTAATTTCCTGCCCATACAATTCAGGACTTACTAATTCTGGATTGAAGAAATACAATCCATTGATTATTTCTACTCCGCCATTAAATTTTGCATCCACATTCGCTTCTACCACTCCATTCATAGGGAATACCGTAAAAGGTATACGGCCAGATTTATTACAAACAACAGCACTTGGCAAGCTCAATTTAACTATAGATTTCGGAGTACAACATATGTATGGAAGTGAAAAATCTGCGATCACATTTGGATTTCTGATAGAATCATAAACAATTAAAAAGGTTCCTCCCTTTTCCACTCCATGCCTATGTTCCATTCCTGGATTTTGCTCTACATACTCATTGAAATAAGCTTTCGAAAAATCTTTATTATGGACTAATTCTTCCAGGGACAGCGCCACAATATCAAATCCCAGCTGTTGTTTATCTCTGATTTGCTTTATCTGTTCTAAAGCTTTTTGGTAATCCATCCCCTGATGGCCTTCAATATTATAAAACGAGTTTCTGTCTATATTAAAAACTAAAGGATCATCCTGAGCACCAGGATTTGATGATTGCCAATTCGTATCATAAGCTAAATTATCCTGATGCGACCTGTTACCCGTTTTCTCAAAATTCCATACTTTTAAAAAACCTTCTGTAACGCTATAATAAAAAGGAATCGCTTTATTGCTGAGAGGGCTTAATTTTCGGGACTGAATAATTTTCACACGCTCCCTATTGTTCATAATACGATCTGCATCAAAATACCCCACCTGATGGTTGAAACGACTAATCAGGAATTTCACTTTTTGGGTTGCTTTGTCATCATCCAAAACCGGCGAATTATAAAACTGATGTCTGAAGGAATCCAGTTGGGTATCCGATATTAATTTCCCAAGCATAATATGTTTCGGAAAAGAAGCGAAATCGGGAAGACATTTCGTAAATGCCTTAGGAAGTAGTTTTATAATTTCGGAGTAGGTATCCATCAAATCCTTAACCACATCATAAGCATACTGATACCCAATTTCCTGATTAATCACCCTCGCCAGTGACTCTCTGAACGGCTGATAATTAACCGTTGGAACTCCTAATATTCCGGCAATTGCCTGGATTTTTTCAAAAACAGCCTGGCCATATTTATTTTTCGCCAAAACATCGATGTACATGTTTTTTATATGAGAAGAGGAAAAACGGGTATCAACTCCGTTGGCTGCAATAAGTCGGCTCATAATCACCCGTTGCGGCTCATCCGTTCCCAATATGCCATCTATAAACAGCGGATGAGGCTGAATACGATCTTTTCTACTTCTTTTCTTTGTACCAGTTATAGGATCAATGACAAGACGATCATCTCCAAGAATATGAGTGATTCCTTTTGCCGTAGTCACTAATACTTTAAGATTTCTGACCTGCAGGACTCCATGATTATCACAATCAATACCCACACAAGGCTTCATTTCTTTTTCATAATCCTCCAAATACAGCAATAAGTATTTGTCTTCTAAACCTGAAAGTTTGGTAATGGGTTGAAAATCAGTTTTTGCTTCTTCAGCTGTTGCCAGTTCCCAAACCTCAATCTGCTCAGTACCTTCATAAAATGACGGATATTTTACTCTGAAGTTATCATATGTTTTAAAATGAGTAAATTCTTTATTTTTTACATCCACAGTCTTTAAGTCGCTCATATACAACTCTTCGCTCACCTTTTTGGTCTTGTTCAAGGTTAGCAAATCTCCGTCAGTTGTAACTGCCACTCCTTGAGAAAGCTGTATACTGTTTAATAGTCTGTCTTTATAAATAAGTGTTGGTTTGAAGCCGCATACAATCCCTACTCCCTGAAGCAGCATTCTGGATAAACGGTCCTGATCTTCAAAATAATCCAGAAACTCATTGAACTGATCAGGTCCTATATATTGTCCTTTACTGAATTTGCGGTATTGGACTGCTATACTACTTAATTGATTATTCATTATTGTTCATTTTTAATGATTTATTAAGGTCTTTTAATAAGCTTCATAGGCAATTTATACTGCCTATGAAGTCATTATTACCTATTATTTTGTTATACCTGTACAAGGATTTATTTCTAAGAAATTACCATTTGGATAACCTGAGTAAATAGGTGTTGCAGCATTAGCAAGGAATATCTGAGTAAAGGCAACTCCTGTATGACAGTTCGCTAATGCACATTCAAGAGAAAACTTCACAAACCCGTCAGGTGATAATAATGCTATTGCCTGTGCTTCGTCTTTGGTAATAACAATTTCATTATATCTACTGGACCCGGTTAAACTACCTCTATTACCTGCATCCTGGCTTCCTCCTGTGTTACTTAAATGAACATTTCCTTTAATAATTCCTCTTGGATCGTTGTATGGTGTTTTACCCAATATCAGAGTACCGTTTCCTTTTAAGTTGAAACTAGCATTATTACAGTCATGCCCCGGGTCTTTACCTGCTCTGTACTGAATCACAATTCTCATTCCGTCTAAACAAACAACTGTCATTTGACCTTTTAACTTTAATGGAGCTATAGCAATTGTTTTACTACATCCGTTTTTATTCGTTACCGTAAGCGTTGGGTTGAAAACATCTTCCTGCCCAGCAATAAGATTATATGTATGCTGAACAATTCCATTAGTTGGTAAGGTACTCAAAGACAATGGAGCTGTTCCATCTCCAAAATTCCATGTATAGGTAAGTCCTGCATTGTTAGTGGAAGGGCTAACCTTGAAGTCTACAGTAGCATCCGGATCTGATGTATCTACACCATAGCTAATATTTCCTATCGCTACAGATGCATTTGGTTGTTCGTACACCGTCAATTGCGCCTCAACAGGGTCATCATTAACTGTAAAGCTAATTGTTTGTCCCAAATAGGCAGGATTCACCAAACTAGGATCAAAGAAGTTCTGACCTCCGGATTGTTTAATGGCAGATATTTGAGTCGTACCATTTACAAATGCTTTCACCTGACCATCCAGCGGAACAATTGTAATTGCCATCGGAGCATCATTTTGACATAGCTTATTGTCTGTTAATGCTAAGAATACAGGATCCTTTTTAGAACAGCACAGGTAAGGCAATGAGAAGTCTGCAAGAACCTGGTTGTTGGCTTCTGATTCATAAAGAAAAGCAATCGTTCCGCCCCGCGCTACACCTCCTACGTGCTCCATTCCTGATTTTCGCTCCAGGAATTCACTTAGAAGCTCACTTACTACATCATCTTTTTTAGGATCCTGTTTTACCACAGTAACCCCGTCCGATGATCCTTCTTTGGCAAATTCTGCCTGGTTCAGCAATCTCAACTGATCGTCCAGTTTAGAGATGTTCTGCAATGTATTTTGTGAATTCACTGCTCTGTTGCTGACATCGCTGGAAATAGCAATCAATTGTTTTCTGAGATCATCTATAGATACGGTCTTTTCTCTACCCGGAACCTCGGTACCCGGTTTTCCATCTTTTCGTAAAACCAATGCAATGGCATCAAAAGCTAATCCGTATTTTGTTTTAAGATCGTTAACATTCTGCAATGCTGTTTTATAAGGCATTCCTATATGACCTTCAATTCTGTAGAAATCATTATTGTCAATATTATAATTCAATGGATTCTGAATAAAATCTTCTCCTGCTAAATTGGCTGTATGATAACTTAAGTTGTAGTTCTGTCTGTCAGTTTTCGTTTTTTCAAAGTTCCACTGAGCCAATAAAGGCTGATCTACATTATAGTAATAAGGGATGGCTTTGTCACCCAGTTTTACATCCATATTGGATGGTGTAATTTTAATACGCCCTACATAGGATTGAAATCCATTGATTTTCTGTACAAAACGATTGGCAAGCATTACCACTCTTTCGTAATTTTCATCATCATTGGTCGTTACCGGCGAATTGTAAAAGCCATGGCGTAAAGCCGTATATTGTCCTAATTCCATATTTGCTCCAACTGCTCCCAACATAAGGTGTTTAGGAAACGAAGCGATTTCCGGACAACATTCCACATTCAGATGTAAGATCAAATCTCTGATTTCGCCATAGGTATCAATCAAATCCTTTAGTAAATCATATCGGTATTGATAATCCTTCAGACCTGCTCCCGTCATTGACAGTAAAGCATTCAATTTATCATTGAGTGTCTGCCCTCCAAGGTTAAGACTTACTTTAAAAGTATCTGCAATGGAACTGAAACCTTTGCTTAATTCTGCAACTGCAGTAATCGCTCCCTGAAATTTTGACCTTAACTGATCTGCCGATTTAACGTCAGCATCCAGAATAACTCTTCTGGCCGCCAGGTTAGGCAAGCTATCAAAAAGCTTTTCATAGGTATCATGAAGTTTATAAATAGTATCTTTTGCATCCCCTCTGGCGATAAGCGCTGAAACAGACTCTGAATCTGCTAAAAGCACTTTAAGATTGGATACCTGCTCTGATCCGGTATGGTCACAATCTGCATCCTGACATGGGTTCTCATCATTGGAGTAGCTTTCCAGATACAGAATGACAATTTTATTATTTAATGTTCCACTGATTTCACTGACCAGTCTAAAACTTCCTGCATTGGCACCTGCAGCTAATGCTTCCTCATACTCCTTTGTTGTAAACAGCTCTAATAAAGGAATTTGCTGACCTCCAATACGGAAATGCTCATATCTCAGCACATCATTATAATCTCTGTAATATCTGTAGTTTTTGGATGTGAAGTCGATGACAGCCTCTGATGAAGTAGCTCCTTTCTGGCGCAGCGTTATCAGATCTCCGTCTGTGGTCACTCCTGCCCCTTGTGTAATCATAATGGTGTCGAAGGGAAGTTCCAAATCCGGTCTTCGGAGGTTATTGGAGGTTCCGTCCGACAAAGTAGGTCCTATTTCAAGCTCGATATACTTTGTCTGAAAACCGCACACTACTCCCACGCCGCTCAGCCTGGTTCTTGATAATCTGTCCTGATCTTCAAAATAGTCGATAAATTCGTTTAATTGCCCTTCGGTTAACGCCTGATTGTCGTTGAACTTCCTATATTGGGTTGTTACATGGTCTAATTTGGTATTCATTATTTTTTGATTTTTGATATGTTTGATTGTCCTATTATGAGTTTCCCGTCTAAGATGTCACTATCATCTGCTGCACAATCCAGAAGTCTTCCCGGACGATAAATATTGTTCAAATGGCTAAGGGCCGTCAATAAATCCATAATGCTATTCCCCAGATTCACGATATTGTTTCTCGATTTGTCTGACAGGTATTTTTTAAAAGCAGTTTCAAATTCAGCCAGGTCACCCTGAGCGGTTTCTTTTTCACTCAAACGATCTCCTACCCAGCAGATTTTTGCTAAAATATGGGCTGGAATTTCCTGTCTGATCACGGTTTCTGCATAGCGTCTGAAATCAGGATCCTGGAAACGGTAGGCAAATCCCGGAAGGACAACACTCACTCTGTAGGAATAAGGGTCAAAAACCTCTATTTCGCAACCTTCTTCACAGGAAGACATGAAGGCTTCCGTATATTTTATAGGATCAGATGCAGACACTTTGTCTTCAATGTCATACATCACCCGGAATGTACCTTCTATAGACATACAGCCGATTCCTCCCATCTGTTTATAATCTTTGGTGGTAGGCTTCAGTAATAAATGCTCTACAAGGAAAATTCCTTCTTCTGTAAACTCATATTTGAAATACCCTACTGTAGCCTTAATTCCAGCGATAAGATCTTCCGGATTCGAATAAGGGTTTGTTTTTTTATGAGCAGCCATTACATTTTTCTTTTCAGGATCGTCTACAATCTCGAAATAATAATTACCTCCTGATGAAATACGAATGATGATATTCCCGATCAACCTGTTATGCTCAATAGGTTCATTTAATGCATTTTCAAGATCTTCCTGATCGATCTGAATGGTCTGATAGATGGCATCATTCAGGTTTTTGATGGCAATATGCTCAGTGGTATAAGTATTTACCGATGATAAGACAATATTGCCATCTTTATCTTTGATCTTCCATGTGTAACTTTTTTTACCTAAACCGTCTACAGTCTCAATGATAGACACTGGTGATTGGGATAAATTTCTCTGCTGATAGTTTTTAATCCCCAACAAACGGGCAATTCTCTTCTGTACCCCGGAAATATTGTTGGTATTCCATATATCCGAATCTCCAATTAAGGTATAATTGTACCCTAATCCTCTGTCTTTACTCAGAGAGGTGTACTCGTTCAGGAAGTTTTCTTTATTACTCAGAATAATTTCGTCAGCAGATTTTCCGTACAATGATTTCATCAGGAACGTATAGTCGCTGAATGTTTCCGCAAAACGGGAGATCAAGTGATCCAAAACTTCATTTCGGCGCTCTACACTGTTATCCAATTCTTTATATAATGAATCTGTAAGCTGATCATCATCCCCCACAATGTATTTTTTGGAAACCAACTGATCAAAACCTTTAATATTTTTAAGAGCCTGTGTGAAGTAGGTTCTTTTCAGATCACCATGTACACTCAATACTTCTTTTACTTTTTCAAGGTGTTTGAAATAGCTGGCAAGGATCTGATCAAAAAACAGCAAATATCCTTTTAATTGTTTAGCCAGCGCTTCTCTCTCCGGAGAAGGGTTTCCTATAATACCTTCTGCTCCTACTCCGTAAGTATCCGGAAATTCATTTAAAATAGTGGCATAGTTTCCTATATCGTATGAAGTTCCCTGCGGTAAAGGCAATTCTTTGTTTTGTCTTGCATCTTCTCTCAGAACTTCTTCTTCTCTTTTAAGTGTTTGCTGGTACTCTTTAACCTTTTTTTCATTGATGTTTAAAGGAAGGGCTCCCTTGCTGTAGCTGAATGAACTCAATTCACACAATTCCGGCTTTCTTCCTTTTTCGATGCACAGCAGCCAATCGTTGGATTGTCTGATCACATTATCACAGCCTGCAATAGAAACATCATGAATTTCTTTCACCCCATCAATTTTCATGATCTCACTTACGATGTCGGAAAGACGGATCTCTCTTCTCAACTGGCTGTTTTTAAGCTCTTCAGTATCAATAAAACCGTTATTCAAAAGCGGTCCGTCAAAGATCTGATCTGTAGCAAAGCCTTTATCAAGCATCTGCTTCAGTGAATAAAAATGAACCTCCGGAGATAAATAGTTATTGATTGCTCTTAGTACTTTGGCATGTACGAGCTCTTCATCTGCTTTGTTTACAAGTCCGATACGGGCACACACTGCAACTTTCTGGGTTTCGACTTCTTTAATTTCTGCCAAGTCTTCACAAAGACTTCTATTGGCATGGTAACTGTCTAATACTTTAATATTGACATTAGATTTGTCGCATCCGCTGCCTGCAGCATCAATATCTTCGGCATAGTCTATATAAAGATCATACAGTCCTTTTACGTCAAAGCTCTTTGTCTTATCGCCGATAGGTTTAAAGTCTAATTTTCCGGTTTTGCAGTCAACATATAATTTTTCTGTTTTAGGAACCAGCCAACAGTTGCGGATGGGTCTCGGATGGCCTCCAGCCATGCTAATATCTATAAACAGCTTTCTATAGTCAAGTTCGTTTAAAGGTCTTGAAGGTAAAATCTCTGTAGCTTTCAGAAACTGGGTATGAATATCCGTCTCTTTGTCTTTGGATGCCAGGAGATCTTCCATATTCAGGTTCATTCTCATGCCGAGATCTGTAATGGCGTAGCTTAAAACCTCCAATGTGGTAATACCAGGATCATGAGAGTTGTAATCGGTCCAGAGTTTTCCTCCCAGCTTTTCGATGTATTCAATACCTGTTCTGCGTAGAAAATGAAAATCCGTCTGATCCCCAGTTTCTATATTTTTTGATATACTAATATGTTTATTTTCTGACATGATTATGTTTTCTTCTGTTTATTATTAAATACATGCTTGCTCCGTAATAGTTACCTTATGCTGCTTGGCAGATACCAGAATTGATTTCGGATCCACTTCGATCAATGATTTTTTCTGTAAAACATTGTTCACCAATATTTTGATCTCATCAATGTAATCTATGTAATACAGCTGCTCCAGATAATTAATCAGGTGATTAATATTCAGTTCCACATTGAAGTCAATATCTTTGGAGTCTGTAAAAGCCCACGGTGAGATATATTTTTTAATATCTTCATCTAATTGCTGAGTGTAGAATGTTTCATCATACTGCTCAAAGAATTTAACCTTTGTTTCTACTGTTGCTTCCTTATAGTTAGGATTCACCACCTGAGCTTTTACATGCATTGTATTTAATTCATTCACGTAATTCTGAATTTTGTTCAGACTGGCTCTGCTTACTCTTGGCTGATAGACGTCAAAAGCATTTTTATTTTTAATATTCGGTACCACCATCAGGGTTACATGCCCCGGAGCCATATAGGAGTTTTCAGAAGTATGGTTCAGACATTTCACCTTAAAGACTTCCGGAAATTCCTGCAATACCAGCTGCTCGTAATCCCATTGTGTAATTGCTCTGTGCTTATGTCTCAGCCTCTCACTCACACGTCTGTAAAATTCCAGATCTGCTTCTTTATATTTTCCGTCAAACGAGTTGTACGGCTGGCTGACCGATTTTACCTGAGGAACTCTCGTGATCAGTTTAGCAATGGTTTTTGCTTCTAATCCGTTATTCAGATGAGACAAGTCATTGTCCTGATTCTGGAAAGTCGCCAAAACAGCCTGGGTATAGATTCCCTGGATTTTACATACAGCATCATAACTTCTTTTTGATTTCGCCCTGATCCAGATTAATCCGTCGGTAAACCTTGTATGACTGGTGTTTATATCTCTTGGAATCTTGAATTTTACAATCCCCGATTCCAGGAATCTTCTGGTTTCATTCTGCAGCATATCATCTGACAGATCAACCCATTTATTGTTTGAAAGGATATGCCATTCTATAAATTCTTTTTCCTTGAAAGTGTCAACTATAGGGTTTTCGCTTCCTTCCAGCATTTGGATAAGCAGTGAAACGGTTGTTTTCGGCGTTGCATCCAGACCGATATACAATTCTCCTCCATTCTCGTGTACCGGTACAATACTGTTGGTGTCAACTTCTTTTTCGTATTGTCCGAACGCATCTTCATGGTACAGCTGTATTCCTTCATTTTTTGAAGCTTCTCCGGCTGCGTCTTTACTTAAATATGAGTATACACTTTCTACTGCGCTGTAATTAAGCTCTATATCTTCAGCAAAAGGAATATAAGGCTCATTAGGAATCAGTTTTTTCTTTAGCGGATTACTTGATAATGCCAGGGTATAAAGTTTCGGATATACATCCTGTAATGATGACTGATTCAGGGTTAATCTGATGGCTCCGCTCGTTCCCGGTTCATCATGCAAATTTTCTAAAGAAAACTGGGTTTTATAAGTACCATCTGACTTTTTGAATAATTCAATACCCTGAGCTTTGGTATTCCATACTTCTTTTTCCAGAAGCGCGGTGTCTGCTTTGAAATAATGATCTCCATCTACAATGGACGGTTTCTCTGCCGCCTCAAACTCACTCAAACTGATATTTTGATTAGGGCTAATGACGTACCCATTGTATAATTCTTTTATTGAGTTGGGCGCATTTTTCCAATTGATTTTGATGTCTGCCTTTTTCCATGTTTTGGAAAACATTTCAGGATATTTGATATAAAAATTAGATCCTGTAACGGGCTGTGCAGTGAACGGATAGTAAGGCTTTTCTGAGTTTAATGCCCCATTATCATTTTCTATCTGTACAGATTTTATTCCTTTTACATCAACCGATACTTCTATATTTTTTAAGACTTTTTCTGAAAGTGCTTCATAAATATCATAATATTTTTCTCCTTCGATCATCAGCCTTACCACAGGAAGATTTGTCTGGAATGTTCCTGATAAAACGTCCTTATTGTATGGGACAACGGCAGGGAAATCTTTCGGTAAGGGAAAGGAAAGTACCAACTCGTCCTGCAGATTATCGGTACATTCTAAAACGATGCCTGATAGCCATTCTTTTTCCCCGCTGCAAAATACCTTGATATTATTTCCTATATCTTCTTTTGAGAGTTTTTTTAGCTTCTGGGTTGAATTCTGATTAAAGCTGATTCTAAGCGTCACTCTTCGATCACCTTCTTTCAGATCAAATAATGATGATGCTACTGAGAAGCCCAGATTAGCTGTTGGCAGTTTTTTATAAATAGATTTTTCTGAAACAGTTTCATCAGAGTTGTATCCAAACGGCCACCAATAGTTGCTGTCTTCGGGTAATTTATCTCCCAGTCCGTCCGCTGAATTGGCCACCGGAGCCATTTTCAGCTCTCTTTTTTCAACATCATTCAAAAAGCTTTTGATTTCAACTACTTTTGCCTGGTTGGCAATGAATTCATCTCCTGTTTTGTAAATGCGTTTTTTTCCATTGGCGTCTTTACCGCCGTCCAGCAATGTACCGCCTGGAATTCTTTCCTGAATTGCTTTTTTAGCCAATTCAAAGATCACATAGACTTTATCTGCTCTGGCATCATTTTTCTCAATCTGAAGAATTTCGTTATAATAGAAGTCCAAATGTCTTTTCGTCAAATTATTGAAGGCTTTTTTTGAGAAATCCAATAATTTTAAAAAGCAGACAAATAATGTAAGGTGAGGCGTCAAGCTGCTGTCTTGTTCAAACTGGGAAATAAGATCTGTAACCTGTTTTTTCATACTTTTATACTCAACGCTTTCCCTACGTGGAACTGCATCGGTATCATCATCGCCCAGGAAGAAGTTTCCCCAGTTTCCTTTTGGCTTTGTATTATCATCTTTGTCAAAATAGTTTACACGCTTAGCAAAATTGTTTGCGAATAATAGCCAATCAAACAAATCGAAATCGTGTAATTCAAGATTGCCAGGATCTAATTCTGCTAAAAAGCGCTGCATTTGTGATTTTCCTTCACGATAATGTGAAAATGTATCTGTTTTTTTCATTTGTTTATATTTATCTTTCTATGGTCAGATGCAATACTTAATGTAGTGTTTGGTAGTATTTAAAAATGGCTACAGACATCCCGTAATTCATTATATTTCGGTAGCTTCTCCTTTGTAAAAAGGAAAAACAATATTGCTTCTTGTATTAGTATTTCTTACTTCGTAGTCAATCTGGATCAGAACTTCACCCTGAAGTTCCTCCTGGGTATCAATATCAATACTCAGAATATTGATTCTGGGCTCATGATATAAAATGGCGCGTTCAATGATTCCTTTCATCTGGGTAATCAGCGTCAGGTCCAGAGGTTTAAATAGCATTTCCTGCAGGTCACATCCATAGGTCGGGAACATGACACGTTCACCGGGACGTGTTGACAATAAAATAATAAGACTGTTGTTGATGTCTTCTACATCTGTGGTCATTGCCAGTTTTCCTTCAGTCTGATTAAACTCAGGCGGGAAGCTCCAGCCTATTCCTAAAAAATCTGTATTTATTTTCATACGTTATTGGTTTATATTTAATTGTAACATCTTGCATCTGTAACATAGAGTTTCAGTTAGTCTAACCGTTTTTGTTATTGATGTTTTACATTCTTGTTTACAGTCAGATGATATTGGGTATGGCATCTCCTATGGAAGCATCCACTTTTGTATATCATCCGCCTATCAGAACAGTAGCTTCCCCTGCCGTGATTACGCCTCCATGAGCGGTAGAATCGCCCATTCTTGCGGCTTGTTTTCCGCCTATCAGAACACTTGAGGATCCTGATGCAATGGTATCCAGCGGGCCGGTACATACTGCTTTATCTCCTACTCTTGCTGCAGGCATTCCGCCAATCAGTACGGTAGGTTCTCCTGCCGGAATGATCGGTCCCCCTACATGCGGAACAGTTCCGGTCACCATAGGACAGGTATGCATATCTGTAATTCTTGCTGCGGGTTTCATGCTGATTAATTAATTTTAACTTGAGATCCTTTTACTACGGTTACCGCTCCTGATTTAAGCTCTGAGCCTGAACTGCCCTCTGCTTTGAACTGGGCACTTGCTTTTACATTAATATTGGTTCCTTCCATCTTAATGTCGCCTTTTGCCTTGATCTTGATGTCTTTTCCGCTTTCGATACTGATCCCGTCTTTATTAAGTGTTAGAGAGTTAGAATGTTCATCTTCTATTTTAATAACATCTGCATCTTCATCCAAAATCACTTTTTTACCTTTAGGGGTTTCCAGTGTGTATGAAATTTTGTCATCATTAAAAATCATTTTCATCTCGCTTCGGGTAACAAATCCTTTTTCGTTATTCTCATCAGAAGCCACAATAGGAGCCGGTTTTGCACTGCTGTTCAACATTCCTAGGACAACGGCATCATTGGGATCATCATTGATGAATCCGATGATGACCTCATCTCCGATTTCCGGTCTGAAAAATGAACCTCTGTTTTCTCCTGCATCAAGGGTGGCAACTCTTGCCCAGATCCCTTCTTCTTCGGTATCGATGATCGGTATCTTTACCAGAATTCTATCTTCTCCGTCAGGATCAGATTCCAATTGTGATACGACCCCAATCTGTAATCCGCTGATGGCCGGGATAATTCCTGAGCCAGGCATTTCGCTTACATCATAGGTTTCTGAAAACCATGTTGGAGAAAGCCCGAACTGAGCGTCTACCAGCCAGTTTCCTTCGGCTATTTCATGACGGACACCTGTTACATATATTTTTCCGTTGAATCGGTTTCCTACTCCCTGAAGCGTTAATGAAACTCCTGGTTTTACTGATGGAATTCCCTGGAATTTTACTCTTCCCCTTGTCTTTGCCAGCTGCTGAAAGGTTGCTTTAGCATCGCCCCATTCCTGAAGTTCACCCTGGGTAAGGTTTCCGCCATGATTAAGTTGCAGATCTTCAATTCCAAAGACCTTTGCCAGATCACCGGATGAAAGGTTCCCATTGAGACTAATGGACGGATCCTGAGCTTCTACTTCTGTGAGTTCCTGATCGGTATAGCTCCAGGTTTTGGCTGTAATTTTGTTGAATTGATCTCTGGCGTCAATTTCTCCATCGAATTCATGGACTGATGATCCGTAAACCACTGTTTCTACGGTGTCACCGCTAAAATTAGGTTTAGCTACTTTCACTGTTCCGTCTTCAACAAAGCAAAGTTTTCCGTTGGCCTGTGCTCTGGTCAGTATAAAATCCCAATCTGAGGCACGGTACTGTATCAGTTCTTTATGGGTATTTGTGGTTGCTTCTACATCGGCAGTGGCACCACTGTTACCAATAAGTTCTTCGATAATATCACTGTCTTTACTGTCATAGAAGTATTTACTTTTTCTTCCTAAAGTCATTTTTACAGCTTTATCTCTACATTCTATGATGAGGTAAGAAGAATCATTTCTGACTTTTATATTATGCTTTACAACAACTCCTTTAAAAATAGTCTCTTCTTCAGAGTGGTATCCTGCAGTGATCTCAATTTCTTTTCCGGGAATTAATAGCTCTTCATTGCTTAGCTTAAAATCCTGTTCCGGTACACTTCCATCTAAAATAACAATGCGGGCATAAGGTATTCTGTTGACTTCTTTTTCTACTACAATGCTTTTCACACCGTATTTGCCTGGCAATTCTGTGCCTCCGGACATTACCTTATAGGTGATTAAATCCGGGTTTTTTGCTGTTTGTATGTATCCGCTATTATTCATCTTATGAAATTTTTTCTAATGGCGGAAAGAACAACTCTTGTCCTGGCTTTAACTGTCTGAAGTTGACAAGACTATTTACTTTAGCTACTTCCAGATAGTATTTGGAATCTCCGTAAATTCTTTCGGTCATTAATGGTAATGTATCTCCATCCTGTACTGTTCTTTTGTGGGTAAGATCAGGAGAAGTTGTTTTTACTGTTTTTGCTGCAAGCTCTTTACTCACTGCTCCGGAAAATGTTGCTTTTCCTACAGCTCTCAGAGGGGTTCCATCATTATTGAATAATTTATAATCTATTGTGAATTCGGTAAGAACTCCTTTAAATTCAAACTCCCCCCAAATAATGATAACATTATATGGTTTATGAATAGAGCCATTATAATTTCCAGTAGCTACATAAAATTCTTCTAGTTGATCTTCTACCGCTTTTTTACTGAAAGGATTTCTTTTTCCTAAACCTTCCTTTATTTTATTGATAAGCTTATTACCTGGATTAGCCTTTGTAACTCCGGTACCATCAAATAAAAATTCTAATTGTAAAGACCGGGGAGATCCACTGATATATTTGGGATCAATTTCACTTGTTCCAGGCTCCTGTTCCGCATTGTATTTATTTTTACGTGTCAAAGAAAAACCTGTCGGATTAATGAGAGCCACAAAAGCATTACTGCTAATCATGGTTCCGTATGAAGAATCTTTATAGGTTCCTATTGTTATTTTTTTTATTTCTCCTCCCATTATCTTTCTTTTTTACGTTGTTCTATCTTTACTGCCTGTTCTACACTTTCGCTGATTGCCCGCATGAGTTGTGCTTCATCTACCGATGTAGCAGTGGTCGTTGCTGCTGCTTTTTCGTCCACATTTATTTTAATGTGGAGCTCTTTTATTTCTATTGGCATTTCGTTTATTTTTAATCAATTATAAATACACAAAATACTTACAATCAATGATTTAACATTTTTATTTAAAAAAATCCAAGCACATAAAGGGTGTGTTCAGTCTCTGTTGTAGACCAATCTGTTGTTGTTTATGAAAAAAGATGTTGGTAAAAGTTATCTTTAAACTAACACACGCTTAAGTGCTTAGATTTGATTGTGAAATTACAAGCCTAGGCTTGCTAACGATGAGGGTATCGTGAAATATCTATATTTCAGTTCTATTGTTTCAATAGCAAGTTTGCTTTCTTCAGCATTGAATTCTGAGACTTCCCATCTTACAGGGTATGCTCCTACTACGTTCCAGACCATTAAAGGTGCTGTAGACTGCAGACCTCCCGAAAGAGAAATAATCAGGTCTCTGGGTTCAAACTGGAAGTTTTCCATAGCATCTCTACACCAGCTGATCAGTCCGGAACTTACGATTAATCCACGTTTAAGAACTAAATTGGGATATTTGGGTCTCAAAGGAAGCTGATGGGTAAATCTGTTTTCGCCTCCTTCGGCATATTCTTCAGTTGCAATTTCTGTTGATAAACCGGATATAGATTGAAATCTGGAATCAATACCCTCTGTTGTTGAAATCCCGTTAACAATAAAAGAGAAACTGGTTGGAGGATATAAAAGAGCCATGATTAGTTATTTTCAATAGTTAATCCTTCGTGTGCAATTTCTAAGGTTTCAACTGCTACCTCATTACCTTCTGCTTTCAGGTCTGTTGACTGCAACTTAAGCGGGAATGCATTTTTCAATTTCCAGGTTACTGCAGGCTCTCCGTTCTCATCTAAAAGAGAGATGGTAATAGATCTGCGCTCTACTGTATTAAGTCTAATTGTTTTGAACCACTCAAAATATTCGTTATCACTCTTGAAAGTTCCTCTTTTTAAAGTAACGTTACTGAAACTTGTCATTCCAGGCATTTTAATTTTGCTGAAATCAGGGCTCGCTCCGTGTCTGTATTCGATTAAAGCCGTTTCAGCATTTAAGCCTGTTACTTCCTGAAATCCGATTTTTTTCCCACCCCAATCTACTTCAAAGGCAAACTTTACTAATGGATATGTACTCATAATTTTATTTATATTTTATTGTTATTAATTTATTTTATGCTTCCTGCAGCTTGTGTGAAAAACGTAACACGATAAATTCTGCAGGACGTACTGCTGCCATACCGATCTCGATATTCATTCTGCCTTCTAAAATATCCTGTGCAGACATTGTTTTGTGAAGACCTACACTTACATAATAAGCTTCTTCAGGCTTGCTTCCTGCCAATGCTCCGTCTCTCCATTGCTGATCAAGGAAGTTTTCAATCATCGTCTGTACTCTGATCCATGTATTGGCTGTATTCGGTTCGAAAACGAAACGTTCTGTAGCATTCTTCACAGATTCTTCCACCATGTTGAAGAAACGACGTACTGATACATATCTCCACTCATTGCTGTTTCCGTCTAATGTTCTTGCACCCCAAACCAATGTTCCTTTTCCTGTGAAAGTTCTGATCGCATTGATTGATTTTCCGGCTACTGCATCTACATTCAGCATCTCCTGTTCTTCATGAGAGATTTTTACAGTTGGTGCCACTACCAGGTTAAGCCCTACGTTAGCCGGGGCCTTCCATACTCCGGAAGTGCTGTCTACTTTAGCATACACTCCTGCGATTGCTGATGATGGAGCCAATACTACTTTTTGAGCTGCGATTGCTTTTTGAGCGACGTTATACACCTCTGACTTATTTATTTTCAGCCATGCCATGTTCTTGTTTTCCGAAGCGATTACAACATCCACAAGAGCTCCTGCATCATTGGTTTCTTTATAGCTGGTAATTTTAACATCCTCATCATCAAAGCTATAACTTAAAACCGTTTCTAAGTTCGGGTAATACGCTGCTCCGTATTTCAAACGCTCACCGCTTGTCCCTGAACTTGGCCCTGCAGCTCCCTGAAATGCATCAGTCTTTCCAAGAACATCCATGATAACAAATCTGTCTTTCATTGATTCTGCCTGACTTAAAGCCAATCCGTATAAACCATAAGCTTCTGTTTCAGATATTGCTCCAGCATCCGGGAAAACAATAAGAGTTGGTTCGTCTTCTTTTTCAAGAGTAGCAAGACCTTTTTCGAAATCAACTAGTTCTCTTTGATCGGGATAGCCTACTACTGAAGCCTTTCCTACTGAAACAATGTAACATGGTCCTCCACCGTTGGCAAAATACATTTGCATAGCATAATGCATTTTGAAAGGGCTTACCTTAGCGTTATCCACCTTGGCAGTAACAGCAATATCTTGAATCGAAATAGAGATCGCTGTTTTTTCTTTTTTTGCTTTTCCAAAAATTGTTTCGTATTCCAACATAGAAGAGATTCTTGTCGGCTCATTTTTAGGTCCTTTTTCTGTATACCCGATAAAAGCCGGGATAGCTGTTTCTACTTGCGCTACAGATGGTGGGAATTTCGCAATTTCTTCTACGTAAACTCCAGGTGTTTTGTAATTCATTTGTTAAAAAATTTTAAGTTATTATTAGTTATTTTCAATAGTTAATCCTTCGTGTGCAATTTCTAAGGTTTCAACTGCTACCTCATTACCTTCTGCTTTCAGGTCTGTTGACTGCAACTTAAGCGGGAATGCATTTTTCAATTTCCAGGTTACTGCAGGCTCTCCGTTCTCATCTAAAAGAGAGATGGTAATAGATCTGCGCTCTACTGTATTAAGTCTAATCGTTTTGAACCACTCAAAATATTCGTTATCACTCTTGAAAGTTCCTCTTTTTAAAGTAACGTTACTGAAGCTTGTCATTCCAGGCATTTTAATTTTGCTGAAATCAGGGCTCGCTCCGTGTCTGTATTCGATTAAAGCTGTTTCAGCATTTAAGCCTGTTACTTCCTGAAATCCGATTTTTTTCCCACCCCAATCTACTTCAAAGGCAAACTTTACTAATGGATATGTACTCATAATTTTATTTATATTTTATTGTTATTAATTTATTTTATGCTTCCTGCAACTTGTGTGAAAAACGCAACACGATAAATTCTGCCGGACGTACTGCTGCCATACCGATCTCGATATTCATTCTGCCTTCTAAAATATCCTGTGCAGACATTGTCTTGTGAAGACCTACACTTACATAATAAGCTTCTTCAGGCTTGCTTCCTGCCAATGCTCCGTCTCTCCACTGCTGATCAAGGAAGTTTTCGATCATCGCTTGTACTTTGATCCATGTATTGGCTGTATTCGGTTCGAAAACGAAACGCTCTGTAGCTTTCTTCACAGATTCTTCTACCATATTGAAGAAACGACGTACTGATACATATCTCCACTCATTGCTGTTTCCGTCTAATGTTCTTGCGCCCCAAACCAATGTTCCTTTTCCTGTGAAAGTTCTGATCGCATTGATTGATTTTCCAGCTGTAGCATCTACATTCAGCAGATCCTGATCTTTATTGGAAATTTTTACAGCTGGTGCATCTACCAGGTTAAGTCCAACGTTAGCCGGTGATTTCCATACTCCCGCAGTTCCGTCTACCTGGGCATACACTCCCGCCATTGCTGATGATGGAGCCAATACTACCTGTTTAGCTGCGATTGCTTTTTTCGCCTGGTAATACAATTCAGAATTAGCAGATTTCAGATCAGATAGTTTTTTAATACCTAATACACCGGTAACTGAAACATCTGCATCTTTGAAGTCATAGCTTAAAACTGTTTTCAGTTTCGGATAGTAAGCAGCACCGTATTTTTGATGTAAAGAGGATACTTTGTTTCTGAAAGTAGCATAATCTCCAAGAACATCCATAATGACGAATCTGTCTTTTAATGATCCTGCATGGTCTAAAGCTTTGTTGTACACAGAGTATGCTTCTCCGATAGCCACCATATCTCCAGCTCTGGAACCAAGTGTAGTGCTAACCGTAGTTACTTTGCCAACAATATCGGAAGCGGTTATCAGATCTTTATCATAAGCGGTCAATACGTTCTGCGCAGCAAGCTTCACACTGGCAACAGTAGCGCCTGCAACAGCCGCTGCAGCTTTAACAGCATCTAGTACCGTCTGGGCAGCCTGAGCACGAACAATATCCAAATCGCCAGGATTAGCAACTGTAAAAGTAGCAGCAGCAGTGCTAGCAGCATCAACGGCAGCCTTTACATCTGCACCTGCAACAGCATTTGTAACAAAGCCAGCGGCATCTTTTGCTTTAGTAGCAACACTCTCATGATATGAAGCTGCCGGAACAACAGCCTGTGCAGCAACAACATCAGCATCAGCAGGAACTAAACTCTGAAGATCCGGGAAAACGATCAGTGTAGGTTCGTCTTCTTTTTTCAATAGTTCAAGACCATATAATAAAGTTTCTTTTTCCGTAGGCAATCCTACAGCCACCGATTTTGTATAATCTCCTACAGAAACGATATAACAAGGACCACCGCCATTGGCAAAATACATCTGCATAGCGTAGTACATTTTATAGTCGTTGACATCAGTCTGCATTGCTGTTGCCACACCTCCTTTGATAGCTACAGCGAAAGTTTCCGGGTTTGCTTTTCCAAAAAGGTCTTCATACTCCAACATAGAAGAGATTCTCGTTGGTTTATTTTGGGGTCCTACTGCTGTATATCCGATAAAAGCAGGAATTGCCGTTTCAACTTGCGCTACGGAAGGTGGGAAACTTACCTCCTCCTCTACGTAAACGCCAGGGGTTTTGTAATTCATTTGTTAAAAATTTTAAGTTAATATTAATTATTCCACGAAGTAAAACTTCGAATGTTCATTTGTGATTGATTGTTACGCTTTTTGTAATTTGTGTGAAAAGTTCAGTACAATAAACTCTGCCGGGCGCACTAATGCGATCCTGATTTCCAGTTCCATGGTGTTGGTATTTTTGGTTCCGGTAATGTTCACTTTGTAAGCTTCTTTCGGAGTACTACCTGCTAATGCACCATCCAGCCATTGCTGATGAAGAAAATTTTCAAGTTTAGTTTTTGCCCTTAACCATGTGTGTTCTGTATTGGGTTTGTCAATAAATTTATTGAGTGCTCCGTTTATAGATTGTCTGATCATGTCATAGTAACGGCGTACCTGTATATACTTCCATGTATTATCTTTCCCTTCTTTCTTATCCTGCCCGTCAACCGTTCTGGCTCCCCATACTAAGGTTCCTTTTCCTGTAAAGGATCTGATCGCATTGATTGACTTTCCTGAAATATGGGCATGCATACCTGCTTGTTCCTGATCGGAAATTTTTTCTGTTGGAGCTACTACATAGTTAAGGCTTACATTTGCCGGAGCTTTCCATATCCCTCTTGTACTGTCTACCCTACCATATACACCTGCCATTGCTGATGATGGCGGTAAGACTACGTTTAACGACTGTATTTCTTTTTTTACGTGATTGTATAATACTGAATTAGATAATT
The DNA here is from genome assembly GCF_056844665.1 of Chryseobacterium sp. FR048. Lineage (NCBI taxonomy): Bacteria > Pseudomonadati > Bacteroidota > Flavobacteriia > Flavobacteriales > Weeksellaceae > Chryseobacterium > Chryseobacterium sp. FR048. The sequence goes on along the minus strand of NZ_JBXDSE010000004.1, from coordinate 98,595 downwards.
CTAAATTTTTAAGGGTTATTCCGTCCGCAGCTCCTTTTACGTCTTTTATATTAAGAATAGCTTCTTTTAATGCATCAAACTCTCCGCTGAAAACAGGTGCAGTTTCGTCAAAACCATCAGGGGTCATAAAATCATCAATTACTCCTGCATATATGGCTTCCACTACAGCTTTTGCTTCAGTAAGCGCCACCGTCAAAGCCTTTTTCTCAGTACCTGGATCAGCTGCTTCATGTATTTCTTCTGCAATCGCTACGGCCTGGCCCAACAGATCGGCAAGTACAAATGCATTGGCAGATCCGGTTGAGATTTCTTTACTTGCCAAGCTTTTTAATTCATCTAATGCAGCAGTTTCACCTGCATAAAGAATGGCACTTTCCTGTCCGGATTCCTGTTGTCCTGCATGTACGATAGGAGTTTCGGTCTCATCAAAAGTATAATTTAAAACAGTTTTTAAATGAGGAAAATACGCTGCAGCATGGCTGGTTAAATCAACATTTTTTCCAAAGTTATCAAGGGTATTAAAACCGTCTGAAAGGGTTGTAGAATTCCCATAATAGGTATCCAGTATAGCAAATGTATTTTTTGTTTCATTTTTTGCTTTACTAATGGCTTCATTATAAACCTCATAAAAATCAGATTCCTGAGATAAAGAGATGGCATCAGGTACAATAATAAGGTTGGGTTCTTTTATGGCATCCACGATCGCCAGTCCCTGTTTCAGTGGAGACAACGACACTTCACCAGTTGAAGGGTACTTCCCTACAGAAAAAATATAACATGGGCCGCCACCATTGGCAAAATACATCTGAAGTGAATAATACATTAAAAATTTTGCCTTAGGAGCGATAAGCGTCGTCCCTTTCCCCTTCACATCTTTTAATTGTAGACTTTCTTTTTTTGCTTTTCCAAAAAATAACTCATATTCTAAAAGGGAATTGATCTTTAACGGCTCATTATTGCGGGCAGGTACAAGTTCGGTATATCCGATGAATACTGGTACTGCTGTTTCTATTAATGCAACGAAGTACGGAAGCGTAGCAATTTCTTCAACTGAAACACCCGGTGTTGTTGGATTTGACATGTTCTAAAAATTTAAGTTAAAGGTTATTAGTTTTGTTTTTATTTTATAGTTGGTTGACTTGAATATCTTTTACATTAACATCTTTAATTAATTTAACAGAAGTCGGATCATTCGCTACAATTTTTATGATACTGATTTTATATAATACAGATGGCATTATCTTTCCGCCTAATAATCCCCATATGTAGCTCAGTTGTTCAAAAGGAACCGTGTGTAATTCTATTCTGAAACTGAAATCATTCGATGGGTCATTACCAGGATAGTGATAGGTCAATATATTATTGGCCTGAAATACTTCGATCACTTTTGAAATATTGGCCAAAGCGTTGTTATAGGTAGTTCTGTTTGCGGAAATCATCACGTAAAGATTTAAATAAGCCGGATTACTTTCCATTTTTATTTCATTCAGAGTGGGTGGTGTGACATACCTCGAACTGTTTTTCAATGTGGATTCTTCTTCAACGTTGACCAGGGTAATTACTACTTTATCTTCAATGCCCTGATTTTCGCCATCCTGTTTTGAAATGTTGTCAACAACAGTGATTTCACCCAGAATATCCTTTAAACCGCCAGGACCGTTCAACTGATCTTTTAAAACTGACAATACTTTATTAATCATAATTTCTGTTCTTAATTATTATGGTGCAAACATACAATCACCCCCCATCAAAAGACAAATATTTTGAGGTCTCAATACAGTCTTTGCAGTAAATAGGATTTTTAATTTTCGAAAAAGAGCAAAAAAAATACACCAACAAGCAATTAGTAATCAATAATTTAAACAACAAACACAATAAAATAAAATTTTGTCCTTAATATTTTTCTGATCAGACCACTACCAGATTTCATTTTATAGGTCTTATCTGGTTTTACCATTAAAAAGTATTTTATTCCAACATATGATGAATCGTAAGTAAGATATTCCTGTTTATTGATTTTGAATACATGTTTTTCATCGATATATACTGCTACTCATTCAATCCAGTAATCAACTGTTATTTGAAACAACTGCTTTTAATACTACCTTATGTTTTACTGTTTCACCGATCAGGAAATTTTCTGAAAAGGATCAGCCTGCATCATCAGAAAGATGATTTTGGTTTTTACTGCAAAGACAGAATGGAGCGGTCTTATAATTCGTAAAATGATTTTTCATCTTCTAATTTTGACCCCATAATTTTAAAACTTTAAACCTATGAACATCAAAAATCTTTTTGGTAAACGCAATGAAATCATTGGCGGCCATTTCAACGAATTACGCTCAAAGCTGGGTGTAGCGAATCAAAACGAAGAAGCTATTTTTTCTTTAAGAGAAGAAATCTGTAATGCATGCCCTTTAAAGAATGGCAACAACTGTAACGCTGTAAAATGGATGGATCCTAATACCCTGGATGTTGCAGACGGCCCGAAAGACGGCTACATCAGAGGCTGCGGATGCAGACTGAGCGCAAAACAAAGATCAAAATACAGCCTTTGTCCTGCAGGATTCTGGGGTGGAGAATTTGACCAGAAATAAAAGCTATCGGTCTACTATCGGTATTGTATAATTAAAATCTATTGAACGTGAATCAGGATCATAACATTCAGAAAGTTTTTGTTGAAATTACAGTTGACAATAAAGAAAGAGGATTGAGTATAAAAGAGGATATTAACAGCTTTTTGTCTATTGATGTTTTTCCGGAAATAGAAAAATACATCAATACTTTGGAATATAATTCAGTGGATTATACTCTGCAAATTCCCCGGTTAGAATTGAATCTGGATGTAAAAAACGGCTCGCTGAATACTGAATTAAAAGATAAAATTATCCAAATTTTTAAAAAAGAATTTTCAGCAATTTCTCAGTCTGTTGTAAGTGTAAATCAAAAAACAGAAAACGAATCCAAAGCCTACCTCATTGGTCATCAGGAAAAGACCCTAAAGGCTTTCCTCCACTTTTTAGAAAAAGGAAATATGCCCTGGTGGAATCCGGAGCGAAAAGGCATCAGCTTTTTGGAACCGGCTGTATTTGACACCTTGATTGCGGCTGAAAACTTTGAAAAAAGCATCATTCCTCTTTTGTCAAAGCAAAATGTTCAGGATCGAATGATCAATCAGCTTTCCAATGACCAAATAGCCCAACTATGTCTGGTTATTTTAAAAAATAAAGAATTAAAACTCAACTTAGAGGCAGGTACGATACGTCATTTTTCAAAACTGAGTCATTCCGACAGGCATATCATCTGGCGTTTAATCCTGAATATAGTATCAGAATATTTAAGGTCTTCAAACATCAATACACTGAAGGAATATCTTATACAGCAGATAACAAAAATAGAAACAGCAGGATTATTACAGACGAAAAACAGCCGTCAGGATTGGAAAGAAGTTGTTAAGATATTTCCTTTTATCAAAGAAAATGAAGTTTCTGAAAGCATCAAAATAAATGCGAAAGATCCTTCTGAAAATACAAAAACTTTGAAGGAAAGAATGGAGAGCAAGAATGAAAATGCAGATAAATCTGTGAAGGATGTGATGGTGAGTTTGGATGAGAATAAAGATGAAAAAGAGGATGAAAAGGTAAACTTGTATGAGCCGCTTCAGAAGGATTCGGATCAGAATGACGGACACTATGTTCAAAATGCAGGGCTTATCCTGATCCATCCATTCATTAAAACTTTTTTTGAACATTGCGATCTTCTGCATCCCAAAACCAAGCAACTCACTGATCCTGAACTAGCAGCCCATTTATTACATTATATTGCTACCGGAAATACCAATGCTCCTGAATACGACATGGTTTTTGAAAAATTCTTATGCAATATTCCAATGAATCAAAGTATTAACAGGCATATCAAGCTTTCGCGTAAACATAAAACACAAGCTAAAAATGTAATAGAAAGTGTTCAGCACAACTGGGCGCCTATGAAGAAATCCTCTGCCGCATTATTACAGAATGAGTTTTTCCAGCGTACAGGTAAGCTAGTGATTACCGATTATGATCATACCCTTACCATAGAACGGAAAGCACAAGACATTTTATTGAATAAACTTGCCTGGGGAATCGGCCTTTTCAAACTTCCGTGGCAGGAAAAATTCATATTTGTAAACTGGTAACGACTGAACTCTTTCTTTCAATACGCCAAACTGATTTTACATCAGAACCACAATCTCTGCACCTCTACTAATTCAAAATAAGATTATGAAATCTCCTATAAACTATGAACCCACCTCATTAATAAAAACAAAAGTTAATGAAAAAACAGAAGTAATTCAGCCCACATTTCGAGCCAATAATGTAAGCCACGAGTCTTTAAATGAAGAAATGCAATGGTTACAATCGCTTATTGAAATGCGGTGCAAAGAATTGTTTCTGGAAGATGATCTGGCATTAGACATTGTGCATGAAGTCCCTCAGCCTTCAAAATTTGATGATGAATCCCCCTATTCTATTACCATCAATTCACATGCACTTACAACTATAGACAGAGTGATTTTGGCTTTGGGTATTGCTTCTGCTCATTATCCGTCCATGCTAAAGACGTTCGTACAGATAGAAGAAAGCAGTAATGCCTTTGCTATTGAAGCGGGTGGTGAGTACAATAAGATCAATCGTAGTTTTAAACCCACTTTTCAAACCGCACTTTTTTTACTTGCCGGCAAAGATCTGGCATTGTGGTCACACTACAGTGCCCAACTGATGAATGGCAGTGTGCTTTTGAAAAATGACATCATTTACAACCGCTCTTCAACAGAGTTTATTTATGGAAAAATTGAATTGGATACCGCTTATTTAAATTATTTTTTATCAGGTCAGAAGCCACAATTAGACCATGGCTCCTATTTTCCGGGCAAGCTTTATCAATCTGACCTCACCATGGATGATATTATTTTAGAAGACCATGTAAGAGAGCAGATAAAACCCATTGGCCATTATATCAAAGCATTGGAAAACGGTTTTTTCAAAACCAATGAGCACAGTTTTAAACCTGGTTTTATCGCTCTGTTTTATGGAGCACCGGGAACAGGAAAAACAATGCTGGCCGGGATCCTTGCCAATACATACGGTATTGATATGTACCATGTAGATCTTTCACAAGTGGTCAGTAAATATATTGGTGAAACGGAGAAAAATCTTGAAGTACTGTTCAACAGGCTGCAAGGTAAAAACTGTATGTTATTTTTTGATGAAGCTGACGCCTTGTTTGGAAAGCGTTCTGATGTAAAAGATGCTCATGACCGCTATGCCAACCAGGAAGTTTCCTATTTATTACAGCGGATAGAAAAGTTTGACGGGTTAACAATCCTGGCTTCCAATTTTGAAAACAATATGGATGATGCGTTCAAACGCCGTATAGATGTGTCTGTAAATGTAATACGACCGACAGAGCCTACAAGAAAAGCACTTTGGGAGCATTATCTACCCCAAAATATAACCTTTGAAAGTGATGAGCTTTTACAATATTTAACGAAAGAGTATTCTTATACGGGGGCCAATATCCGCAATATTATGAAAAATGTAATGATGGCTTTATATGACCGTAACGAAACCATTATTACCTATTCATTACTAAGCGCTTATTTACTGATAGAAAACGAAAAGGCCTTTGGAAAGAATCAGGCCCGTCTCAGCCCATTTGTACAGAAATCAGAATAAAACCTTAGCACAGCATAATACACTCTTCTAATAACCAAAAACATGAGCAGACTTAAGAAAACATTTGCACCCAGGGCCACCAGGTCTGAAGCGCAAACCAATGATCATAAAGAGGATGAAACAAAATATGAGCCCATTAGCAATCAGGATGTTAAAATCTCCCTCGCCAAAACAGAAGTTACCCAAATAACATACGCTCCTTTCAGAAACAGAGCATTTAGCAAGATCGAAAAAGGTTTATCCAGAATAAAGTTTCCCAATAGCGGACTTCATGTACTGGCTCTCAACCAGGCACTCAACGCATTAGGGCACAAAGTACCTGAAAATGAAACCTCTTTTGGGGAGAAAACGAGGGTTGCCCTCATTAACTTTCAAAAAAAGAATGGTATTACGGGCTCCGGAATTTTTGATAAGGAAACTTTACTAGCAATGAATACGACATTGGAGGGAGTTAAAGATAAAAAAACTAAAAAAGGGAATAAAAATATTGCTTCAACTGCAAAATTGAAAAAGCCTAAAACCGATACTTCTAAAGATTCAGATTCAATTACTTATCCTATTGTTATTAAGAAAGGTCAAAAGTTTAATGGAAAATTAATTCAAACTGATGAAGATCTTAATCGCTTTGCCGAGCATACAATGAAGATAACCCGCCCTCTGACCTGGAATCCAAAATTTACGAATGAATACGTTAAAGAAAAAGTCAGCACCGGAGGAACTGTAAAATATAAAGTATCAGCAAAAGTAAACAGTATAGAAGGAGAAACAAAAGCATTGTCCTCTAATAAAAGACAATTTATAAGGGATGCTACCAGTACTGCCGATTATATTCAAAACATCCGTATACTTGATTTATTGAAGCAATTATCTGATGAAGAAGTGGCTGATTATAAGATTAAAGTTTCGAAGGAAACAACCGATTTGTTTGTGATTGAAGAGTCGCTTAAAGCATATATTGAAGCTCGGGATAAAGACCTTAAAAACCAAAACGAATTAGAAACCGCAAAAAACAAACTTTACGGCTTAGAAGATTTGTATAAAGAATATCAAGAGTATCAAAAGCTTCTTATTTATAACAAACCTACATATTCCGGGCAACGGTTTACTACCTCTAAAATAGAAAAAAATCGAATTGCAAGAATAAATGTGCGAAACAATGCCGCTAAAGAAGAACTTACTGAAAAATTAAATAAAAATGGATTTAAGTCTATTTCAGAATTCGAAAAGCTTATAAAAAGATATGAAAAGGCATTTGAAGCCAAAACGGTTCACATTGCAGAAGATGCTCTGATAAAATATAGACATATTCTTTTTGAACAAAGAAAGAAATTATTTAATGATACTTTCTTAAAAAATTTACTCGAAAAAATAAAAACTTCTAAGGCTAAGGAAAGTTATAAAGTAGCAAACGGTGCCAGTACACCTATAATAGTAGAGAAACCAAATTACCAAGATAGGGCTTATAAAAATGAAATGGAGCTACTTGCTGGAAGTAAAAAGGCAGAAGGTGATACCGCAATTAAAGAATTATCGTCTGTAATTCCCCTTGCTGAAGATAATGGCTTTAAGAAGGAACGTTTCGCCAAAATAGAAACCCAACAGGAACTCCGTAACTTCTTAGAAAACTACATTAATGACCAGGAAAAAAATATAACCAAAATCATTACAACATTACATGCCGATCAAGGACTTTCTATCTATGGCTTTCGAGACTTGCTTCAAAAATCAAAAGAAAAACAAGGAATAGTTAATGGCAGTATTTTTGACTCAATAATAGCAGATAAAACAAAAGAGGAAAGTACCAGACATATTATAAATGGTTTATTAATAGGTGCTTTGGCAGTTGCATTAGGATTACTTTCTTTTGGGACAGGAACAGTAGCAGTCTTATTAGCTGCAGGAAATTTTGCTTTAGGGGCCTATTTAACTTATGAAGAAATAGATGCATACCGTACACAACTTGCCGCCTATAAAGTAGATATTTCTGAAGATGAGCCAAGTGCGGTTTGGGTCGTGATTTCTGTTGTAGGTTCTATCATAGACGCTGCTGCTGTGGCTAAAATATCCAGTACATTGATAAAAGCAGGAAGGACGTTTGACCAAACAAAGAATATCAGTCAAACCGAAAAAATACTTGCAGAAGCAAAATTAGACCCTGTAATTCAGGAAAAAGTGATAAAAGCATTGGAAATTGATTTAGCCAGAGCTAAGACACTTGAAAATAAAATTCAACAAAATACTGCAAAACACACAAAACTCAAAGCCGAAATAAAGGAATCGCTTAATAGAGCTAAAAAAAGTATGTTTACACTAAATTCAGGGATAAATCCTGAAGCTGCAGCAGAGATAATAGCTGCTGGAGCTCAATTTATAAAAAAAAGCACGCTAAATTTTGAAAAGTTTTTGCTAGAACTGCAACATAGAAAAATAATCAAAGAAATAGAAAAACTATCACCTGAAGAATTATCTTTGCTTAGAAAAGCTTTTGAAGACGTAATAGAAATAAAAAATCCAAAAGCTGCTACAGATATAATAACTGCTGGATCTCAATTTATACAAAAGGGTACACTAGACTTTGAAAAATTTTTACAACAAATGCAACGTACAAACAGAATCAAAGAAAAACTATCACCTGAAGAATTATCTTTGCTTAGAAAGGCCTTTGAAGATGCAATAGAAATAAAAAAAGTAAAGGATGCCTTAAAAATAGAATTTTTAAATAAAATCGGCAAAAGACTCCCTGGAAATTGGGACCAGTTTTCACCACATACAAACATAGAGTTTGCGGAAGAACTAAAAAAATACAGAGGAGATTATGATTTAACTTTCGATGATAATTTTAGAGGCAGCGAAGGTCAATTATTTGATATACATCCAATAGAGGACCATGTCTTGAAAAGATGGTATGAAGGTAGAATAACAGATATGCCGAAGTCTATCCGCAAGCTAGAAGATGCTAAGAACATAGTAGATTCTAATCCTTTATTAAAACAATATATGGAAGTGGTAGAAATAACAGAAAAAGGAACAGACTGGATTGTTAGAGGTTTTGATTCTGATTCCATTCCTTTAAAAGATGCCATTTTAAAACCAAAAGTAAATAAAATCAGACAGTTAATGATTGATGAACTATCCAATAAGCAAAGTACTACTGAACAAGAAATTTTAAAAAAGCTTAATAAAAATTCAGCTAACCTCCATTGGTCTGAGACAAATAATAAAATATTAATTATTGATATGCAATAAATTTTAATAAAAATGAAAACTTTTGAAGAACTTAATAAAAAATTAAAACCATTAGAATTTTTACCTAGTGAATTGGGTACTACATATTTTATACCTAATGCCCCTCGTGAAAAAAAAATAATAATACGACACCTCGATGGTGAACTTACACCTGAACTCCTCCCAGTATATGTTCAATTATATGAGGCTGTATTAGAGTACATTGATGAACATCATAAAATAAAAGAGCATGTATTCATGCCTCAATTATTAGAAATAGGAGAAGATTATATTATTCGTCCTTTTTATGTGTATCTTGTACCTACCCGTAGATATTTTGACCCTAATGAACCATTAGAACCATTAAAAGAATACTATGAAATGATTCGGGATTTATCAGAAGAAATGATGAGTCAGTTTTCAGAAGAGGATATTACTGATCCCAATAAACAAAGTATTATAAAAAGAATTCTAAGAAAAAGTCTGATAGAACCAAGAGGCAAAACTTTTTTTGAAGGACGCTATCTAAAAAAACATATCATTGTAGAACCTGCTATATCCATAGAAGATTTAGAAAAATGGAAAATGATTGATGATTTTTTTTAAAAAGTAATGAATAAATACTGATTTAATCTTAACCCTCACTGAGGCTGTCTCAAAAGTACCCCCCTCTCTCGGACTCCTATTTAGGAGATTCTCAGAGCATTAGTTTACCTTTTGAGACAGCCTCTTTTATTTTCAATCACTTTATCAAAAACGATCTTTATAAAGCATAATTGATAAGTTCCCTGTTACAAACTCCGGACATCCATCCCTACAATAAAAATCTCTGAAGAACTCTTCACTGCAACTACAGAATCCTCTGCCCTAAAAACAGGTAATTCTCCTGAAAAAAAGTGAACTTTGAGCCTGGAAACTCAAAAAAGTAAGAGAAAAAACCAGAAGTAGCCCAATACCTCCTGTTTTCCGCCATCAACTGAACATCATCCCACTTCCGGTTACTCAGATTCTTAAAAAATCCACCATACACGATCTATTTTTCAGATCCAGGTATTCTATAAAGCTCAACCTTAGTGATTGTGCTTTGTATATCCTTTAAATCAATGTGAAATTAAAAAACTAAGTCAATGAAAGCAGCAACTCCTGTAGAAAAAGACAACAAATCCCACCAAAGCAAGAGCAAAAAGCAAAGGCAGCAAGAACAGGTGGTTGTACCTCTACCCGAAGTGGAAATGGCCGGTACACAGACTCAAAAACATGGAGATCCACCTCTGCAGGCTGGACCCGCAAATCCCAACAACAAGTCCAATGGGGCTATTGCACCCGTTCATGGTTCACACACCGTTTACGATCAGGGCTCGGAAATAATGTATGAAAAACTTCAGGAAAGTTTGGCACAAACCGGCGATATTAATCATCCTGATACCCAGGAGATCGAAAAAAGCTATATGACCACCCTGAATATTGACCAGATACAGGATTACCAACAACTCAAGTCGGGAACTTATCTGCCTCAAACAGCACAGGAACAGGCAACAGCCCACCAGGAAGCCAAGCCAAAAGAAAAAACAAAACAAAAGACAAAATCAGCCGGGAAAGGCAATACCAATATGGCTTTGTCCGATTTGGTAAATTCCCCGGCAACAAAATTGGCAAGTAATTTCAACGCTGTTCAAAATAACAGTACTACCCTTTTAAATAGCCAAGCCGAAAAAGCAACCGGTGAACTTCCAAAAGTGAACGCCAAAATAGGAAGTGCTTTTTCTCAATCCAAATCTAAAGCAAAAAGTAAAACCAATACAGATAAAACGGCAGCGAAATCAAGAAAAAAAACAATAAAGTCTGCCACTCAAAAGTCTAAGCCTCAGAAAGAAGCTTCCTTCTCACAAAGTGCTCCATTGAAAAAAGGAACCTATTCCTTTAAAGCGACAGGAGCTAAAGGCGAAGGGATTGAAAAACAGGTCCAAAATCAACTTGAAGCCATTAAACTTAATACTTCTGCGATTCCAACCACCATGCAACAAAGTGCCCGTCTGGATCTTACCGGCGAAGCTGATACGGAACACCTATCTATTGAACAAAACGATGCTGCACAAGATATGAGTATTCAAAAAAATAAGGCAGCAAAAGACATTCACAAAGATCACGGTGAAAATAATATTATCAAAAAACCAAACGATGAGATGCTTAAACCTTCACGTAAGATAAAATCCAAGGCCGTTAAAAAACAGCCTATTGAAGCAATGAAGCTTCAGGGGATTGATGAGGCCAACATCGATGCTCAGTTTGAACCTATGATTCAGTCAAAAATAGGTACCGAAAACGAAAAATACCAAACGGCAGAACTAGAGCATAATCAAAAAGTACTGGAACACGAAAAAACAGCAGAAACCAAGATAGGAAGCGAAAAAGATAAATCGCATCAAAACCAATTAAAAGCGGTAAAAGATGCTCAGACAGACGTTAACCAGTCGAAAACTGAATGGCAAAATGCTCTCGACAAAACAGAATCTGATTTTGCAAAAAAATCTAATGATCACGCCAAAACAACGCTTGGAAATATAAAAGCGGAAAAGAGCAAAGGGGAAACCAAAGCACAAAGCCATATCAACAAAGCCAACGAGGATGCACGCAAGAAAAAAGAAGCAGCAGACAAGGAAGCAGAAGAGAAAAAGACAGAAAAGAAAAACGAAAGCAAAGGTTTCTTTGGCTGGCTTTCTGATAAGGCCACCGCATTCATCAATGCGCTCAAAGATGCACTGAATTTTATTTTCACCAAACTCAGAGAAGCCGTGAAAGCTATTTTTGATGCCGCCAAAAAATTAGTACTGGAAGCATTAGAATTCGCCAGAAAAGCCATTGTCAACTTTATCAAAGGATTTGCTATATTATTAAAAGGATTCCTGGATATTGCACTGGCCGCATTCCCTGGTATCAGAGACCGACTAAAAGCAAAAATAGACAAATATGTAGCTGTTGCTGAAAAGTTTGTGAACCAGACCTTTGAAGTATTCAAAAAAGCAGTGGTTGCAATCATTGATTTCTTGGCAGATGTAGTAGATGCACTTATTGGTGCTCTACAGGATTATTATAACCTTATTCTAGATGCTGTCAATTTTATTGTAGCTGGAATTATAAAGATATTAGAATTTATATTTAATCTCAATATAGCTGCAGCAATGTCTGTTCTTGAATTTTTCGGAGCATTGGCAGAAGAGGCACTGGGAGGTAACCCGGCAAAACCACTTCAGGATATAGAAGTTCCTACAGGTCAGGAAAAAGCGTGGGCATCTGCAATGGGGACTGAAACAGAAAACAAAGTTGATCAGGAAGGAAACAATTCTGTAAATGATGCAGTCCCAGAGGTACTAACCAAAAGCAAACTGGATGATGATGATGTCGTTTTAGAACCTTATCCTGCAGTTTCGGTAGATAAAGAATTTATACAGTCATTACCGGATTTAAAAGATGGTGAAAAATTAGAATTAGGAGGAGCAGGAGAAAACAGTGTTACTACGCAACAATTTCAAAAATCTGCTGCTTTTGATGCAGGATATGGTACTTATGATGAAGAACAGAGTCTAGCGAAGACATCCAATATTACTGAAACAACACATGAAGTTCAGAAGGACTCTGGTCCGGATTGGAGACACATGAGTGATGAGGACAAGCTGATTTACTATAATGAACAAATGCTCGTTCAGTCTGCTAAGGAAGGTAGTGCAGAACCAACTTCTCAAAAAGAAACGCCTGAAGCTACGGAAGATAATTCTCCGGAAGTACTCATGACAAAAACCGGACGACTGAATGCAGGACGAAGGTTAGAATTTATGGGTGAACAAATGTTAACTGCCATAAAAGTATTTTGGAACAAATATAAAGCATGGATTATTGCAGGTTTTGTAGCTGCATTAGTTGCTATCGCTGCCATACTTTTCTTTAGTGGAGGAGCTGCTTTAGGCGCCGTTGTTTCGACTTTAGGTGAAGCACTGACGCTTATTTTTGGAGCTATTGCGGTATCCCGGGCAATGGGAATGCTGTGGGAATATGTGAAAAAAGCGTGGGCAGGAGATACACCAGGTGCGGCAAAAGCATTGGCCACTGCATTTGCCATTATCGTTGTAGAATTCTTTATCGAGAAAATTTTGATGGGAATGGGCAAAGTATATAAACGTATGCTAAAAGTGTTTAAAGCCACCAAAGTAGGACGAATCACCACAAAAGCTATTTCTTTCATAAAAACAGCACAACGAAGAACAAAAGGACTTCTTAAAAAAGGAGTTGCCACATTACGAAATAGCAAGGTGGCAATATATCTGGAAAAAATTACAGTAAAAGGAGCTCATAAATTAGATGATCTTCGTAACAAAATTTTAACTAAATTCGGATTCAAGAAAATTTGGCTTGAAAAACACGGGGAGTTTATAGAACTTTGGGGAGAATTTAACTCTAAAGTGCTATTAGGCTATTTTGTAGGAGATCTTGATTCTATGCCTGTAACAGCAGCTGAGATGAAATCTTTAAAGCAAGGATCCAAAGAATGGAAAGAAGCAATAAAAGCTCAGAAAAAAGCCGTTGAAAATCGTACAAGATTTCAAATTAAAGTAGAAACAAAAGCCGATGCCGATGCATTTTTAAAGGAAATGATGGGTGGAAAAGGTATGGATCGATACAGAAATCACAGATATAAAGAATTAAAATATAAGGAAGGATACGAAGTACATCAAGCATTTAATAAATATCCTGAGGCAGACAGAAATCATGCTGGCGTAATGCATATTAAATATTACACTGGCGGAACAAATGGACACATTTTTTTTGAATCTTTTTAAATAATCATCATGTATAAAAATTTAGAATCCAGAATGATCAAAGATCCTTTTTTAGTTAAAGAAATTGTAGAATTTAATTACTATAAAATGTATGAAATAGTGAATAAAAATAAAATTATTAGGAAACCAGATATTAAGCTTGGAACTCCATATAAAGACCTAGAAAATATTCTACAACGCTTAGATAACCAAAAAGATTACTTATTAATCGATGGTTTCATTCACTTGTCAAAAAGATCAGTTAATAACAAAATTTTCATTATTAATTACCAAGAATTACTAACTTGGATAAAAGAAATAGATGATGATTTTGAAGGGCCTGTTAACATTATGCCCATTGAGAAAAGTAATCCTGACTCATATATAAATGCTACAACTATTTTTTCTATAATAGAGGAAGGTGTCTGCTTTTTATTCGAATAAAATTAGTAATAATAAACTCCAACAACTTTATTATTTATGATAAAGATAAAGGCTGGGGGTTGAAAACCCAATCATACTATATACTCAATTTTATTGTTGATGGCAATATAAATAGCTAACACAATTTTCATCTTCAGTAGAAATAATAAAGAGGCTGTTTCAAAAGGTAAACTAATGCTCTGAGAATCTCCTAAATGACAAAATTTGTCAGACAGGAGTCCGAGAGAGGGGTACTTTTGAGACAGCCTCTTTTTATTTTTAACCCCAGACTTCTACTCCGCTACTCATATTTCAAAAAATCAACGGCAAAAATACAGCGATTGACCTGGCTTCCATTCTGAGCCCCGGCATTGGATTCATATTCTGTCAGGTTCCATCGACATATCTTGCCAGCCTTACCTTGGAATCGCAAGATGTCCAATCAAACCTATAAAAAAATCAGAGCAGAAATGATCTGCCCTGATTGATTGTTGATTAATAGATTAACCTGTTCTGCTTAAACCAGGTTATGAGTTTTGTGAAAAAGCCGTATCATTTTCAGTCACAACTTCTGCGTTATGATCTTTCACATATACAGGGATACCATTTACCCAGGTTTCCAGAACCGGAATATCCCGCATTTTCATATACTGTGAAGATTGAGTCTGTAATGAAAGAGGATCCTGATTCAGGATCACAAAATCAGCAAAAAGACCTTTATCTAATGACCCTACCCATTTGTCTGCGTAACATTGCCATGCAGCATCATAAGTAACGGCAATCAGAGCCTGCTCCGGCGTAAGACATTCGGCACTATTTAAAACTTCGATGTCTGCTGTATTTCTTTCCATGATTCTGGTAATCGATTGCTCCATCATTCTCAAAGGACCCAATGGACTTACTTCAATATCGCTATGAAGCGTAATTCTCATACCGGCGGCAAGCGTTGAACCGCAAAGATCAAGCTTTTCTGCCTTGTCACCGAATATTACTTTCTTAAAAGCATAACCCCAATAGCCTACGTGCCCGATAAGGAAACTTGGTGAAACTCCCATTTGCAGCATATTGGTAATTTGATCCGGAGTCAGAAGTGAGCAATGCTCTATACGATTACGAAGTTCAGGACCTTTGTAATGAGCAAGAGTACGTTGGTAAGCATTGATTGCAAATGTTACTGCCTGATCCCCGTTAGCATGAATCATCAGCGGCCAGCCTTTTTTAGCTACCGCAGTATTGATTAATGTATTATAACTTGGCGGAATAGCATGGGCAGGAATACCTGCCTGTGGAAAATTAAATACCCCTGTATTATTGGCAGGATTGCACAGGTAAGGGGCACTTTGGTAACCGGTAAGCCCCTGGTTGGAACCATCTGAAACTATTTTTATATGCCCGTGATATACAGGCTTATACTCCTCAGGTTCTTTATAATGATCCATCTGATCTACCTCTTTCTGGCTGGAACAAATATAAGCCCCACCTGTTCTCACACGCTCCTGATGTGTTGCAGAATACGCCTTTAAAAGAATATCTGAACCTTTATTCAATCCGGCATCGTACATAAAAGTAACCCCTCTTGAATTGGCCAATTTAAAAAGGTCGGTAAGATAACTATTGATCCGTAGGCTCATCTCAATGATTTGCTGTTTTACCACCTTCAGTGCAGGCATCATCTGTAAACCTTCCTGCAGCTGGCCTTTGGTTTCCTTAATATAATTATCAACCGAATTATATTCTTTCTGCACATTTTCATTATGCTTGAATACATATTCATAGGCCTTCGTATTGAGATAAAGCGTATGCATAGAAGCACTCAATATCATGACAGGGACCTCAGAATTAATATTATCAAGTACGGTATTATTAATTGTGATCAACTCTCTTTTACCATTTATTTCCTCAAAAGGCATCAATGATGGATCCAGTCCTCTTCCTAAAATAACATGTCCGTTTTTAGAAACATCGTTAATCTTTGATCCGACAAAGTCCAGGTTGTATCCGGATCGTAAAGTCTGTCCTTCAAAAGGGCTCACATCCACCCATTCATGCATCATGGCTGTAGGTACCATATGAACGTGGGGCTCGATCAGGCCAGGCAGTAATGTTTGGCGTTCGGTTAATTCTTTCTTATCAAATCCGGAATGATGCTTCTTCATATAGGTATCCACATCCACTTTTTTGCCGGTTATGACAACTTTTCCATCGGCAATCCCGATAGCTTCCACTTTATCCGTTGATCCGCCGATCATAGGCCGGATAATACCTCCGTAGATCATCAGGGTTTGTGGCTTTTCGTGGGTGGCTTTTCCGGAACCGGGATTGATTTTCATCAGATTCTCTGCACTGAAAAGATCATCTTTAAGAATTTTTAAAACTGGATTGTCGCAAGAGCAATGGGTGCAGCCATGCGCGTGGTTGTGTAAATTTTCCATAGGAACAATTGGGTTTAAATGTGTTTGTGTTTTGTATTTATTTTAATACGTTGTTTTTAATGTACGTAAAAGTATAGGCCTGTCATGAGGTAAGGCTTATGATATGACTAAAATCAAAAAGAATAGTTTTTAGAATATTACGTTAAAGTAGATATGGGAATGTGAATAAATTTCATTTGTTTTCATGTTTTAGTTTATTTTATAAAAGTAATAAAAATATTCTTTCAACAAACATTTTATCACCGAATATTGATTAATTTTTTAGTCTAAACTTTTAATTCACAATACGTTTCCATTTAATTCACAATTAGCATCTATATTTTCACAATCCTACACCAAGCATTACATCACAAAATTCTCACACTTCCATTTTCAATACAATGCAATTCATATTCACCCCTATACAGAATGAAAAAATCAAATATTGTTATCAGATAAATATTAATTTTGTTTTTTGCTTGAAAGACTATGTCCCGATATAGTTTTCTGAATAAGCAAATATTTAATTCATCATGTTCCGGGAATGCCTCATATCTACAATTAATACCAGTATATTTATGTCCGGAAAAATTATTTGAAGTCAATGAAAATAAGTGTGTGTTTAATTGTTAAGAATGAAGCGGAAGTTCTGGGCAGATGTCTGGAGGGTGCAGCAAAATTTGCAGATGAGATCATCGTAGTAGACACAGGGTCTACCGATAGAACCAAAGAGATTGCCCGACAGTTTACAGACAAAATTTTCGATTTTGAATGGATTGATGATTTTTCAGCTGCGCGTAATTTTGCATTTTCCAAAGCCACCATGGATTATCAGATGTGGCTGGATGCTGATGATGTGGTACCGGAAAAATCAGTTACAGAAATTAATGAACTGAAGAAAACCCTGAAGAATGATGTTGAGATGGTGACGATGAAATATATTTTGTCATTTGACCACAACCATAATCCCGCCTTTTATTCAACCCGTGAAAGATTATTCAAAAGAAGTAAAAATTATCAATGGATCGATCCGGTTCACGAATGTATCCCTTTGATAGGCAATCTACATTATACCGATATTGAAATCTGGCATAAAAAAACACCATCTGAAGCGATTTCTACAAGAAATATAGACATATATAGAGCTTTAGAAAAAAAAGGAAAAGAGTTTTCTGCAAGGCAGCTGTATTACTATGCCAGAGAACTGAAAGATCATCATGAGACTGCCAAAGCCATAGCATATTATGAAAAATTCCTGAATTTAGGATCAGGTTGGATAGAAGATATAATAACTTCCTGCCATCAATTAGCCATTGAATATAAAAAGATGGGCACTAAAGAAAAAATTCTGCCTATTTTACTCAAAACTTTTGAATATGATATTCCGAGACCGGATATTTGTTGTGAATTAGGCTATTATTATAAAGACGAGCAAAATTACAATCAGGCGTTTAAATGGTTTGATTTGGCGACAAGGCTTCCTGCATCAGATCCGGTAGGTTTTGTATTTTCCGATTATTCAGGATATATTCCTAATATTGAAGCTTGTGTCTGTCTATCTTTTTTAGGAGACTATAAAAAAGCCAATGAATACAATGAGAAAGCAGCTCTTTCAAGACCAGACTGTCCTTCTGTGAAACAAAATAGAGCATATTTAAGAGACCTTATTTAGTCGGGTAAGATTTATCCAAATTTCCTTTTTTAATGGCCATAAACTGCTCGTAATGTAAGCCTTATCAGATGGCAGAAATACCAGAAAACGTTTAGTATCTTTTTAATTATAAATTAATACAGTTATCATAATATAGTTATATCTTTGGCCAATAATAAAAACTAATAAGATATATATCAATATGCTATGAAAACTACACTTTTTACTCTTTCTTTGTTTCTTGTTAGTTTCTCGATGAAGGTTTCGGGGCAAGAGACCCTCAATACCAGTGGCAATAATATGTCCGGTACCACAGGAAATGTTACAGCTTCTTTAGGCCAGGTTTTTTACGAAACAGCATCATCTTCTGAAGGAAGTATTACTGCGGGTGTTCAGCAGCCTTATGAGATCACAGCAACATTAGGAGTTAATATCGCCGAAATCAGTTTGAACCTTAATATTTTCCCCAACCCCACCACAGATATTCTCAATTTGAAAATGGGATTTAAAGATTATGATAAATATCGCTATGATCTTTTTGATAGCAGTGGTAAATTACTGACAAGTCAACCTGTTCTTCAGACACAAACTCAAATTGTCATGACGTCTTATCCGGCTGCCATCTATTTATTAAAAATATCAAAAGAGGGTAAGACCATCAAAATTTTTAAGGTTTTAAAAAACAGATAAATAATTATATAAACTAATTACCTATGAAAAAGCTTTCTTTTCTAGCAGCCTCTCTGACCTCTGCTTTAGTGTTTTCACAAGTGCAGGATGCGATGAGTTATCAGGCTATTATCAGAAATTCAAGTAATCAAGTGGTCAGTAATCAGAATGTAGGAATGAAATTTTCTATATTGAAAGGCTCTCCAACAGGAACAGTAGTGTACTCAGAAACTCAGACTCAGTCTACCAATATAAATGGATTAGTAACTGTAAAAATAGGCACAGGTACTTTAGTGAGTGGCTCATACTCTACAATCAACTGGGGTGCAGACACTTACTTTATAAAAACAGAAACAGATCCTAATGGGTCCAATAACTATACCATAACAGGAACATCACAACTATTAAGTGTTCCTTATGCTTTATATGCAAAAACTTCAGGAAGTTCTCTTCCCGGACCTCAAGGTGCCATTGGCCCACAAGGAATCCAGGGGATCCAGGGTGTAACAGGACCAATGGGGGCTCAGGGATTAATTGGAGCTACGGGACCAACAGGGCCAGTAGGTGCTCAAGGAATAGCCGGAGCTACGGGACCGACAGGACCAATGGGGGCTCAGGGATTAATTGGAGCTACGGGACCGACAGGGCCAGTAGGTGCTCAAGGAATAGCCGGAGCTACGGGACCTACAGGACCATTTGGGGCCACAGGTGCCACGGGTGCGGGTCATACAAATGGTTCTGCCCCGGGACAGGTTTATATAACAGGAGGAGTAGCACCCTATGCTCCAACTGATCCGGTAAGTATAAGTGGAGACATCACAATGAATACTTCCGGAGTGACAACTATAGGAACTTCTAAGGTGACAACAACCAAAATTGCCGATGCATCTGTTACTGTAGCCAAAATATCTACCACTTCAGGTACGGCGAGCTCTTCTACTTATCTTAGAGGGGATGGAACCTGGTCTACACCAGCCAGCAGTAGTGTACAGCTATTAACAGGAACAGGAACTACAACTTTGCCAATAGCTGGAAATCCCGGCGTATTTACCATTACAGTGAACGGAGCAGCTGTAGGGGATGCGGTTATTGTAAATCCTACAAGTACTGTTCCAACAGGAAATAGTGTTTATCCACCCATCTATACGGCAAAAGTAACAGCAGCAAATACTGTAACGGTTTATATATATGATTCCGGTACTGCCGGCAACACATCCTTCTCTTTTAAGGCTACAGTGATCAAGTAGATCCATGTTACTTTACAAAGCAAATTATAATCACCTATCAAAAAATCCAGTAAGTCGCTGGATTTTTTATTTTGTATTTAATATATAGGTAAATATTTAAATCGTTCTGTTCCTGATTTCCTAATTCAGCCAATGTTTAAAATAGCTGTAGTGAAGTTTATTTTAATAAAAAGAAATATCAACTGTTGAAGAAAGATGATCAGCAAGGTTTTACAATTAAAACTACCCCATCCAAAGGCAAAAAAATGCTTCTGAAACCGGATAAATATTTTTTTTAAAATTAAAAACAAATATCAACTGTCGAAATCTTTAAATGCCTAATTTAGTGCTGGACTAAAATGCGCTAAGACTTCTATGAAAAACCTATTCTGTGTATTGCTACTTTCAATGGTACCACCTGTACTGGCACAAACCAAATTAGAAAAGGCAATTACCAATCTTGAGAATAATTACGAACAAGAAAAAGTATATCTTCTTACCGACAAATCACAATATGCAGCAGGTGACAGAATCTGGTTCAAAAGCTTTGTATTTGACGGTTATAACCGCTCTCCCCTATCTACGACTCTATTTGTTGAACTGTACGGTGCTGATAAGAAATTAATCGACTGGAAAACGGTACGTCTGGACAATGGTGAAGGCAGTGGAGATTTTCAACTGAAAGAAGATCTTCCTGAGCAGGTATATTTTGTAAGAGCGTATACGCCTTATATGACCAATTTTAGTGAAGATTTTCAGATTGTCAAAGCGATTCCCGTTTACAATCCCAACTCTCCGGAATCATTAGTGATTTCCAAGACTTCCGATTGGTCTGCAAAAGCCTTTCCGGAAGGTGGAACATTCATTAACGGGATGCCTACAAAAGTTGCCGTAAGATTATCAGGCAATACTTTCCTGCCGGAAAACTGGACCGGAAAAATAGTAGATGTACAAAAACCGACCGTCCCTATCACTACATTTAAATCTTTTGATAAAAATGTTGCTTCTTTTACCATCACTCCTGCTTCAGGAAAAAAATACCAGGTTATCATTCAGGATAACGTGGGAAAAAGCAAAACAATAGACCTGCCACAGGTTGCAGACAGCGGTCTTCATTTGGAAGTGAACAGTACCAAAGAAGGGATTAAATACACTTTAAAAGGAGCCAACTTAAAACAGCAGCTTCAAAATTATAAGATCGTAGGAACCATCAACCACCGTCTTGCTTACAAAGCCAATATCAACCAGCTTACCAATGAGGCATCCAGCCTTATTCCTACAAAGATCAGCAATGGAGCGAACGGCATTTTGCAATTAGCGATTTTTGATGATCAGGACAATCTGGTGGCCCAAAGACTTTGTTTTATAAAACCTAATGATTTAAAGATTGAGAAAGCAGAAATTATAGGCCAGAGCATAAAACAGACGCCAAGATCTTTCAATAGCATTGATCTTTCTCCGGAATCCTATTTTAAAAACTATACGGTTCTGGTAAGTGAGGATGATGGCAGCAACAAGCCGGAAGAAGAAAATATCCTGAGCGGACTTTGGTTAACAGGAGATTTCACCACAAAAATAGACAGCCCGGCACAGTATTTTACTAAAACAGCCAATACAGAAGCCCTGGATGCTCTTCTTATTTCTGAAAACTGGAAAAGATTCGACTGGAATTCCGTACTCAGCGGGGCTGCTCCAACGATCAAAACCAATTCTGAAAAATACCTTTCTTACAGAGTAAAGCCTATCAAAAACAATGCTTTGCTGGTCAACACAAACGTAAATCTAGTAATAAGATTGGGTAAAAATGAACCTGCTTTTAGCCAATTCACAACAGATCAGAACGGATATGTTTACCTAAACAACGTGAACACGGATGAACCGTTGGATGTCTCATTATTTGTAAATTCAGAAAATAAAGATTCAAATAATGATAATCTGCTCCTTACCATAGAACCCTTGGTAAAGCCAACCCCGTTTAATGGCAATTTTCCGGGTACAAAATATACATTGGTAAAAACCGCTGGAAATAAAACCCTTCCGCCAAGCATTTCCAAAGCAATCAACACTCAGAAAAACATAAAAAAAGCAGATAATGCCGAGATACAGATTGAACAGGTAAAAATTACCGGGAAAAAGAAAGATCCAAAAGAAGAGCTGGACAAACAGCTGTCTACCGGAATGTTTAGTTCAAACAATACCACGATATTCGATTTCGTCAATGAAGACCAGCATGTCAGCGGATCTACCAATATCCTGGAATGGCTGCAGGGAAGGGCTGCCGGTCTGACATTTCAAAGAAATAATTCGGGGGTAAGTGTACCTTACATTCGTGGTCAGCAGGCAAAGCTCTATTTAGATGAAATTCTTACAGATCCTACGATGATCGCCAGCCTTCCTGTAAACAACATTGCGATGGTAAAAATCATTAAATCATCAGGATTAATAGGTGATGCAGTAGCCATCTATACGATGAAAGGCGATATGAAATCCAAGTCTACTAAAAGCGAAAGTTCAAAGAATAACTCATCCATCATCAAAGGTTATGATAAACCTTCGGAATTCGTCGTTGAAATGATTGATGATGCAGCAAAAATAGACAATGATACCCGGGAAACTCTATACTGGAATCCTAATTTATTTGACAGTGATTATGTTCCGCCGAGAATTAAATTTTTCAACAATGACACTGCAAAACAATATAAAGTATTGATCATAAGCTTTGATGAAGACGACCATCTTCTTTATGATCAGCAAATTTTCAAATAAAATCCCTACCATAGAAAAGCCTTTCAAAAGAACTGAAAGGCTTTTTTAGTATTTTAAATTCAAGGCTTTTAAGTACATTGACTTTTCTCTAAACTATTTACTAAAAAATAGAAAAAAAATCTCATGATGGTTTTGTATCACACAAATAGCTTTAAAAAATCCAGGTTCTTCATTATTTTAAAAACTGCTCTGCAACAAAATATCCGCCTCCTATCACCAGTAACGGCAGGGCCAGTGATAAAAATACCAAAGGCCAGATAAAGATCCTAAAGTAGCTGTATAACCTGACGTTCGAAGGATCAGCAGGATCATAAATGACAATTTCGGTTTCTCCTATTTCCCAGGCAGACGGATTGGTTCCTTCAGGCAACTCGTAGGTAAAAGTGCTACCATTCATTGTCTGATAGGTAAAGATCGGAGAATATACTTCTCCATCTGATTCTATGGTACGTAAATCTGTAACCGTCGCCATCGTTTTTTCGCCCCTGTTCAGGAACTCAATCGTATTCCGGAAACTATATCCCGCAGCAAGCAGCAGGAGAACCCCCAACAGCAGAATTATATAATATTGCCACATAATCTTCTTATCTTTTTTTTTCATAAATCTGAAACTCACCCTATCCCACTGTTCAACAACGAAATAGATACGAATATAGTATAATTTCTCTTTTCCTGAATCATCCAGATTGAATGCTGTTATCTTCCGATTTTTCTTAAACACAAACTGATCTATCTGTAGGTCATATTTCATCATGATAGTAATCTTCTTCCAAAAAACAGGATCTTTCAAAAGAAAATACCAAATATTCCGTTTAATTCTTAAATTTGGCTCATGCGAAAGAATCTTTATTTCATCATTTTACTATGTTCTCTTACCAGTTGCTATACTTATCAGGTAAAAAAGCAAGTGGCTACAGCAACCGACAATAAGCAGGAAGCTAAAAAGGGTGCTGCTCCTGTTAACAATATGCCTCCACAAATGAAAGCTACAAACGCTGAGGTCCAAAGCCTGAGTGCACAACAAACACCTGTTCCGGTGAATATTCAGGAGAAGCTTACCCCTAATAAAAATGTTAAAATTGACGTTGACGGCAAGAGCTATAAAGTAATCGTAGACCGATGGGAAGGCGACAGTCTGGTTGCTCACCCAGTTCGTAATGCTAAAAAAACACTGAAATTCAACAAGAACCAGATCAATGCTGAGAAAATTGCAGAAAAGCGTTTTTCACAACCTATAGCTGATATTATTACCGTTGCTGCTTATACCGCCATTGGGGTTGGAATATATCTTCTTGTGCGATAGTTTTTAAACTTCTATTTTCTGATCCGCAAGCCACCTTGCCAAGGTTTAAACCTTGACAAGGTGGCTCCGACGTAAAGATTAAAAAAATGAAAAAAATTCACGAGTCTCAAAATGTAGTTTTGGAAGTAGAATTAAGCAGGAATATTTCTTCTGACAACCTATTTGGAAAATTGAGATGGACCATTAATGGTAAAAATATAGCCAACGAAGAAGAAAATAATCTAAGCTACTTCTATACTGATTGTGAAACCTTAAAGTTTATACTTGAAAAAAACATCGAAGTAGGAAATCAGTTATTTAACAAAGAAAATGAAGAAATTCTATCTTACTGGAAAGAATGGGAAAATTACAAATTACATTTTGACACAATCTGCGAAGAACCTGAAAATGTGAAATTCTTTGATCGGAATTATTTTAAAACAGGGAACATCTTCAACAGTTTTTTCTTTGATGATATAATGATTTTTTACGTGATAGAAAATGATCTGATCAAATTTAAATATTGGTATCAATTAAATGGCTCTGAAGTTTATGAAATCAGCGTACATAAAACTGAGCTGATCGGTAGTATTAATTCTTTTCTGATGTTTTTTAGCACGACTAATCAGGATTTAAATAACAGGTAAAATAAATACATATGATCCCCGTAAAATTATTGAGAATAGAAAATATTGACCCAGTAGGAGTGGATAATTTGGATCAGTTTATTCAAGGTTTAAATCTTGTTTTGGGGCATTCTGTAGAAACGGTAAACAAAATAGATCCTGAATTTGATGGATATTATTTATTGCCCATGGGTTTTACAATTCCAGAAGATGGAGCGGGAGCTGTGAAAGAAAATATTAATGAAAAAGTCTTTTTGCTAAGCGTCATCAATAGCAATATCCGAAGAATCCTGGAAGAATGCAGACCAGCGGGGTTAACGAACTGGGCACTTTTCTTTAGAGCAGGAACAGGGGTAATAGGTAAAAAAGAAGTGATTGATCAGGTACATACCCGTGAGGAAGGGGAAGACATATGGTATGAAGATTTAGGCTACGACCAATATATCCCCGTAATGAAAGATGGCACTTATGAAACTGTTGCCAAATCTATATTAAGTTATTTACAGGCTTATGATAAATATAGGAAGTAAAGCCTGAATAAGAGGAAATTTTATCATCCTCCGCAAAATACCTTCAAAAATAATACGGTGAATAAAGTATACATCAATCAACGCGAGATCAATATAAAAAGAGTCAACTATTTACAAATAGATTTTGGCAAACTGAATCCGGATGTTGATTACGATGAATATAAAATATTGATCAATATCAATGATTTTACAAACAAGATAGAGCCCAAATACCATGCTTTTCTGGAAGAATATATTGAAGATGATAAGATAGATAACGATTTTACCCCTATGTACGAGGGAGCAGAAAACTATCCTGATTTTACAATGTTTATGAATCTGAAAAGTGATCAGAAAATACAGACTGTAAGCGGCTATTTTATCTTTATCATACTAGATGAATTTATAGATGATTATTCTGTAAATAACACAGAGGTACATCTGATTAAAAATTTAGAAAAGATCACCGTCAATACTGATCATATTATCTTTGAAGGTAAATCTCTACATATTATAGATTGATAATGAAATCTTTTACTCTCACAGAATCTGCGAGAATAAAAGATAATCCTACTCTATGAAGCTTTCTTATCCCGGATGTTCCTCTCCCCTCTCCTTTCCAGAATAATATGCGCTGCATCCAGCATTTTAATCAGATGAATGTACGGATTGATGATATTCTTTTCCGGTAAATTCTCATACACTCCCATTGAAAAATACACCATCCCGGACAAAAAATAATCAAACTCCTGAATACTGTATTCTCTGAATGCCTTTTGAAAAACCAACAACGGATTTTGATATTCTTCCTCCGAAAGCAAGCCAAGAACCAATGGAGAAACATCATCCAAATGAGTATGAGCCGTCCATTTTCTTTCCTTCAACATGATGAAATATCCTGCACGCACAAGCAAACGCATAGACTGATGAAACTGAAAGATTACAAACAACTCTTCATTGATGCTGAAATTTCTTTTTACTGCATAGCTCACAATACTACTTAACCTTTCTTTAGTACCAGCCAGATCATTGAACTGAAAGAACGTCTCTATTTGCTGTATTACAGAGTCTTTCTTATAACCCGAACAGCATTGAGTTTTAAAATCTGTTTTATTTTTTTTCATGAGATTGTATTTTTTTATAAATGTAATAAAAGAAATTCAATTACGGTCGATCGACCGTAATTTTTTATTATTTAATTATTTCATTTGTTCTATGACAGATATAAACGAAAAAATTTGTTCATACATTACAAAAAAATGGTTGATACCTTGGCTTCAGGAAGGCAAGTCACAAAATTCTTTTGCCAAAAATCATGGTGTAGAAGAAAGTACCATTAGAAAAATCAAAAGTGAAGAAACTTACAGAATACCTGTTGAAACACTTTTCAAAATCTGTGAAGCAAGAAAAATTAGTTTATCTGATTTTTTCAAGCTTATAGGTGAATAAATCCTGACGTGAGTTGGGATTTAATTTTTTAATGAACAAATTGTAAAAATATCTAAAGTATACAAATGATTCTATTTTATATTTTCTAAATTTTCTGTTACAATATTGAATATTTTTTTTAAATCTTCAATAGAAATATTTAGAACATCCTTCATAGTAGAATTAGGATGAATAATTTCATTTCGTTTTTTGATCAGTTGATTTATATTTGGTAAATCGCAGGACAAATCATCTAATGTATTAATTATCTTTTGGGCCCATGGAATATTCCAATCGCTTATAAGATTATTGCCAGAATCCACATAATTACCTGAATTTAAAACATATTGTTTTAAAAAATTATTATTACGTCTAAACTGAAACTTAAATTTATCAGGGCTTGATGTCTTAATTCTATTATCTGCATCTATCAGTCTATTAGCAATATTTTCTAAGACAGTAAAAAAAATTGAAAACGACATGATATTTCCTTCGTTAGATTTATATTGAAGAATATTAGATACTCCAAATTCCAACCATTTTAAATATTCATTCACAAACTCCTTAGGCAGCTCTCTATTCTTTCTTCTTAGTTCTAATTGTTGCTTTAAAAAATTATATTTCTCAAAGTTCTTTTTCACAAAGCTATAAACAAGACAATTATCGATTGTTTGATATATATTTTCAATTAAACGTTCTGTAAATTTTTGATCTATGCTATTTTCTGGCGATTCTTTTAAAATAAAACCATCAATACCAATTTCCTGAAGTTCTTGTAAATTCCAAACTTTGTTAGATGCTGAAAAAATTATGACCTGAATCCCTTTATTATACTCTTTAATTCTTTTTAGTAAGGCATAACCAGTTAATTTTTTGGGGTCTCTTTCATCAAAATCATCATCATGTAATCTTAAATCTAAAATTATTATTTCGAAATCTTTAGCAGATTGAAAAGCTTTTTCAACTATCTCGTCACGTTCTTTAATTTTTTTAAAATCTTCTCCAACAAAGTTGAAATCTGTATTTCTACATATTTTTTGAAAAATAGATCCCCATCCTTTTTCAACTTCATCATCGATAAGTAAAATAGTACCATTATTTTTAAGTACTCTTGTATTAAGTGGCACAATAGGTGATATTGGATATTTTACATTTAAATATTTATAAAATAAAGAAGTTTTAATATTGCTTTCGTTTTTTTCCAACTCATTATCGAGCTCTGTAGATATATTCAACGCTTTTGACCACCGTAGAATTGACCATTCATTTGAAATAGAATGATGAGATTTGTAACTAGTGGGAGGCTTAATACCAATAAGATCTATTTTTTCTAAAGCTTCATTTATATCAAATTCCTTTAAAATATTATCATCAATTATTCCTTTAACATCATCAAAACTATTTTGAATATAATCAACATTAGGGCACTTTAAAAAGTTAGAATAATTACAATGTTTATAAAAAGATGCATTATCTTCTATTCCTAAGAGTACGACTCTAAAATTTATTTTGTTCAAAGAAATAATATGCAAGTACCAACGGATTGCAAAGTTAATTCCATCGTATACCATTGGATTTCTATTATCAAAAATAGTTGGTACAAATATTAAATCAGGAAAATCTGCTTCATTATAATTCTCAGGAAAATGATCTTTAATCTTAATTAGTGGAAAAGAAACAACATTTGTTATTCTTGAAATAACCTCTTTCAATTTATCATTCATTTCATCAAATCTTGAAATCCCTGAATTGGGTAAAAAATAAATACTTTTCATATTAATCTAAATATTTTATCATTCATCCTTTGAATTAATGGTAACAAAATTTGTTTCTTAACTGTTATAGGTTCCTTATTACTCTCTTCATTTAACCATTTAAGTAATTTCTCTTTATCCTCAATTAGTTCTTTTTCCTTTAAGCGTGCTTCAACTAAATCAATAATTTCATATAGATCATTAACCGTAAGATTCTCATCATTTCTCTTATCAAATAAATACAGAGTAATAATATTCTGTAGCTCTAATAATGAATTTAATAAATAGCCTTTTCCATTCACAAGTAATGGTATATTTACTTCTCCTCTAGATTGATAATCATTTATAAATGTTGGTAAATTTCTATAAAGATCACCACTATTGACATTACCATTCACTAAACCATTTTCTAGTACTAAGCTATTATCAAGCCCTCCGCTAAAGTAAACAAAAGGTATTTTTTGGTCAATAAAATATTTTTTCACATCTTCATTTGTAATTTTATTATCACTAAATGAGTATGATGAATGAAAAATGATAGCTTCAGAATTTTTAAATCTAGTTGATAAATAATTTTCTAACTCATTTTTCTGACAATCAATAATTGCTACTTTTATTATAGAAGAATCAAGACTTTCTTTTAGATAAGATCTCATTCTTCCATCTCTATCTTCAAATATGTAAATCATAAATTTTGAGTTTTATAAAATTTCAATATATATTTTACATAATTAATATTCTCATTACTTTTCTTTACAATATTTGGTGTCATTAAATTATCTTGTAATTTGGTGTTCTCATCTAAACAAATTATTCTTAAAGCCTGAGTATTCTCATGATTTTTTAATTGAGCAACTATTTCCCAATCTGCAACACTGAAAAGCATCTTTCTTACTTTATCGAAATCACCTGACAACCCTAATAATTTTACATCATTAGTCGGAATTGACAAATAACTATTTCTATGAATTATTTCAAAAATGTAAAATTCATCAAAGTTTTTTAAATTTATTTCGACATTAGATGATTTCGCTTTATTTGCTAAAATCCATTCAGACATTTGTTGTATGGCATTAAACAATAAATTAGTATCACAAAATAATTTAACAGATTGTCCAATATCATTAAAAGATTCACTAAAAGAAAGTATAATATCACCACCTAATAACCTTCTAATTAGTTTTCTTATTCTAATATTAAATGTTAAATCTGCTTCATCAGTTCTAAATTCAATTATTTGTTTAAATTGATTAATATATTTTTTAAATAAGTCTCCATCTAATTCTGCATTATAAGGATGTTCATTTGGGTGTTCTTTACACCATCTTTCAACGTCTCTCCAAGAAAACTTTATATTACCTTTTCCATAAATATTAGTTTTATGTTTATCTCCTGTATTAATAATGAAGTTTTTCACATTATGATAAGTTACATTATTAATATTCCATCCAGTTACCAAATTATACTCTTGATTTGCATTATCAATATATAATTTATAATCAAATTCTGATAATCCTTCAGGATTGTGTGTAAACCATTTAAATTTCTCTCCTATACTAAAATTATACAAGAATTTAACCATAGTTTTTGGAGAATGCTTCTTTTGCTTTGTTGAGCTAACTAAATTATTTTGTGATTCAATACCATGTAAAACAATTTCATCTTTAATCGATTCAGAATCAAATGATGACAAATTTTCATTGGCAGTTACCATAGAGTCTATTTTTAGTTTTAATACCTGAATTTCACTCATTATTTTATCTTCACTTACACTCAACCTTTGTAACTCACTGACTGACAGAAACAAAATCTTTTCCTTTTGAGAATTGCTAATTCCTTTTGAATTTAATAATTCGATTATAAAAGATATTTTATTATTCATCTTTAAAGTCATTAATTAAAAATATCTAATTTAGATCTACATATGATCTGATAATTTTCATTTATTGTTCAACCTTTTGTCTATAATAAACTTCCATTGCTTTTTCAATTCCATCATTTTCCCAAATATTAAGAATTAGATTAATTGGAGAATGAGAAATTAAAAAAGACTCAAAACGATTCTTTAATTTCAAATAAGTTTGATTTTTATCGCCTTTCACCATTTTAAGAAATAATAATTTACCTTTTATCACCATCAGCATATTTGGTGTTTGTGAAGACAATGTTCTTTTTTCTTTTAAATATTTATCCAAGAATAATGAATATGATTTATCATAACCATAAGCTTCCAAGTAATAAATCCATTGACGTAATTGTTTTATATATTTTCTTGCAACATTTACTTTATTATTTACAATCAAGCCAGTTACCTCTTGGCGGTAACCTTTTTTTTGCAAACGAATTTTATCTTCTTGAAGATGAAATTTTTCTTTATTAATAATACGCCTAACTTCTATATCAAATGTACTATTTACTGCAAAAATTTGCTCAATTAAGCCAGATTCTTTTTCATAAACATTATGTTTACTGCTAAAAGTAATATCATCAGCATATCTACTATAATTTAATCCAAATCTTTTAGAAACACCTGTTAATTGTCTATCTAGCCTTTCACATATAGCATTACTAATTACAGGTGATACTGGTGACCCTTGTGGTAACACTGGGGTTGTTATCTTTTTCCAGTGTCCTTGGATAGAACGTTCTACTTCAATAGGAGTACAAGATAACCCTGCGATCATATTAGCAATTTTTTTTCTTTCCGGAGTTGTGTTCAAGTTAAAAGGGCTTATTAGTAGCCTTCCCCAAACTCTTGATTTGTCAATACTTGAAAAAAAATCTTTTAAATCAATATTATACACATAAGTTTGTCCTATATGTACCTTAGCATTATCTACAATAGACTTACCAGGAATAAATCCTGTAGCAGCTTCATGAGGTTCAAAAACACATTGCAAAATTACATTTAGAACCCTCTGAAAATTTTTTAATCCTCGTATTGGAGAATGAATAACCCTATCCTTTCCTGATTTCTTTTTTATTGAAAAAGAATTGTAATATAGATTGTCGATATTTTTTATTAATTGATTATCTGCTGTTTTGAATATGGAATCTTTATTGATATAATAATTAAGCTGTTTTTCTTCAAAATCAAATACCTTATTTCCATACTCAAACATCTTTGCTTTATTTAATAAAGAAAGAAAATCATTTTTACTATTCATTTTACTGAACAAAATTCGAAGTTCTTTTTTTTGTTCTTGAGTAAGTTTCATTTTTGTAATCAGTTAAATTCATTGATACCCGTAATTTTTTATTCTTTCTTTATATAACAAAACGAAAAGGATCTAAATAAAAATATAAGCCAACGAAAAGGCTAAACATATAATAGCGATAACATCGTTAACATTCAGTTTTGGATTACTCCAAAACCACCAACCGATTTGATTTATAAAAATTTATAAATCCAGCAGGCAAGTCTATCATAGATAGACGTTCAATATTTCAATTACGGGCTACCAATGAATGATAATTGAATATACAAACGTACAACTTAAAAGTGTATTTTTATTACACAATAAAAATTATTTTTTTATAAATCTCTTTATCAAAATTTTGCAAATATACTAAGAACTAGAATGGCAATAATAAAGAATTCATTTAAAAATTATAGATAAACATTCACCCACTACCGCAAAAATTTCTTCGTGTGATCTTCAGGACAAAAACCAAACATTCCAAAAAACACATATACCTCCTAAAACTCCCCAATTCCCGAGCCCCACCATAAATTCCTAGTCTAATGTTACTTAGCGGAACAATTTTTCCCCAATCGTAGTTTTACTACAATTTTTCAGATTTAATATAATTTTACATTTCATACTGTTTTTTTTATCTAACTTCGGTGACATAAGACCAAAAAAACGCAGAAAATATTATGAAAAACACCTCAAATTCTGAGAAAGTTTCAGAAAACCACGTCTCGGGCATCAACCGGGTGGTAAAACTGGAAATTGTGGTTGAGGGCAAGACGATCAATCACTTTAAACACTTTCGTTTGCAACAGAGTGCAAGGAAGCACCATGATTTCGAACTTGTACTGGCTCATGACTCTTTAGGGGAGGCACAGAACCATAACCTTCAGCAGGCTCAAAAATTTTTAGGAAAAAGGATCACTATTGTTTTCAGATATAAAGATTACGAAAATGAAAGTCCCGAAAGAACATTTGTGGGTCTCATTACCAAAGTAGCCTTCAGCCAGGAAAAAATGAGCCTGGGAAATATTATCTTAAAAGGACAAAGCCCTACTATTCTGATGGATGCGGCTCCACATACCCAAAGTTTCGGAGGAAACCAGGGAGTGAATACCAATATTATTGCCGACAGGATCATCAAAGAAACCTTAGGGACCAATAAATTTGATTTCAGGATAGATACCCAGAACCAAAGCTATATCAGCTACAGTGCACAATATAACGAGACGCATTACAATTACCTGACAAGGATTGCAGAAGCTTACGGAGAACAGTTTTATTATGACGGTGAAATCCTTCATTTCGGAAAGTTACCTCCTTCTGAAAAGCCGATCCTTTTGGTATATGGAAGCAATGTAGTGGATGTGAATGTAGAGCTGAAAGCCGTTCACACCAAACCGGAGTACTTTGGCTATAACAGCAGCAGACATACTAAAATGGTAGGTGGTGACGACCGTATAAAACACTTGGGAGACTTATCTTCCAAAGCTTATGAACTGAATGATACTATTTTCACCACCCGGTCACTGACCCCTACTCCCATCAATGCCAATATGTTCCTTGATGTGGATGAATCTCAAAAGAGCGCCAGGGGAAGTAAGGCTGTTGAGGTTTTTACCGTGACGGGACAAACCACAGTTCCGTTCCTCTACATTGGCTGTGTTGCAGATCTGGCCATGAGAAAGACAGATAGCAATGAAACCTCGCATTTCACAACGTTGATGATTACAGAAGTGATCCATGAAGTAGATGCCAGAGGATATTATACAGGAAGCTTTGAAGCGATCGCCGAAGGAACCGGATTTATGCCAAAACCGGATTTTGAAATGCCTAAAGCAGAACCTCAGGTAGCCACCGTGATCTCCAATGTAGACCCATTGAACCAGGGAAGAATACAGGTAAGATTCGACTGGCAATTAAATGATACCACGCACTTTATCAGAATGATGAGCCCCGATGCCGGAGGAACAGATGCTGTAAGCCAAAACAGAGGTTTTGTAGCCGTTCCCGAGATTGGCGACCAGGTCATGGTAGGATTTGAATACCACAATCCTGATTTTCCATTTGCCATGGGCGGAATGTTCCATGGGCAGGTAGGTCTGGGCGGAGGTCTCGACAATCATCTGAAGTCGATACAGACAAGAAGCGGAATTAGGATTCTAATGAATGATGCAGAAAAAAGTGTCACCATTAAAGATCCGAGCGGAAATACCTATTTTATGGATGGTCAGGGGAACATCAATGTTACAGCCCCCAAGAATATGACTTTCACAGCAGGAGAAGATATGCATATTTCGGTAGGAAGAAATATGACGACCAAAATTGGTCAGGACAGCAACTTGCATATTGGCAATGATCATACCGAGTCTATTACCAAAAGATACACCCAGACCTCTGAAAATAAAATCGTTACTGTGAAACAGGATCAGACAGAAAGCACAGGAAATAAATTTAAAAGTACTTCCGGAGAAGCCGATATACAAACCTCTGCAGGTGATTTAAAACTGCGGGGAACTTCATTGGCTGTATTCCAGGGCGGAAAAGACGTTAAAGTAAGTAAAGGCTAACCCCATAACGGATAATGAAGTCAATTTTCATTGTCAGTGAATATGATTGCAGCCTCAACTATTGAATCCAATCCAAAAGAGTACCATATGGAAAATCAGAATACTTCAGCGCATGATCAAAAGCTTTCTGAAAAAAGAACAGAACAACAGAAAAAAGCCAGCGAAGATTCACCTTTAGAAAAAAGAGAAATGGTAATGAACGGAGCCACGCTGAAGTGCCCCTATGCCCAGGGACCGGGAGAACTGAAAGTAACCTCCAACGAAATCAACCTTCAGGATCAGCCCTTTGCCACAGTAGGTGATGGTAATAATATGGTCAACCTGCAGTTTAAAGGAACCTGCGGACATCCCAAATGGCCGGCAAGAAAGATGTCTCCCCCACCCTGTATGAGCGTTATAAAATTAAGTCCATGGCAAAACCCGGGAACTACTAATATACAGGAACAAACAGCCTTGGTAAAAGAATCCTATATCAATTGTGACCCGGAATTCAATTCTGCGACGGCTTCACCGATTCCGAAGGCAGAAAGTATAAAAAGTGAGATTCAAAATACTGATACTCCTAAAATTCTTGATGCTTATTTCGTGAAATGGGTCTCAGAGAAAGGAACTACTGTTGAAAAGGAAGAGGAGGTTTTCAACAAAAAACTGGGCAAGAAAGTTACCGTTAAAAAGAAAGTAGATACAAAGAAAATATCTGCGGAAAAAATATCAGAGCGTGGACTAAGCTATCAGGCTGCATTGGTAGTTGAAACTGAAGGACTCACAGGAAAGAAAATAAAAATTAAGATTAAAAGTGGTAAAAACAAAGTCTTAACAGACGTGGATACCGAGGTAAGCTTAATTGATTTAAAAGATGTGGAAAAAGTGACGGATGCTTCAAAATACGCAGGCATAAAAGCAAAAAGTGAATTTGAAGTAGAGGTAGATAATTTAGCCAATGACGCTACCATAGAAAATGCAAGCCAGTTCAAAAATAAAGCAGTGCTAAAACTGATGCTTAATCAGCGTGTTGATGATTTATCATTTAATTTAGCCAAGCTTATCACAGCAAGCCCAGACAAAGAAGCCTCAGTTTATATTGAAGTAACCTCTGATGAACCCAAAATTGAATATCTGGGTCAACAAGGAAGTGGCAGCTTAAAAAACACCTTTTTGAATGGAGGTGGTCAATATTTTAAAATAAAATACTTAGAACAACCATGGGTGGTGAAAGCTCGTGAAGAACAAGAACTTGGCGTTTCGGAAGCTACCGATTGCAAAAAAATTATAGATGAATATCATGCCATCAACCGACAGAACAAACCAAAAGCCTGCGCCGGTACCGATAATAGCTCCTGGTGTGCGTCGTTTGTAGGCTGGTGTTTAAAAAACAGTGGCTATTCTGCCCAATTGGATCCGGGAGCCTATTCATACGGTGAAGAAAAGACCAGATACAGAGCCGGATTTAAGAAAAATCCAACAGATAAAAAGGGACTGGAAAAAGAAGAATTCAGTGATCCTGTATGGGGAAAACTTATCGCAGGTAAACAGCCTCTACTGGGGTCAATATGTGTCTTACTTGGCGGACACCACGTAAGTATAGCAGTTGGAAAAAGCAATGATGGCAAAACCATATATTATCTGGGCGGAAATCAGGGGAACAAGGTCTGTGTAGGAACTTTCGGGCAAAGAACCTCTTCCATATATCCCATAGAATATACTAAAAAGACTGAAGATGATGAACTACCTATTTATTATACAACCAATGAAAAGCTTAGTTACTAGCCTTATATTATTTTTCTTTATCCCCGTTTGCGGGCAAGAATCTGTGCATGACAGTTTGAAAGTATATTATCAGGATTCGCTGATGATACATAAAAATGTCAAAAACG
This sequence comes from Chryseobacterium sp. FR048, assembly GCF_056844665.1. NCBI lineage: Bacteria > Pseudomonadati > Bacteroidota > Flavobacteriia > Flavobacteriales > Weeksellaceae > Chryseobacterium > Chryseobacterium sp. FR048. The sequence goes on along the minus strand of NZ_JBXDSE010000004.1, from coordinate 62,459 downwards.
GAGCGGTATCCAATGAGCTTACCGTAAAAGTAATTAATCCCTGTAACGCTGAAAAAAACAGATTTGACGGAGCGGTAACCATCATTAGTGCTACTGTTAAAAATAAAAATTACAGCAATACTCTGGTGTACAATTATCCGGATGCCCAATCTGGCCTGATCAATGTAAAAGCAGACCATATATCCAGTTATGCCGTAGATAAAAATCAGGCTTTCCTAATCCCTTTCACCTATTGCGGGAATTGGGATAATGATACAAAAGTCTCTTATATTGTTTTGTATAACCGTAAAAAATATCTGTATCATATAAAATATTATTGTAGTGAAGGCGGTAAATGTAAGATCAATGATAACCTGAACACCAAACTAAAAGATTTGCCTTCAACATTAAAATTGAAAATCATCAAAGACATAGAAACAAAGTATAAGAACGTAAATGACTTTTACTAATCAAGTCAAAATGAGTAACGGAAAAGATAGTTATTTTTTATCCCAATCAAAGTTTTTTAATATACCAGAAAATAAATAGATTATGCAATAAGAGAATAGAAAAAATTAAAGACGGATTTTATGAAAGCAACATTTATTTCAACATTATTCATTCTCATTTTCTTTCAGAATAGCACTTTTATGAATCATAATTTGTGTAGTGATTCGCTTTTGCATAATACTTATGAAAAAGACAATAGAATTCCGGATTCCTTCATGGTAAACACCCCTTTTAAGTATAATGGAAAAAAGTATAATATCCAATTAACTTGTGAAAGATCTCAAAGCAATTCTGTAATGGTAACAAAAGTTACTAGTGACCTTTTATTACCTAAAAATTTTCAAGATATTTTGGAGAATGATTTTTCAATTCGAAATTTTTATTTTCCAGATAACTATGACACAGCATATAAAGAATATGCAGCAAATAAATTTATTGGTGACTGGCTGGCAATGTATAAAAAAAATCATTTTAGAGATTTTTCTTCTCGTCTTTTATATATTGTAGATGTTGATGATGATAGTTATGATGATATATTACTTCTCGATCTTCAAAGCAGTATGCGTGATAATGACGTATATGTTATGTTCAAAGGAGGTAAAAAGGGAATTTCATTTGAAAAAAACTTTTTCAATAAAGCAGCTTTCTACGGATGGGATACTACAGGAAAATATCTGATAACAGGAGTAAGTGATACCAAAGAAAGAAAACTTTATAAAAATAAAATTGTTCAGGGTAAACTGAAAACAGTGGATCAATGTAAGGAATATGCAGTAGCAGATAAACTCTGCTGGTAAATAAATATTTTAAAAATCATTAAAGACATAGAAACCAAGTATAAGAACGTAAATGACTTTTACTAATCAATTCAAAATAAAATGGTATGAGTGACGGACAAGAAAAAGACAGCTATACTGCCAATCCTAATCAGAGGACCTTTGACATGCCAACACCACAGAAAGATCATGAAGTGAATGTGGTGAAGATCTATTTTGCAAAACAGGTTCCTAAAATGAAATGGGAGCCTAAAGAAGAAACGTATTCTGTACAAAAAGGGGGTCTGGTATCTGACGTCAAAAAGAAGTATGAACAAAAAGGGAGAAAGAACATCCAGGCCGATAAAGCAGATTCTGTACAGTTAAAAGCAAAAGAATCTGTGAAAATTACCTGGGAAGAGGAAGTACAGGAAATGAAAGACGGTAAACCTGTTTTCGAGTATGAAAAAATAGATAAAGCCATCATAAAAAAGAAAGTATGGGTGGTTGCAGAATGTCAGGGATTCAGCGGAAAACTCTCTGTGGAAATCCATGAAAATAAATTGACAAACCCGGAAAACGTATATGATAATCCTGTAAAGTTTTTAGAGGGTGAGACAGAGAAAAGCACTATTGAATTCCCTATCAACGGAACATTGATCTATGCTAAAGAAATAACACTCCGCCCCAAAAGTAACCAGGATGTAAAAAAACTGATAGAGAAATTTACTAAAAGAGAGAATATCAATGCTTTTTTATATTTCAAAGCTGAGGTAAAAGAAACTCCGGATACCATCATATTTCCGGATGACACCCATGAGTTTTTGAATAAAGACGGCCAAAGATTTGAGATCCTGGGGACCCCTTGCTACTGTAACAGAGATATTACAGTGGATGAGATGATCGAATTAATATACCATTTAAGAGATAAGCAGAATTATAAATCAAAAAGAGATGCATTCTTTAATGAAGGAAAAGAAAAAATAGCATCTATTGGCATTACAAGTGGGAAAATCTCTGAAAACAGGGATAAAGTAAAACTTTTTACCGATGAAATGAATGCGATGTTTAAGAAATTCAGCATTAAAACCTGCAGAAGAAAGATTCATTTCCTGGGACAGATGTATCTGGAAACCATAAGTTTTACCCATACCTATGAAAGCAGAGACTCTGTACCGGATAATTATAAAGGCGGTGTCCCTTTCCAGGGAAGAGGAATGAAGCAGATCACCCACGATTACAACTATCTGGCTTATTATGTCTATATCAATAAAACAGCCCATTATGATACTTATATCAAATACAGATCCGGGTATGAAGGAGTTGGCGAATGCATCAAAAACAGACCCAAAGCCAGAGAAAATGGTCTCACAGAAACCTTTTATGAAGAATTAAAAACCTTTGCTAAAAATATTTCTGAAAATTTATTCCATGCTTTTAATTCTGCCGGCTGGTTTTCCACCATTCATAAAACAGAGACTATAGCTGCGATGGATAATGGACTGGAAGACTCTGATGTAGAGAAAGTAACACAGGCTATTAACGGAGGCCAAACCAATATAGCCGAAAGAAAAAACTACACCAAATGGACCAGAGAACTTTTTAAATATGACACAGAATGCGTAAACAAATAATATACTTATTTTTCATCCTCTTTTATACCCTGCAAAACTGCCAGAGTACTTCAGCGAGCAACGATAATATTGCGGTTTTACAGAATAAGAAAAAAGTAGGACTTATCAACCAGACGGCCGATATAAAGTGTGATAGCTGCTATGCCTTAAGAACGGTGAAAATAGAGAACCGGAATTTTACATTCAAAGTCCCTGTTTCTCTAAACAATATTGATGGTAAGAAGATTTTTCAGGAAGATTATGAGCTGATATTGGATCAGTCGGCCAACGGACCTTCGATCAAATACAACAGCCTTTATACTTCTGAAGCGCACGTTTTTAAGATTAAAAAAATTAAAAACAATTTTGTGATTGCCAAAGTAAGCAAAGTGAGCTCTGCAGTGAATCACTATAAAATAGCCAAAGATGATTATGCAGATTATCCTGCTACTTCCATATGTGAAAAAGATACCCATTATGTATTGCCGCAGAACCGGGAAATTAATCTGAATACATATTTTATCAATTCGGAAAAGAACTGCTTTTTGTGTCCTACAAAATACAGTGTACAGGAGTGTTTAGAAAAAAAGAAAACGAATGCCAGATTCAATTGGCAGTAGCAGGAGTGAAAAATTATGGAGCCAGTGTTTCCCATACATGTCAGACTGAACCTTCCCGAAGGAAAGAAATTTTATCGCTATACCTATAATGAATACACCACGATCTATGGGAAAACTCATAGAAAGGAGCTTAACAAAGTTTTTCATGTCACTCTGAAGCGACTGGAAGCAGAAAGATTTGAATACCACCTTGAAACTTTTGACAGAGTTCATCGGGATAAAAATTTCTCACTGTCTGAGAAAGATTTTTTAGACAGAGTGGCAGACATCAACTGCGATGTTGTACTTATCACCGACGATTATGCCCGCTTAAAGAACATACAGGGATTGTCAACGCTTCAGGATAAAGTGGAAAAAACAGTGGAAAGGCTCTCCCGCACCTTTGTGGGTAAACAGGCAGAAGATTTTTACAAGACTTTAAAATACTTTTACCAAAATGAAAACTTAGTCTGTATTGATTTTTTAAAAAACATCCATTTCGGAATGATCCTCCATAAACTCTATGGAAGGCATGATAAAGAGGAGCCGGTAAAGTATAGTGTACGCTACAATAATTTTATGGACAATACCATCATCGATATTGACGAGTGTATACAAACGGAGGCCATCCGCTATGACGATGAATTATTACTGTTGCAGTATACCGGAACTATTCCTTCAGATAAAAACTGGGAAATGTTTTACGGAGAAATGAAAAGAAAGGAAATTGCTTATAACAGCGAGACAGATTTCCCAAAGCTGGACAAATACAAAGGGCAAATTTTATTAGATTTTACCACCAAAGAAGTGATCGAGCATAAACTTACCATAGAATTTTCCCTGGGTGAGAACTACCAGAAAAAGATCATCTATCATGTAAAAGAAATAAGCCATGAAGAATTATAAAAAAGCAGGATGGATGGAAGAAATGCGACATCAGTCAGATGAAAATTTGGCAAAGGTTTAAACCGAGGATAATCTTATCAGGAAATATTAAAAAAAGAAAACTCTTACAATGGCAACACGTATTACCATAACAGATTCGGGACAGACACAAACCTTAAACGGTCCTGTGGCTCCGGATACTCCAGATAACTCATTGCAGCGTATCACTGATGTTTATTTTGCCAAGAAAGTGACAACAGACAATGGAACGAGAGTCAGTTTTACAAAAATTGATTCTGCTCACGTACAGCGCGATCATCAGAATCAGGAAATCCCTTACGATTCCATATTGGGAAAAACAGTATATCTGGTCATAGAGACCAGCAATATGACAGACCTGAGCATAGATGCGGTGATAAGACCATCAACCGATGTTATGACAGGAAATACAGAGACATTACAATTAATGCGTTTTGTATCTCCCAACCGATATGAGATGCAGAGATTATTCACGGTACAGGTAGGAAATTTTGATGCCCTGAATAACAGACAGGGAAGACACGATCATTACACGAACATCAATGACCACGCCAATAAAGCCATTATTAAACTACAACTGAGACCGGATGGAAGGGCAATTTTTGATCAGTGGAGCGAAAGACTGGCAGAAGGCAGTATTAATCTGGAAGTGGTGGTAGAAAGAACAGACAATAACCCCTGTGCCTATAAAAATGAAACACAGGAAGTAAATGGAGCAGGTATTTTCCTTAATGACGATAGTGGCAGATTCAGAGTTGTGAATAAGAATATCTACACCATCTATCATGGCAGTAATACTTACAATACATTACAACTGCTCAGTACAACTCCGGAAAGAAGAAGAAGAACTCAGAAGGTGGTGAACCGTCATTCTAATGATGTAATTTATTTTTATTACGATCAGCACGATACTGAACACAGGATCTGCAACAGAATTAAAGCCAGTGTAACCAGAAAAAGAAGAGTTAATACGATACCACTGCCAGCCCAGCGGGGAGAGCTTTTACAGACTATAGATTTCACAGCAAACAGAGCGGCGGGAGAACAGATTGATGCACAGCAGCTACTGGTGTATTCTAACGGAACTCTTGGTGATGGAAACACGGATAAATGGTACGCCAATCAACAAGGAGATGTAGAGCTCGTGAATATGGATATTTTAGGGGATACAGGAGTAGGTGCCCAGATCTTTGAAGCATTCAATTATAATCAGAATGGGGTCATCATCCGCTATGGATTTCAGCATACCAGAAGAAGAAGCATTCAGCCGGATTTATTTGCCGGTTTCTTAGGGGCATTAGCACAATTCAGGCAGGAAGGACATACGCATTATATTGTATCTCAAGGTTTTTCTTATGCTGATGCGTCTTGTTATCCCAGCGCAGAGCACGTGAATGGAGAAGCAGGGGATCTGAACCTGTTAACGACCCAGCAAAACGGCGTTAATACGATCCTTACAGCAGCCAACTTCGATTATGAGAATCAGGTTATTCTTCGGAATATTCTTTATGATTTCGGATTTACATCAGGCCGGTCAGAGAATTTCTCCAATACATCCAATGCCACTACTGAAGATGATACGACAACCATATTGCCACACACTACCCATACCAATACTCCAAGACATAATAATCACCTGCATGTTCATGGTTTCACCCCAATATTAGATATCTATGCCTAAAATTAATATCGCTTGTTTCACGGTTTTATTTTTTCTTTTCTCATGCTACAGCAGAGCTCAGACGGAAAATAAGGTCATAAGCACAGAAGCACGTTCCACAGATCAAGGATCCGTTTTATTCAATACCAACAAAGCGGATTGTATCAATTTGCCTTTTGGATATTCAGCTCTTTCAAAACAACGGGCAACAGCAGATGCTGTTCTGCCTGTCTTACAGGATGAAAATAAATTAAAGGAACTGAATGCATTACAATTTGAAAAAGTAGTCTCAAAAGATTGGGTATCACTTCCTGAAGCATATGATGTCTTTCTGCCTTTCAATAAAAATATCAATGAAAAGCACAACCCTATCAAGATAGCCTCTAAGTTTCTGTGTAATGGAAAATCCACGCTGTACTTTATGGCGGTTTATAATACCGTTCGTTACGCAGACCCATTTATTGAAAAGATCTATTTAATTTCCACAAAGGACAATAAGCCTGTTGATATGAAGAGAATCTATCTTCATCATGAGGGAGAAATGGGATTGGCCCATTATACGTTGTTCAATATCGATAAAGATTATATCATTTCTCTTCAGGATTATGAGTTTAGCGAAAGTCCTTTTACCTTAAAACCTTTGCAAAAATACCAGCTTCTTCCTTCCGGAAAATTTGTCAGATACTTTGACCAAGAAGGTTTATATAAAAGCGATGAAGAACAAGGTATGGTAAAAAATCATAAGAAAGAAGGAAAATGGATCGAGTACAAATCAAACAGCTTTATCGATAAACAAAAGCATCCGGAGTTTACAGATCTTTATACTTATCTGGAAGCAGAATACAAAAACGGGTTACCTGCCGGAACATGGAAGTTTTACAAATTGTTGCAAAAATATAATGAAGAAACAGGAGAACCTATCATCAATACAAGGAAAAAAGGACCGCTGGTCTATACGGAAACGTATAAAGATGAGGTATTGGAAAAACGGGAATTCCAGTAGAGATATTGAAGAGAAAACCAAGCACCCCCTAGTCCCCTTGTCAAGGTTCAAAACCTTGACAAGGGGACTTCCTACTTACATTCACATTCTCGTCCTGAAACAATTTTAAAGGAATTATTTTATTTTTTGGTCCAAAGCCTCAGATGTAATATATTTAATGACCCAACTGTTATATTGGTAAATAAAAAACTATTCCTCATGAAAAACCAAATTGTATGCTTGCTTCTCCTTGTTTCCAGTTATTTTTTTTCACAAACTGTTGCTCCTGAAAAATTAGATCATTACTTCAGTGATATTGAAAAAAATAATATAGGTGTTGGAAGTTTATCGATTTTTAAAAACGGTAAGGAAGTCTATACTAATAATTTTGGCCAGAAAAATATCCCCGGATTAACTTATAATCAAAACACCAGATACCAGGTGGGCTCTATTACCAAAATGATTACCGCCGTTTTAATTTTTAAATTAATTGAAGAAAATAAACTTCATTTAGAGGATAAACTTTCGGAATTTTTCCCGGAGATCCCCAATTCCAATGCTATAACCATCAAAAATTTACTGGAGCATACCAGCGGACTGGGAAGTTATGTGGTAAAAGATGGTGAAGTCTGGGTGACCGAAAAAGCAAGCGACCAACAGATTATGGATCTGATCATTCAGCAGGGAAAAAGTTTTGAACCGGGGGAAAAGGTAGCCTACTCCAATTCGGCCTACTATCTCCTGACGAAAATTCTTGAAAAAAAACGCCAGAAACCATTTCACGAAATACTTTATTCTGAAATTATAAAACCTTTAGGCTTAAAAAACCTGGCTTCTATCCGATCTGACCGTAAAAATGTATTTCTGCCTTACCAATATGAAAAGGGTTCCTGGAAGGTTCTGAAAAAGGAAATAGACCTCCTCAACGTCATTGGTGTAGGTGATATTTCTGCAACGTCCTATGATCTGAATATTTTCATCAACAGCTTGTTCCACAACGGAATCTTAAAAAAAGAATCTCTAAAGCTGATGGAACCCGTATTAGGAAAAGAAGATTGGGGAAGAGGTATGGCGATCTGGGAATTTGATCATCATATATTTTATGGACATGGCGGTGATACCCTAGGATCGCACGCTATTCTTATCTACAACAAAGAGGCAGACCTTTCCATCGCTTATGTGACGAACGGCGAGCGAATAAAAAAAGAAGAATTCATGAAAAATGTAGTCGATCTGCTTTATAACAAAGAGGTTAAACTTCCGGAAATCAAAGAGAAATAAGTAACACTTCTCAATTTAAATCACTAAAGACAATTCCCAACTCATCAATATGAAAATCATCAATTATACCAAAATTTTCAGAGAAGACTGCATTAAGATCTTCAAGAGCAATATGCCTAAGTATTTTGCTTTGGAAGAATTGCCGCTTTTTGAAAGCTTTTTAGATCAAAATACTGAAGAAAACTACTTTGTGGTCAAATTGGATGGCCATGTCATAGGATGTGGTGGTTTTTTCTTGGATACAAAGAATAATACAGCAGGATTATCATGGGGAATGGTTCACTCCGACTACCATGGAAAAGGAATAGGAAAAGCGCTTACACAATATCGGATTGATCTGTTAAAAAAGACCTATCCTGCCCTGCCCTACAAAATTGAAACGTCACAGCATACCGCAGAGTTTTATAAAAAAAGCGGATTTAAAACGATAGAGATTGTACCGGATGGATTTGGTAAAGGAATTGATAAATACACCATGATCATAGAAGTAGTAAAGCCATAATACATTTTTCGAATCCCCCGAATCAAACTATTTCAAATAATCTCACCAAAATATCCCATGAATAAAAGAAAACTATTAGAACAAAAAGACTGGAACTATTACCTTTATGAGGAAAACAGCATTCTTGAATTATCTGTCCCCATTTCCAGCCCAACCCCAGGATTTGATATTATCCATATCCTGAATGAGGTTGAAAAAGAAAAGTATTTACAGATCGGTATTAAAGCCCTTGAAGATAGGATACAGGATATGAAAACCAATTTTTCCGATTATAAAATGAATTCGTGGAGATAATACGTTGTTATTAATGGAAAACTATATTTCAAAGTCATGAGGCTTTGGAGATTTCATTATTCCGCAGAATTAATAGGCCCCTATATTTTAATAAATAATACAAAATGAAAGCAAAAACAGTAATGTATGCTCCACCAGCGGTTACTCAATTTACCTATAGATTCAATACAGAAAATAATACCCATATTGAGCATACCACTGAATTTTTGGAAGGCACACCTTTCGTCACTATAGACTTTAAAGAAACTCCATTTCAATTAATTTTTGAATACACTTACGAATTGGGAAGAATCCAGTCTCAATTGGCAAAGAAAAGAGAACAACTCTTGCCATTAGACTACTATCCTTATCCTCCTGGTGACGGAAAAAATATCTCTAACTTTCGTCATACCAAACAAAAATTATTTGATGGAGATGAAGGAGAATGCTTGCAGAAAGTCTTTCAGGTTGATGATCAAAAAGCTACTTTAACTGATTTTTACAACAACCCATTAAGAGCATTAAAAAAAGAAATAGATGCTGAAAGTTTTGATAAAGTCATTGAAGAAAGTAAATTTAACCTGATTAACGCTAATTTTGAAATCTATACCTCTGAAGAAAGATTAGAAGTTCATTATCTTATAAGAAATGAAATGATCTACCTGCTTTCCTACGGAGAATATCAGCCGGGAAGATATATGCTGTTTTTAGAAGGAGTTTGGTATTACGAACCATGGGATAAAGATGAATAAATTACTCCGTTCTATACAATCAATTTAAACAATTATGGGATACCATACAACGGATACTATTTTAGTAATAGAAAAAATGCTTACGAACGATATTGTAAATATCGTGGATGAAGTTATGCTGGAAAACAATTTCACAATTGCGTACAATTACCCTAGCTTTTACTTTGAAGATACAGATTCTGACAGTAAAATTGATGACTCGAAAGTCGTAGAATCGGAAACTCTGGAAGACACCTTAAAAATCTTAGAGGAATTTAAGAAACATCCTACAGGAGGTTCTTATAGCTATGACATGCATTGGGGATATAATGAACAAGGGCAAAAACTTGGTTACGATATATTGGTAGCCTATCTATCATTTGATAAGAAAAATATAGAAGCAGTTATTTTTTATGTGAGAGAAGGTATTTTTGAAATGGCCCATGAAAAAGAATTGAAAAAAGTATTTTCAGAAATAAATAAACGTGTTAAAGTAATAGCTGCCACACAGACAACAGATTACTATCAGGAAGATTATCATGAAATTGATGTGATAGAAAAGATTCTGTCCGGAAATATCCCTACAAAATATGAATATAAGTTTAGCGAATAGATCTATTTTTTCTGAAACATGAGCTTTTAAAATTATAAAATAAACTTTTGGAATTTTAGTTACATAGCTTAAAGTCAGGAGGCTTTGTGCAACGGGGATTACCTATTTCACAATTGCGCAGAAGCAGATAAAAATATAAAGAATGAAAGCGAAAAAAATCGTATTTGCCCCATCAGCAGTAGAGCAATTTACATACAAATTCAATAAAGAAAACAGCACCCATGTTGAGCATACAGACGAGATTCTGGATGGCTCTCCTTTTGTAACCATAGACTTTAAAGAAACCCCATTTCAATCAATTTTTGAATACACTTACGAACTGGGGAGGATTCAATATCATTTAGAAAAAGAAGATAAAGATTTTTTACCATTAGATTACTACCCTTTTCCTCCTGATGACGGGAAAAACATAGTCAACTTTCGGCATACCAAACAAAAATTATTTGATGGAGATGAACGAGAATGCTTGCAGAAAGCCTTTCAGGTTGATGATCAAAAAGCTACTTTAACTGATTTTTACAACAACCCATTAAGAGCATTAAAAAAAGAAATAGATGCTGAAAGTTTTGATAAAGTCATTGAAGAAAGTAAATTTAACCTGATTAACGGTAATTTTGAAATTTATACCTCTGAAGAAAGATTAGAAGTTCATTACCTTATAAGAAATGAAATGATCTACCTGCTTTCTTACGGAGAATATCAACCGGGAAGATATATGCTGTTTTTAGTAAGCGTTTGGTATTATAAACCATGGGTGAAAGATGAATAAAGAGCAGTTATTTGAAAATTGCATTAATGAATTCAATGATTTCCTTATTTACATCTCCAGTTATTACAGTGACAGCGCGGAATTATTTCTATTCATTGGTTCAAAGTAAGAAGATTTTTCACGACTCTTCCCTATTATTCAAACAAAACACCATACCACAAGTTTCTCTTCCGTTACAATATTTAATTATATTTGAAGATACACTAAAGAATCTATCAAAATGGACAATACCTTACATACAATACAACTCAGACCAACGACTGTTGAGGATCTGGATATTCTTTTCGAGTTTCAGCTTGATCAGGAAGGCAGGCACCTTGCGGCATTTACTTCACAGGATTCCACCAATAAAGAAGCTTATCTGGCCAAATATACCAGATTACTGAATGATCCTACCGTCAACAACCAGACCATTATCGCAAACTCTGAGATCGCCGGAAGTATCGCCAAATTTGTCATGGAGGGAGATGCCGAACTCACCTATTGGATTGACAGACAATTCTGGGGAAAAGGCGTTGCCACAACCGCATTGAAAGATTTCCTTACCCTTGAAACGGCCAGACCTCTTTTTGGACGTGTTGCTTTTGACAATTGGGGTTCACAGAAGGTTCTGGAAAACTGCGGCTTTATAAAAATAGGAACTGACAGAGGTTTTGCCAATGCCAGACAAGCTGAGATTGAGGAATTGATTTACAGGCTTGATCTTTGATTTTCGTACTGTCCTCAAATTCCCATAAAAAATTAAATCTTATGTAGGTCTATATTAATGATCACGAAATAAATGCCCATCATATTGCTTACGATGAATATTATTACGGAAAATATGCTGAAAATAAAGAAATTCATCCATTGATGATCCGTATTGAATTCAATGATTTTGATGAAAAAATGCGTCCAAAATATGAAGATCTCCTGCAAGAACTGATAGAAGACGACGTGCTTACAGGTGAAAATTTTGCCTTAGAATTATTTGAAAACCTTAGTACATATCCTTCCTACGAAGATATTTTGAAAGATACCGCAATGAGTATGAAAGAAAAAACAGGTTTTCTTACGACCTTCTTTATAGCACAGATCTTCAATGAATATTTAAAACAGGAAAATACCGTTGAAAACAGACATTGGATTATAAGAGAGGTGTTGTATTTCAATAAAAACGGTGATCATATTATCATCAAAGGGAATGTCCAGAAAATACATTGACTATAATCCGTTCTCCGATGTCCCAGACTTTGTGCAGCGATTTTCTAAAAAAGTATAATAGAATCCACACGAAAGGATTCGTGCGGCAGCTAAGGGATTATATTCCTAAAAATATATTAGATCAAATCAGCTGATTTCAGAAGCCTTAACAGCCCGTTGGAAATTATTGATAACTGCCAGATTAAGTGTGACTCATTCACTATAACTAATCGATAACATCATTCATGATTTATTCATTTTCAATATCTCTTATCGCCCGCTGGGCAACAGAATTGACATAATCATGGTTATATATCGAATCTATTTCTTTCCAGGTATCCAATAAACTTGTATCATTCATTGAGTATAAAGAATCTATCGCTGGAATAAATACAAAATAATCATTATCATTAAGAATTAAATACATCAATGCTTCCTGAGATTCTCTACATGGGTAATTTCTTAATTGCTCTGCTATGACTTGTCTTGGACCTCTTGATCTTTTCTCCTCATATACTTCGCTTAGCAATATTTTAAGAATCTCAGGACTGTTGTATTCTTCAAGAGACTTTAAAGCATGCTTCTTTACAGATTCTTCAACATCTTTTGTTCTTTCTATAATGTAGGGTATTGCCTTTTCATTTTTAATATCTCCTAAAGTACAAACCGCTGTTTCTCTTACCTCTTTTGATCTATGTTTCAAAAACGGCAAAGTCAATTCTAATGCATTATCAGGCTTTAAATCTCCTAAATCATCTAAAGCTCTTTCTATAATTTCAGGATCATCACTCTTTAAGGCCAATAAAATTTCACTTACATCTTGCATATCTTACTGTTTTTCTTTTACAATTACGTTACAGGCATTCAATTCTATTTCAAAAGACAGATGGCATTGGAAATAGAATAAGTCCTCTTATTTGGTCTTATACTTTTCTACGAGGTCAAAAATTTTCTTTTTCAGATTTTCATCAATATCTTCCGGAATGTTTTCAATGGTTGGATAGCCTTCCCCATCATTTACAAAAGGATCTGCTCTGTATTGCAGCAATAGCTCTATCATCTCTAAATTTCCATAATAAAAAGCCAATCCTAAAGGGGTTTTTGCATGAAAAGTTCCTGATCTATTAATAAAATCGTTGTTGGAATAAGGCAGTATTAGCTTTATCATTTCAAGATTCTGGTCCAGAGCTGCTCTCGTTAAGGGAGTCTCTCTCTCTTCTCCAACAAGATGTACATGAGCCCCTTTTTCTAATATGAGCTTCAGGACTTTAGGTTTATCCAAATAGATCGTCTGAAAGACAGGTGCATTATATTCTTCATCAAAATAATTTACATCCGCACCGTTTTCTATTAAAACTTCTATCATTTTCACATAAATATCCTCTTCTCCGGCTTCAATTTCATCTATGATATATTGTATTAAGCTTTCTTCACGAATTAAAGTCTTTGCATCACCCCCTTTATTGATCCAGCTCTGTAAAGCCTTAATATCTTTATTTAATATAATATCTATAATTTCGTTATGGTTTGTCATGGTATTTGTGTTAAATATATAAGTCTTCATAAGCCTAAGCTTCCTGGAGTACTTTTATGTATGATAAATAAGTCTGTAGATTCTAATTGAAAAAAGTTAATAATTTGCTCTGTTCCACGGTTACAATGTAAAAATTAAATATATAATTTTTATTCTATATAAAGGCTTTCTGTATTTTTTTAATCCTTATTATCTTTTTATATTGATAATTTAGCTAACATTGCAAAAAAAGACCCATGAAAACCTCAACCTTAATTACAGCAGCAGCCTTGATGCTTTTTTCTGCGATGAATTTAAAGAAACTGGCGGCTCGGGCATATTACCTTTAAGATACAGTCTATTTGCAGAACAATAAGGGTAAAAGATTATTAATACAGACCACCTGTCAGTAATCAGAAATATTCCAGAACCCATAAAAACAGATATGGAAAATATAAAGACTACAATACAGCTGCATAAAAAATGGCTTAACAAAGCTGGAGGAAAGCAACTGGATATAAAGGATGGAGATTTAATTTTATAACATCCAATTGGTATCAGTTCTTTTCAGTCATGTCCATATAACCCATATTGATCCAGTTGAATAATTCAATTAAATATTAAAAATAATAATTTAAAATATGATTTTTGCAACAGATTACTTTAACCATATTAAGGATGAGCTCCCTGATTTCAATTTAAAATTACTGTTGAATATTGAGGATCTGAATAACTCTATTTTCAACGAAGTGTTCAATATCCTCAAACCACAGCAGCAGGAGCAGTATATTATTTTTAAAGCCTCTGAAGAAGCCAGAAAGTACAGAAAACAGAGAAATGCTACACTCCCTTATGTAGACTTCAACAATTTACCTGAAGTATTTGATCATAAATTATTACAAAAGATCATGCTCTATCAAAAAGATGGGGAGGTAAGAAGAGCAGTATACGATTCGCTATCAGAAGACCATAAAGGTCAAATAACGCAGTATGAATGGAAAATATATGAAGAAGAGAAAGCAAAAAGAAGAGCTCTGATGTCGGAAGAGGAGAAAAGGAAAGAAAAGGAATGGTGGGATGCGTACAATGCAGACCCTACCCCACGTTTTATGGGCAATATGGGAGAGCCCGCTAATGCAGACGAATATGTATTAAGATATGGAAGAAATCCCTTTACCGGAGAACCGGAAACCGTTAAAAACTTTTATGAAAAATACATCATTGATTCTCATGGTAACATTATTCCAAAAAAGAAAAATATATAATCCTTAATTTTAAAATATGATTTTCGCCATATATGATTTTACCCCCTTTAAAGATGAACTGCCAAAGTTCAACTTAAGGGAATTATTAAACATTGAAGATCTGAATAACTCTATTTTCAACGAAGTGTTCAATATCCTCAAACCACAACAGCAGAAGCAGTATATTATTTTTAAAACCTCCGAAGAAGCCAGAAAGTACAGAAAAGAGAGGAATGCTACACTCCCTTATGTAGACTTCAACAATTTACCTGAAGTATTTGATCATAAATTATTACAAAAAATTATGCTTTATCAAAAAGATGGGGAAGTTCGAGATGCTATATATGACTTGCTATCAGAAGACCATAAAGGTCAGATTGCACGTTATAATTCAAAAATATATGAAGAAGAGAAGGCCCAAAGAAGAGCTCTGATGTCGGAAGAAGAAAAAAGGAAAGAAAAGGAATGGTGGGATACCTATAACGCAGACCCTGCTCCACGTTTTATGGGTAATGTGGGTGAACCTGATACCGTCACAAGCTATATCATAAAATATGGTATAAATCCATACACCCGAAAACCGGAAACCATTGAAAGTTTTCATGAAAAGTATACCATTGATCCCAAAACAGGTGATCCTATTTCAAAAGAGAAAAATCTATAATCCTACAATACGCTGCTACCGCACGAATTCTTTCGTATGGTTACCATATTATCGTTCAAATATTCTAAAAATAACAATATGATTTGGAAGTCCTTTTTCATCAGTATAATCTATTGCATTGTTAGTCTTTAAAAGTATAAAATTTGCAATCGCCGCTTACTAACTATGTTTTTAGAAAGATAAATCTTTTCTAAAAATGTATTTGAAATAGAAGTCACACGAAAGAATTTGTGCGGCAGCGAAGGGTAGCGAGCTCAAAGTCAGGAGACTTTGCGCAGCAAGGATTCGTGCGGCAGCGAAGGGTTGAAATTCATTTGTATCCAGGCCAACTACCCGTCATTACAGCTCCAACTATCTTCCTTCTTCCAGCTCCCTGCTTCTACATCCCTCTCCGTTCCAGTATAAGATGCCCCGCATCCAGCATTTTTATCAGATGGATATACGGATTGATGATATTTCTTTCCGGCAGATTTTCATACATGCCCATTGAGAAGTAGACCATCCCGGACATAAAATAATCAAACTCTTTGACACTGTATTCTTTGAAGGCTTTTTTAAAAACCAACATTGGATTTTGATATTCTTTCTCCGAAAGCAGGCCAAGACCCCACGGAGAAGGATTTTCAAGCAGAGGATCGGCAACCCGTTTCTTTCCTTCCAGATAGATGAGGTAGCACGCACGTACAAATGATCGCACCGCCTGATGAAACTGAAAAACTACCAACGGGTCTTCATTGATCCAGCTGTTTCGCTTTACGGCGTAACTTATTATACTGTTTAACTTCTCTTTAGAGGCTGCCAGATCATTGAACTGGAAAAAGTTCTCCATCAGCTTTAACCCGGAGCGCTTCTTACCTCCTTTCCAAAGTTGAGGTTCAAAATGTGTACTTGTCTTTTTCATGTTTGTATTTTTTTATAAATGTAATAAAAAAATACAAACGTGGGTATAATTACCCACAAGTTTTTATCTGTTTCTATTGAACTTGCTTTTTATTTAATTCAATATGTCTATAACATCTGAAAAAATAGCATTCTTAAAAAGCTTTGGAAAGAGGATCGAAGCATTGAGAACCGAAAAAAACTTAAGTCTCAGACAATTGTCACAAAACTGCGACATTGATTATAGTGACATTAGCAAGATTGAAAAAGGACTAAGAAATATTCAAATGTCTACTATTTTGGAATTAGCAAAGGGACTAGATGTAACAACAAAAGAATTATTTGATTTTGATATTGACAAATAAAATTTCAATAATAGTTGGGATTTTTTTATGTCCTCGCTCCCGCAAGAATCCTTCAATATGGTTCTATTCTAAAACAAAACTTACAAAATATAATCCTTCAGAATTCTGGAATTTGTAATTATGACTCATCAATTATGTTTTTATTAAGATAAAAATTTTAAGAGAAATGGTTTAAATAAAACCACACGATAGAATCGTGCAGCAACGAAGAGATGATTATAATTGCAGATATTGATGATTTATTCATTTTCAATATCTCTTATCGCCTGCCGGGCAACAGAATTTACATAATCATGGTTATATATTGAATCTATTTCTTTCCAGGTATCCAATAAACCTGTATCATTCATTGAGTATAAAGAATCTACTGCCGGTATAAATATATATGGATTTTCATCATTAAAAATTAAATATATCAATGCCTCCTGAGCTTCTTTACCAGGATAATTCTTTAATTGTTCAGCAGCTCTTTGCTTGGGAGAAGCTGATATTTTGGGCCGTTTTACTTCCTCTAGCAGAACATTTAATATATCAACACTCCTATAATGATCTAAAGCCAATAGAGCAAACATTCTTACAGACTCATCCTCATGTATAGCACTTTCTATAATATAAGGGATGGCTTTTTCATTGTTTATTTCTCCAAGGTTAAACACAGCGGTCTCTCTTACTGCCGTGGAATGATGTTTTAAAAAAGGCAAAATAGCCCCCAGAGAATCCTCATATTTTAATTTCCCTAAATCATCTAAAGCTCTTTCTATAATTTCAGGATCATCACTCTTTAAGGCCAATAAAATTTCACTTACATCTTGCATATCTTACTGTTTTTCTTTTACAATTATATTACAGGCATTCAATCCTATTTCAAATGACAGATGGCATTGGAAATAGAATAAGTCATCTTATTTTGTTTTATACCTTTCTATGAGGTCAAAAATTTCCTTTTTCAGATGTTCATCAATGCCTTCCCGAATGTTTTCAATGGCTGGATAGCCTTCACTACTACCGCACGAATCCTTTCGTGTGGTTACCATATTATCATTCAATATCTGCAACCTGCCTGTCTTCCATCTCAAACTGGGTCAGATGTTTCAGTTCCTCTAAGCCTTTTACTTCTGTAATGAGATGAGATGATATGACAAACGAAGTTGAATCAATTGCTTTAGTGTTCCTAACCCTTTTATCTCTGTAATCTGATTGCCTGAGAGATCAAGATCAATTAATTGTTCTAATTCTTCCAAATTTTTTATTTCCTCAATTTCATTGCAGCCCAAAATAAGATGAGTTAACTTTCTCAGCTTCTCCAGATTTTTTATTTCCGCAATTTGATTGAATCCCAAAATGAGTTCGGTGAGTTGCTCCAACTCCTCCAGACCTTTTATTTCATCAATAATATTCCCTGCTAAATTAAGCTCTGTTAATTGTTTCAATTCGCTCAACCCTTTTATTTCTGCGATATGATTGCAGGCAAGGTTAAGAAAAATCAGCTCTTTTAGTTCCTCCAATCCTTCTATTTCTGAAATTTGATTGAAAATCAACTCAAGGTAAGTTAATTTACTTAGTTCCGTCAGTCCTTCTATCTCTCTAATTTGATTACTTGATAAATCCAGCATGGTTAATTGCTTCACTTCTTCCAGCCCTTTTATTTCTGTAATCATGTTATTGGATAAATTCAGAAGTTCAAGTTTTGGAAATCCATTCATATCTGGAATTGATCCGAAAGAATTATTACAAATATTTAAACCGATCACTTCCTGATCATCACTCAAAAGATATACATTTGAGCATTTTGTATCAGTAATGATATGAGCCTTATCTTCGGTCTCATTCAATTCAATCCCATATAATTTTTCAAATTCTATAATGCTTTCAGGTTTCATGGTTTTTGTTTCTTTGATTATTTTATATGGTCAAATAGGTGTAGATTCTCTCAAAACATGGAAAATTCAGTAAGAAGTCGAATTACCAGGTTCTGCTGTCAATGGTAAAAGAATGATTCATTATATGTTCTTTTATTTCCTCTAAACTTTTTCCCATACTGATATAATTCTCAGAAACATTCCCAATATCTCCTACAATGTATTCATAGTCTATAAACTGAGCTATTTTCAAGATAAGCTCTTTGTGTTTATCAATACTTTCAAATGCCAGATCTTTGTTACTAAAGGAAACCTCAAAGCCATCAAGATATTGATCATCCCATGTCAGATAATTGATTCCTACCTGAAGTCTAAAATCAGGATGTCTATATAAAAGCAGCCCAAGGCCCTTCCACGAACAAACCAAATCTACAACCTGCTCACCAGTCATTGATTCCTCCAATTCTATATAATCCTTCTCTTCTTCGTTTCGGGTATCATTAAACACTATTATTTCATATTCATCTTTTTCCAGCAAAA
Organism: Chryseobacterium sp. FR048; assembly: GCF_056844665.1. Taxonomy (NCBI): domain Bacteria; kingdom Pseudomonadati; phylum Bacteroidota; class Flavobacteriia; order Flavobacteriales; family Weeksellaceae; genus Chryseobacterium; species Chryseobacterium sp. FR048. The sequence continues at coordinate 43,022 of NZ_JBXDSE010000004.1, read as the reverse complement.
CATCTATGGATTTTAATTTCTCATTAAAGTCCATAATAAATGATTTGGGGTCCTTTTTTTCTTTTAATAATATTAATGTTTCGTTAAAATAACTCATTTTTTCTTTTTATCTACCAATTTCTACTATCAATTTTGAAAGAATTTTTTAAAATATGTTCTTTTATTTCCTCTAAACTTTCTTCCATTTGTATATAATTTTCAGACTCCTCATTAATATCTCCAACAACATATTCATAGTCAACAAATTCAGATATTTTAGATATAAGTTTTTCATGTCTATTGTCTTCAAACATAGTATCTTTTCGAGCAAAGAAGATTTTGAAACCATACACATTTTTATCATCCCATGTTAAATAATTAATTCCCAATTCAAAATTAAAATCCGGATGTCTATAACCAAGTGTACCTAAGCTTTTCCATGAGCAAACTAAATCTATTACATCTTCATCAGTCATTGATACATCCAGTTCTATATAATCTTTTTCCTCCTCATTTCGGCTATCATTAAAAACAATGATTTCATAATCACTTTTTGGAAGTAAAACATCTATAGATTTTAATTTTTCATTAAGATCTAACATAAATGATTTCGGTTCTTTTTTTTCTTTTAATAATAGTAATGTACCGTTAAAATAACTCATTTTTTACTTTCTTTTATGCCAGGCAATATCTATCCTGCAGATCATCCGATTTCTTTATCAATTATTTTCATCACTTCCTCTGCTCTGACCTCATCTATGAAGTCTCCCGGCGTAGGATCCGGATAATAGCTAAATGCCCCGTTATAAGAATGCCATTCTCCTTCATAATATTCTTCGCCTTCATAATATTCTTCACCCGGCTCGGCTTTATTTTTATACATTACCGCTCTTATCAGGGAATAATGCTCTTTATTATCGAAGATCATGATTTCAAGATGATAAAACAAAACTTTCTCTATGGCATCTTTATCGTTCATTTTCAAATAAATGTAGGTTTTTACAGGCTGAAATTATAGTAGCTTTTAATCCTTTTCTCCTATTTTTTCAGCTTCTTCAATATTGTATGTAATTCTGTTGTCCAGGTTGATGAAAGGGATAAAAACATCTTTATATTCATTAAAAGTACTCCTTTCGTAATGAACAAGTACTGGAAACAACTGGCTGGCCTGATAATACCTTTTATTTTGTAAGGCACTTTTCATGGCCTGCTCTATTTCTCCGAAAAGGGGCCTGCAATCGGTTTTCAACAGAAATTCTTTAAGATTAGATTCAAAGAAATGCTCCCCGTATACAATTAAAAACCATTTGATATAAGGATATAAGTCCTGCTTGTTTTTGCCATTCAGGGTCGCAATATGCAAAGCATTTGCCACCACATCATATACATTATCTTCACCATAGATTCTATGGGGCTCAAAATCTCCTTTATCCTCCCATCTTTCAGCCATGAACCGATTCAGAAATTCAAACCCTTCCGGCAGGTTCCATGAGACTAAAATAAGCATCGCCTGATAAGCAATATACCGATCATGGCTATGAAGAAGCCCTTTCAGTCCTTCTACCCTGTCAGCAGACTTTTGTTCAAGAAGCTGTACTTCACTCAAATCATATCCTTCGTATCCTTCTTCGTTATAATAATACAACAGATCTTGTTTTTCATGATACCATTTAATATAATGGCAAACGAAGATATAGTCATTGATTCGGGAATAAGGTATTGTGATCTCATCATTGATTTCACCGTTATGATGATTAACAATCGAAACATCCCTGTTTTTTACAGTGAATATCCATTTTTCAAACTCCAGCTGAGCATGAATACCTGCTTTTGCATTTTCAAAAAAAGCACCTAGTTTTCTTGCTTTTTCAAGACTGATCCGGATTTCAAATATTGAATAGCAATCCCTGATATGATAAGAATCTTCCTGTTTTCTATAATTGATGATACAATACCGGTCATATAGAATTACCTTCTCATGATCACTTTTTCGTATCATTCTTCCTTCCTCCTCAAATGAACTCTTAACAAAATCATCATGCTGCTCCCAGACATCAAAGCATGTACGGTGAGTATAGCTTTTCACAAAAGAAACCAATGGTGAATCCTGATCTGCAATATAAGGTAACAGTATAGCTTCCTTGAAACTGGCAATCAGCTCTCCACAAATTGAACATCGGGTTATATTTTTAATATAGAAAGACATATGGTATTAGTTTTTTACAGTTGTGATATAAGATAACCTTTATCTTCCTGATTTTACAGTTTGGGTCTTTACAGCGTAAGGATTGAATGAAAAGACGCTAATGAATAGTATTTCTTTCATGATTTTAAAAAATTAAATATACAATTTATCCCCATAACTTCCCTCATAAAAGACAGCGCCACTTATCTTTTAAGTGGCGCTGCTTTTAAATCTGAGATTGGTTGATGTCAAACCTTCTCAGCTTTTGTGTCAATAGAATCATCTTTATCGCTTGATCACTTTTACGGTTTTTACAGAGTCATTAGCTGAATTCACTTTAACCAGGTAAACTCCGGATACCAGTTTGGAAACATCAATAGTTCCTTTCGTATCATTGATGACCTTTGTAAGTACCTGTTGTCCCGCGGCGTTATAAACCTCTACCGAAAGAATCTTCTGATCAAATGAAATGGTCAGAAGATCCTGTACCGGATTTGGATAAACCTTCAGCTGATCCGCTTTTGTTGAGATCTCATTAACCGTTAAACTCCCTTTAGCAGAATTTGAAACTTTATTAACAGTCCCACTACTTGTACCACAAGCAACAGGTGTGAAAATTTTCTTCTGAGCAGTAGTACCATCTCCTATCTGTCCTTTGTTATTAAAGCCACTGATCGCTAAAAATCCTTGAGCATTGATCGCAAGGGTATGTTGAGTTCCTGCTTCAATACTTTGCCAATCAGTTGCAGTTCCGATAAGCATTGGGGTAGATCTGTTCGTCTCTGTTCCATCAGCTAATTGCCCCCAGCTATTATACCCCCAAGTCCACAGCGTTCCATCTGTTTTTATGGCTATAACAGAACCGTATTCACCGGTTTTAACACTTTTCCAGTTGACTCCTGTTCCTACCTGGGTCGGAATATTCTTTGAAATTGTAGTTCCATCTCCTAATTGTCCTGAATTGTTATACCCCCAGGTCCATAGGGATCCATCCGTTCTGATTCCTATCGAAGAACCGTTTCCTGCATCTACAGTTTTCCAATTCGTAGCTGTTCCGATTTGAATAGGAGAACTTACTGATAGTTTAGTTCCGTCGCCTAATTGTCCATAATAATTATCTCCCCAGCCCCATAGCGTACCATCTGTTTTTATAGCAAGGGTATGAGATTCTGAAGAGGTGACGCTGAGCCAGTCTGTTGAGGTTCCTATTTGTACAGGTATGCTTTTGTTAATGATTGTACCATCACCTAACTGTCCAAATCTATTGTAACCCCAGCCCCATAGTGTACCATCTGATTTTATAGCAAATGTCTGAAATTCTCCGGTTGCAATATCTACCCAGTCTGTTACGATTCCTACCTGCGTTGGGGTATTTCTGTTGACTGTGGTACCATCACCTAATTGTCCATAATAATTATCCCCCCAGGTCCATATCGTTCCATCGGATTTCATACCTACTGAAAAAGAAGACCCGGCAGCTATTTTCGCCCAATTATTTCCGGTTCCGATTTGTGATGGGGTGGTTCTATTTATTGGAGTTGCATCCCCTAATTGCCCTTTGGCATTATTTCCCCAGGTCCAGAGTGTTCCGTCTGTTTTGAGCCCCATTGAAAAATCAAAACCACCGCTCACACTTTGCCAGCAGCCTGTTTCAGTGGTAGGAAGTGTAGTAAAAGAACCTCCGGGTACCCAGATATACGGAGTGAATCCACAATTAGATGCTACCCACCAATAATAAGTAGTGTCAGGTAGTAAATTGGTCAAATTTGCTGTTGTTGAAGTAGAAGGAGTACTTCCCTGAATACCACCAATCACAGGACTGGTACTATAAAGATACACATAGCCTTGACCAGGAGTTACCGTAGCTGCTGTCCAGCTAATAGTAGCCTTTGTAGAAGTAATATTCGTGGTAGAGGTAACATTGTTTGTTGAAAATAACGTTGTCGGAGGAATACAATATCCAGGGCAAGCCATAGAAATAAATGTATTTTTGTTAACCTTAGTACCATCACCCAGCTGCCAGCTATCATTTCGTCCGCAAACCTTTAGGAAACTGTCAAATCTTTGTACAAGAATATGACTTTCTCCGGCAAAAACCTGCATATTGTCTGAAGAGGAATCTACTTGTGTGGGCGATGTTGCACTTCCTGTACTTGTCCCATTACCCAACTGTCCAAAGTTATTGTTACCCCATGACCAAAGCGTCCCGTCTGTCTTTGTGGCATAAGTAAAGCCATTTCCAACAGCTACAGTTTGCCAGTTGGTAGCTGTTCCTGTTTGTGTTGGGATATTTTTTGAAATGGTAGTTCCGTCTCCCAATTGTCCATAACTATTATTACCCCAGGTCCATAATGTTCCGTCTGTTCTAAGTCCTATAGAATGCTGAACTCCTGTATCAATACTTTTCCAGTTGGTGGCAGTTCCGATTTGTGTTGGGATATTCTTTGAAACTGAAGTTCCGTCTCCAAGTTGTCCTGAAGTGTTAATTCCCCATCCCCACAGGGTTCCATCAGCTTTTATGGCTAACGTCTGGTAATTGGCTGCACGAATACTTTTCCAATTCATAGCCGTTCCGATTTGTGTTGGAATATTTTTTGAAACTGAAGTTCCGTCTCCCAATTGTCCATAACCGTTACCACCCCATGTCCATAGCGTTCCATCGGTTTTGATTCCTACCGAATGTTCTGCTCCACCGCCAAGACTTTGCCAGTCTGTTGCAGTTCCGATTTGTGTTGGAGTATTTTTTGAAATGGTAGTCCCGTCTCCTAATTGTCCATATTTATTATCTCCCCATGCCCACAATGTTCCGTCTGTTTTAATGGCAAGCGTATGTCTATTGCCCACATAAACACTTTTCCAATTCGCTGAGGTTCCTATTTGGACAGGCACTGATCTCACATACGAAGTTCCGTCCCCTAATTGCCCTGCTGTATTACTTCCCCATGCCCATAATGTTCCGTCTGTTTTGATCCCTACCGAATGATCTGCTCTTGTAATAAGGGTTTTCCAACAGCCTGTAAAAGCTGTAGTCTGTACATTAATAACATTTCCGAAAACAGGGCCCCAAACACCCATATTGTCTTTGATACGGACGTTAAATACATGCAAACCATTAGCAGGCAAAGTAATTCCTGCATCTGCAAGCTGCTCAAAAGAGCTGTCAAAATGGGTATCAGCCGCCAATAAAGCAGTTCCATTTCCTTGTCCCGGATCGGTATCCCAGAAATATTCCGCCTGAGAAATTGCAATGATTGGAGAAGCTGAGGTTTGCTGAATATTAATGACATTGCTAAAAACCGGTCCCCAAACACCCATATTGTCTTTGATACGGACATTAAATTTATGCAGACCGCTACCTGGTGTAGCAACTCCTACTGCACTAAGTTGTTCAATCACGCTGTCAAAACTTCCATCAGTAGCCAGCACAGGAGTTCCGTTTCCTGTTCCCGGATCGGCATCCCAGAAATACTCTGCCTGGCTGATCAATACCTGTGCCGGGCACAACATGACCATAAACAGGGCCATTATACTATAAATATAATTTTTCATAGGTTATATCATTAGGAATTATTTAGAAAAACCAGATGCGTTGATATTAAAAGTTCCGCTGGTAATGGATCTTGGAGTTGACAGATAGTTGACCCGGGGTCTATTGCCATTACTTGCCGGCCAGTAGTTAGACCAGCTGTTAGATCCACCAACATTTCCGGCATCGTTCCTTGTTAAATCCAAATCTGTATATTTTATATCAGGATTTCCGGCATTTGCATTCATACCGGTTACAACATACGTTAGGGTATCGAAGACCAGACTCATTGATCCGGAATTGTCATTTTGGGTCATATTTCCTTCTGTTATAAAAGAATTGGTGAATACATTGTAGCTGGCTGCTATGCTCACATTATTACTTTTGTTTTGAATGCAGGCAGTGGTACCTCCTACCACAAAAGAAGCCGCGTTGTTCATAATAGCAATATTCCCGGCATTGGTACTAGTCCCTAAATTGACATAAAAAGGAGCGGTATCCACCGGACTAATATTATAAACAGTGTTGTTGATGATCTCGTTAGAGCTTCCTGCTTTGAGATTATAAACATAAATACCGGTACAGAAATTATTATTAAATTTAAAATTATAATTGGCTTGTGAATTCGATATAAATGTATTGGAAACATTGCCATAAACCTCAATATCAGATCCGATAGGGCTGTTATCCTGTGTAGCTACCACGGCAATACTCTGTGCTTTGTTGGCCGTACATCTTCCGTGAGAAAACTTCAGGTTTCCACTGATGGTACAACCGGAAATATTGGTAGTAAAATTCACCTTGTCTGTTAAAACATTATGCAGATCACAATTCACAATATTAACGAAAGTTCTTCCGGTACCTATTGGAAAAGTAGCCTCTACATTATAACTTCCATAGTTTCCTGAACTCAGGTTGCTAATGGTTACCGTTCTTCCTGTTGCAGGATTGATACTTACATTTCCCTGAATGATATATTTCGCATAATTGGTTTCGGAAACAAGAGTCAGCGATTTGTTGATAATAAGATTTTCCACATATGCCTCCCCATTCGCTTTAGGCTGAATGATGATACGGTCTCCATCTGAAGCCGCTGTAATGGCCATACTTACGGTAGGATAAGCTCCGCCTGCGCCCCCGTTTCTAACATATAAATCGGCTGCAAAAGCCATTGTACACGATAAGCCTGTAAAGGCCATGATTAGTAGTTTCTTTGTCATAATAGTATAAAAATTAATTAGTTTTAATATTAAATTCTTTGGGTTTTAAATAGTTCTCCTGTTGCCATTTTTCTGTCCACTCTTTTGCTGGGCACAAGGATCATGGTATAATAGAATCAGCTTTGATTTTGAAAGAATTTCGCAGATCAGATAACCTCTCACGTTTCAACAAAAGCGCATCTCACATCCGTATCGGGAATGAAATACCGCAGTACTTTTCATACAGGATATTCTCCAACTCTGGCTGATGGAAATAATCAAATAAACCTTACAGGTTCTAAATGTCTTGTAGCTTTAAAGAATTATTAAGGACTTAGTGTTGTTAAATTGCTGGAAACAATCAGTTTTGATGTATCCGTAAGGATAAATAAAGAATAGTGCTGTTTATTTTCATGGCTTAATGAGTTTTGAAATTTGGTTTTTAGTTTTTAGGAACAACAATACCATCACCTATAATGACTTTATGTTGTCGATTGCAAAAATATATTTTTATTATGAATCATCAAATAGTGAATAGAGAATAATATTATTATATATTTTTAATAAAAGTAATATTTTATCTTATTTTAATAATTTTAATTTAAAAAATAAACACATTTTAATACAACAAAGTTTTCATATTTCTATTTTTTTGTAATGATAATTTATTTAACATTGCAAAAAAAAACCATGAAAAACTCAAAACTCATTTTAGCAGCTACTTTGATGCTGTTCTCAACAATCAGTGTAACGGCGCAAAAAAAGAAACCTGCAGGTTCGGTAAAACGTCCGCCGTTAGAAATGCCTAAAGACACTCAAGTTCAGGTACTGGGCGGCAGTGAGAAAGCCCTGACTGATTTTTACAGCATCAACGATCGGGTTACGTTTAAATTTGATGCCAACTATCTAAATGCGGATATATATATTACTGAAGGAGGAAACTCGAAATTAATGTATAAAGCAAAATTCGATGAATCGGGTGTGGATACCACACTGGATGCAAAAATCAACAATTATAAAGTATACAGTTTAGACCGCAAAACTCTTTTATTCATTTACGAAACAGAAGCTGCAGCAAGCAGCCTAATCAAAATGATTGCTTTTTCTCCGGCAAAAACATCTACCATTCTTGATTTCTCGCAGGCATTCGGACCTAAGGAATATACGATTGGTAAATCAGAAACGTTTGAGAAATTTCCCGTTTTTCTATATTACTCCATATTTGATGCCCCTAAAAAATAACGGCATCTTTTGGTAGAATAGGATAAAAAACATAAGCCATTCTTTAAAAAATACAATTGAAATACCAGACTGTTTTACTTTGTTTAATTCCTTTTTTTCAGCTAAATTTACCAGTCCTTAGACTAAAACCATTGAAATAAAGAACTATGATTTTCGCCATCTATGATTTCACCCCCTTAAAAAAGGAATTATCAATATTCTATTTAAGGGAATTGTTAAATATTGAGGATTTAAATCCTTCTATTTTTGATGAGGTATTTACGGTTCTCAAGCCTTATCAGCAAGAACAGTATATTCTTTTCAGAGAGTCTGCGGCGGCTAAAAAGTATAGAGAAAAACGAAATGCCAAACTTCCTTATGTAGATCTCAATAATTTACCTGAAATCTTTGATAATATTTTATTACAAAAAATAATGGAGTATCAAAAAGACGGAGAAGTAAAGCGTGCCATATCTGATTTGTTATCAAAAGACCATAAAAATCAGATAACAGACTATGAATGTAAAAGATACGAAGCAAAAAGGGCCCTGATGCCTGAAATGAAAAAAAGGAAAGAAAAGGAATGGAGGGATAAGTACAATACAAATCCAACCCCACGTTTTATGGGCAATATGGGTGAACCCGCCAATGCAGACGAATATGTATTAAGATACGGAAGAAACCCTTTTACCGGAGAGCAGGAAACCATTAAAAGCTTTTATGAGAAGTATACCATTGACCCTCATGGGATTATCATCCCTAAAGAAAACAATCCATAATCCCATCTTCGGATTCATAAAGTATGATTACAAAGGTGAAATAACCAGATAAAAATTACTTAACGGAGATAAAGAAAAATGCTGAGAAAAAGTTTTTAAAATTGAAAACCGAATCATAGATCACTGTCTGTTATTTCCAGGGCTTCATTTCATATTTTACAGCATTTGTTCTCATGTCCCCCATCCTTTCTTCAAGGGTTGTAATCCCCTTGTGTAAATAATCTTCCTTCTCAGATTCGTTTAATCTATAAATGACATCAAACGCCTGCTTAGAATAGATCGTAGGAACAGACAATATCATATTGCCATCAAGCTCAAAGACATCATATTCATATTCTTTTCTTTCCAGGATCTTTTTGCCATTTGCCATTTCAATGATTACTTCCAGCTTATTGGAGGGTACCTTCAGAAAATCAAAGGTGATGTAAAACTTTTCATTCCTGGGAACCCTGAATGAGATTCCTTTGAAAGATAAGATCAGGTCTGTTTCTTCTTCAATAATCCTGGCAGGTAATTCGAACCGTTGCTTTTCATCGGGAGGCAGTATATTTTCAACATACTCAGTGTCATAGGCCGGGGACATAAAAGCGATTTCACAGGCTTTTATTGCCTTATTTTCTGCATCAAAAAGTTTTATCCCATTCCTGGCCAGTCTGCCAGTATCGTTGGAGAAATAAAACCTGCGTTCCCCATCACTATGGTTGGTTATTTCCAAATACAGGATGAAGCGGTTTTCTTCAAGATGATAAGAAATCTCATGTTTCATATTTTCAGTAGTCATGGTGCAGTAATATGGGGTCAAAAGTAATGATTTATGCTGTATAATAGATACCTTCCCTAATCAATATTCAAAACAGCTAACAACAAAAAAGCAATATTTATAGTTCCTGCGAAACGTATTTTTCCATAGTTTTGGTGCTTTTAATTTAATCTTTAAGAAAAACTAACAACGATGGAACACAAAGACCTGATAGAGCATATTATTTCTCTCAGAAATGAATTTGCAGCAAGAAATTTTACAGAAGACAACCAAAATAATACAATTTCTTTTTTCTTTGAAAAAATACAAAATTCCGGAACAGCTTTACAGGGAGATGAAAAGATTTTATATGATATTCTTAAAGATACTTTTGTTCTCGACTTTTATAATGCCAGCTTCAGTGGAGAAGAGCCTACCCAGATGAGCACTCCGGACTTATATGAGATTGAAACCTGGACTACCCGTGATGTCAAAAATTATATCTCAGAAAGTCTGAAAAAAAATGAGGCTAACGAAAAGATCCTGAAAACCTTTTCTCTCACACAATACAGAAAACTCTTCAGAGGTCAGGATCAGGATATAGCTTATTATGAAACTTTTCTGGAATGGTACCTGATGAGAAAGATCTCTTTTCTTTCTGACGGCGGATTCTTCACTAAAAATGAACAGAAAGAAAATGAAACTGAGATCAATGCAGTGTATGATCAGCTGATCAATGAAAATGAAGGTAACATAAAGTTGTATTTTATGCATCAAAAGGTACTTTATCAGTGGTCTTTACATAAAGAATATGATAAGGCAGAACAATTGCAGACTCTTTTGAAAGCCAATGTTGAAGGAGATTATAAAGCTGAGATCATGTATGACATCATTACCATCTACAGGAATGAGGACAAGAATCAAGAAGCTCTTGCAATGGCAGATCTGGCAAAAAAACAATTCCCGGATTCCCCATTTTTAGAGGGAATTCAGTACAAAGCAGATCTGATTACCAAGCCTTCTCTGGGGTTGTATTTCGAAGATCAGGTACAAAGTCAAAAGCCGATTCACATTGTAGCAGAGCATCAGAATATTTCTGATTTTAGCTTAAGTATTTATGAAGTACACAGTAACTACAAATCTCTTATTGAGCATACAGAAGACCATTATTCCGAAGGTGATCATTATTCTAAAATTAAAAAAAAGCTCGTAAGAGAAGAGTATTATCAGCTTCCCGGCAATGAAAACTATGAAGAAATGAAAACCTCATTGGAGATAAAACCATTACCTCCGGGACTTTATGCTGCTGAATTTTCTTTAAAGGAGCCTACGGACAAGTACTCCAGCAAAAACTACTTTTTCACAGTATCAGATTATAAAATACTCTATCATCATAAAAATAAAAATGATTTTCCTACGGCATTCAAACTGGTAAACAGCGAAAACGGAAAACCTATTCCCAATGAAGCGATCAACTTTTGGAGGTACAACCGCGGAGGAGCCAATCTGGCAGCACTTCATTCTAAAACAGATGCAGAGGGTATTTTTGAAATTCCTTCAGATCCTGATGATACATTTTACAGAAAATATATTGTTCAACAGCCCAGAACCAATGATGTTCAGATCATAAGTTTCTATGGAAATCTATTTCCAAAAAATAAAAATGAGAGTGAAGCCATTACATCCAAAGCACAGATTTTTACTGACAGAAAGATCTACAGACCAGGGCAAACCGTTTACTTCAAAGTCATTAATTCTAAACTAGAATCTGAAAAGGAATCAGTTGTTTCGGGAATTCAACAAAAAATAATTTTATTTGATGCCAATGATCAGGAAATTACTTCTCAGGAATTCACAACCAATGAATTCGGCTCTTATCATGGATGCTTTGTACTTCCGAAAGGAAAATTGAACGGGATCTTTACGCTGACTACGGAGGGCGGAGCAGAATCTCATCATTACTTTCGTGTAGAAGAATACAAAAGACCAAGGTTTGAAATTACTTTTGAACCCGTAAAAGGAGAATATCAATACGGACAAACCCTGGAATTAAAAGGAAAAGCCATAACGTTTTCCGGTATAGCATTGAGTAATGTAACGGTCAATTATGAAATCAGTAAGAAGAACATCCGGTATAAATTTTTCAGTCTGTATTCGAACGAAAGAACGGGCGGAGATTATTATTCAGGAGAGGTAACCACAAATGATCAGGGGGAATTCACCATTTCTGTGACTCTTGAAGAAAATCAATATTTAAAAGGTATTCAGGTCGATCAGTTTAAAATAGAAGCTTCCGTTACAGACATCAACGGAGAAACCCAATCAGCTTCCGCTCAGGTAAATGTTGCTTCAGTTCCTTATTACATCAAAGCAGAAGAGATAAAAGATTCTTTTGCCGATGAAAACCTTACGGTAAAAGTGGAAACCAAAAATTATAATGATCAACCTATTACAAAACCTTATTATGTAAGACTTTCAAAACTAAAACCCGTTGAAAAGATTTTCAGAAGTAATTTTGAAACTAAAATTCAGGATACGCCTCTGCTTTCCAAAGAGGAATTTACAGCCAAATTTCCCTATGATTATTTTGACAAGAGTGAATGTGGTAAAAACAGAGAAACAGAAAAAATTATTCTGGATGCCCTTCATACCCCTTACAACGATGATAATCTCGATTTAGGAAAACTAGAAGCCGGAAGATATAAACTGGAACTTTATGGGGATCAGGGTCAAGATCGTATTGAGACCGCTCAGTATTTTAATATCTGGGACAGGAATTCCATAAAAGACGAAAAGACTTTTTTAAACGTCATCAAACCTGAAAAAGAATTCTTAAGAGGCGAAAAAGCTAAAATTTACGTGTATTCCGCCATTCCGGAGGCTTTGGTTAATATTTTTGTACAGGATGGCCTTGGAAATACAGTTTCCGAAGTAAAGGAATTCACCCACGGAATATTGGAATACAGTATAGACATTCCGGAAGACAAAAATATTTCCGGTCTTACTATCCTGTTTCAGTTGGTTGCTTACAATGACATACAGCAATGTAAAATAGACCTTACTATAAAAGATAATGAAAGCCCTCTGATTGTAGAAACCACAACTTTCAGGGACAACATATTGCCAGGCTCTAAAGAAAAATGGGCGGTAAAAGTTTCAGGGAAAGAGAATGAGCACATTGTTGCTGAGGTTCTTGCCTCTATGTATGATAAGGCTCTGGATCATTTTACTGTTCATACTTTTAAGTGGCAAAAAGTATATAGCCGACCTTATTCGGTCGCTGCTTATGACTGGCAACAAAGTCTTGATAGAAAGTTTATTTCCAAAAATATTCCTTATGTCAATGGATTTTCAATAGATCAGCCCTATTTCAACTGGTATGACGGCGATCTGCCGGATCATGTAGTCATGATGGGTGGTTCTGCATGTGGTTCTGCAGACGAAGATGGAGGTACAGTACTGAATGAGCTTCAGGAACGGAGGGTTATGCATAAAAGAATTGCTTTAGGTGATCCTGAAGAAAAGGAAAGAGGACTTTCAGGAGGAGATGATCATCCATCAGATAAAATCCCAGTTCGCCAAAATCTTAAGGAAACAGCTTTCTTTTTTCCGGATCTACAAACAGACTCTGAAGGAAATCTGAGCTTCGAATTCACTTCCCCTGAAGCCTTGACCACATGGAAACTGATGTTCCTTGCCCATACCAAAGATGCAAGAGCCTCTATTCTGGAAAAAGAAGTGGTAACACAGAAGGAGTTCTCGCTAACGCCCAATTATCCAAGGTTTTTAAGAGAAGGAGATGAATTGAATTTCCAGTCAAAATTGTCAAACTTAACGGACAAAAAACTAAGTGGTTTTGCAGAACTGCAGATTTTGGATGCTTTTACCCATGAAGATATTTCGGCTCAATTCGACTTACTGGAAGATGTTCAGAACTTTGAGATCAATGAAAACGGAAATTCAGCGTTAACATGGAAAGTGAAGGTTCCGGATATGGTTTCTTCTGTAATTTTAAAAGTGGTTGCAAAGGCCGGTCAATATTCTGATGGTGAGCAGCAGGCAATTGCTGTACTTCCTAACAGAATGCTGGTAACGGATGTCCTTCCGATCTTCGTAAAAGAGGGAGAAACAAAGACTTTTGAACTTGAGAAACTAAAAAATGTAACCTCAACAACGATTTCAAATGTTTCGAATACCTTAGAACTGACCACCCATCCGATCTGGGAAATCATATTTGCACTCCCGGCTCTTAAAAACGACCCGAATGATTCTGCCGATGTGACCTTCAACAAATGGTTTGCCGATGTTTTAGCTTCTGAAATTTTCAAGGCTAATCCGAACATCAAAACGATCTTTGAAGACTATCAGAATAAAGAACTGCTGAATTCAAATCTTGAAAAAAATCAGGAACTGAAACAGGTATTGCTGGATGAAACACCGTGGATTTTAGAGAGTAAAAATGAGGAAGAGCAGATGCAGAAACTGGCATTGTTATTCGATGTCAATACGATGAAAAATTCTATTGGTCAGGATTGGGATGATTTCAGAAAGCTGCAGAATTCAGATGGTGGATTCTCATGGTACCAAGGCTATCCGAGTTCTTATTCAACCTCTCTGTATATTTTGAAAAATTTAGGAAAAATCAATAGCTGGCTAAAGGATCATGTGAAAGATTATCAGAGTTCAGAGCAGGAAATATTGGTGGAAAGCCTGATTCAGTATGTTGACCACGAAATCAGCAGGTATTCGGACATAAAGAAAGAGAATGTTTGGAACAACTGGGTCATTAACTATCTTGACACGCGAAATTACTGGGAAAAAGAGTATCCGTTAAAAGGAGAAGGAGCCGCATTAAAGTCGCTCATCATACAAAAAGCAAAAGAAGTAAAAATCACTGATTTTACATTCTTCGGGCTGCACAGACTTGCTTTGCTGATGAATGATTACGGCTTGAAAGAGGCTTCTGATGCATTAATAACTTATTTAAAAGAAACTTCTGTAGATTCACAAACTCAGGGAATCTACTGGAAACAAAACCTTGATGGCTGGGGTTGGTTCAGTTCAAAAGTGGTGAATCATGCAGGGGCTTTGGAAGCTTTCAATACCTTACAACCGCATGATCAGAAATTCATCGAAGACATGAAAATATGGCTGATCACTCAAAAAGGAGTAAACTCCTGGGGAAGCTCAAGAGGGACTGCTGAGGTTATTTTTACCATTTTAAATTCAGGAAAATCCTGGACGGGTTCTGAAAACTCAAGTGATACAGCAGAAATTATCTGGGGCGGAAAAGAAGTAAAAACTGAAAATCAGGCAACAGGATATGTAAAAGCTTCTGTAAAAACGGATGTTCTAGATAAAAGCCTGGCTGATGTCACCGTAACAAAGTCAGATCCAGGAATCGTTCAGGGAGGATTATTCTGGCAATATTATGAGGAGCTGGATAAGATACAGTCTTCTGAAAATCATCTATCCATAACAAAAGAACTGTACAAAAAAATCAGAACGGCAACCGGTGATGAATTGCAGAAAATTTCTTCTGAAGCGCCTTTAAAAGTAGGTGATAAAGTTACCGTAAGAATGATCCTGAATACAGACAGACCCATGGAATTTATTCATATTAAAGATATGAGAGCTGCCGGATTTGAGCCTGTAGATGTTCTTTCCGGGTATCAGTGGAAAAATAATCTGGGATACTATCAATCTACAAAAGATGCCTCTACCAACTTCTATATTGAGTATCTGCCAAAAGGAAAATATATTTTTGAATACGATTATATAGCAAATGCTTCAGGAAAATTCTTCAACGGAATCACAACCCTTCAAAATTATTATGCGCCACAAATGAGTGCTCATACAAAGGGTGATAAGGTTGAAATAAACTAGTATCGCAGAATCTAAAACAATATCAATCTCCGAAGTTTTCCGGCTTCGGAGATTTTTTGTTAAAATGAAGCAGAAACTGTAAATAGTCGGACTTCAGGCAAAACCCCTACTCTTTTTCAAGAACTCCAATGGCATAGGGCATTTTATCTTCTTTATTTTCAAAGATATAAAATCTGTAAGCAGATGGTGAAATGTCGTCTTTTACTAAAGAAACAAAACCGGTGGGAACACATTTATCCACTCCTTCTTCAATCACTTCTTTGAATAAAATCTTCTTTGCCTCTTCCTTGATCAAAATCCATTTACCAGAGCAGCCTAACGTAGGATAAGAAACCGTAGTATTCTGTTTTGAAGACATATCAACGTTGATCGCCCAGTACTCATTTTCACTTTTTTGGAATCCAACTCCTGTAAGCTGCTGGGAAAATAATAAAGACGAAGAAACTAAAGCTAAAGCGGAAATACATGTTTTCATCATTTCATAATATTTAATTGGGGTTGCGAAAATAGGATATTTTTGCTTTAACTGACATAAAATACTGATGTTTTATAGCCGATGAAACCATAATCAGATGTTCTACTCTCAGAACGCTCCATTCTTCTAAAACAACCAATAAAACTGAAAACCAACCAGCTAGGTATAAATACGTAATTTGTAATTCCGGTATTTTCCCTTAGCAGGGTGCTGTTTTATTTTCTTTACTTTGAATAGTTCTTTAATGAAGCTCTTAACATCATCAATAGGCTGAAATTTTGAAAAGCCCGAGGATAAACAGAGCAGAAAAAAGAAATCCATTACCAATAGATTTCAAATGACCATAGATTATGATGTCTTTATAGATTATTGATAAGATGAAATCAGGTTAAAAAATGAAGGAGAACCATCATTAACTGTACGATATACATAAAGCAAGTTCCTTATGGATAATAACATTACATCTTTCAAATATTTTTATAACCTTAAAAACCAATAATTATGTCATCACAAAATCCCGAAATCAATCAAAACGGAAGTGCAAGTATCAACTCAGGTCAATATTGTACCTGGAAAACAGCCAACGGCTCTTCTTCAACGCTAAACATTACGAATGCCAGCCGTGCCAACAACCTGATCATTGCGATTACAGGAGCACCTTCTACCGGCCTTATTGTACAGGTAAACGGGACATTACAACCAAGCGTGGACAACATCTGGACACTACCTCCCAATTCACCTTCAATGGCGGTTATTGCCACAGGTAATTTCGGTGGTTCAACGGTTACTATTACCAACATTACCAATGCTCAAAACGATGCCGAGGCAGCGATTCAATGCCAAACTACCGCAACAGTGTAGCGGCAGACTTAAATTTTTGCTTTTTTTATTATTTATACTTGGTCATACCCTGACGATGGGTCAGGGCTTGACCACGTCTAAAGCTGATACTCTATCGCTTTCCCGTTTTCAGTTTGTACAAAAAGTGACCAATAACGGAAGCGACTGTATCTGTTCGATTACCAATACCAGTCAGGCTAATATAGCTACCATCGTGCTGACCGGCGCACCCGATACCAGTTCTATTCTGATAGACAGCACAACAACCTTCAATGGTACACACCTTTTAAAACCTGGCCAGCAAGCCATTGCAGCAGGCAATTTTGCCGGTAAAAGAATTACCGTATTAAATCTGTCCCTTATGGATGTTGTGATTCTTGTTATGCTATTCTGCCCTGGTTAAATATTCACTTTATCTCATTTTGAGAACCAATAATCATTCTTATGGCACCATCCGAAACAGAGATAATATTCAGCAATGAAAACTCAGGAAACCCTGCACTCTATATCAGTAATCAGACAGGCCAACGCTGGTCTGCTTTATTGCTACCTGATAGCTCTTCTTATGCTGATCCTACCATTAGCCTGCAGGTGGCAACACAGCAACAGGTCTATTTCCTGTTTGCCAAAACAGCTCCCGCCGATGCAAAGACCTTTATCAACAGCTACCGCCCTTACCTTCTTACATTTCGGCAAAGCACTGCTGTCTACCTCACGGTAGCATGGCTAAGCAGTCCGGACCAGGCACCCTCCGATAAGAACACAACCCTCATCAACTTTGCAAAATTTAGCAGCAGTGCATCCTTTGTGGTAGGACAAACATTTAATGTAACGATCGGCAGCAAATTCGCAACTCTCACCATCCAGAACAATACCGTGCTGAAACTTCAGCCCACTGAAAATCCCAATGCCCTACAACTTGTCTGGAAATCTGATAGCCCTAATATGAGCTTTGCCAACAAAAAATTAGGGACCAACTCTATTTTCAGAAGCGATATTACGATTCCTTTTAATGGCCCGGGTATGGGCTCCTTTCGTTTTTTACTGGGACTCAATATGGCTCTCGATTTTAAAGGATATGGATTACAGAACAACTATTACTATATTGATGGCCAAAACACTAACAACGAAAACCTTACTTACTTTGCCTATCCTATACTGAAAGTGGGCAACAGCAATAATTTTCTCCTTACTCAAACTGAAATAGACCTACTCGATGTGGGCAATAGAGACGGGCTCAATACCTATTTCGCCATTACCGGCCAGATTTACGATGCAAATACCGGAAAAACAAAAGCAGCCAGCCTGCCCAGTCATTACGCCATCAACACCGGGTACCCTCTTACCCTATGGCCTGCAGTGAATATGGTAGATTCCGGAGCTCCGGTCAATAATTTATTTCCTACAGAACATAGTGCACGCTTTGTCATATCCCCACAGGATGCTGCAGGCACCCTGCCCTATTATCTGGCACCCGAAGGGGATTTTTATCTTGACCCCGGTGCATCACAGGCTGCCTTTGCCGATGAAAACGGACAATACAGCTTACTTCCGGGCCTCTCCGGTACAGAAGTGATTACCTTTACACCTTATAAAAATAATGC
Source organism: Chryseobacterium sp. FR048 (assembly GCF_056844665.1). Lineage (NCBI taxonomy): Bacteria > Pseudomonadati > Bacteroidota > Flavobacteriia > Flavobacteriales > Weeksellaceae > Chryseobacterium > Chryseobacterium sp. FR048. The sequence goes on along the minus strand of NZ_JBXDSE010000004.1, from coordinate 24,589 downwards.
TGGTACCATCACCGGCGACACTATACGCTTTACCCCAAAACAGGCAGCCTTTGCAGCTAATTTTCCCGGCCAGAAAGTATCTCTGGCAGATCCCGGAACTGATAAACCCGTACTCGACAGCACTTACCTTACAGTATGGGCAAATATCGTCGCCGCTGCACCTGGAAACGTACAATATTCCTCTCAGCCTCAGGGAGCTTCTTTATTCGCTAAAGATCATGGGGTAGCCTCACCCGCCAATAATATCACCGGATTTCTCGGTTTTTACGAGCCTTCTGTAGATATGCCGCAAACCAACAGCTTTTCAGTTCCTATAACCCCTTATCTCGGTGTCAGCATTGTACCACCACCTAGTACAGACAATATAGGTATATTTGAATCCAAAGTGCTCAGTGCTGAAAGAAAAGCATTGATAACAGCTGCCTTTACCCAACCTAATGCAAGTAAAAGTAAAGCCCAGAGAACCCTGTCCAAAGCTGGAGATGCAGCCTTTACCGCCTCCAGCACTCCGCAAGGTCTGGTGGCCAATGTAAACAGCAATGGGAACTGGGATTTGCTGAACCTGGCTCAAAATACGGTAAACAATGGCCATCCGGAATATCTCAATCCCAAAGGACAAGCACCTGCAAACCCTCCACAATATCAGCTCAGTTTCATCAACCTGATGCCGCAAATGCAAAGCGCTTTCCTCACCAATCAGCAATTTTTGGTGGTAACCAATAACCAATATCTGGGCGATTTATTTTCCATGATGAAAACACCCGGCGGCGGTTTCAGCAGCCAACCTGTATTCAACAATAAAATGTCCATTGAAGACTGGCCGTTTGACCTGAATGTGGGAGCTAACAATACGTACGCTGACTACAATAATGTTTTAATCTTTAAGTTTTGTAAAGGCACTATCATCGACCGAATCAAGAATCCTAAAGAATGGACACAGGCCAATGCTTTTAATATTGATAAAAATAATACAGATCCTGGCGCCGCCTACAATCAGTTGGTTGCCGTATCATCCTGGATACAGGACTATCTGCAGGAAGCAGAAGACGCCTACAATCTTGCAAAAGCCTATCCTGCTTCAGGGCAGCTGGAATATTATCAGAAATTCCACACCATCATCAATGATCCCAACTGGAATGGTATTCTGGCCCTGAAAGCCACTATCGACCTGAAGGAATTTCCGCAGCAGTTAAAAGGATTGATCAGTGGGATCAACCTCAAGAATTTCTATGCCCATCACTTCGGCATAGAAGTCAACCGGGTAGATGCCAGCGGTATTATAACCATGGACCCTGTCAGTTCGCTATTTGGACTGATCAACTATGTAGATCCCGCTTATGCCCAACAGATAGCACAGGGACTGAACCCCAATAAACCTGTACAGCCCACCGCAGGAGCAACTTATGATTTTAAAGTATTGTTTCTCCAGGTATTGTTTGAAAATACAGCGATCAAAGACTTTGCCAGTAAGCTGCAGTTGACAATGAACAACCTGTTCTCCGACAAAGTTACCGGAACCAACAACCCTTATGGTTCGGCAAATCTGAATACGGTAGTCCTGAACGGAACTTATCAGGATCATAATGGCACACCGGTATATGTATTTGATAATAAAGACGATAATCTTTTCTTCTTTGACAGCAATCTGCTGACCAATGTGGAGATTACCAAGATACAGTTCAATACCTTGACTACCGATCCTGCCGCACTTGATATACAATCCCGGTTTACCATGTGGGGTTACCTCAATTTTGGTACAATGATCGCTCCGGCAGTCAATGAAGGGGATACCGCTTATCCGCTGGATGCTTTTTCTTTTGGGATCGCATCGAATAATAATGACATACGGCAAAAAGGTCTCAATTATAGCAACCTGTATGTAAACATGGCATTTAACCTCGATACGCCAACAGTTACTACTTTTGGTTTCGATGCTTCACAGATTGCATTCAATTCATCACAAAGTAATGCCAGATCTGGCAGTCTTTATCCCAATTTCGCTCTGCAGATCAATAAACTACTGAGTGGCAATGACAAGTCTGCACCATCAGACCAGGGCTATTTAAAGCTTGCCTTACCCGGAATCAATGCTACAGGACTTTCTGGCAATTGGTATGGATTGCAGATGACACTCAATATGGGATCGCCCGGAGAACTGGCCAGCAGTGCAGGTTTCAATGCCAGTCTGCTCATCGCCTGGAGTCCTGGTTCCAAAATCGTTGATCCCGGCTATAATGCCTTTGTGGGGATCAAGCTGCCCGGCACCGCAAGCAATGCTAAACTGCTGAGCATACAGGGAGTCCTGAAGCTCACTATAGATAAGCTCAGTCTGCAATATGTAGTAGATCAGCAATCTTACCTGCTTACTTTATCTAATATTGCCCTGAAATTATTGGGAATATTGAAACTACCGCCAGGTGGCAATACCAATTTTCTGTTGTTTGGTAACCCCAATCCCGGAGCCACAGCTAAAAGTCTGGGCTGGTATGCCGCTTATAACAAAAATGTATAACCATTGCTGAAAGCATAACAAAACGCATCTCTCATGGCTCGCATCTTATACTGGAATATACAGCAGTTTGGACTCAACAAAATAAATGAACCTGGCAAAAAGAGGACCTTGGACAACGTCCGTATGCCTACCTTTAAGTCAGTGTACAGAAAAGAGGTCATCAAAACTACACTCGCTCAAAATACACCTGATATTTTTGTGGTGGTAGAAACATCTACGGGGGCCGGAGCTCCCGGTACGCTGATAACCGGCGGCGGCAGAGAGGGCAGCCTCTTCCTGCTGGAGCAATTAAGAAGCTGGTTTCCCGCACCCAATGATTGGCGGCTTGTTCCTTCACTAAGGTTAGGACAAGGAAGTGTACAGGAAGGTATTTCCTTATTTTATAATCACTATCGTGTACAGTTCACAGGTCCTTGGGGCTGGCAAGGTGGGGCTAATCCTTCTAATCCGGTAGCGAGTATCGGACTGATGAATCTGGCCAATTATGCATATCCCTGGAATAATACCTTGCCACCAGGTAATACTCCTGGCGGAAATAATTTGATCAACCCGAACGTTCCTTACCGTAAACTGGCAGGCCAGTGGCTGTTTCATGGACCTCCAATTGGCGGTGCAGCCCCTGTACTGGGTTTTCCCAATGCGTTTAACAGAACTCCATTTTTAACCACATTCTGGGACCCTGTAGTCGGAAAAACCATCAAATTACTGGCTTTTCATGCTTCACCCAAAAAGCAGCAGGCTGCAGATGGCACCAATCAGCTTTCCCATATTCTGGAAATGACAACAAACCTCGCCGCCAATGAAGTCGGGGTAATAGTTGGGGATTTTAATGTAGATCTATTTAATACCCATTTTGAACCGATTGCCTACAACAATCTGCTGGGAGCTGCAGGATATACCCGTCAGATCAACCCGACCGCCAATGCATGGCCCAATAAAGGCTATGTATGTACTATGCTGAAATCGCACAAAAATGCAAAACCATGGAATACAAGCGGATACCCTGGCTATGACATCGTGATTCAGAATACTTTCTCAAGTATAGATAATGTGTTGACCCGATATGGAGGGGGAACAGCAGTTGGCCCCGCAACCAATATTACGATTGTAAACAGAGTAACCGGTACCCCATACAACTTAGATAATCCTCAGATAGCGGGAGTTCCGTCCGGCAGTCTGGCCTACAATTCGGCCATGGCTTTAAACGCTTTGGGTCTGCCGTCTGCATTACCGCTTCCACCACAGCCGAATCCACCGAACGGACATGGCGGTTTTCCTCCAGGCAGTATAGGAGCTCTTACCACCTTTGCAGGTTGGAACAATTACCGAAGGATCAAAAGCACCAGTGACCATATGGGGTTAATTGTAGATGTTTAACCGAATAGCATTTTATTATCATGAGCTTATCCAAATTAGCTGCTACGTTCAGGAGCCAGGCAGCGGCCAATAATAACAATATCACCATTAATGCAGCTTCTTTTACAGATTCTGATCTGATCTCTCCTGCCGGATTGAACGATCTGCTATCCAAAAGTTATAAGCTGCCTGCTGATTCGTATCTGTTGATCAATATTTCAGGAACTTCCATTCCTGAACCTGTGGGGAATACATTAACGATCTCTAAGGCAACCGCTGCGATACTTGGTGTAGAAAAGACCAATACTTCTGTCACGTTGACCGTTACAGCAAATAATGAGGATGAGGTTCAATTTACCATACAGATCAATCTCTCCAACTGGGTATTTGCAACCAGCTGGCCCTACATGACCGGCGGTGTGTTTGACAACCTTCCTTATACTTCCCCTTCTTTTGTTTTCAGCACCCAGGAAGTAACTGCTTTCAAATGGCAGCAAAAAAATATAACCTTAACAAAAGGACAGAACTTTGCAGCTCTTATTACACTAACCCAATGGCTTCAGCCCGTTGTTGATTTTTTTACTTCCTGGACAACCTCTACAAAACTGGCTCTTGTGGGAAGTATCGATCCCTCTCAGGTTAACAACGAAGACATTGTTTATCCGGAACTGGATCTTTTTGTGAATATTGATGCCACCCTTATATCACTGGGCTTCCTGAAAGTCAGCAACCCTGGCATTGGATTTCAGATCAAAACAGAAGAAGAAACAGTAGATCCCGATGATGACGAAGATTCATTGTACCTGAAGGAAGAAGCAGATGGTGACCTTATGATCATAGCAGCAGAAACGGAAAAAGTACAGACCCCCATTCTCTACTTCCGGTTATTACTGGCTGCAGGTGATGCTATTGTATTAAATTTCAGCGCTGCCGTTGAATCAGGATCTTCTTTCTTTACCCTGAATGTAGCAAGTGATCCTCAGAAGCCGCTCACCCCACTCAATCTGTTTGGACTGATGGCCGGACAGAACTGGTTTCAGAATATTCCCCCTACTTTACAGCAATACCTGAACAGTATTGCATTTAAAGGATTTAATACCTGCCTGGATTTCAGCAATGGGCTGAGCATTACCAGTGTATCAGCATACGTCGGATCAAATGGTGCATGGACACTCTTTGATAATTTTGTCATTGAACAGTTCAATGTAAACTGGGTCATTATTGGCCCGGGTACTACCAATTCTCAAAGTTTATATTTCAGTGCCAGGGTCAATTTCTTCCCTACCCTTTTTGTGGGTGGTTTTGATGTAGAAATCACTTCTGATCTGGTCCTTTCCGCAGCCTTTACCGGATCTGTCACGTTCAACAATTTATTATCCACAATTACTGGAGGGGCTATTACCATTCCGGAAAGTCTGCTTTTGGTTGAGTTTACCGCTTTTGGGATCAATATGGACATCAACAGCAAGTACTATGAGTTTTATGCGAATGCCAACATCGATCTCAATTTTATCACGAATGTTTCGGTAACTGACGGTACTTTGCGCCTTACCTCTTCTTCTCCTACAAGCGGAACAGGTCCAAGCCTTTTTACAGCACAGGTATCAGGGTTATTTGCTATTGGCCAGCTACAGCTTAATACGGATGTAAATTACAGTTCATCAGACGGATGGGACTTAAGTCTGGCAATGCCTGAAGGCAGTAGTTTAAATCTGGGTGAACTTCTCCAGCAATTGTTCCAGACTATCAGTCTTCCCACCAGCTTCCTCCCTGACAGTTTAAATATTACACAGTTTTCACTGAATGCTACGATACCCAGTGGAAAAGGGGAAAGCAGCTATGAAGTAAAAGGAGGCTTGCAATGGATATTCACCTTCCCTATTATCGATCAGAAAATCAACATCATTGCCAATCTCTGGTTGAAATATGAAGCAGCAAGCAATGATTCAGTCACTGGAAAATACTCCGGCGGCGTTTTAGGTATTGTAACATTAGAATATTTCAATGCCACTGTTGGCATCAGCTATAATTTCTCCGAAAATAATCAGCAGCTCGCCATTACCTGGGAAGGTTTTACCGCGATGTATGATGTAAGCGGACAAAGCAGGGTGATTGTTTTCTCCATCAAGAACTGGACACTGGGCGGTTTGATTACATCCTTCATGAAAATGCTGTTCAACCCGACCTTTGAGCTTGATGCTCCATGGGATATACTCAACAAAATAAGTCTGGACGGCTTCTCTGTTACTTACAACCTGGATACTAAAGACATTAAAGTTACCTATAAACTGCCTAAAACGCTTAATCTGGTATTCATCAATATCAACGGCATCAACCTTACCAAAACGCAGAAAGGGGTATTCATTACCTTCGACGGGAACTCTGTTGTACCTTCTATCAACGACAGCAACCTGTTCAAACCAGCCAGTGGCGGACAGGATATTCAGAAAATGCCGGAGGTTCCGGGACAAGGAACCCAATATTTCGATCTGCGTCTGCTGGCAATGGGTCAACATGTAGAACTGGCCAATCCAGCCCAATACAATTCGATCAAAGAAGTTACCAAAGCCATGCAGGAAGCTTTTATCGAACCTAAACCTGGCACTGTGCCTATAGGACCAGGTTCAGGTAATGCCCTGCTGAAATTCAACGAAGACAGCAACTGGCTTATCGCTACCAATTTTGGTATCCTGAATGCAGGCACCAAAGAGAAACCGGTATGGACTCTCGATATGCAGGTGGTATTTAATGATCCGAATCTCTACGGTCTGCGTATTGCTATGGCAGGCGGCAAAGCCAAGATATTTGAAGGTCTCGATTTTGAGATCATGTATAAAAAGATCTCGGACTCTATCGGAGTCTATCAGATAGACCTGACCCTGCCTAATGTATTGCGCTACCTGCAGTTTGGAGCTGTCAATATCACCTTGCCTTCTATTGGGATCGAAATCTACACCAATGGAGATTTTATGGTAGACATCGGTTTCCCTTATAATATGGATTTCTCACGCTCATTCACTGTACAGGCTATTGTTCCTCCGGGCATACCTGCTATGGGCTCAGGGGGTATCTATTTCGGTAAACTGAGCAGTGCTACCACCAATAAAGTTCCCAAAACCAATTATGGAAACTTCAATCCGGTGATTGTATTTGGCATCGGTTTGCAGGTAGGGGTAGGCTATAGTGTAAACTACGGTATACTCAGCGCCGGGTTCAGCATTACCATGTTCGGGATTATTGAAGGGGTGATTGCCGCTTATTATCCTTATATCGGCACATTACAGGAAAGCAATAAAGAGCAGGTAGAAACTTCCTATTATTACTACCTTCAAGGCACCATTGGAATTATTGGTAAATTATATGGTTCAATAGACTTCGGAATTATCTCCGCCAGTGTCAATATTACTGTTATGGTATATGCACAGGCCATTTTTGAAGCCTATAAGAAAATCCCATTGGCAATTGTAGCTTCAGTGGACGTCAGAGTTTCTGCTAAACTGAATCTGGGCTTCTTCTCCATTACCATCCATTTTACCTTTACTGCCAAAATCCGCTTTGATCTTACCATTGGTACAGACCAAACAGCTAAAGCACCTTGGAACAACAATCTTGGAGCCCCTCACACTGCGGCCCGCCTATCCACACCTGCGGCTAAAGTACGTATTGCTCCTGCCCGTAAAGCGACACCGCTTGATGGCGCCAAACCTGTTTCTTTCGCTGCAATAGATACATTTGAAACAGCAGGAGAAACGGTGAATGACCTGATGGTAATACGCCGTTCACCCAATCTCTCTATAAACTACAGCTCGATACTGAAGGCAACTTCTTCGGACGACTTGCCTGCATTGAATCTGTATTTTGTACCTCATTTAACTGTTGCAGGACCTGAAAACAGCAACCTGAATGATCAGACCGCCCAATATGTGGCCACCCTGTTCATCGATGCACCTGATCCATCTGGTAATGGTAATGGAACGACCACCTCTTTTGAATATTTATGCTCTGATTTCTTCCGTTGGCTGATTCTTAATTATATTGATCATACTCCATCACAATCGGGTCGTGAAGAAGTAGATACGGAGGGAATTTCAAAAGCGGATTTTGATGCATTAATCAACTTCCTGTCCAACGAAAACACTCCTTTTCCTATCCCAACCGATAATCTGCTCAGCTTCCTGCAAAACAGCTTCAAAGCAGTAAATATACAGTTACTCCAAGACAACCTGGCTTCAGCAGCGATCTTCCCTATGTTTTTTGATCTCGAACTGAAGGTGCCTGATATAGCGCTGGACATCCAGTTCAATCGTTATAATATGGCCACACAGGAGTATTTGGCCGCGGTGAAAAAATGGTTCAACGAGCTGGCCGTACAGGTACAGCAGGAAACAGCATCTGCAAACAAACTGGCAATGGCGTTCGATACGCAGCAATGGAGTATGTCTACTTTTGTTTTTGAAGATTATTTTGTGCTTCTGGGTAAACAATTGGCAGGCTATGCCTCCGATGCTATGGATAATTTCACCTATCGTCTCAGCAATGGCAACAGTTTATCATCCATGGTCAACTGGGCCAATGGCATTACTGTAGACGGAACAGGCAACAAGGTCAATGTACAGGACATCGCAACGGCTAACCGGACTCATCCATTGACTGGCAATACCCCGGTAGTGATTACAGGGATATTATATGATATTGTGGAAAGCGATACTTTCACTTTTGTTGCTGCTATATACGCTATTACAGCAACCATGCTGATCACTGAGAACGCAGAAGTTCCGGGATTGCTGGTACCACAAACCATTACTTATAAAGGTAATTCTTATCATGTACAGGCTACTGATACCATCAATGCAATAGCTACCGGATTAAAAACGACGGTAAGTGACCTCGCTGCTGACACCAACTTCCAGAATACGGCAGTCCTTACGGCAGGCAGCTGGCTGATCATTGGTGCAGCCATCTATACTGCTAAGAATGAGGATACCTTCAAGAGTATCGGTACTGATGTGTATAAGAATCTCAACGTAAGTGCTCTACTGATGCAAAATCAGATAACACCAGACTTATTCATTGCAGGTAACAGCTTCGAGTACAATAACACTAAATACACCATTGTACCAGGCGACACACTTACCAGCATGGCAAAAGCTATTTCAATATTAACAGATACCACAGTTTCCCCTCAGAATCTCGCAGATAATGCGCAGGTACAGGGGCAACAGGTTCAACCGCTGGGTCAGGTACTGATACAACCATTTATCCATACTACCGCTACCTTCACTGATGTAGCTCAGGCTGACACGCTGGATTCTTTAGCACAACAATACAATACTACAGCTGCCCTGCTGGCAACCAACTATGCCAACCAGCAACAAAACAATTTCTTCTACAATGGAGAAAAATATACGAATGCTAATATCCCTGGGTTACAATACCTTACCGTAGGCAGCATTCTGGAATATTTTAGCGATAATAATTCTTATGGACAGTTATCAGGTATGGTATCACGTTACCAGTTACATGGTATGCGCCTTCCTACTACTCTGCCAGGTCTTACACTTTCAGCAGATTCCGGTTGTTCCGGTACCAATTGTGCCCTATATGCACTTACAGGACAGGAATTTGCTCTGCCAGCAACAATACCTTCTGATTTTTCTATACAGCTTATCAATAATTCCTTAAACTGGCTGCAGTTCAACGGAAAAACGATGCAGGAAGAAGGCGGTAATATACTCGATATAAAACTAGCTTCTGAAGATCTTAACCAGATCGACCGCTTACTTACCTATGCACAGAAAACAGGTATAAAACCTGATGTACTGGAACTCACCCCTATGCAGCCTTTCAATCTTCAGCCGGTACAATACACCTTCCAGACTACTACGCAATGGCAGACCTCCGGAGTTCCGCAGCTGCCTTATGGATCATCGGAAGACACGGGTAATGCCTCACTGCTTATCTGGCAGTTCCCTTCAGGTCTGCTCAATCAACTGGCACTGCCCAAAGAGCAAGGTTCAGCATTCAGCATCCAGATAGGGCAATACGATGCCGCTAAGGGCGTGATGGATTACAGACCATCTTCTTCCTACGGATGGAGTACCATGGTCGATATAGAAATAAAACTTCTCGATACCGATTCTACGGCTCCGGTAAACGCTTACAGCTATGAGCTCCTGGGTGCAGGTGAAGCAGGTGCTACCATTCTGCAAAGATTATTACTGGCACTCGATCCGAAATCTACAGGCAATAACAGGGATAAGATAGTCGATATACAATGGCTGTATGAAGGTTCGGACGGATTGTTGTCTGTGGGAATGGAACATATGAAAACATTCATCGTACAGGCCAACCTCTCTACCGAAACCAATCCTGATACCTCCGCTCTGAAAATGTTAGTAAAAGAAACTGCAGCATCAGCACCTACTACGGGTGTACTGAACAGTATCTATGATTTCATCCGTTTACTATGGGAGTGCAGTATTACCCGTTCCGGAGGCTATTATCTCATGTATAACGAAACTGAAAGTAATACAGGTTTCCCTTCCAGTGTATTCGGAAAAGGAGATACAGCCAATGTACGCTTGCTGGTTACATACAGCAGCCAGTATGACAATAAACCTACCGATTATATGACCTGTGCGGTAACAGGTGATAAAATTGATGCTACTTCCTGTGTAGTATATGCACAAAGTGAAATGCAGAAAGGCCTTTCATATACTGTGAGCACACCGGATAAAACTATCGATACCATTACTGCCCGCTTCAATATATTGCCTGCTGAATTGGTAGAACTGAATAAAAAACTGTCTCTCAATACCAAAGCCGACATCAATGATCCTGTGAAGTACCCGATACCTGTTATCAGCTTTAATGGACTTGTATGTGAAGTGGGAACCAATGGCCCTGGTAATACTCTGGCATCTATTGCAGCCTATTATGATGTGGATGCAGCAGCCATTCAGCAACTCAACCCGAATATCGGTGACTGGAACAATCTTCCTATCTGGCAACTTGTAATATTACCAACGGTGCAATATACGATCAGTACCAATGGTAAAGCAGGTCTTACATTTGAAACCATTGCTGCCTATTATTTTATAGATATGGCAGCCATAGCCTGGGCTGCAAGAGATGTGGTAAACATTTTTGCGAACCCAACTACCCTTATTATCAATGATCAGATCCTGCACAAAGTAGCGGCCATACAGCAAGGTACTGCCGGCTTTGACCTCAACCGAACAAATCCCAACCCTGATCCTGACAAACAGCCTAAAGTAACAGATCCTGATTATGCGGAAGTCTACCTCAACAATATGTACAACCTACTCAGCTATAATATCGTAGAAAACGATTGGTTTACGAAAAGTGTTGTAGGTTTACCTGCTGGACCAGCCAAACCGCAGACACAGGATGATGTATTAGGAAAAACAGACAACAGTAACAATCAGGATGATCTGATCTGGTATTATAATCAGGTTGTACCAATTTCTAAATTTGCCAGACAGAATCCGTCCATGAACTATCCTGAGGGCTATCCACAGGAAACAGATAATCCTTATCGTGGTATAGGGCATATGGTACAGGTCCATTTTGACTGGGTAGATTATTATGGTAATATAACCGTTACTCCGTTCAGCGATCCACAGCTGGATGCTGATACTCCGATAAATAATCCTCCAATACAGATAGGATATATAGATGAACTGAAAGGATTGGGTAAATGGCCAAGTGTTGAACTGAGCTATTTGTTTGACCTGGGTACCAACATGCAGCCGGAACTCAAGCTGGAATTCAACTTCAATATTCAGCGCTATAATGAGCTGCCTGATGTACCGCCAGATCAACAGCAAGACTGGAAACAGAATGCTGCCAATGATTTGCTTACTTATACCAATATCTATTACCAGCTGACTCAGCTTAATCCGGCAGATGGTAAGAATACACTGACTGTTATGCTCAGTACCTCTCTTACTCCTGATAAAGCCGTCGACCTGTCTGGTGATCAGTTTGATCAGTTGCTGCACTTTGTAAAAGATATTTATATTTATCTATCAGCACGCAGCCAAGGTAATCAGGGAACTGCTCCGGTAATGGCCCCACTCACCCATCCGATTGATGTAGCAGATATAGATACCCGTTCTATATTACAACTGACTGTAAATCTTGATTTTTACAGAGATTTGCAGTATGTGAATACTGATTTTAAAGACAGTGCTCTGGTGACCCGCGCTCTTACACAGGTGAAGCCTAAAACAATGTCTACAACAGAATCCGGGAATGATCCACAATATAGTCTGAATGAATTTGCTGCGTTGTTTGAAGCCGCTTTCTTAAGCTCTGGTAACTATGAGCTGAAGATTGCCATTGGTACCAATTCAGCAACGGCAGGTGGTTCTAATAACCAGGCTGTATTTGTAGTACGTATGGGCCTAAAATCCGGTCAGGGTATTTACTGGCAGGTAAACCAGGCGGGAACTTATCAGCTGACTGCTGATTCTATTGCACAACTTACAGCAAACGGTGTTCCAGCCGATGTTACCACAGCTCTCAATAGTTTGACAGGTAGTCTGTATGACAGCAGAGACCTATTCGACACTGCCTTGCAGCAACAGTTGACAGCAGCGCAGTTTACCCAATATCGCATCAGTATTTATACTTATAGTTTGCTCAATGCTGTATTCTATGCACCTAAACCATTGGCTACAAGTCTTGTTTCCAAAAGTGATGTCCCTGTATGCAGCTATGTGACAGGTCAGGGTCTGGATTGCAGCAAAGGGGAAGTGAAGACTTTCACCGGTATCGATATGGATACCTGGGGCGCACAATCTCTCAATGCCATCGATGTATTCCTAAGTGCAGACTATGCAATACCTGCTTTCCTTGTAGACCAGTTGAAATCAGATGAAGAAAAAATATGGCTGACAGCAGAGGGCATTGATGCTACTTCCTTTCTTCAAGCGATCACCAATGCCAAGACCACTCTGGCTGGAGTAATCTCCTCTGAAGTAGAGCCTATACTCACAGCGCCTTATGTTTCACCTGTTTTGGGAGAAAACACCAGTCTTGGCAATGCTAAAGAAAAATTTAAACAACAATTACTCAACCAATTAGGCAACGCCTACACTGTAAATGCTCTGGTACAGTTTGAAGTAACTGCAGAATCTGACTTTGTAGCATCCGGCAACTATAAAACCCCGCCTCGCCTGTATGGTACCCCGGTAATCAATAACCAAGCGGATGGAAGTGCAAAAGAATACAGCATCTCCACCTCCAAAATACAGCTGAATGAAAAAGGAGCAACCGATACGGATTCCTTCCTTACCTTCAGCTTTACCACCAAAAATGCAAAAGAATTTACTAGCGTAGATCTGGACATGACCTATGTAGTCACTCATGTGGAATGCGACATCAGTGAGGTAACAGGCATCAACGGTTACAAAGGGTCTAACTGGCTGACTTTCATCATCCCAGCCGACGTCAGCAGCAATAGCAAAAAAAATCTTAAGACTGCATCTGTTGCCGCATCGTTACAGCAAAGTTTGGGTAATGTAGAGATCCCGGTTGTTCTGCGCAACTATCCTACTCCACCTACACTGACCACTCAGACCGGCAAAGGGGTATCTGTAGAAGGTGATACTACTAAAACACGTCTGGCCAAAGCATCTGAATGGAACTTTACTTATTCTTATACTGAAGACCAGGCAGCACAGGACAAGATATTCTCTGATATTGAGTTTAACATGATTCCCAATCCTTCTGCAAGCAGGCTGGCCGCACCTTCCCGTGATCTATTCAGTGATCTGGCCCAGTTTGTCACTGTATGGCCACAGGTATTAGATGATTTCAACCGTTATCTGAAGCTTATCACAGCTAAGTCAGACAGCAACGATCCTAATCTTGCCAATGCTTATTCTGCCTTACAGACCATGGTAGTTTTGACCAATAATCTGGCCATTGCCTGGAGCCAGTTCAATAGCCTGTTATTCGGCAATCCTTATGGTAATGCTACTTACCGTGCTTATGACTTCATTATCCGGCAGACCGATGACATTGATTTCAATAACCGTCTGATGGTAAGCATTGTACCTGCTTTGGATATGCCTGCTGATGACCTGTTGTTGTACCGGGGCACTAAGGATGTAATGGCAGTAGAGCTTCCACAAACACCTTATGTAACCATTGATCAGTATACAAAAGTGAATGCCACAGACAAGAATGGAAATCCTATTCCTAATTCGTATTGGTATCAGGCAGCTGACAAGACTTATCTGTCATGGGAAGATTCTTTCAATATCCCATCCCGCACCGTCAACGTAGATGCCCTGAATGTATTAGAATTCCAATATGCATGGGCTGGGCTGTCCGTTATCCGTAATGAAGATCTTGTGCCTTACAATCCAACGGTTGGTGATTTTATCTACCGTACCCCATTGGTAAGGTTCTCCAATAAGCTGATCCCGCTCCTCAGCAATGATAATACTTTTGACATTGCCCGAATTAACAATGATGCAGGTCTCAATCTGCCTTTAGCACAGCAGCTGGCTAATTTCTTCAATGCTTTCTTTACCGACGATAAACTGAAAGAGCAATTGATGAAACTCAGCGTATCATGGAACTATCCACTGCTGGCTGTATCAGACGATATAATGCCTGCCATAGAATTACCGGTACTGCTGGCTGCCCCTTTTACATTCGAGATTCCTGCCGATTATCAGATACCTGCAGGAGGATGCCAGCCTGCCTTTAGCGATTCTGATCCGTTTGTCTGCCGTCTGGCCAATACCCTTAAAACATGGTATAAACAACATAACCCTGTCAGTAAGGATGCCTGGTTCCAGATCGACATAGCCGTTTTCTCCTCCCTCAGTGAAAGCAAACTGCCATTGATAGAGCTTCAGGATGTGGTATTGTACTATAAGAACATTACAGATATGAATGCATAATAATAGATAATGCTCAATATTTAAGGAGACCTTATTGAATAGAGGTCTCCTTTTTTTATGCAAAAATTTCCGGATATTATGATTTCAAAATGTAAATCTGATCTTATGAACTTCTCAGCTCGCCGATTTCCTGTACCAGTTTTGGGTACATCTTCTGTAGGTCAGCACCTCCTTTAGGTTCACGGTTCATCTTCCGGTTCATACTGTCATAATGATTGTCCGGGTACAATTCATCAACGGCATCTCTTATTTCTGATTCATCGGTATTCTCATAATTTTCGGAATAGGCTTCGTCCGAAACATACAAAAGTTCCTCTGCCCAGCAATCGCCGATATTGAAGCTGTATTTTCCGCTTACAAATGACTGAATATCTTTTGTAATGTCTTCAAAGAACTCTTTACCTTTCAGCAAAAGCCAGCATCTGAAATAAATGAATCCATCATCAGAAAGATAATCATTGAAAACATAGTTTCCGTTTTCAGCTTTGAATTCACATTCAAGAATAATGGAAAGTTCAGCAATTTCTGCGGTATACAGCTCGCTCAGTTTCTCCTGAAGGGTCTTTTCAAAAAGAATGAGCCTTTCTTTTCCGAATTTGGAGAGATGAATCGTTAGGTTTTCGAGATGCTCATCTATATCGTATTCGCTCCAGTGGGCTTTTTTGAATCTATTGGATTTTTCGATGGCCTCCCAGAAATAAATTTCTGCTTTTTCATTCCCGGAAAGCTCTTTTTTCTGAGGAATTTCAGCATTTTCTGACATTTCGGAATATCCTTTTTTTATCTTTTGGCTGATGAGCTTCTCAGACTCTTTTATGCATGTAGCTTCATCGGCAAATTCTTTGATGGCTTCACGGCCTTTTGTTCCGATCTTCCCGAATACTATTTTTTGTGTGGTTCCTGAATAGTCTATATTCCAAAATTTATCTGCAAGTTCGTTTTGATTAATAAAATTTCTTTTCATAAAGTCTGTAAAATGTGATGTTCTCTTCCGAGCCAATTAAGCTACAAAAAATAAAGGATTTGCCCGTACTTTACACGTTTTTATCTCCTCGATTTTTTTATTTCCTTGAAATGCATACAGCCAGGTAGCCTCCAAATATCAGAAGCAGCCTGGTTGTATGAATGATTTAAAGCCTTAACGTTTTAATTAAATTATTTTTCCTTCTTCATGCGATGTTTCCTCTACAATCGGCCTTTTCCTGAAAAAGAAGAGCAGTGAACTGAAAAATACCAGATAAGCAATATTGAATATGGCTCCTCCCACCCATCCTGAATAAGGAAGTGGTAAAAGGCCTTTCACAGGAATGATCAGTAAGGTCAGAACGAAAGGTGTGAGCAAGGCCACCCACCTTGGGAGCAGGGTTTTATTTAAAATAATACAGACCGCAAATGAAATCCAGCCGATCGCCAACACTCCAATTGCGGCACCCCAGGCTATGTTCAGCATTTTCATAAATTCTCTTCCTGTTTCTAAAAGGTAAGGATGTGAGACAGGATCTGTGTGATAGACTGCTTTATAGATTTCTCCTACGTAAAAGAATCCGGCATGACCTAAAGGAGAGAGCACTGCCCCAGCCAGCAAGATCCAGTAGACGGAAATGGCATACCATTTTTGGGTATCTTTAAAAAAACGGTATACCAACCAGGTTGCAGGAAGCAGCAATGGCCCCGTGAGTGCCCCTATCAAAGCACCGAACATCAGTCCCGGAGTAGATCCTTCCAGCATTAAAGTGGCAAATTCTACATTGACCTGATCTGCATACGTTTTTGAAAACAACGGATAATCTGCTGGGTTCGGATCGAATCCGGCGACAAAAATATCACCAATGATCCAACATATAGACACTGCTATTGCGGCAGCAAAAGACCAGTTTATTTTACTTGAATATTTCATATTTCACCCTCGTTTATTTTGTTTCTAATTCTGCATTCTCTTCATGTCTTGCCATCGCCGACTTATCTTCAGCAACTCCGGATTTCCAATAGGAATACGCATATAATTCTTCCTGTTTCCACTGTTTTTCTTTACGGAGGTAATTTCGGATCTCTTTAACGGAAGAGAATTCTGCGGCTACATATCCTGATCGTGATTTTTCCGGCAGTACCTGTTGTCTGACAACTTCTGCCAGGCGGCTGCCTTTTTGAGGGTTTTCATTATGAATCCAGATGAATCTTATATCTGCCAGAGTTTGTAGTTCCTGTTCATCAATTTTACTATCCACTTCAAGGATGCAGATGCCTTTTGCTGATGGGGGTAAATCTTCCAGAATTGAAGCAATTACCGGAATTCCCGTTGCATCGGCAACTAAAAAGTAATGATCAGCTTTAGCATATAATTCTGTTTTGCCGTCTTTCATTAGAATGCCCAGCAAATCTCCTTTTTTTGCATTGAGTGCCCATGCGGAAGCAGGTCCTTCGTCTCCATGTGCCACAAAATCGATCCAGATCTCATTTTTGGTAAGGTCAATTCCCCGGTGAGTATAGGTTCTTACAATAGGACGAATATCTTCCGGCTGAGGTTTCCACTGCATCTTTTCATAATCAAACTCGGGAAAATAAATTTTGTCAACTCCTTTGGGCGGAACGAGAATTTTATTGTTGACTCCTACCGTCGTATTAGCAATTAACGGAACTTTTTCACCGGTAAAAAAGATTCTGATATAATGCGGGGTAATGTATTCTTTTCTGGTCACTGTAAATTCCCCTTCTATGGTCTTAAAATTTTTCATAATGTATCCTTTTCTGTTAGTTCTTGTTTTGCTTTGTATAATTAAATCGAATTCACTATTAAGAACCATTCTAAATAATTATTATATTTGTGCAAAAGTAACAGGTAAAGCAACGCATGCAGGTACGCAAGAGGGAATAAAAAGTCCGCAAAAGGGAGAATACTCACTAAAGAAAGCAACAATGACATTACGACTCTACGATAAAAAGATGGGAAGGACGATCGTCGAAAGAGACTATCCTCATGTCTATTTTTTGAATGATGGCGGGATCAAAGAGAGTACAACCTATCTGAAACCTCCTTTTGGAAATGGATTTTATCATGAAATCTGTTTTGAGAATATTCATATTGGTTTCGGAAATATTGCTTTAGAAAACAGCCTATCACTTTATTTTGAAGCTGACATTGAAAGTGTCGAGATGCATTTTACATTAAAGGGGAAAAGTTCGGCGGTATCTGAGAATTTCGGTGATAAGGTAAGCTTTGAGAGCCATCAGCACAATATTATTTATGCCCACCAGATGTGCGGACAAATGGAATTTGACGGACCTGGCATGCAGATTCTGGAAATCAACCTGGCTCCTGATTTTTTTAAGAGATTTCTTCCTGAAGATTCTGAACTTTTCAATGTTTTCAGAAATGCTATTGACAAACGGCATTCTTCTCTCATCAATCCAGATCACAGCAGGATCAGCCTGGAGATGTACCAGATTCTCAGCGATATTATAAATTGTGATAGAAAAGGGACCTTTAAAAGGATTTATCTCGAGGCGAAAGTAGCTGAACTTCTTCTGTTACAGCTTGAACAGCTCGTCAAAGAAACGTCTTCAACCTCATCACTTCTCAGAAAAGATGAAGAGAAAATATATGCTGTTCGGGATTTTATCGTCAATAACCTCAACCAAAACTGCTCACTGATCGATCTGGCGCATCAGGTAGGTACCAATGAATTTACTTTAAAAAAGGGCTTTAAAGAGCTTTTCGGAACTACAGTTTTCAATTTCTGGAGCGATACCAAGATGGAACAGGCAAAGAAAATGCTTCTTGAAGGAGATTTAAATATCAATGAAATATCTGAACTCGTCGGCTATAAAAATCCGAGACATTTCTCAGCAGCATTCAAGAGGAAATATCATATCATTCCAAGTCAGCTTAAAAAGATGAATGGAGTAAGTCATTAATCCAGACAACAACTCTATTTCAGAGGAATATTTTTTCAAAAAAACACCAATTTAACTAAGAATCAACCTCTTATCAATCTATTACAAAATCTTTTAAAATAATTATATTTACAAAAAAATAACCTGGATTCAAAGGCTAAACAAAAAGAATAATGCATGGATAAAATGGATTTATTAAATATCATAACGATCATTTCGTTGTTCATTTCAACTTTCCTTGTATTCTTTTTACTTACCTTGAAAACGGAACATAAAATAAGCAATCGTCTTTTTGCCACTTTTCTCATTCTCACCGCAATAGATGCCGCTACTCCATTATTGAATTCAAATTCTGACGGCCCCTCAAATCTGGGAATGCTGAGAAATACTCTTGCTTTTCTACAAATTCCCGTGTTCTATCTGTATGTACTCTCTGTTTGCTATTCTGATTTTAAACTCAGGCCAAAATATTTCCTCCATCTGCTTCCGTTTTTAGTTGTGAATGCTATTTTACTGCCTCGTTTTTATAGCGTAGATCTGGCATCTAAGATTGATTTTCTCACCAATCGACAGAATATGATAGAGTTGCAGATCACTCATATTCTTTTCCATATTCAGGTCATTGCATATTTTGTGGCGATATTTCTGCTGCTGAGAAAAGCGAAAAATATATACCTGGAAAATAATGCCGGAACTCATCTCAATTCCTATCATTGGTTGTTTCAGTTTACAGTGGTACTGACTGTTTTATATACGATTGCTTTTGTAAAGAATATTTTCAAATTTTCTGATTATCCATACATCTCTGAATGGATAAAAATCGGGGGGCTGGTATTTTACCTGTTCATTGTCTGCTGGTATTTGTACAAAGCATTGAATCATCCTGAACTTTTTAGAAATATTGATTCAACATTAAAGCTTGTTTCCACGATTATTTCTGAGGAAAAAAACACTAATGATGAAGTTTCAGATGAAAATAAGTACCATGAAGAGCTCTTAAAGCTGAAGAAGTTTATGATGGAAGAAAAACCTTTTCTTAATCCTTCTTTAACCATACAGGATATTGCTAAAGAAGTGG
Organism: Chryseobacterium sp. FR048; assembly: GCF_056844665.1. Taxonomy (NCBI): domain Bacteria; kingdom Pseudomonadati; phylum Bacteroidota; class Flavobacteriia; order Flavobacteriales; family Weeksellaceae; genus Chryseobacterium; species Chryseobacterium sp. FR048. Next base: position 4,809 of record NZ_JBXDSE010000004.1, on the reverse strand, counting down.
AAATTCCGGTCCGGGATTTATCTGTTCTTATCAACCATCAATTGGGGCAGCACTTTTATGATTTTGTGAATATTTATCGGATCGAATATGCTAAGGATATTCTGAAGGATTCTACAAAAAATAAGGTGACCATTCTTGAAATTCTGTATGAGGTAGGCTTTAATTCAAAATCTTCTTTTAATACTGCATTTAAAAAACATACAGGAAACACACCAACCGAATATCGCAACTCACTACAAAGCAAAACATTGTAAACGGATTTAAATTTGTATTTTTATGACAAAATAAAAATCGCTGTATCAGCATAACCTGACCGTGGTAAAAAACTAATTCCTAAGACCAACAAAACATCGAACATGCCCCATTAAAAACAACTGGCCTTCATTTTCACATTCCTATTACTTCTGACCAATCATTCTTTTGCCCAGTCAAAGAAAATACATCAGATTGATTCACTCATGAAAAGATCAGGTGAAAGCGGAGATTTTAATGGTAATGTTTTGGTTGTACAAAAGAATATCATCCTCTACAATGCTTCGTTTGGCTTTGCAGATGCTGCAAAAACGGAAAAACTAACGGCTGATTACCGTTTTAATATAGGTTCTATCACTAAAGAATTCAGCGCTGTTGCTTTGGCCCAATTGCAGGAACAGGGTAAGTTGAAATTCGAAGATAAAGTTTCCCGGTATATCCCGGAGCTTCCTCAATGGGCCCATGAGGTAAAAATAAAAGACCTGTTACAGTACACCAGTGGTATTCCTAATGTAAACTGGAAAAAAATCAAAAATGATAAAGACCTTTTTGAAGGATTACAACTTGTGGATTCGCTTGATTTCAAACCTGGCACTCATTATGATTACAACAACAATAATATCTTCCTGCGCCAGTTTATTGTTGAAAGGCTGACCGGAATGCCATTTAAAATGTATGCAGAAAAATACATTTTTAAGCCCTGTAAAATGACTTCTTCTGTGATGACTCCTTTTGAGAATGAAAAAAATATAGCCAAAGGATTCAATAAAGATTTAATAGCAGACAAAGCTGATTTACCCATAACGGGCGGAACTTATCTTACTGCTCGTGATTTGTTGAAATGGTCAGACTGCCTGCACGCTAATAAAGTAATTAATGCCAATTTATTATTTGAGTTAGGCCAACAATTCGATCTTCCAGAAACCCAATCTTCGCTGGGATTGGCAAAATTTAAAAACAAAAAATTAACCGAACATATACACGACGGAAGAGCCGGAAGCTATGAAGCCCTTCTTGTTTCTGATCTGAATAAAAACCTGACCATTATTCTGCTGGGAAATAACTATCACGGAAAATTATTTGAAATTTCAGATGCCATTCAAAACATTTTGAAAGATAAAATGTGGGTGAGCTCACTCAGCCATAATCCGGTTTTGAAATGACCACTGGCGTACAGACTGACATTGGTCACCATGATCAGTATTTTCAAAGGACTCATATTCTTGTTGTTTTGTATCACAAAGTTCGGAAGAAAGGGATCATATGATGTAGCTTAATCAAGGAAAGTTGTAACAGAATCTCTGAATATCTTTGATGTCTTCTTTAAGTCAGAAGTCACAAAAGTTATTAAACACTTAAGTCTTTTAAGTTTACACTATTTTCGTATAAGAAGTTCACTTAAGTTTTTGAAAATTGCTGAGTTTCTATATTGCATAGTATGGAACATTCAATCATTAAATGAAATAAATAAACAGGGTCATTCCGTAGAAAATCAATTAAACGAAGCTCTGAATTCCAGAGGTGAGAAAGAAGTGCGGTTCTTAAACAGACGGTGGAAAGATTGTGGATGTTCAAAGCCCAGCTGGTAAGCAATTTCAGAGACTGACATTTCGGTAGTAGACAGTAGCTCTTTTGCCTTTTCGATCAGCCTGTTCTGAATATGCTGCTGAGTTGTCTGCCCCGTCTGAATCCGAAGCATATCGCTCAGATAATTGGCACTCAGGTTCAGCTGTTCTGCAACAAAATGAACGGTAGGAATACCACTGAGGACCAGCTGATCATTTTTAAAATAATCATCAAGCAGGTTTTCCAGCCTTGAAAGCAGATCATTATTCACTTTTTTTCTGGTTAAAAACTGGCGGTTATAAAAGCGATCGCTGTATTTCAGTAAAAGATCAAGGTTCGAAATCAAAAGATCCTGAGTGAAAGAATCCATATTGGCATCTATCTCCTGTTCTATATTGTCTATAATATCCATCACAGACTTTTCTTCTTTTTCGGAAAGATGAAGGGCTTCGTTGGTGGCATAAGAGAAAAAACCATAGTCTTTAACCTTCGAAGCTAAAGGATACCCATGCAGAAAATCAGGATGTACAACCAAAACAAAACCTTTTACGCCGTTCAGAAGTATATCTTCAAACTGCAGCACCTGATGGGGAGCGGTAAAGTACATAATGCCTTCATCAAAATCATAGTACTGCTGCCCATATTTGCATTTTCCTCCGGCACAGTCTTTTTTGAGTGCTACTACATAAAAATCGGTTATTAACGTACTGAGAATCGTGTCCTGCTGTAGTTTTACATCATCAAAATTAAATACGCTGATCAACGGATTGGAAGGCTTTTTCAATCCTAAAAACTGATGCAGTACGCTGATTGACGAAACTTTCTCTGGCGTTTTCATATGATTTTCTGAATTATATATTTTGAACACATTCTAAGATACAGTTTTTATTGTTTTCCTGAAAGCTGTTCATTTTTGATCTGGCTAATTCCCTGCTTATAAGTCGTTACCTGAAACTCAGGAAATCGGTTTCTGAACTTCGAATCATCGAATATATTATCATGCTCATATCTTGGAAGCAGTTCCAGAAGTTCTTTTAGTTTTTTGTTGAATAAAGCACCCAATTTAAAAACAAATTTGGGAACAGCAGAATAGTTCAGATCCCTGTCGTAAACACCAGAGGCTGTTCTGATAAATTCCCGGTAGGTTGGATGGCTTTTGTCTACCGGCAGGTGCCAGGTCTGTCCGTAAGCATCCGGCGTATTTCCAATGAGTGCAGTGGCCCGGCTGGCATCAGGAGTCCAGATTAAGCTTCTTTTTTTATCAGTTCTCAATGGTACTTTCAGCTTTTTATCTTCTTTGATATTGTTAAAAACCAATGTATTGGTAATGCTCTGTGTTTTTCCGGGACCATAGAATTCAGGAGCGCGGCAGATAACGGCTTCCAATGCTCCGGACTGTATTTCCTTCAGGACCATTTCTGCCATTTCTTTTCGGACTTTTCCTTTTCTGCCTACCGGAGCAAATGGAGTATTTTCAGTCAAAACCCGGTCGTCCTGAGGATACATATAGGTATTATCAAAGAAGACAAGCTTTGTTCCATTGATCTTACAGGCATCTATCACATTTCGAAGGATAAGAGGAAACTGTTCTTCCCAGAGATCAGAACTCATTGGAAGACCTAATGTAAAATAGGCAATTTCACTCCCCTTTACAGCTTCAATAGCTTTCTCACGAATAGAAAGATCTGCTGAAAAGACTTCATCTGTATCATTTACTTTTTTTGCTGCTCTGCTGACAATGCGAATATCTGAGGTAAAGTTTCTTTTTAATTCTCTTGCCAACTCTTCACCAATCTGCCCATTGGCTCCTAATATCGTTTGCATATCATTTTATTTTAATTATTGACAGGGCAAAGTTCAGAAGAATACGGATCATCTGAGTAGCTCAATTAAGGGAAGTTGTAACAGAATCTCTGTTTAGGAAAAAAGATGGGTTCCTGGCTTTTATTCCAAAGGGTATAACTTCTATTGAAATCACCTGCAACAAGTGCAAATACGTGTTTTTCAAAACGGGTATTCTCCTTCTTCTCCTGCTTTCACGCCATCATTATCTTTGTGGTATCAAAAGCTTTTTGACAGTGAAGATCTGCAATCACTAAAAAAACGAGGCGAAAACCGAAAAGCCATATGAGTAGGAAATTAACCATTTAACAAAATAACAATCATGAATCATTACACCATTAAATCTATCGGAGGAGACGGAGGTTCTCTCTTTGACATGTCTACCGTTCAATCCATCGGGCTTCATGCCGGGAAATATGTAGACCAGATCATCATCAATGGTACCTCTCATGGCGGAGGTGGTGGTGACAACGACGGAACTCTAATTCTGGAAGATGATGAGTACATTGACAGAATTGACTACAGAGCCGGAAAATACATCGATTATATTAAATTCACGACCAACAAAAACCGCAGTATTTCAGGAGGTGGAAGAGGTGGTGACGAAAGTACAATTGACGGAAAGTTAATTGCCATTACCGGTCAAAGCGGAAAATATGTGGACCGCTTAAATTTTCTTATCGAAACCAACTGATCTGATCCGGAAGAAAATTAATTGCCACGAATGCACGAATAAAATATTTGTTTATTCTAAGACCTATGCAAATTTATCTTGTTAAATTGACAAAAGGTTCGTCTCTTTTTACAACAACGAACGTTCTATAGACGAGTTTACAGCATATCACATTGATAGTAGAATTATGTGTTTTTCATTCTCTTTTATTCGTGCATTCTAAGGCAACTTCAAATTTATTCGTGTATTCTAAGACATATGCAAATTATATCTTGTTAAATTAACAAAAAGTTCATTTCTTTTTACCACGGCGAAGATTCTATAGACTAGTTTACAGCATACCGCGTCCGTAGCAATATTCAGCGGTATACAATTTTATCGAAGATAAAATCCTTGCGTCTTCCAACACTTTGTATGTAAAAGAACTTGCGCCTTTGTGATTTCCAACCTTTCATACTTTCCGCACAGAACCCTGG